>CAVVNA010000023.1:0-44974 GCA_963749275.1 uncultured Acidobacteriaceae bacterium
AGGATCTTGACCACGCCAGAGATGTTCATGCGTTTCGCCAGTTCCGGATACACTGGCGCCACCCTGCTCTTTGTTTTTCGATTGATTTCGTCTTGTCCCCATGCCAGGGGAGCACTGGTTGCGACGCATCCGCTAATCAGCAGCAGACCCACCGCGAACAGCCGATGTAGGGCTTGCATAGACACGTTCCTCCGTTGTTGTTCAGCACGTATCTATATTCGTGTACGGACCACCCCAGCGGGTATCAAAAGTTCTTTCCTTGCATTACTTTCGTGTCTCCGCAAGGCCATGAACAAGTGATCGGGTCATGGGGTGATCGGGTCATCGCGCCATCAGGTTTTCCAAATTCAAATGCGATTCGCTTTTGACTTTTCGATCACCGGATGACCCGATCACCCGATCACGTATGGCCCGATCACCCGATCCCAAAATGAGACGCCTTATCACTCCTGCCTGTGCCGTTTCACAACTCGATACTGCCCCTTCTATTTCCTTGACTCAATTTGAGAATCAAGCGTAGGTTTTATTTATAAAACAATTGTTTTCAACCGCTTAGCTCAAGCGAATGGTGCGCACTGACCAGCGATAATGGAAATTCGCAGCCCCGGGACGCGTCTCAGTCTGACGCGGCTTTTCAGAAGCTCCTCCTCGAGCTTTCCCGGGCCGCTTTCCAAAGCAGCGATACCAGCCAGCTCATCCGTTCCTTCTGCGCCCTCACGCGCGCTTTCTTCCATGCCAGCGGCGCTTACTTTTGGAGGCGCTCCTCCAGCGGTGAGCTCGTCGGGGCTGAAGCCGATGGCGACCAGATCGAGCCCTTTCGCGGCATTCGACTGGGCCCCGCAGATTCATCCCATGACCCATCCCGTGACCCATCCATCGCCCTGGAGGCGGTTCAGAGGCGTCGCCCCTTCTTCCTCAACCACGTCAACGCCACCCGTTACCGCTGGCTGGCCGAGCGCCAAGCGCACGCCGCCATGGCCGCGCCTTTGCTGGTTTCAGGCGAAGTGATCGGCGCCATCGCCTTCGTGCACAGCGCGCCGGATGCCGCCTTCAACGATGATTCCGTGGCCAAAGTCACCATCCTGGCGGCCCAGCTCGGCACCGCACTCGAAGCTCTCCGCTTGAATCAGCTTTCCCGCGAAGAGCATCGCCGCGCCAGCCTTCTAGTCGAAGTCGCCACCGCACTGCATGGCTTGCCCGACGCCGCCGCCGTGATGGAGAGTATCGCCGACCGCCTCCGCGTGCTCCTGCATTCGCCCGCCGTGCTCGTCTTTCTTCTCCAGGAGAAGGTCCAACCAGAGAAAGTATTCCAGTTGCAGGCGGTGTCGACCGACCTCCCCAGGCTCGCTCTCTCCATCCGTTCGCGTTTCGAGCAGAACGACCTCCGCTCTGCGCTCGAGATCGCCGCCCGCGCCGTCGCCGCCGGCGAGCGTATTACGGTGAGCATCGACGGCGCCTCTCATTTTGGAGAAGACTCGCCGCCCGGAGTTCTCATCGCCGCGCCCTTTCGCACCTCGCGCTCGCACGGTGCAATTCTGGTTTACCCTCACTCCGCTCACCCATTTACTCAGGAAGACAAAACCTTGGTTTCCGCCCTGGCCGGTTTTGGCGCGGTCGCCATCGCCAACGCCGAGTTGTACGGCATGGCGCGTGCCCAGGCTCACGAACTGCACGAAATCCTCGAGATTTCCTTTGAGCTCGGTTCCGCCGGAAAACTTGACGAGTTCATGCAGACCTCGGTGCTCCGGGCCGCCAGTTTCCTCGGATTCCAGCGCTGTTTCATTGGGCTTCTCGATGAAAAGGAGACTTTCCACATTCGCTGGGCAGTGGAGAACGGCGTCGTCCGTCCCCTCGATATCCCGCTCTCCGATGGCCCCGCGACGCTCACGCTGAAGAAAAAAAATGTGTTCTTCACCGAAGACGCCGCCAAAACTCCGGGCGCGCATTTGGATTTCGTAACCGCATTCCAAATCCGCCAACTCCTCGCTGTGCCCCTGCTCGGTTCGAACGGCGATGTGCTCGGGATATTCGGTGTGCTCGACCGCATCGAGCCCGGGCCCATCAACGAAGAAGACGTCCGCCGCGCCCGCGCTCTGGCCGCGCAAGTGGCCGTCGCTCTCGAACTTACCCACAACCTGCACCAATCCGAGGAGCACCGCCGCCGTGCCGAGGCCCTGGTCACGCTCGCCCTCGAACTCAACAACATCCTGCATCTGCCCGAGTTCATGCGCAACTTCGCGCTTCGCGCCGCTGAACTGCTGGGAGGCCGCTGTGTCGCCCTCAGCCTTTTCCAGACATCGGCGACCGACACCATCCTCATGTGCGAGGGCGACTCCGAAGTCCTCGTTGAGGTTGACGACCAGCCCCTGCTCCGCCGCTTCAGTCAGGCGCTCACCGCCGCCCTGCCGAAATATTCCACCGATGTCGCCTTCGCTGCGGCCAGCGAGGTGCTGGGTTCCGATCTCGCTTCCAGTCTGGGATGGACCGATTGCACCTTGGTCCGGCTGGCCGGCTCATCGGGCGAACTCGTCGGCGTTCTCTGTCTCGCCGACCGCGGCGCCCCGCCCGCCATCGAAGATCGCCAACTGCTGCGCGCCATCGCCGGCCATGCCAGCATTGCGCTCGAGAATGCCCTCCTGTTCACCCGCATGCACCAGGCCAACCGCCACTGGCTGGAAGTCTTCGATGCCATCAGCGACTTCATCGTGGTCCACGATGAGCAGCACAATATTCTCCGCGTCAATCGCTCCCTCGCTGACTTCGTCGGCATCCCCCCCGAACAGTTGATCGGCATCAACATGCGGGCGCTCGAAGCGCTTTCCACCGGCGCGGCGCCGCTCTCCTGTCCCTTCTGCCGCACCGGCGAGGGTCTCGACGAATACGTACATCCCGTCCTCGAACGCACTTACCTGATTTCAACCTCGCGCATTCATGCCGCCATCCCCACGCCCCCATCGCACGGGTTGGGCGCGATGGGCCGAGGCGAAACAGGAACGAGCGGCGCCCAGCATCTGCAAACCGTGCACGTGCTCAAGGACATCACCGACCGCCGCGAAGCCGAGCGCCGCTATCGCGAACTGTTCGACAACATTCAGGAAGGAATTTTCTTCTCCACGCCCCAAGGTCGCTTCGTGGAAGTCAACGACGCGCTGGTTCGCATGCTCGGCTACAGCAGCCGCGAAGAGGTCATTCAACTCGACATTCCCACCCAGGTCTATTTTTCTCCGCAGCGCCGGGAAGAACTCGGGGAACTGTTCGAGCGCCAGGGCGGACTGCACAATCAGGAAGAAATCTTCCGCCGCAAGGATGGATCGCCGGTTCACGTTTTCATGAACTGTTTCGCGGTGCGCGACCAGGCCGGCAGCATCCTGCAGTACCGCGGCCTCATGCTCGATATTAGCGGCCTCCGCCAATCGCAAACCGATCTGCAGAAAGAGCGCGATTTCTCCAGCAAAATCCTCAGTCATACCCAGAGCCTGATTCTGCTCACCGACACCGACGGCGTCATCAATTACGCCAACCGACGCTGGAGCGGTCTCGGCTTTCAGCAGAACCAGATCCTGGGGCATCGCTTGCCCGACCTGTGCGCTCCCCCGCGCCGCGCCGCGCTCCGCGAAGCCCTCGCCGCCGTGGAGGCCGGCCAACAGGTCGATAACTTCGATTTGCCCCTGCTTCGCGGCGACGGCGTCAGCGCCCAGTTCTCCGTCAATTTGAGCCCCATCATCGGCGAAAACGGCCGGGTCAGCAGCATCGTCGTCGTCATGAGCGACGTCACCGACTCCGCCATGCTGCGCTCCAAGCTGCTGCACGCCGAGAAAATGGCCGCCGTCGGACAACTCGTCTCCGGTGTCGCCCACGAAGTCAACAATCCCCTCACCGCCATCCTCGGATTCACCGACCTCTTGCTGGCCAACCCCGAGGTCACGGAAAGCGCGCGCCGCGATCTGCGGGTGATTCTGCAGGAAGCGCAACGCACCAAACAGATCGTGCAAAACCTGCTCAGCTTTGCCCGCCAGATGCCGCCGCAGCGCCTCTCGGTTCAGCTCAACACCATTCTGCAACGCACCGTCCACTTGCGTTCTTACGACTTCATCAGTCACGGCATTCAGGTGATCGAAAATCTCGACGAGTTCCTGCCCCCGGTCGTCGGAGATTCCCACCAACTCCAGCAGGTGTTTCTTAACATCCTGAACAATGCTTACGACGCCGTCCGCGACACCGGGCGGCCCGCTCGCATTGAGATCGGCAGCGCCCGCGACGACGCATTCGTCGAAATTTCTTTTCGCGATAATGGCATGGGCATCGTCGATCCCGAAAAAATCTTTGATCCTTTCTTTACCACCAAAGACGTTGGCCAGGGCACCGGTTTGGGCCTCAGTATTTGCTATGGTATTGTCCGCGAACATGGCGGAGAAATCATCTGTCACAACAACCTGGACTCTGAAGGGGCAACCTTTATCGTCCGCCTCCCGGTGGCCGCCGAGGAGGCATCCTTTGGAGCCGTTGCAGGAGTGCAACCAAAATGACCTCGTCAGGAACGCAGCCAGGAACTAAGCCAGAAACCAAGCCAGGAACTAAATCCGCCCGTGCGCCGGTGCTTCTGATTGAAGATGAACCGGCCGTCATGGCATTAGTGCGCGCCGTTCTAGAGGGTCACGGCTATGCCGTCGTTTCTACCGAATCCGGCGCCGACGCCCTGCGCCTGCTCGAGACCGGCGACTTTCACGGCGTCGTCTCCGATATGCGCACCCCCGGAGGCGTAGATGGCGCCCAGGTCTATGCCTGGATCGCCACCCATCGCCCCGAACTCGCCTCCCGCGTGGTTTTCATCACCGGTGATATCGCCAACCAGGAAACGGCCGCCACCTTGCGCCGCACCGGCGCGCCCTGCGTGGAAAAGCCGTTTCGAGTGCAAGATTTTATTTCCGTGGTGGAACAGACCATGGGCAAGGCCGCCTTATGACTGAGAATTTGACGACCCAGAATTTGACCAAGCAGAATTTAACCAAGCAGAATTTAACCAAGGATGACCTGCGCATCCGATTGTTGATCGTCGACGACGAGCAGACCATCCGCCGCCTCTGCATGACCGTCGGCGAGTCGCTCGGCTTCTCCTGCCTCGAAGCCGAAAGCGGTGACGCCGCCCTCGTCCTGCTCGAGGAACAGCCCGTGCACATGGTGCTCACCGACATGGTCATGCCGCGCATGTCCGGCCTCGAATTCCTGGAGCAGGTAAAGCGCGCCTACCCCCGCATCGAAGTCGCCGTCATGACCGGCCACGGGTCGGTGGAAACCGCGGTTCAGGCGATGAAACTCGGCGCCTACGATTACATCGCCAAGCCCTTCGCTCCGCTCGATGACCTGCGCCTTTTTCTGCGCCGCATGGCCGACAAGGTCCGCCTCGTCGAAGAGAATCTCTATCTCCGCGAACGCTCCGAAACCGAGACCTCGCTCCACGGCATCATCGGCAATTCCACCGGTATTCAGAATGTTCTGCGCCTTATCTCCCGCCTCAAAGACACACGCACCCCGGTCCTCATTTCCGGCGAAAGCGGAACTGGCAAAGAACTGGTCGCCCGCGCCCTTCACTTTCGCGGAACCATGGCCGCCCGCCCCTTTGTCGCCGTCGACTGCGGATCGCTCGTGCCCACCCTCATCGAGAGCGAATTGTTCGGCTATGAAAAAGGCGCCTTCACCGGCGCTCTTCGCTCCAAGCAGGGCTTGCTGCAATCCGCCGATACCGGAACCATTTTTTTCGACGAAGTCGGCGAACTTCCTCTCGAAATGCAAGCCAAGCTCCTGCGCTTCCTCCAGGAGAAAGAAGTCCGCCCCGTGGGCAGCAATCTAAAAGTCAAAGTGGACGTGCGCATCATGGCCGCCACCAACCGCGATCTCGACGCCGAATACCAGAAAGGAACCTTCCGCAAGGATCTCTATTTCCGCCTCAACGTCGTCACCATTTCTCTCCCTCCCTTGCGCGAACGCCGTTCCGACATTCCCATCCTGGCCGCCTTCTTCCTCGATCGCCTCGCCCCCGGACGCGCCGTCCAACTCTCCGGCAACGCCATCAAGGCCCTGCTCGCCTACGACTGGCCCGGCAATGTCCGCGAACTGGAAAATTGCCTGGAGCGCGCCGTTGCCCTCGGCGATCAGAGCATCATCGAAGTCAACGATCTGCCTCCGGCCATCGCGCGCGCCGAGGTCCAAGCCGAACCGTCCGGCGCGCAAGAATTCTCCGGCCGCGCCACCGACCTGGAAGACATAGAGCGAGCCACCATAAAGCGAGTCTTTTCCCAGGTTAAAGGAGACAAAGCTCTAGCCGGCAAAATGCTAGGCATAAGCCGAGCCACCCTCTATCGCAAACTGAAACGTTACAACATAGGAGCCCGCGAAGAGCCGCCTGAATCAACCACCCTGCAATAAATTGCTCGTGGAGCAAGTTCGTGTGGGGACGGGGCTCTGCCCCGTCCCAGCCGAGCGCAGCTCGGCCGAGCGAAGTACAAGGATTCGGTGGAGCGACGGGCGTCCTCGCCCGTCCCAGCGAAAATCCAGCCCTGGGTCCCAGCGAAAATCCAGCCCCGGAGGGGCGTCCGAGCTTAGCCCAGCGCTTTCAGCGCTGGGAAAAGTGGAAGAAATGAATAAAGTCCCGGAGGGACGACCGAGTTCTCAATTAAGCGCCGGGAAATGTATCTGACTGATTGAAGTCCCGGAGTGACGTCCACAGCTCCGGCAATGCGAGCATAGTCTAGAGAGCCGCGGAACTGAGACGATCGTGTCATTCTGAGACGCACTTTCCCCAAACCCTAAGAAACGAACCGATTCCGCCCCCGCTCGACGCCGTTAACTACCTGTCCTTGTCTCACTTGTTCTTAGGTGCATGACCTTCAAGTTTTTGGTGTAACCCGTGCACAACTGAATGCCGATAAAGCAGCACGAGTCTCCCCGCAGCTCTTCCAAACCGGGAAGAGGGGAGAACCGGGGTCCCCAGCGCGCCCGCCTTTGGCGCGATGGGGTGGAAGACTCGCCTGCTCCAACTCCCCAGGGATTGAGGTGTTTGCGTGCCCAACCAGGCAACTGCTCGCGCTCGTGAATCAGACATTGTAAGCCGCTTGGCCAGTTTCTTTCCCGGAGCAACGCCGGTGCGGATCCCCATCAAACTCAGCCGCCACACCGGCAATGGCAACGGCAACGGCAATGGAAATGGCGACGGCGATCGGAGCGCCCACGAAAACAAAACCGTGTTCTTTCAAGACACCGTCATCGAGTTCGGCACACCGCGCGAAGTTTTATTTGTGGTCGACCGTCCTCTGGAATTTGCCGACAGCGTCCTCGTCGAAAGCAAAGACGGCTCGCTGCACGCCGAAGCCTCCGTAGTCGCGGTGCAATATAAACCGGAATGGACAGTGGTTGCCGTCCGCTTCCTCAAACCTGTTCCCAATTGGATTGTGAAATCATGACTGCTTCCTCCCAACCTCCGTTCGAGCCTTCATCTCAGCCTTCACCCGAAGATCATGGAGCGACGCTCCGCGCCCTGTCGCCCATTTACTCTGCCTTGGTGCGCGAATTTGTGATCGAAGTTACCCCCTGCCCCATCGGCGATGGCGAGAGCTTCTCGCCCTCGGCCGACGGGGTCGAGGACGCCGCCGCCTGGTTCGAGCAAATCGACGCCAAGATTCAGGTGCACCAGTTGCGCCAGTTTCTGCAGACCACGCCCCTGGCCAACGAAGCCGCGCTGCGCCATCTTCTTCTGCATCACCTGCAGAAGACCGCGAAGAACGCGACGGACCGCGACAAAACGGATTTCCTGCTCGTCCAGTATTTTTCGCTGTGCGCGCCCTCCGGCCTGGAAGACGGCGATGTGGATCTCGATTACGTCGCCCAGGTGCTCGAACCCGTGCTCGGGCCGCAACCGCAGGAACTTCCCTCCTGGTTGAGTTCTTTGGAGACTATCACCCAGTCGGCGGCGCGTTGCCACCGCCTGAGCGAACTGCTGCACAGCGGCGTCCTCGAGCAAGGGCGCAAGCTCAAGACGCAAAACGCGGCCCGCTATTTTGAGCCCGCGGCCATGGTGGCCTTCGCCCGTTTCAACTTCATGATCCGGCGGATATTTTTCCGTCTCATGCACGGCGATCTCAACGCCATCCACGACGGCCTGCGCGAACTCGAGCGCCGCGGCGTCTCGAACATCGATTGCCGCCGCGCGCAATTCTCCGCCGAGGAACCGATCGGCCGTCTGCGCATGATCTGCCAGTCCTGGAAAGTAATGTTCCACGCCGAGTACTCCTCCGGCCAGCCGCTGCGCATGCTGGTCGATCTCCGGGCGGCAGTCGACGACGCCCTCCAGAACGGGGCGCGCAAGAATCTGCTCGCCAGCGCAGCCGCCGCTTCCGCAAATTCTGGCGGTGGGACGCAAGAATAAGTTTCGCTGTAGAGACGGGGCTTGCCCCGTCTCCGGAGGCGAGACAAGCTGCGTCACAACATGAAATGAGCCGCGCCGCAAGTGTGGGGCAAAAGATCAGCGGCGGCCTTACAGATTGCTGCAAAACTCGATTTTGTTCTTGTTTTTTGGGTGGCGCAGCGGTTCACCGCTGCGATAACTGGCTTGCCTTCAGCGACGGCTTTAGCCGCTGAGGATGCAGAAAGAGACGATGACCAGAAATCGCCCGACCGTCCTGATCCTTGCCAGCGACCCCGCCTTTGCGCGCGAGATTACCGCGCATTGGCCTCAGGACCCCGCTCCGCAGTCCAATAGTCCGGAATTCATCGTGCTCGACCAAGGTTCCTCTCGCGATCTCAAGGCCAGAAACTACGACCTCGCGATCGCCGACGCCTCTTACTATGAAAGGCGAAAGCACAATAAGAAAAACGAGAACGACCCGAGCAAAGACAAAGATCAAGATAAAAATAAAGATAAAGATAAAGATAACGACAGGAACGGCCCGAACCAACTCCTGAACCGGTCGCTCGCCGCCGCCGGTAAGCCTGCCATTGTGATTCACTGCGACCCCGCGCGCGATTTCTATAACATTCACGGGGCGGTTATCGAGTTGCGTGGCGAGCCCGGCGTTTGGCCGGCAATGGCGGGTCTCATCGGACGCGAAATTCTGCGCCGCCGCCAAGCCGAGTCGCATGCCCGCGAAGCCGAGAAACTTTTCGCCGCCGCCCAATCCGAGGCCACTCTCGGACGCTACATGCTCGAGATGCGGACCAACGTCAACAACGCTCTCACCACCGTGCTCGGCAACGCCGAACTTCTGGTGCTCGAGCCCGGGCTGCCCGCCAGCGTGCTCGCGCAAGCCGATACCATGCGCAACATGGCGTTGCGGCTGCACGAAGTTTTTCAGCGTTTCTCTTCGCTCGAAAAAGAACTCACCGTCGAAGCCCGCGAGTCGCGCAAAAAATCCCTCCACGCCGCCGCTGGCAGCAGCTAAGCTGTGCGGCTCGTATTAGGGCATCGCTTTAGCGATGCCGTAAGCCCTCTACATCAAACGCCCCTTCAGGGGCTGGGTATCGAAAATCGACCTGTTCGTTGATCCGGTAATGGCAGCCGCGGCTTTCGCCGGATTGTTCAGCGGCTTCGAGTATCAGCAGCGCCGTGAGGATGCCGTTGCGCAACCCAATGATAGAATCGCCGACCTCGCACTTTTCGTAGAAACGCGCGATCTCCAGGTCGAGTTCGCGCAAGATCCGCATGGCCCGGTTCAGCCGTCTCTCGCTTCGGATCAGGCCGACATAATTCCACATCGTGTGCTGGATCGTCAGCCAATCCTGCGTGATAAGGGCGGGGTCCGCCGCTTCGTGCTCGTACCGCCAGTCCGCCACCTTGGGAAAGTAGAAATCGTCGCCGCGCGTGATGCCTTCGGCGGCTTGCGCCCCGGCCCGCGTTCCCCAAACCAAACACTCCAGCAGGGATGTGCTGGCCAGTCGGTTGGCGCCGTGCAATCCGGTGCATGCCACCTCGCCCGCCGCCCGCAGCCGCTGCACCGTGGTTCGCCCGTAATCGTCGGTCGCAATGCCGCCGCAGCTGTAGTGCGCGGCGGGCACCACCGGAATAGGTTCGCGCGTCATGTCGATGCCGCGCTCGATGCACACGGAGTAGATGCCGGGAAAACGTTCGCGAAGCTGATCGGCGGGCTTGTGGGTAATGTCCAAATAAACACAAGGCTCGCCCGACTCGAGCATGGTCTGGTAGATGGCGCGCGCGGCAATGTCGCGCGGCGCCAGCGAGCCATCGGGATGGAACCGCTGCATAAATTCCTTCCCATGACGATCCACCAGACGCCCTCCCTCGCCGCGCACCGTCTCGGAAATCAGGAAGCAGCCGTCGGGCGCCAGCAGCGCGGTCGGGTGGAATTGGATGTACTGCATGTTCATGCAGCGAGCTCCAGCGCGGTAGGCCATGGCGATGCCATCGCCGCGCGCCCCCGGAGGATTAGTCGTATGCAGGAAGACGCTGCCCAGACCGCCCGTAGCCAGAATGGTTTCCTTGGCCTGGAGAGAGAAGATTTTCCCCGTCGTCTGATCGAGCACGTAGGCCCCGAAGCAGGTCAGCGGGCGATAGACGTCGGTGGGCTCCAGCGAGTGGTGCGAGACGGTCAGCAAGTCCACTGCAGTTGCTTCGGAAATCACCTTCACCTTCGGGTGCGAGCGCACCCGCTCCAGGAAGGCGCGCTCAATCGCGGCGCCCGATTGATCCTTGTGGTGAATGATGCGCGGCAGGGAATGGCCCGCCTCGCGGGTCAGGTCAAGTTCTTCGGGATTTTCCGCCGAGCAATCAAAGGGAACGCCCAGTTCGTCAATCAGAATTTCCTTCACCAGACGCGGGCCTTCAAGGCTCAGCAAGCGGGCGGCCTCGGGAGAACTCAGCCCGCCGCCCACCGAGAGGATGTCGGCAACCAGCTGTTCTGGCGATTCCGCCAGCGCGCGATAGATGATTCCGCCCTGCGCCCGATCGGTATTGCTTTCCGCAGGGTTCGAGGCGCGAGTCAGCAGAACGACTTGGCAGCCCCGTTTGGCCGCCTCCGAGGCCGCCGCGAGGCCAGCCAGCCCACTGCCGATAACGAGAGTATCTGTCTGTAAGGTATCCTGCATCACTCAGGTTCAATCTCGAACCTCAAATCCACAGCCGCGCCAGAGTAAGTCAGCGCCCCGACCAAAATCCAGTCCACGCCTTGTCGCCAGCGGCTGGCACGACTTTCGCATCCATCTTACTCTCGGGTCCCACCATAACATCGTGCCGTTCAACGTTAGCATAGGGACGATGGCGTTGTTCTTGTTCGTCACTCGCGGAGAGCGAATCGCAACGCGCCGATCGATTGACGAAGAAGTGGAGGAAGTGCGATTCGTATCATCGGAGAACCCAGCCCCGGAGGGGCGACCAAACTTAGCCCAGCGCCTCGGCGCTGGGGAAAGTGGGAAAACTGATTCAAGTCCCGCAGGGACGACCCAGTCCTCAAGCACACTCTAAAGCCCCCGAAGGAACTGCCCGACGAATCAACAAGCTCTAATTGAGACCGGGCTTCGCAAATGGTTTTGGGAAGGGCCCGGCTTTAGCCGGGCCGCCGCGAGCCCCATAGAAATGGGGCTTTAGCCCCTGAGGGAACTGCCCGCCCGTATGAACAAGCTCCAGGGGTACGGCTTACTTCATCATCAGAGAGAAATCCCAAGGGGAGAAGGCCGTGAAATCCCACCCTTCAAAGAACTAAGGGCGGGGTACACGACACAATTCGCTCACAAACTCGATCGTCCGTCTCGCTCCAGCTCCAACAGAACCCTCAATCCCCGGTAGAAGCATTCTTTGCGGTAAGCCAGTTCCCAATCTTCCACGAGGGGAACGTCCCTTATGCTGCCTTTTTTGAGGAGCTTCGCCACGTTCGCCTCGCGATTCTTCCTCGATTCCTTTGCTCTCTGGATCCAGTTCGGCGGAATATTAGCGGAGCCTCCGTTCTTTAGCAGGATATAGGCACGCAGCACCGAACCGCCCGATTCTTCGAACAACGACGCTTCTCTAGGCATCTCTCCGCACTCCTTCGATGATGAACTGGCCCGCGGCTGGTGGCCCGGTATTCGCATCCATGTTACTCTCGGGGTCCGCCCCACGCCCTCACGCGAACAAAAACTCCTTAGTCCGAAGTTCCTTGATCGTATCCCGCAGCTTAGCCGCCTTCTCAAATTCAAACCGCTTGGCCGCCTCCCGCATATCGCTTTCCAACTTTCCGATGTAAGCGTCCAACTCTTCCTGCGATTTCAGATCCGGCATACCGTCGGCGTCGGGGCCAGTCAGGTCGGTATAGTCGGCGCCGACAATCGCGACGAGCGTCATGTCCAGCGGGCGAATGATGGATTCGGGCGTAATTCCGTTTTCGTCGTTGTAGGCCTGCTGGATGGCGCGCCGCCGGTTGGTTTCGTCAAGTGCCTTTTTCATGGAGTCGGTCATGCGATCCGCATAGAGAATGGCCCGCCCGTTCAAATTGCGCGCACAGCGTCCAATGGTCTGGATCAGCGACCCGGCAGAGCGCAGGAAGCCTTCTTTATCGGCGTCAAGAATCGCGACCAAAGACACTTCCGGCAGGTCGAGCCCCTCGCGCAGAAGATTGATGCCGATCAATACATCGAAATCGCCTTTGCGCAGGTCGCGCAGAATCTTCACCCGTTCCAGCGTCTCGATCTCGGAGTGCATGTAACGGCACTTCACGCCAACCTCGCTGTAATACTCCGCCAGATCCTCGGACATGCGCTTAGTCAGCGTGGTAACTAGCACGCGCTCGTTGCGAGAGACGCGGCCGCGTATCATGTGCAGCAAGTCGTCGATCTGCCCTTTAACCGGACGTATCTCAACCGGCGGATCGATCAGCCCAGTAGGGCGAATAATCTGCTCAACCACCACGCCCGCCGACTTAGTAAGTTCATAAGGGCCCGGCGTGGCCGAGACATAGACAATCTGGTTGGTGCGATGCTCGAACTCCTCGAAGGTGAGCGGACGGTTGTCGAGCGCCGAAGGCATGCGGAATCCGTACTCAACCAGCGTCTGCTTGCGTGAGCGGTCGCCGTGATACATGCCGTGCAGTTGCGGCACGGTCTGGTGCGACTCGTCGATAAACATCAGAAAGTCGCGAGGAAAATAATCAAGCAGCGTAGGCGGCGGCTCGCCAGGAAGCCGTCCAGTAAAATGCCGCGAGTAATTTTCGATGCCATGGCAGTAACCCATGGCCTTGATCATTTCCAGGTCGTACATCACGCGCTGATGGATGCGCTGCGATTCCACCAGCCGTCCCTGCTTTTCCAGTTCCGCCTCCCACCACGCCAGCTCGACTTTGATAGAAGCGACGGCCGAGGCCCGAGTCTCTTCCTTCATCACATAGTGCGTCTTAGGATAAATCGGCAGCCGCATGTAACGCTGCTTGACCGTGCCGAACAGAGGATCGATCTGCGAGAGCGCTTCAATCTCGTCCCCGAACATTTCGACGCGATAAGCATTGTCATCGTAAGTAGGATAAATCTCGATGACATCGCCCCGCACCCGAAAAGTCCCACGCCGGAAATCCCCCTCCGTGCGCTCGTAGAGAATTTCGACCAGCTTGCGAGTAATGTCCGCGCGCTTGATCTTCTGTCCCTTTTCCAGAAACAGCAGCATGCCATAGTAAGCTTCCGGAGACCCCAACCCGTAAATGCAACTGACCGAAGCCACGATCAAACAATCGCGCCGCTCAAACAACGACCGCGTAGCCGAGAGCCGCAACTTGTCCAGCTCGTCATTGATGGTGGCTTCTTTTTCGATATAAAGGTCGGCCGCCGGCACATAAGCCTCCGGTTGGTAAAAATCGTAGTAGGAGACGAAGTATTCGACCGCGTTGTGCGGGAAGAAACTCTTGAATTCGTGATAGAGCTGAGCCGCCAAGGTTTTGTTGTGAGCCATCACCAGCGTAGGCCGGTTGGCCGCCTCGATGACTTTGGCGGCCGTGAAGGTCTTGCCCGATCCGGTGACCCCCAGCAGAACCTGATGCTGCTCTCGATCAAAGACGCCGCGGGTGAGGCTGTCGATGGCTCGCGCCTGGTCCCCCTGGGGCTTGTAGTTGCTTACCAGCTTAAAGTCCACGGCTCATTATATGGGACGGGATAGGGGACGGGCGGGGCAGGCTGCGCCATGCGGTTCCGTGTAAAATCACGCTTATGGTGCGTAATATGGGAAGATTGTACTAAGTGATTCACCCTAGAGACTGAGCAAAACTCCATAGTCGCCGCCCGAGATCTGCCTGCCATGCCTGCCGCAACCGCTGTTTTCCGAGGGAAAACCGAGCAATTG
Organism: uncultured Acidobacteriaceae bacterium; assembly: GCA_963749275.1. GTDB lineage: Bacteria > Acidobacteriota > Terriglobia > Terriglobales > Acidobacteriaceae > Acidiflorens. The sequence continues at coordinate 14,303 of CAVVNA010000023.1, forward strand.
AAGGTTTTCTTACTAAAGTAACATTCGCCGACCCGATTTGGCCGCGTGAATGCAAAATGAGACAAATGCAACCCGGTTCCAGATCTGAGGAGGGCCGAGTTTCCGCGCCAGTTGCCGGGTTTGGGGCGTCGGACAGGTGCAATGTTTATGGATAAGAAGTTCAACCAACTGGCACCAAGGGAACGGCAAGTCATCGATCTGCTGCTCCAGGGCTGTGACAACGCGGAAATCGCTCACGACCTGAACATGGCTGAGCGCACCGTCAAAGCATATTTCAACCGCCTCTTTCTGCGTTTCGGAATCAAAGGCGGCATCAAGCGGGTTAAGCTCGCAACTTTATTTTATCGGAGGCAATTATGGATGGAAACACACCAACCCCCCGCGGGCCCAGCGAACGCGAACAACTCATCATTCAGCGCGTAGCCGAGGGCTGCAAAAACCGGGAGATCGCCGATTCGATCGGGACCACCGAGCACGTAGTGAAAAATTATTTGCGCCTGATCTACGACAAACTAGGATTGTGGAACCGAGTCGAACTGGCCCTGTGGTACGAAGCGCGTCAGCACGAACTGGTCTATCACGCCTAAGTTCGTCGGAACTAAGTTCATCAGCCCCGCTAACCGGCGGAGCGCCCCATCCTTGCGCATCCCCAGCGCAAGGGTGGGATTTGTTTTCTGCGCACTCCACGGTGTTGCACTTGATTTTGGGTGGCGCAGCGATTCATCGCTGCGACAACTGACGGGTGGCCCACTCAAGCCTGGTTTTGGCTTGAGTGGGGCAGTTCCACCGCTGGACAGAGTCTTCCCGCCGCTCGTTCGCGTTTTCGTGCCGTCCATTCTGACTCGATCTCGACCCGTCCCTCACACCCAGTTGCGTAGTGACGAAAACTGCTCCACTCCCAGTCCTCCGGACGCTCGCACAACCCAGCCTTCACCGGATTGCGATGAAGATAGCGCAGCTTTTCCACAAACTGCGGGTAATTTCGAATGTTGAAATCGTAGTATCTCTTTTGCCAGAAATGTTCCGCATCGCCAATCAAACGCCGCGATACTCCCTGCTTCAACGACTTCAGCGCATCGGCCAGCGTATCCCGTTGTGGTTCGCTAAGCACGGGTGGCCCATTCAAGCCGTCTTTTGGCTTGAGTGGGGCAGTTCGACCGCTGGACGTATCCCGCTGTGGTTCGCTGAGCAGAAGATGAACATGCTCCGGCATGACTACGTACCCGTAAAGCTGAAGCCTGAAACTGCGCCGCACCCGCTCCAAGGCTGACTCGAAGATTCGTCGGCTTGCGTCCGTGGTAAATAGAGGATGGCGATGGTAGCAGCAGAAAGTGACGAAATGACTCTGCCCGCTGTGGTGAAAACGCGTTAGTCCCCATGGCATGAGGACAATCTAGTCTGTTCGTTGGCCCAAGTCTGTGACGTGTGGACATCCCCACTCAAGCCAAAACCGGGCTTGAGCGGGCCACCCGCCTGATCGCCCTCATTTAGACTTTTCGTCTTTAACAAAGATCGTTACATCCCATTCTCCGTGATTATCAGCAAACCAATTGTCATTCACGCCTAGCCACAGCAGCCCTGACGCGGGGGCACGAAATCTCATGGAGCTACCAACCGCGAAAGGGGCCTGCCCACCAATTCTCCCGATGAGAGAACCGCAGGCCAGGTCGGCAGCCGGGAAGTTCCAATTGTGGATTTCCGGATTTGGATAGCAAGGTTTGCGCGTGCCGTCGGGACTCATCCGAGGGCTGTGCGGCGAAACTATGATCTCGCCCTTCGCTTTTATGTCAACGATCTGTCCCTTTCCGACCATTATTCCGGTCGGTGTCCACGCTCTGGTAGCGGGGACAGGAATCGAGAGTGGGTTAGGTGGCGGGTGGCCCACTCAAGCCTGGGTTTTGGCTTGAGTGGGGATGTTGACCTTTTTCATCACAAACGCGATGTACGAGGCGGGTGGACCACTTTAACGGGAAAGTACAACGCGGGTTTGTCTTTTAACATCCACCGAAATAACTGGGGGTGCGCCATTCTCGCGCTTTTCGAGACGTGGGATGCCGCGGAGAGTTCCCACCCAGCAGGAACGATATGCCGCTGGATTCCACCATCGAAGGGGACACTCGACCAGGATGTCCGCCCACCCAAAAATGAGTTTTGTAATAATTACAGCGTAACAATTACCCGCTTGTGGCTATTTAACCACACTCGACCCTTCGCGTTATCAACGACTTGGGCGGGCATCTCAGCCAGAAATTCTGACCAACGGTCACTAAAAAGCACCGCCGAGTCCCATCCTTTCGCTTTTTGTGCGCTGGCGTCTTGCTCTTGTAGTATGTGCAGCATTATACGTACAACGACTCCCATCTTATTCCCCTGATCTCTTCGTCTCTTCCATCATGAACTTCCATAGCTCCCGATTGATCGTCGTCTGGTAGCCCCGCCCTTGCTTTTGGAACCACGCCAGTACGTCGGCATCCAGGTTCAACGTGACCCGCTTCTTGGTCGTCCTAAGGAAGCCCGGCCCGTAGCATCTCCCCCGCTCCGGCCCCCACGGACGCTTCCCTTCGTCGTCGGCAGCCCGCAGTCGCCGAACCTCCCGGCGCCCCGTAACCCGTTTCCGCTGTTTCATATATGGCTAATGTAAATATATATAAATACGTACAATATTACCTGCACAAAATGTTCCACGTGGAACACTTCGTCAAAATGCGGCGGGCTACGGTTGCGAAGTCACCGACTTTAAGTAGGCAACGACAGCTTCGGCATCGCCGCGGTCCATGCGAAACTGGGGCATGGGAAGGCGAAGACGTTTGCCGTCGGTCCAGATGCCGGTCGTCAGGAGTTTGATCATGTCGGCATCGCTGGCGGGTGGAGTGCCCCCAATCCGCGGCGCGTTGATCGGCCAATCCATTTCGGGCTTCGACGGCAGGTAGGGGACGGAAGCGCCCTGCAGCCACCGTGTCCGGTCGAGATTTCCATTGCTGTCGCGCGGCGTGTGGCACTGTCCGCAGACGGCCACGTCTTCGACGAGATACTTTCCGCGAGCGACGTCAGCCGCCGCGCCTCCTGCCTTGCTCTGACGCTGCGGGGCAATGCTCTGCGGGGCATTGTTCTGCGGCTTATTGTTCTGGGCCAGAGCGACCCCGTCCGAGATCGCGGCGAGAGCGATTGCTGCGGAGACCGAAAAGACTGCCAAATGAGATCTTGGGAACATTGATTGTCACCTGCCCAATGATACATTTCGCGACGCTACCGTGGTATCGATTGGAGATTGTACGGTTCGAGCGGCGACCAAGTTTGGTTCCGCGGGCATTCGGCGGACAAGAGTGTCCGCCCTACACCTTACTCTTAGCTCTTACTCGCAGGCGAGGCGACCGGCGGGTTCGAAGCGATCCATCTGCGCTTCGCGCTGGCTGGTGAGGCGGCCGTCGGCGGTCTTTCCGTACTGCTCTTCGCCGGGGCAGTAGTAGAGAGCGCTGTGCGTATCGACCCAGACCTCAGTGCCCGGGTCTCCTTGAAGGTGGATTACGGGTGGGGGAGCCTCGGCGATTCCGATCTCCACGAGGAATCTTTCCCAGGGACCGAGCGCTGCCGGTCGAGGCGAGCCGGCCACCGGCCACAAGACGGCTATCACAGCTACCAAGACAGCCACCCCTAGATAAATGTCGGCCCGGTGAAAGCGCAGCGTCACACGCCAGTCCGCAAACCGCTGCATCAAGGAGCTCGTGGCGGCAGCGCTTGGGTCGGCCGCTGCTTCGGTCGTTGCTTCGGTCACTGCTTCGGTCGCGGAAGAATCGTCGCTGGCAGATAACTGGAATCTCCGGATGGCCAGATACGAGTCTTCCGGCGACAAGTCTTTGGTCGCTGCAGTGGTCCATTCGTTTGCCGCTGCTGCTTTGGCGCGTGCCGGTGGGTCGAGCGCTGGATCGCCAAGCGCTGGATCGTCGAGCGCTGGATCTTCAAGCACTCGATCGTCGAGAGCTGATCTGTCGCGTACTCGGTCGCGGATGGTCTCGGTCTTTTCCTGTGCGATCATTTCCTTTGCAGCCGCCCTTGCAACCGGCAAATCGAAAAGGCCGGAGCTGCCGGGATCGCTCACCGAATGAGTGAGCGGCGTGCGCTCGGCCGCTCGCGGCAGGACGTCCTTCTGGCTAGCATCGCGAGTCTCGGGATTACGCTCGGGCCACAAAACCTGCTCCTGGCTCATCAGCCACATTGAGGCCCAATTGCGCTGCATGCGTTCTCCGGGACGAAACTCGTCGAGGCCGCAGTTCGGGCAGAGCGATGCGTCGGTTGGCTTGGGAGCGCCACAATGTTGGCAAACGCTCTGGGCTTCGGGTTCGGAGTGGGCTTCGGATTCGGCCTGCGCTGGTTGAGCTTGTCTGAGATGGTCGTTATGTTCCTGAATGGTGAAGGCGGCTGAGAGCAACTCCTGAAAGGATTGCTCGTCCAGCGTCAGGTTGGGCCGGTTCGAGGGCATTGGCGTCGGCGGGGGAGATGGTCCAGACTACACCTATTGTAGTGCAAGACCGGTCATCTGAAACGAAGAAAAGGAGGGCTATTTGGGAGGGATTCCCGTTTTTGGATGCCAATGTGGAAGCGGTTCATGAGAACGGCCCAAGAAAGGGCGAAGGAAAGTAGAAGCGTGAGGTGTAACTATATGGTTTTAAACTGCGTTGTTAAGTAGCGAACATTTGGCGAATCGCTTGCTTCTGTTTACGGCGGGTCGCGACCCCAAGACTGAACTGAAGGAGCCGACGAAAAGCCAATGATCAACCTCAACGATATCAAGATAACGCCCCGAGACCAGCAGGTACTGCGTCTGCTGGTGCAAGGATGCAGCAACAAAGAAATCGCGAGCCACTTGAACATCAGCCCGCGGACCGTCAAACAGCACCTGCGCACCCTGTTTCTGCGCGCAGGCATCAAAGAAGGCCGGAAGCGGGTGAAACTCGCCACCGCCATGTTCATCAAGGAGCAGGTGCAACCATGCAACCCCGTGATCGGCTAACCCCGAAGGAAATTCAGGTCGCGACCCTGGTCTGGCAGGGGCTTACTAATAAAGACATTGCCGGCGTGCTCATGACCAGCGAGCAGGTAGTGAAAAACTATCTGCGCACCGCCTTCGACAAACTGGGAGTCTGGACCCGGCTCGAACTCGCGCTCTATGTGGCCAGCCACGGCGGAGCGAACTGGCATGTGCAACTGGGGAACGGGCTGTTGTCACCGGCAGCAGGGTGGAGCAGGGCCGGGCGCGAGGAAGGCGTTGTCTATGCCGATGCTGACAGAAAGGCGACTGCGGCAGCTTCCGGAGGGACGAGCTAGACACTGCGCATCCGGCGAGTCGCACCGGTCTTTGTAAAGCTGATCGTCGCGAGTTGCTCACTGTGAAGTTGCTCGCTGTGAACTTGCCGTTTTGCGTGGAGGCCCGACGCGGCTTCGAAACGGGTTTCACCCGATACGAGATCGGCCTGGGATTGCGGCAGGCAGCGCCATCCGGTTGGCGCTGTCCTAGCGGTGAGGCCGGTGCGAAGCATTCGCGCAAAGACTAGCTCGCAAAGACTAGCTCTCGCAAAGAGTAGCTATGGACTTGTGAGTTCACGGAACGCCTCCACAGCGGCTGGAGTGGAATTGCCCCCTCCCATGTTTGGGGACGGAAACAGATTTCACACCGGCCGCTTTACCCGGCGGTTCCCGCGGGCCACTTGGTTCGCGGGACTGCCGGTCTAAGTACCATGTTTCCAGAGAAATAGCCCACCAACTTCTGCCAGAAGAAGCCGCCATCAAGGCCGCGCCGACTGCTGCAATCCCGGTAATCAAATTGCTCGGTTACTGCTGTAGCTGTTCGTCCGCTTCATTTAGTTTGAAGCGTTATAGTTCAACGCTTCAAAGCTTCTGCGTTTCATTCATTCAGACCTGGACTGAGGTAGGTATGCTCTACAAGGACATTTTTTGGATGGCCTGCGACTCGACCGAGCAACTGCGGGCCGAATACGGTCCGTTCCACACCCGGGAGCAAGCGGAAGGCGAAGCCCGCAAACTCGGTTTTGGATACTTGCTGCGCTACGAGCACATTCTGGGTCCCGACGAAGAGATCGAAGAAGTGCGCTGCATCTTCCTCGAACTGCAGGACGTCCAAACTCCTCCGGGGCGGGGTGTCACCTTTCATACGCGCTGTGCCAGTTGCGGCGAGGCCGCAGCCCACGAGAGATCGTGGCAGGCGGAGGTTTGGGCTGACATCCACGAATTCGAACATACCCGCCACAAAGTCAGACTTTTCGAGCACGCCCGCGGAGAAGGTATGAAGGAGATCGCCGACTGGCGCGGCCACGCCGCGTAAGCGTTCGCAACCACTGGGAACGGGGCTAGCCTAATCGCCAGGATTCATTTGCTCCCCTTTTTGACGTCCTTTTTAATCTGATCTTTTACCCCGCCCAAAAACGCCGTCGAAGCTTTCATGTCCTTACAGAAGGGGTCTTTTGTTTCACCCTTTAGCGACATGGTGATGGTTACTTTCTTTGCCTCAAAATCAAACCGCAAGGTGTTCACCACGCATATCGGCGAACTGTCAACGGCGATCAGTTCCCGTTTGTCCCAGCGGAGAATATCGAAACTGTTGAGGGTCGCCCCGGCTTGTCCGCTGTAGTACGTAGCGTCAGCTTCCTCGCAAAAGCCGAAACGCTCATAACAGTCAATTTCGGTGGACCATACTGCCAGATGGTCGTCCGCATCCGACCATTTACCAACGGTATGGGCAAACAAGGTTTCGGTTTTCTGGGCCCCCGCCACGACTTGACTGACGGAGAGAATTTCCGGAGTTTGATCCTGAGCGTGAACCAAAATGGCCGATAACAGAACGGTTGCAAACAGTTCAGTCCGTTTCATGTGTTCCTCACTCTGGGCTATCTGCGTTATAAAAGCGGGTAGCGATCCGGAGATCGTTGTTAGCCCTGTCGAAGTCAGCGACCGTCCAGTAGATGCGGCCTGAGAGGCTTGTGTACTGGCACTGCAAGCTTTTGCCGTTGAGTGTGTTGATGCCAGCGCCCTGAGTCTGAACGTTCGTCTGCCAGGTTCCATCCGTTGCGATGAACCCAATGTTGCCATCCACCAAGCAGTTGAGATCGCTCTTGGGCCCTGAACCCCTCTCCGTTGCGAACAATCTGAGATGAAGGGCAGGCCCGGTACCGAGATTGACAAGTTCTAAGCCTCGACCCGCAGACCCGTGACGGACAACGATTGCGGGGCGAAACTGGCCTTCGAGCTGTTCCTGGGCGACGGCAGTCTGTTCCCGAGCCGCTCTGACCTGACGTTGGCTCGCTTGTACCTGCTCCTGCGCCGTTTTCCTCAGCCGCTCCGTCTCCCGCAGGTAGTGCCAAACGAAACGGGCGGTGACAATCAACACAACCACCTGAGCCCAGCCCGCCAACATTGTCCAGAAAGGAATAGATCCCAACATGACGCAAAGTTTAAGCTGCTCACTCCCGCATCGCAAGGCAAAGTCCGACAGCGTTTAGTGCGAGGCGGACTTCACCGAGTTAGTTTCGCGGCAGCGGCTTCGTCGAGCATCCACAACAGATTTCCGTCGGATGGTTGCACTCTCTGCGAGGGCAGCGGAGGAATGTTCTTGCCCTCGAGAACCTGATGCAGCATGTCGGCCTTGTCCGCGCCACTGGCCATAAACATCACCTCAGCGGCGCGATTGAGCACTGGGAAAGTAAAGGTGATGCGATGAGTGTTCAACTTCGCGACCCAATTGGCGACCACCAGGCGCGACTGTTCGTCGAGCGCCGCGGAATCGGGAAACAGGGAAGCGGTGTGGCCATCGGAACCCAGGCCGAGCAGAATCAGGTCAAAGCGCGGGAATTCGCCGGGCCGAAGCTCGAAGAAGCGGCCGAGCTGGGCCTCATAGTCTGCGGCAGCGGCGGCGGCATCGGGATTTTCCGCCGGCACGCGAAAGACGTTCTCGGCTGGAATCGCAATCTTCGTCAGCAACGATTCCTTCACCATTCGATAATTGCTGTCGGCCTCGGTGGGCGGGACGTGACGCTCGTCGCCGAAGAATAGAAAGACGCGGTTCCAGGCGAAGCCGGCGTAATTGGCGGCGAGCAGGGAATAGAGACCTTTTGGAGTCGAGCCCCCGGAGAGCGCCACCGCGAATCGTCCCTGGCCGCCGATGGCGGCGCGGGCCGCGCGCACGAATTCTTCGGCGGCAGCGTGAAAAAGATCGGCCGCAGTGGCGAGGACTTCGATGGATCGAGTCGAGGGCATGGGGAATTGGTAATCTTGTAATTGTGTAATTTGATTCCAAACGGCCAGCACAGAAAAGACGAATTACAAAATTATCCGATTACCAAATTACACAATCCAAATCATTTCTCGAAATTTCTCCAGCGCCGGCCATCGCGTTCCATCAACTCGTCAGACTCCTTCGGTCCCCAGGTTCCGGCAGGATAGTTGGGGAAATTACGCGGTGGCAGCGCTTTCCACACATCGAGTACGGGATTGACAATGCTCCAACCGGCCTCGACCATATCAGCGCGCTGGAAAAGAGTGGCGTCTCCGGTCATGCAGTCATGCAGCAGGCGTTCGTAGCCGGTCGCAGAAGAGACGCCGAAATAATCGGCGTATGCGAAATCCATATTCACTTCGCCCAGTTGCATGGCGGGGCCGGGAGTCTTGGCGGCGAAGCGCAGCGAGATGCCTTCTTCCGGCTGGATGTGCAGCACCAGTTGATTGGGCATCATGTGTTCGACCTGGGTTTCGCGGAACAGCATGAAGGGCGCGCGCCGGAACTGAATCACGACATGCGTATTGCGCCCGGGCAGCCGCTTGCCGCTGCGCAGATAGAAGGGAACTCCCGCCCAGCGCCAGTTGTCGATCAAGAGGCGCATGGCGACGAAGGTTTCGGTGCGCGAGTCCGGGGGCACGCCACCTTCGGAGCGGTACGCGGGCACAGGCTGGTTATCAATGACGCCTTCCCCGTATTGCCCGCGGACGGTTTTACTGAGCACATCCTCGTTACTGTAGGGCTGAATGGCATGCAGGATTTTGGCCTGCTCGTCGCGCACCGCGTTGGCGTCGAACGAAATCGGCGGTTCCATCGCGGTCAGAGTGATGAGCTGCATGATGTGGTTGGGAACCATGTCGCGCAAGGCGCCAGCGCCATCGTAGTAGCCGCCGCGTTTCTCGACGCCGACGGTTTCGGCGACTGAGATCTGCACGTGATCGATGTAGCGGCGATTCCAGATCGGCTCGAAAATCCCATTCGCAAAACGGAGCGCCAAAATGTTCTGCACCGTTTCTTTTCCCAGGTAGTGATCGATGCGGTAGATCTGGCATTCCGAAGCAACTTTCAAGAGTTGCTGGTTCAAAGCCTTGGCGGAATCGAGGTCGTGGCCGAAAGGTTTTTCGATAATCACCCGCCGCCAATGGCTATTCTCTTCGGTCATCAGGCCGACTTTCGCGACCCGCTCGACCACTTCGCCGAAGAAGTTGGGCGCAGTGGCGAGGTAAAAGAAATAGTTGCCGTGCGAGTTGTGTTCCTGGTTGACCTTGGCAAGCGTTTCTTTCAGCTTGTCGTAGGTAGCGGGGTCGTCGAAATTTCCGCTGATGTAACTTATGCGGCGGACAAACCATTCCCACAAATCGGCGTTGACGGCGGCAGTGGCGAATTGTTTGAAATCTTCGCTGACCTTCTTCCGCGCGTCGTCATTGCTCATGGGACTGCGGCCCACGCCGATCACCGCAAACTCGCGCGACAGCAATTCCTGGCTGGCGAGATTGTAGAGAGCGGGAATCAGCTTCCGGCGCGTCAGGTCGCCGGTAAAGCCGAAGATCACCATGACACACGGATCTCCAGTACGCCCCACCCGCGGCTTGGTTGTTGCTGGCAGAACCTCTGTTTGAGCCATCGTTTCCTCTTGATCGTGAGCTGCGGGCGTCGAGCTACGAGCTTCGAGCAACCAGAATCCGTTTGCTCGTGGCTCGAAGCTCGTAGCTCGCAGCAGCTCGTTACTTCGTTTTCACCGGTGCTTTGAGTTCAACGTGTCCACCAAACTTCTGTCGCATGGCGGAGAGCATCTTCTCCGCGAAGCTATGATCCTGCCGCGAACGGAAGCGCGTGTACAGGGCCGCCGTCAGGACTTCGGCTGGAACCGCCTCTTCGAGCGCCGCCTGGATCGTCCAGCGCCCTTCGCCGGAATCCTGCACGAACCCGCTGTACTCGGCGAGCGTGGGATTCTCGACCAGCGCCATCGCCGTCAGGTCCAGCAACCATGAGCTCACTACGCTGCCGCGCCGCCAGACCTCGGCAATATCTGGCAGGTTGAGATCGTAGCGGATATCCTCGGGAAGGTCTTTGCTGGTCGCGTTCTTGAAAATGTCGAAGCCCTCCGCGTAGGCCTGCATCATGCCGTATTCGATGCCGTTGTGCACCATCTTGACGAAATGTCCGGAGCCGGAGGGGCCGCAGTGGATGTAACCGTCTTCGGCAGTAGAGGCGGAAGTACCAGCGGCAGCCACAGTCAGTTTTTCGCGTCCCGGAGTGCGCGGAATGTCGCCGCGTCCGGGCGCCAGCGTTTTGAAGATCGGGTCGAGGCGCTGGACGGCCTCTTTCGGGCCACCGATCATCATGCAGTATCCGCGCTCGAGTCCCCAGACGCCGCCACTCGTGCCCACGTCGACGTAGTGCACGCCTTTGGTGGCGCAGATTTTCGCGCGGCGAACGTCATCTTTGAAATACGAATTGCCGCCGTCGATGATGCTGTCGCCCGCCTGCATGCGGCTGAGCAGCGCCTGCACCGTTTTTTCCGTCGCATCGCCCGACGGCACCATGATCCACGCGGCGCGCGGCGGGTTCAGCTTGCCGACCAGATCGTCCAGCGAAGAGGAGCCCACCCCACCTTCGCCGGCGATACCCTTGACGGCATCGGCGCTGAGATCGGAAACCACCATCGTGTGACCGCCGCGCATCAGGCGGCGCGTCATATTGGCGCCCATGCGGCCCAAACCTACCATTCCCAGTTGCATGGCTGCTCCTTCGACCGAGACCTGCGCGGCTGCGTTTAACTAAGGGTTCTTAGGAAGCCCAATATGAGTTGTCATCCTGAGCGAAGCGTAGGACCTGCTGTTCGCTGCGACAAGCAGGTCCTACGCTTCGCTCAGGATGACAACTCATAGAGCTTCGCGTATTGCTGCCTGCCCAACATACACCACAGGCTACAAAACCTGTTTTATCAGTTCTGCGAGTTTGGTGAGTCCCGCCTTTACGTCGCCACCGAGATGCACGCGCAGCGCCCGGCGTTTGCGGTCGGCGAGAACTTGGAAGTCGCCGCGAGCCTGTGCCGCCTTCACCACTCCGAAAGTGTAATTCTGACCGGGAACCAGCAAGTCCTGCGCATCGTCGCACGTGATCTGCAGGAATACGCCGCTGTTGGGGCCGCCTTTATAAGCTTGTCCGGTGGAGTGCAAAAAGCGCGGTCCGAAGCCGAGGCACGTTGCCACGCGTTTGCGATCGCGCACGGTCATGCGCAGGCCTTGCAGCAGAGATTCGTGCTCGGCGTTCATCTCGACATAACCGAGCAGGGCAAAATAATCGCCGGCGGCAAGCCGCGCCAGATGCGCGCGCAGATAGTTCTTCAGTGAGTGGTCGGAACCGGCGGCGTGGCTGAGGTCGCGAGCGTTCTTGTCGTCGGTGAAGAGCTTGAAGCCCGCTTCTTCAACGATGGGTTTTTCAGGAGGAAGCGAGCCCGAGCTTTCGTACGCAGACGTCAGTTGTTTGGTTACGATCTTGCTCGCTTCGACATCGGGCTGATTGAAGGCGTTGATCCCGAGGATCGAGCCCGCAACCGCAGTCGCAATTTCCCAGCGAAAGAATTCCTGCCCCAGGCGGTAAATATCCGACACAGCGATGCGCACCACAGGGTGCCCGGCTTTCTCGATCGCGGCGACCTTGGCATCCTGCGCCGTGTCGGGCGCGGCTTCGAGTCGAAGGTAGGCGAAGATGCGGTCGTTGCCATAAGCTTCCGGTGCGCCCAGCGCTTCGCGATCAACCGGGATGATGCCTTTGCCGAGCTTACCGGTGGATTCCGCGATCAACTGCTCGAGCCAAGCGCCGAGGTCGGCAATTCCGGGCGAGGCGATGAGCGTGATTTTGTCGTGGCCAAGTTTTGCGGCTGTGCCAATGATCAGGCCGAGCGTCACTCCCGGATTCTGTTCCACGGGAACGGACGGTTTGCAGGCTTCGACCATCTCTTTCGTGCGCTGGAGGAACTCGCCGGTGTGGAGGCCCATGGCGGCGGCGGGGACCATGCCGAAGTTCGAGAGCGCCGAGTAGCGTCCGCCGATTGACGGCAGGCCATAGAAAATGTGGCGGAAGCGGTCGCGCTCGGCGACCTGCTGCATCTTCGAGCCCGGGTCGGTGATCGCGATAAAGTGGCTGCCCGCCTTGTCCTTACCGTTGCTTAGGGTCTGCTGCACGCGCTCGAAGAAATACTGCTTGTAGATGTTGGGTTCGAGTGTGCTGCCCGATTTGCTGGAAACTATAAAGAGCGTTTTGGCGAGGTCGACCTTTTTTTCGACGCTTCTGATTTGCGCCGGATCGGTCGAGTCGAGTATGTGCAGGCGCGGGAAGCCCGGGGTTTGCGGGAAGGTCAGCGCGAGCACTTCGGGACAAAGGCTTGATCCGCCCATGCCGAGCAGCAGAATGTCGGAAAACCCGGCGCTCTTGACCTCTTCCGCGAACGCCTGCAGTTTGGCGGCGCCGGCGAGTTGTTCGTCGGTGATGCCGAGCCAGCCCAGCCAGTTGGCCTCGTCATCGCCGGTCCAGAGGGAGGCGTCGTGCTGCCAGAGGCGTCTTACTTTCCCCGACGCCCGCCAGTCGTTAAGGTTTTTTTTTACCGCAGTGTCAAGATCGCCCGGAAGCGATGCGCTTTGTCGATTGACCTGCGGCGCCGGCGTGGTTGTGCGCTTCGTATTTTTCTCAACCGCGGCCAGCAGGGCGTCGAAGGCGTCGGCAAATAGTTTTACGCCGTCGGTCGTCAGCTTGTCGGTCACGTCTTTCATCACAACGCCAACGGCGGCCAGATCGGCCATCGTTCTCCGCGCACCCTCGAGGTTCTCCGTCAGACTCGGGCGCGGCTTTCCATGATCGCGGAAGGCATCGAGCGTCGCCGGAGGAACGGTATTGATGGTGTCCGGCCCGATCATTTCCTCGACGTAAAGCACGTCGCGATAATTCGGATTCTTGGTGCTGGTGCTCGCCCACAACACGCGCTGCGTCTGCGCGCCCTTGGCGGCCAGCGCTTTCCAGCGCGGAGAAGAAAAGATGCGCTGGTAGGCCTCGTAGGTCAGCTTGCCGTTTGCGATCGCGACTTTCCCCTGAATCCCGTGCAACTTCGCCTTGCGGGAGGCATCCGGTTCTTTCTTCAGTCGGTCGCCAATCAGCGAGTCGACCAGCGAATCGATACGGCTGATGAAAAAGCTGGCGACGCTGGCAATCTTGCTCACATCCCCGCCGGAAGCAGCGAATTTCTCAACCCCGTCGATGAAAGCCGCGGCGACTTCCTCATACACTTCCTGCGCGAACAGCAGCGTCACGTTGACGTTGATGCCCTCGCTGATGAGCTGGCGAAACGCGGGTATGCCCTCGGCGGTGCCCGGCACCTTGATCATCACATTATTGCGCGCCACGCTCTTCCACAGCCGCCGCGCCTCGGCGATGGTGCTGTTGGTGTCGTGCGCGAGATACGGAGATACTTCAAGACTCACATAGCCGTCGCGCTTCTTCGTGCTCTGGTACACGGGCGCGAGCAGGTCGGCCGCGTCCTGAATATCGCGGATCGCCAGCAGTTCATAGCGGCCTTTGGCGTCAAGGTCGGTGCGGCCGGCGAGCGAGTCCAGAAAATCCTGGTACTGCGTTGAACCCGGCGATGGCCTTTTCGAAAATCGACGGGTTGGAAGTCATCCCGCGCAGGCCGTCTTCCGTGATCAGGCGCTGCAGTTCGCCGCCCTGCAACAGGTCGCGGCGGATGTAGTCGAGCCAGATGGACTGGCCGAAAGTCTGAAGTTGGGTGAGAGGATTCGCGGCTTTTGCAATCTCGAGCGTGCCTACTGGATTCATAAATCGTCTCCTAAACTGAGCCAGGCAACAGAATAACTGCCTGACGTTAATAAACTGTTACTTCACGATTCGGACGTGACGCCTAGTCCCAAAAGTGCGCGGGAGAACTGGGTCGTCCCTCCGGGACTTGAATCATTTTTTCTACCCTTCCCAGCGCTGAAGCGCTGGGCTAAGCTGGTTCGCCCCTCCGGGGCTGGATTCCTACCTTCGCGACTGGGTCGTCCCTCCGGGACTTGAATCATTGTTTCTACCCTTCCCAGCGCTGAAGCGCTGGGCTAAGTTCGGTCGCCCTCCGGGGCTGGATTTTCACTTTCCGAGCAGTTCGCGAGCGACCTGCAGAACGGCATCGGAGGTGAAGCCGAACTTCTTCTGCAAATCCTTGAGCGGCGCGGACGCTCCAAAGGTGTGCATCCCTATGATGCGTCCTTTCGCTCCCGCGTATTGCGCCCAGCCGAAAGTCGATGCCATCTCGACCGCGACCCGCGCGGTGACGTCGGGCGGAAGCACCGCGTCGCGGTAACTCTGATCCTGACGCTCGAACAAATCCCACGAAGGCATGCTGACGACGCGCGCCCGGATGCCTTCCCCTCGTAGTTTCTCGTAGGCGTCAATGCACAGATAAACCTCGCTGCCGGTGGCCATCAGGATGACCTGCGGTTTGCCGCCCGCGGCGTCGGCCACGACGTAAGCGCCGCGAGCCAAGCCCGCGGCGGATGCGTATTTCGTGCGATCGAATGTCGGCACAGCTTGTCGCGTCAGGATCAGCGCCACCGGCTCCTTCCGCAGCTTCATGATTACCTTCCACGCCTCGACGACCTCGTTGGCGTCGGCGGGACGGAGCGTCATCAGCCCAGGAACCGCTCGCAGCGTGATCAGTTGCTCGATGGGCTGGTGCGTCGGTCCGTCTTCGCCGACGCCGATGGAATCGTGGGTGAAGATCCAGATCGAGGGCACTTCCATGACGGCCGAGAGTCGGATCGGCATCTTCATGTAGTCGCTGAAGATCAGAAAGGTCGAGCCGTAGGCGCGGATTTTAGACAGCGCCATGCCGTTGACGATCGCGCCCATCGCATGCTCGCGAATACCGAAGTGGAAATTGCGCGCGTTGTAATGACCCGCTTCGAAATCGCCCGCGCCGTCGAAGGTGAGCCGCGTCTTCGTCGATGGATACAAATCGGCCGAGCCGCCCATGAGCCAGGGATCGTTCTTGGCAATGGCGTTAAGAACTTTGCCGGACGAATCGCGGGTTGCGAGACCCTTGGCATCGGGCGCAAAGGTGGGAAGATCCTTGTCCCATCCGTCTGGAGCTTGTCCTCGCTGCATGCGTTCGAGTTGAGCCGCTAAATCCGGATACTGCGCGCTGTACTTGCTGAACAGCGCGTTCCACTGCCCGCTCAATTGCCGCCCACGCTGGCCCATGCCGTCGCGAAAGTTCTCGCGCACTCCGTCCGGCACCAGGAACTTGGCGTCTTCCGGCCAGCCGTACACGCGCTTCGTCAGTTTCACTTCTTCTTCGCCGAGCGCTTCTCCGTGCGCTTCTCTTGTATCCTGCCGGTGCGGCGAACCGTAACCAATGTGGCTGTTCACGATGATCAGCTTGGGGCGATCCTTAATGCTGAGCGCGTGAGTATAGGCATCGGCCAGTGCAACCAGATCGTTGGCATCGCCGACGTGCTGAACATCCCAACCATAGCTGGCGAAGCGGGCGGCCACATTCTCGTCGAAAGCGAGATCGGTGTTGCCCTCGATCGTGATGTGGTTGCTGTCGTAAATCCAGCACAGGTTCGAAAGTTTCAGATGCCCGGCGACGGACGCGGCTTCCGAGGAAATTCCTTCCATCATGTCGCCGTCGCCGCAGATCGCCCAAACGTTGTAGTTGAACAGCTCGAATCCCGGACGATTGAAATACTCTGCCAGCCAGCGCTCCGCGATTGCCATGCCCACGCTGTTGGCCACGCCCTGACCCAGCGGGCCGGTGGTCGTTTCAACACCCGTGGTCAAACCGTATTCGGGATGGCCCGGCGTTTTGCTGGCGATTTGGCGGAAATTTTTGATCTCATCGAGCGACAGGGCAGGAGTCGAAAAAATTTTGCCATCCGCACTTACTTCGCGCACGCCCGCCAGATGCAGCAGGGAATACAGCAGCATGGAAGCGTGCCCATTGGAGAGCACGAAGCGGTCGCGGTTCGGCCAAATTGGATTTTCCGGGTCATAACGCAGAAACTGCTGCCACAAACAGTAGGCAACCGGAGCCAACGCCATCGGCGCCCCGGGATGCCCCGAGTTCGCCTTCTGCACCGCGTCCATCGAAAGCGTGCGAATGGTGTTGATACACAACTGGTCGAGTTGGGTACCGGTGGCGATGGACTCGCCGACGATAGATTGCTCACTGACAGCCATCAATTCTCTCCTCGCAGATCAGCTTGCATTGCCCTGCTCCAAGATTAGATGAAATCAGCGCCAAATGGATACACGCGCCAACCGCTCCAAGTCTACATCGCGATCGAGAAACAATTCGAGGCACGAGAGGACGAAGCTGCGATTCTACACTCGGAAGAATCTGGTTTGCTGGGGTGGGATGGCGGGCGCTGACTGGTGCAACGCCGAGTGCCGATTTCAGGCCAATTTCAGGTAAGAAAAACTTATCCTAGCTGATCTTGTGTTGCAGCGTGGCTGCCAGTTGGTCCACGTCTTTGGCCGAAAGGTTCATCAAGTTCGGGTCAAGGATCGGGATGCGGTTCGTTCCGACCGCGTCCCGCCGCACTTGGATCAGCAATGCCTGAAGCGCCCGGGCATCGTATTTTTGCGGCGTAAGGCGGATCAATTCCTGCAGCGTGGCTCCGATCGTCAAGCGTTCGCGGTAGGGACGTTCGCTGGTCATGGCGTCAAAGCTCTCGGCCAGGGCCACGATGCGCACCGCTTGGGGTATTTCGTCCCCATGCAAGCCGTCCGGGTACCCCGACCCATCGGCGCGCTCATGATGCCAGCGCACGATCTCCGGAATCTGCGGCCAGGGAAACTGCACTTGGCTGACGATCTGATGCCCAATGATCGTGTGCTCCCTCATCTCGTGTGATTCTTCCTCGTCGAGCTTCGCCGCTTTTCCGAGCAGCCGCTTATCGACGGCAACCATGCCGATGTCGTGCAGATAGGCCGCCGACCGCAGCGCCGCCACAGCGCTCGGATCCATCCCCAGAGCTTCGCCGATGGCCTGGGCGTAGCGGCCGACGCGCAGGGAGTGTCCATGAATGTTGACGTGTTTGACGTCGATGGCGGTGGCGAAAGCTTCGAGCGCGTTGTCGTAGAACCCATGCAGCGAGGCCAGCAGCCGCAGGTTTTCAGAAACCCGTTGGGTCAGCGTCTGGCCCAGAGTGTGATTCTGAATGGCCAGTGCCAGGTAGTGGCTCAGCATTTCAAAAGCGTCGAGCGCGTCTTCCTCGTATGCCGCGTCGCCGGGCCGGCGTCCCAGGGCGATCACTCCCGCCAGCTTTCCCCGAACTTTCAGTGGGCAAACGCACTTGAACAGTTCGGGCGCGACATTGCCGTTCGAACTCAGAAAGACATCGTAGGTGGAACTGTTGAGTACGACCGGGCCGGTGGCCGCAGTCAGGGTGTGCACGTGGCGGGGAAGCAGGGGGACCAGCGACGGTTCCGGCAGCAGCGCGAATCCTTGAGCATCGACCGAGGTCAGCAAGGAGGGCCGTTCGCTAAACGAAAACAGGACAGCCTCGCGCGCGCCAGCCGCCTCCATCACGGCGGCCAGCATGGCGCGAGCGGTTTCGCGGAAGTCGCGGTCTGCCGTTAGTTCGCGCCCCAAATCCGCTAGCGCTTCGACGGTCCGTAAGAGCTTCTTGAAATTGGTTCCCTGCAATGCTCGTGCGGAGCTACAGGCGAGAAACCAGAGCGCTACCAGCGTAGCATCGCACCGCGGCTCAATTGTTGGTTAGTTTGGTGCAACAGAATATCGGGTGATCTGGCGATCGGGTCATCGGGTGATCGGAAATTCGGCCAGAGAAAAGAGCAAGGTCACCCGATGACCAGATCACCCGATCGCTCGATGTCTACACGCCGACCGGGAATGGCTTGGTATGGCTTTCCGAACCAACCGAGAGTCCGGCGAACCGCCCCTGCAGCAGTGACATCAGCCCGGTGACCCAGTAACCGATCACGAACAACAGCAGGAAGGGAACCGTGATGTAGTTTTCGTTATCGATGGCGTAAGAGACCGCTAACGCGAAATAGAATCCGATCAGGAGTTCAATCCATGGAACCCATCCCAGACGCTTGCGGTATTTTTTCGCGCCGACCCTGTCCGTCTTCGATTCGACGCGGTACTTGGGAGTCCGGGCGAAGGCGGTCTGCTTGCCCGCCAGCGCTTCGAGCACGGCAATCGTATTGGTGATCGTCAGCCCGATTCCCAACGCCATCAACAGGGGCAGGTAGAGCAGCGAGCGCAGCCAGCTTTTCGGAAACAGTTCCTTCTGCGAAACCAAATAGAAGCTGGAAATAGAGAACGTCGAAGCCAGGAACAGGGGCAGGTCGATGTAGAGCATCTGGAACCATCCCTGATAGAAGCGAATAACCATGGCGGGCAGCAGCAAAACCGAGAGCACGATCATCAGCGGATAGCTGAGGTTGGCGGTCAGGTGGTACCAGGCCTCGATTTTCACATGTCGCGATGCGTCGCTCGCGAACACCTTGGGGAGTATTTTCTTGGAGACCTGGATCAACCCCTTCGCCCAGCGCGCCTGCTGCGTCTTGAATGCGGTCATTTCCACCGGCAGCTCGGCCGGACATTCGACGTCCTGCAAATAAAGAAACTTCCATCCTTTAAGCTGCGCCCGATAGGAAAGGTCGGTGTCTTCGGTGAGCGTGTCGTGCTCCCAGCCGCCGGCTTCGTCAATGGCCGAGCGCCGCCACATGCCGGCCGTGCCGTTGAAGTTGAAGAAAACGCCGCTGCGTGACCGTGCCGAGTGTTCCAGCACGAAATGGCCGTCGAGCAGAATAGCTTCGACCTGGGTCAGCAACGAGTAGTTGCGGTTGATGTGCGTCCAGCGCGTCTGCACCATGCCGACCTTGGGGTCGGTGAAGTGGTGGATACACTTCATTAGAAAATCGGACGGCGGAACAAAATCGGCGTCAAAAATGGCAATGAATTCGCCCTTTGCCGTTTTCAATCCTGCTTCCAAAGCGCCCGCCTTGTAGCCCTCGCGATTGTCGCGGTGCAGGTAGACGACGGGATTTCCCAAGGCGGCGTAGCGCTCCACCAGAATGCGGGCGACCTCTACGGTCTCGTCGGTCGAATCGTCGAGCAACTGGATGTCGAGTCTTTCTTTCGGATAGTCGAGCCGGCAGACGGCGTCGAGCAGCCGTTCCACCACGTATTGCTCGTTAAAGATCGGCAACTGCACAGTCACCCGCGGCAGTTCATCGAAATGGAAATGAGCCTTGGGTTCCGTCGTCTTGTTTTTTTTGTGCTTGTAATAAAGATAGACCAGCCAGTAGCGGTGCGCGCCGTACGCCGCCAGGACAATCAGCACGATGAAATAGGGAATCAGTAGGGCCAGGTCAAAAGCATTGACCTGGTAAAGGCCCTGAAAAGTTTTGTCGAGAAAATGCTGGCGAAGGTAGTGCACCAAGCCCTTGGAGGCGAGGATTAGAATCAGGGCCGGCGGGGAAGAAGTAAGCGTCAAATCCATGAACTCAACGGCACCATGAAGCAAAAGGAAAAAGGCAGCGCAAGCATTGTACCTGATCGGCGATCGGTCGTCGGTCGTTGGTCGGTAGTCGTTAGCAAACCCGCGCACGACCAACGACCAACGACTAGCGACCAACGACCGTTTACCGCCACTCCTCACCTACTGGACTAGGCTTCAGTTCGATCGTTTGATGAGAACCCTCCTCCACCTTCACCGCCGCGCCATTCGTTTCCTGCGACTTCAGGAAGTCGGGGATGCGCCAGATGCCATCTTCCACATCCTGCCAGGCATAGAGTGTGTAGCTGCCCGGAGCCAGGCCACGAATCACATAGCGCCCATGCTGATCGGTCGATCCGGTCGCGACGCGATCGGGAAGCTTGCGGTATTTTTCTTCGGGCACGGCCACCACGGTGACGTTGGCCAGGGGATGGTCATTATTTATATGATTATTGTTTACAGGGTCATCGTTTGCAGGATCCGTGTCCGCATCTTTTCCCTTTTCAACTGTTACCTTTTCAACGACCGTTCCCTCGACCATACCTGCCTTGGTACTCACCACCACATCAAGCGTCGCCGGGCCGCTGGCCGTGAATCCGGTTGCGATATCTCGTCCGCCCAGTGATACCGATTTCAGAAAGTAGCTGCCCTGTCCGCCGCCCCCATACACTTGCACGATGTAGCTGCCCGGGTTCACGTCTTTCCACTCAAAGTTGCCCAGCCGGTCCACGGACGCGTTCGTTCCAAAAAAATCCTGGGACATGAAGAAAGCGGGATCTTCCGGCAACTCAGCCAGGCGCAGGTTTACCACGTATTGCGTGAGGTCTCCCGCAGCGCCGCCGTCGTTGTGGAGATGACCGGAGAGCGTAAAGGACGGCAGAGGAATCAACTTGATACCTTCCACGTCGGCGGCGACGACGCTGACATCCTGATGCACGGAGAGCAACTGCGCTCCCGTGCCGGCCCCCGCCCTCAACACGTAAGCTCCGGGAGCGACGCCCCGCACTTCGAATTGCCCGTCCGATCCGATTTCATTCGCATTCACCCCGTAAGCATCGCCCGCTTTAGAGACCAACTCGACGACCGGCTTCTGTCCAGCCGTGACGCCGGTGACGATTCCGCGAATGCGATACGTTCTCGCCGGCACCAGCGTGAAGTTGACCGGCATTTCATCGCCCGCCTTAAGCGTTAGAATCGAAGCCTGCGCGGCATCATAGGTGCCCGGATAGTAAGTAGAGACGTAACGAGTATCGGGCTGGGAGTCGCCGAGGTTGCTGCTCGGCGGCGATTTTTCCTGCTGCGTTTCGTAATCGCGGAAGTCCGGAGGCGGCATGGCCATGATCGAATACTGGCCGGGAAACAAACCGGCAAGACGGTATTCGCCAAGGTCGTTGGTGGCGCCGCTCCCCACCGCTTCGCGCGCCGCTTTCCCTGGTTTCTTTCTGAACGCGATCACCCTGACGCCGAACATCGGGTCGCCGTCTTCGTCCGTGACCCGGCCGCTGATGACCGCTGTGGGCAACATTCGAAACAGAAGATCATCCACCGACTGCCCCGCCTGAACTGTGACCACGTTAACGTCAGACTTGAGCCCGCGCTCATTCACCCCGACAAGGCCGGCTTTCTCGAGGAAGATTCGGTAACGTCCCGGCACGACCTTCTCAACGCGGAAATGGCCGTCGGCGTCGGTCGTAGCGGTGTAGTCTCCGCCCTGTTTTTGGTCTTCGGCGACGACCTGCACCAGTACTTTCTTGAGCGGCTCACTGCCCGGCTCCTTCACCACCGCACCGGCGATGGAGGGCGCGTTCGATGTCGGCGCGGACTCTTGCGCGTTTGCCAGCAGCAAGGCGCTGAGCAGGAAGGTGGCTAGGCCGAGGGCGCGCGTCATGAACGTTGGCATAGGAGATCGCGTAGGGACGGCCGCCCTCGGCCGTCCAGGCGAGCACAGCTCGCCCAGGTTTCGTTCGTCCCTTTCTGTAGTTAGCAGCGTGGCGGGGCTTCGCCCCGCTGAACGGCCGAGGGCGGCCGTTCCTACGTGAGCCTGGCCAATCAATTCAGAAAATATTGCCGGTACAACGTATCCCGCTGCGCCGGACGGAAGCCCGCATCGCGTATGATGCGCCGCAACTCCTCTTCGGTTGTGCAGTTGGTCACGCCCGCGGCGCGGACCACGTTCTCCTCCAGCATCACCGAGCCCACGTCGTTGCCGCCGAAGCGCAAGCCCATCTGGCAGACTTTCAATCCTTGCGTTACCCAGCTGGACTGTACGTTCAGAAAATTCGAAAGATAGAGCCGCGAAATCGCCAGTAGCTTCAGATATTCCACCGCCGTGGCCTCATCCCAGTGGCGACCGCCGAGCGCGGTGTTCGCCGGCTGAAAGCTCCACGGGATAAACGCCGTGAACCCACCCGTCTCCTGCTGCAAATCGTACAGACACTGGAAATGATTGATGCGGTGTTCGATGGACTCGCCGACGCCGAACATCATGGTCGCAGTGGTCCTCATGCCGAGCTGGTGCGCGGTGCGATGCACCAGCAGCCAATCCGCGGTCAGGCATTTCAAGCGCGCGATTTTGTAGCGGACTTCATCGTCAAGAATCTCAGCGCCGCCGCCCGGGATCGAATCGAGTCCGGCGTCGCGCAGGCGCGCAATCGTATCGCGCACGCTGAGATCGCTGTACTCGGCAATCGCGAGGATCTCGGAAGCGGAGTAGCAGTGCAAGTGAACCTTAGGGAAGCGCTGCTTGATGCCACTCAGCATCCGCTCGTGCCAGTCGATCTTTAGATCGGGATGCAGCCCGCCCTGCATCAGCACGCCCGTGCCGCCGAGTTCGACAGTCTCGCGAATTTTTTCGTAGATGGTGTCGAAGTCGAGAATATAGCCTTCTTTCGCCGCCGGCCCTTTCAACGGACGATAGAACGCGCAGAAGGTGCAATACTCCGTGCAGAAGTTGGTGTAATTAATGTTGCGGTCGATGATGTAAGTCACGACGCCTTCAGGGTGCAGCTTGCGACGGACCGCGTCCGCCTCCATGCCAATCCCGATCAGGTCATCGGACCGAAACATCTCCACAGCCTGCTGTTTGCTCAGGGACATCCTCTTCACCCCACGGCAATAACTATTTTAGCTGGCGAGAGCTAGATTTTGTCATCCCGAGCGGAGCGAGGGATCTGCAGTCCGCCGCGAGATGCAGATCCCTCGCTTCGCTCGGGATGACAATTAATAACAGGTGATCGGCGGCTGAGTGCGGCGGACCCGACACCCTACGGCTCCTAGGCCGTACGCCGACGAACTTGCGGTCGTGGGCGGGGCTCGCCCTTCTGCCTGCGTTTGTACTCGAAAACCCCATACAGCCCGCCCAGCGCTGAGAACGCGATCAGGGCGATAAGCACGGGCCAGTAGTACTGCGCGAAAAACTTCACAATGTGCCGTCCGTAGTGAAACCCGAGATAAGCCAGGATGGTGAACCGAACGCCGCGCCCCACGGCCAGAGCGGTCAAAAACTTCCGGGTGGGATACTGCATGGCGCCGGCCGCCAAAAGCATGGGCACAATGGGAAACGGCGGCGGAAGCAGAGCGGGGATCGCAACTGCCGCCAAGCCCCAGCGTTCAAAAATCGCGTAGACCTTGTCAGTCTTCTTCTTCGAGAACCTTTTCTCCAGAGTTTCCTTACCACCTTTGCGAGCCATGCGGTAAGTAAGATAGCCGCCCAAGACAGCTCCCGCCGTAGCCATGATTGCGTAGTAGCCCCACGGTTCGCGATGGTGGGCGGCCAGCAGAATGGTGACGATGTCCGTGCTCCCCGGCAGAGGGATGACCGAGTTGTCGACCAGGCCCAGCAAAATCAGGCTGGGGCCGCCGAGATGGACCAGCCATCGCAGGGCGCTCTTCTTCGACGCGAGCAGGACGATCGCAAACCAGGGCATGGTCCTTATTAGAGCAGGTTTGCGGCTGCCACGTCGCAAGGTTAGAAAGCGGCTTATGCCCGTCAAAGAAAATTACTAACGAGAAATACTAAACAAACTGCAATTCCGGAGCCGGCGGAAGCACTCCGACTTCCGCGCCCAGGCGGTAATAAAACTCAAGCCCCTCCAGGCAGGGAGGGTCGAGATAATAATGGATGTTATGCGTCAAATAGACGCGAATGACTTCGACCGTAAGGCCGAGGCGAGGCGCCCACTCCTGCGCGATGGCTTCCAGTCTTTTCGGCGACAGCCCATGATCCCGCGACTTCTTGAAGACTTCCGCGATCGTCCGGCCATTTCGTCCAACAAGCGCCTGCTTGCGAATGGCCCAGAACGCGAAGACGAAGGACTTTCCCGTGCGCGCCACCCACTCCTCCGCCAGATCGAGCGTGAAGTAGCGTGTGCGGTCGACCTGCAGCGCCGGGTCTCCGATGAGCAAGGCCGCATCGCACGCGCCGAGCATGGCGTCGAGATCCGGAGCCATCGCCGCATAATCGCGCGCTCCGCCCAACCATTTCGAAAACAGAATCTTGGCCAGAGCAACCGACGTCAACGAAGAAGTATCGAGCGCAACGGTGCGCACCTGCTTCAACCAGTGCCCCTTCGACGATGGCTGCTTCGACAACGTCTGCCTCGACAAGGGATTGACGGGCCGTTTGCCAACCAGCAGGATCGACCGCACCGCCCGTCGTGCTGCAATCGTCACGTCGGGAATGATGACGAGATCCGGAACCGTCGTATAAGCCGCAGCCGGAATGATGCCAATATCGGCCGTCCCCGCGCGCAGCGCCTCGGCGCAGGCCGAGGGGATGGTGTAGGAAATATCGTAGTTGGCAACTAACTCCGCGCCTGCTTCGGCATGCTCAAAATCCCACATGAGAGGCGCTGTGTTCAGGTAGGAAATGGCCGAGATCTTTAACCGGCTCATCACTTTACGAATTCTACCAAAAGTGATGTGCGCGCCATCCTTGACAGCCTTTTAGGTAGTGGGCTAATCCTGAGTTGGGTGAGCGAAAAAACCGCGAGCTACGAGCCGCGAGCTAAGGGGTATTCGGTTCGCTCGAAGCTCGTGGCTCGAATCTCGCAGCCCAGCGTTTCCACAGCGGTCTTGGGTCACTCAATATGTCGAATGTAGCCGTTGCCGCGCCGAACCCGGCTTCTTTCCAGGCCACCTACTGGCTGGCGCTGGCCCTGACCCCGGGATTGGGCCCCTCGCGCATCAAAAAACTGATCGAGCAGTACGGCACTGCCGAGCGCGTCTTCCATGCCAGCCTGACCGAACTCGAAGCTACGGGGATGCGCGCCGTTTCCGCGCAATCGCTGGCCACGGGGAAGTCGCTCGAGCTCGCGCAGCAGGAATGCGCGAAGGCGGTGGAAGCGCGCGCACGAATTGTCTCGCTCAGCGATCCCGACTATCCGCAGCGGCTAAAGGAAATTTACGACCCGCCCGTAATCCTGTTCGTGAAGGGGAGTATCGACGTGCTGGCTCAGCCCGGCATCGCGATGGTGGGAACGCGTCATCCCACGCCCTACGGCAGCGGCATGGCCGAACGCCTCTCCCAAGACCTCGCCGCTCGCGGCCTGGTGATCATCAGCGGCCTGGCACGCGGCATCGATACCGCGTCGCATCGCGGCGCCGTCGCGGCCAAGGGAAAAACCATCGCCGTCCTCGGCACTGGAATTGACGTCATGTACCCCAAGGAAAACACCCGGCTCACCGAACAGATCGTCGCCCTCGGAGGCGCGCTGATCACCGAGTTCCCAGTCGGAACCCCGCCGACGCCGCAGAACTTTCCCATTCGCAACCGGATCATCAGCGGCATGTCCGCTGGCGTGCTGGTGGTCGAAGCCGCGGAATACAGCGGCACGCGCATCACGTCGCGCCTCGCTCTCGAACAAAACCGCGATGTTTACGCCGTCCCGGGCAACGTGACCAACAAAAATTCCTGGGGCCCGAACACGCTGATCAAGCAAGGCGCGAAACTCGTCGCCACCTGGGAAGACGTGTGGGAAGAGCTTCCGCCCGACCTGCAGGTCGTGCTCGGTTCCATGCAGAATGAATCCCCCGAGCCGGAAACCGCATCTCTATTCCCGGACGAGGTCAAATCGCCCCACGAAAGAAAGATCCTCAATTTGCTGAAGGCCGACGAATCCACCCACATTGATCAACTGGTCGAATTGCTGGAAAACGAAATGTCCTCTTCAGAAATCTTCGCCGCGTTGTTCGAGTTGGAGCTGAATGGGAAGGTGCGCCAGTTGCCGGGGAAGAATTTTGTGAAGAGCTTTTAGCTGTTAGCTCTTGGCTTTTGGCTAGATCGCTTTGAGGTACACATGAGGAACTACAAAGACTTGGTCGTTTGGGAGAAGGCGCACTGACTAACGCTGGCAGTCGACAAGAATACGGAAGCATTTCCCAACGACGAACGCTACGGGCTTACCAGTCAAATGCGTCGTTCGTCAGCATCTATTGCGGCGAACCTTGCTGAAGGTTGTGGTCGAAGATCCGATGGGGAGATGGGCAGATTCATCCAGATTGCGATGGGTTCGGGTGCTGGGTTGTCTTATCACCTCGTGCTGGCGCGGGATTTGGGTTTCCTCGAAGGCAAGCTTTATCAGGATCTCGATTCTGACTTGGGAGTAGTCATGCGTATGATGTCGTCACTGTCGCACAAGATTAGGAGTCAGTGGAGAAAGTCGGGCCCGCAGCGGAACAAGAAACTTTTTATGAATTGTCATCCCGAGCGAAGCGAGGGATCTGCATCTTGCGGCGGACTGCAGATCCCTCGCTTCGCTCGGGATGACAAAGTCTGGTGAATTGGGAGTTGAACGGCGGATTTTCACTTTCACCACGGGCCATTTGGAGTCAGCCAATAGATGACAAAAAGGTCGCTCCATCAGCTATAGAGCTAAAGGCCAAAAGCTAACAGCCAAGAGCCTCCTAGTTGTTGCAGTCCAGCAATTCGTGCTAGCTTCAATTCCACTACCGCCATACTGAGGAACCATTGTCCAAAGGTCTAGTTATTGTCGAATCGCCGGCTAAGGCGAAAACTATCCAGAAGTATCTGGGCAAGGGATTCACGGTCGATGCTTCTTTCGGCCACGTGAAAGACCTGCCCAAGAGCAGCCTGGGTGTCGACGTCGAAAACAATTTCGAAACCGAATACGTCGTCATTCCCGGAAAAGAAAAGATCCTGGCCAAGCTGAAGAAGCTCGCCCTATCGGCCGACCACATCTACCTCGCGCCTGACCCGGATCGCGAAGGCGAAGCCATCGCCGCCCATCTTGCCGACGAACTCGGCGAAGACTCGAGCAAGAAGAAAAAGAGGACCAAGGCAAAGAAAAAAGGAGAGACCAAGGCGAAGACGGACGACGTCGGCGATGGCGAGCGCATCCGCCGCGTGACCTTCAACGAAATCACGCAGCGCGCTGTCAAGGCCGCGTTCGAGCACCCCCGCGACATCGACCGCAACCTGGTCGACGCGCAGCAAACTAGACGCGTGCTCGATCGCCTCGTGGGCTACCAGGTCTCTCCTTTGTTATGGGACAAAGTCCGCCGCGGCCTTTCCGCCGGACGCGTGCAGACCGTCGCGCTTCGCTTGATCGTCGATCGCGAACGCGAAATCAAAGCCTTCGAGAAAAAAGAATACTGGACCATCGATGCCAATCTCGCCGCCAATAAGCCTCCTGCATTCGACGCGCGCTTTCTCGGCAAAGGCGAGGAGAAAATCGAAATCACCAACGGCGAGGACGCGGAACAAATCCGCCTGGCGCTTGAAAAGGCCAACTGGGTCGTCCGCTCAGCGGAGAAGAAAGAGCGGCGGCGTAATGCTACTCCGCCATTTACTACCAGCAAGCTGCAACAGGATTCCTCGCGCAAGCTGCGCTTCAGCGTGAAGCGCACCATGATGATCGCGCAGCGCCTCTATGAAGGTGTCGAACTCGGCGACGAAGGACTGGTCGGCCTGATCACCTACATGCGAACCGATTCCACCCGCGTTTCAGGCGAGGCGATCACCGAGGTCCGCGAGTACATCACGAGCGAGTACGGCGCCAACTATCTGCCCGATTCTCCCAATACATATAAGGAGAAGAAAGAAGCGCAAGCGGCTCACGAGGCCATTCGCCCGACGTCTGCGGCACGCCATCCCGACCAGATGAAACAATATCTCAAGGAAGACGAATTCAAGGTTTACAAACTGATCTGGCAGCGCTTCGTCGCTTCGCAGATGAATCCCGCCGTGTTCGATCAGACCGCGGTCGACATCGATGCCAAATCAGGCAGCGACGCGTTCTGGTTCCGCGTCACAGGATCGGTGATGAAGTTCGACGGCTTCCTCAAGGTCTATGAAGAGTCCAAAGACAGCAAGGACGAAGAAGACGAGGAACTGAAGCACAAACTCCCGCCGCTCAAAGCCGGACAGAAACTGACGTTGAAGTCGCTTCTCCCGGAGCAGCATTTCACCGAGCCGCCTCCGCGCTTCAACGAAGCTTCTCTGGTGAAAGAACTTGAGGAGCGCGGCATCGGCCGGCCTTCGACCTACGCCACCATTCTCAGCACCATCCAGGAGCGGATGTACGCGCAGAAAGTCGGCGGCAAGTTCGTGCCCACTGAAATCGGCTTGGTCGTCACCGATCTGCTGGTCGAGAACTTCAAGGATATTTTCGATTTTCAATACACCGCGCGCCTCGAAGAAGAACTCGACGAGATTGAAGAAGGCAAGCAGACGGGAAACGACGCGCTCACCGAGTTTTATAAAAAGTTCGCCAAGGATCTCCGATACGCCGAGAAGCACATGGAGAACATCAAGCGTATGGAGAAACCGACCGACGAAAAGTGCGAACTCTGCGGCGCGCCGCTATTTATCAAGTGGGGCAAGCACGGTTCGTTCTATGCCTGCAGCACCTACGACAAAGAAAACCCCGACAGCTGCAAATTCACCAAAGAGAATCCCATCAATCTTCCCGACCTCGACTCGGCCGATCTGCAGGAGACGGCGCAGGAGGAATACTGCGAAAACTGCGGCCGCGTTATGGTCCTGAAGCGCGGGCGCTTCGGCCAATTCATGGCCTGCACCGGCTATCCCGATTGCAAGACGACGCGGCGGCTCGATCAGGGCAAGAGGGTGCCCGACATTCCGCTCGATGAAATCTGCCCGCTATGCAAGCGCAACCTCATCCTGCGGCACGGCCGTTACGGCGAGTTCACTTCCTGCAGCGGATATCCCGACTGCAAATACGTGAAGCAGAACTTCATCGGCATGAAGTGCCCCGAGTGCAAAGAAGGAGAGCTGGTCGAAAAACGCGCGCGCAAGGGCAATACCTTTTACGGATGCGGGAACTATCCGAAGTGCAAGTTCACTTCGGCGGCGAAGCCCGTCCCCGAGAAATGTCCGAATTGCGGAAACGCGTACCTGGTGGAACGAATGCGCAAAGACGGAACGGTAATCGCGTGCCCCAATAAGGAATGCGATTACGAGCGCGCCCTCGAAGGCGCCACTGCGGATGTTGCAAAAGTCTGACCAGACAGGGCTTCAGAACGAGCTTCAGAAACATAACTAATTTCAGAAACTCCTAACGAGGTGAAAATATGGCAAAGAAAGCGACCGCGCACGATGCAGAGCTGGTTCTAAAACTCTACGACCTCCGCCGCGAAGCGGAGATGCGCAAGGCAAGAAGCTGGTTTGGGGCGGAGTTCTGGCCGCAGAGCGCCGCAGACTTCCTGAAAGTCGCCAATGCATTTCCCAGCCAGGAAAATGCCTGGCTTCGCCAGGTCGGCGGCTATTGGGATATGGCTGCTTCCCTCGTGCTGCACGGCGCGCTCAACCAAGAACTCTTCCTGCAGCCCGGCGTTAGCGGCGAAATGTTCTTCATTTTCGCCAAGATTTATCCATTTCTTAAAGAATTTCGAGAGAAAACCAACAATCCCGAGGTCTTCGCTAACATCGAGAAAGTAGCCACCGGGTCGAAGACCGCCCGCAAGCGTCTGGAACGCATCTCGAAGAACGTTGAGATTCGCCGCAAAGAGCTGGCCAAGACAGCGAAGAAGGGCTGACCGCGGCCGAGCGCTCTTCTTCTTTATTCTGTGCATATTTTCGTGGCCGCCTATCTGCTATCCTAATGTGCTGTGCGGATGCTGTGGTGGTTTCTCATACTGGGAGCCAGCGCTGCGGTGGTCGTGTCGGTTGCGCTTACGCTCTATATGCGGGTCCGGCGGCAAATGAAGCGGTCGGCGGCCCACCGAGCGGAACTCGACGGCCTCGACCACTCGTCTCCGCCTGAAGTTTAAATCTGCCACGAAGAAAGGAAGGAATGTCATGTCTAGAGCAGCTGCGCAAGTTCTCGGCCACCAGACCCGACCACTCGATTCGAGAAAGGAATGGGCGAAGCAGGGGGCGATCGTAATCGCCGCCAGCCTCTTCGTTGCCTTGTGCGCGCGCGTGGCCGTGCCCCTGCCCTTCACGCCCGTTCCGCTGACACTGCAAAACTTCGGAGTTCTCGCTGTCGGGTTGCTCCTCGGTTCGCGTCGCGGTTTCGCCGCGCTCGCGCTCTACCTCGTCGAAGGCGCGTGCGGAATGCCCGTATTCAGCCCAGCGGTTCTAGGCGGCGGAATTGCCCAGATACTAGGCCCGACCGGTGGATACCTTATGGCCTATCCCCTGGTGGCATTCGTCGCCGGCTACATCTACGAACACAGCTCGCGCCGCTTCGCTTGGGCCGCGTTGTCATCCGTGGCTGCGGAAATCGTGCTCTTCGCGGGAGGGCTCAGTTGGCTTGCCGTGCTCACTCACTCCGTTACTCTGGCGCTCAAGTATGGTCTCTACTGGTTCGTTTTTGCGGAAGTCATCAAGGTGCTGATGGCCGCCGCCGTCGCCGCTCGCTGGCACCAACCGCCTTC
>CAVVNA010000024.1:0-20239 GCA_963749275.1 uncultured Acidobacteriaceae bacterium
CTCATGGGATCCACAGATTCGCAAGCGCGATCCGCAGGCCGTGAGCGAATGGTCAAGAAGACTGGAGCCGGAACTTAAAGCCTACAAGTATTGGCAATTCGAATTCTTCCGGCAGTGGGAGCGTCTTAAGACCTATTGCCAGCAGCGCGAAATCCGCTTCATGGGCGACCTGCCGATCTATGTCGCGCATGACAGCGCGGACGTCTGGGCTCATCCCGATTTTTTCTGTCTCGACGATCAGGGTCGCCCGACAGTAGTCTCCGGCGTACCACCGGATTATTTCAGCGCCACGGGACAGCTTTGGGGGAATCCGATTTACCGCTGGGACTTGCTGGCTTCGACCGGATACAAGTGGTGGATCGAGCGCTTCCGAGCCTCGCTCGCGCTTTTCGATATGGTGCGCCTCGATCATTTTCGCGGCTTTGAATCGTACTGGGAGGTTCCCGCCGGCGAAACGACCGCCATTCACGGGCGCTGGGTCAAAGGGCCAGGCGAAGATTTTCTGTCGGCACTGCAAAACGCGTTTGGCGAACTGCCGATTGTCGCGGAGAACCTGGGCGTGATTACTCCGCCGGTGGAGAAGTTACGTCGGCAATTCGGTCTGCCGGGCATGAGCCTTTTGCAGTTCGCCTTCGGCAATGATCCCCAGGGACCGTCGTTTCGTCCGCACAACTACAGCCGCGACCTGGTCGCCTACACCGGCGGGCACGACAATGACACGACTCTAGGGTGGTGGACGAGTTCCGGCGCCAGCGACAGCACGCGCACTCTGGAAGATGTTCGCAAAGAGCACGATTTCGCTTGCGCCTATCTCAACTTATACGACGATTCTGAAATCAACTGGGTCATGATCCGCGCGCTGCTCGCGTCGGTCGCTGACGTGGCGATTATTCCGTTGCAGGATGTGCTGGGCCTGGGGAGCGCAGCGCGCATGAATCTTCCCGGCACGGTCAGCGGAAACTGGAAATGGCGTTATCGTCCGGCTACATTAAGCACCGAGTTGAGCGCGAGACTTCGATCTTTGGTCAACCTTTATGATCGGTAGGCAGAATCCTGGAACTGGTCCTGCTTGTGGATGCGATGATGCCGTTTCCCCGCACGATGAACGATGAATAGGACACTCGAATGCCGCTAAACCGGGATGTGCTTTGGTACAAGGACGCGATCATTTATCAAGTGCACGTCCGCACTTTCCACGACAGCAATGGGGATGGCATCGGTGATTTTCAAGGGCTGGAAGGGAAGCTCGACTACCTTCAGAAGCTGGGGATCAACGCGATCTGGCTCATGCCATTCTTCCCCTCGCCTCTGCGCGACGATGGCTACGACATCTCGGACTACAACGCGGTCCATTCCAGCTACGGGACATTGGAGGATTTCCAGAAGTTTTTGGGGTCGGCCCACGATCGAGGAATCCGGGTCATCATCGAATTAGTGTTGAATCACACCTCGGATCAGCACCCGTGGTTTCAAGAGTCGCGAAGTTCGCAGGACAATCCACGCCGCGATTGGTATGTCTGGAGCGACACCGACAGCCGGTACAAGGGCGCCCGCATCATCTTTCTTGATACAGAAACGTCCAACTGGGCGTGGGACCCGACTTCAAAATCCTTCTATTGGCATCGCTTCTTCAGTCACCAGCCCGATCTCAACTACGACAACCCCGAGGTACGGGATCAGATGTGGAAGGTGATGAAGTTCTGGCTGGAGATGGGGGTTGACGCCTTCCGGGTCAACGCCGTGCCGTACCTGGTGGAAAGGGAGGGCACTAATTGTGAGAACCTGCCAGAGACTCACGCTGTCCTGAAGGAATTGCGGCGAAAACTCGATGAAAACTTTTCCGGCCGGGTGCTTCTGGCGGAGGCCAATCAGTGGCCCGTGGATCTTCGCCCCTATTTCGGTGACGGAGATGAACTCCACATGGCGTTTCATTTTCCGTTGATGCCCAGGATGTTCATGGGGCTAAAGTTGGAAGACCGCAAGCCCATCACGGAAATCCTGCAACAGACGCCGGAAATCCCGCCCTCATGCCAGTGGTCCCTGTTCCTCCGCAACCATGACGAGTTGACGCTGGAAATGGTAACGGACCTGGAACGCGACTACATGTATGACACGTATGCGGCCAGCAAGACGATGCGGCTGAACCTCGGAATTCGGAGGCGGCTCGCTCCTTTGCTGGACAATGATCGGAGGCGGATCGAGTTGATGAATGGAATGCTGATGTCATTGCCCGGCACTCCCATCATCTATTACGGCGATGAAATTGGAATGGGCGACAACATCAATTTAGGCGACCGCAATGGAGTGCGGACTCCGATGCAGTGGAACGGGGAGACGAATGGCGGCTTTTCTACTGCGGCCCCGGAGCGTCTGTATGCCCCCCTGATTCAGGATCCTGTGTATGGTTATCCGGCCGTGAACGTCTTGCGGCAAAAAGCGAGCGAACATTCGCTCCTCAATTGGATGCAACTCATGATAACGGTCCGCGCATCGACCGCGGTATTCGGCAGGGGATCGATTGAGTTTCTCTACCCAGCCAATCACAGAATCCTGGCCTATGTGCGGCGACTGGGCAACGAGTCGGTGCTGGTGGTTAACAATCTTTCAAGCAGCGCGCAAGCTGTCGAACTGGATTTGCGGCGGTACAAGGGGAGCATTCCGATTGAGATGTTTGGCAGGAATATGTTTCCGCGTGTGGGCGACCTTCCCTATTTGCTGACGCTGGGGCCCTATCAGTTTTACTGGTTTCGGCTGCGACGAATCTAGGCGGATGCAGGCAGCAAAGACGTTCCCATGACCCGCGTCCATATCAGGGAGCGCGGCAGTACTTCGAACGGAGATGAAATTGGCAGAGGAGAGCTTTCTTACAGATGATTTTCTTCGCCAACTGATGAACGTCGGCGAGGTAGACATCCTGGTGGGCTTGCCCACATACAATAACGCCAAAACTGTCGGGTCGATCGTCGATGCCATTCAGAGCGGCATCCTGCGCGGGTTTCCCCGAGAGCGGGCCGCAATCATTAATGTCGATGGGGGGTCGCGTGATGGCACTCCCGAACTGGTTAGGGGCGTCTCTATCGACGACGCGCGCCCAACCTCCAATTTGTATGCGCTCCGCACGTTGCACTCAATAAGCACGAAATATGCCAGCAGCCCGGCGAGCGAAGTTGCGTTCCGCACGATTCTGGCTGCCGCCGAACTGCTCCGCGCCAAGGCCTGTGTGGTGATGTCCCCCGAGTCAGCAAACATTCAACCCGACTGGCTCTCCAAGCTTCTGCGCCCGATTTATCACGACAGCTTCGATCTTGTGACTCCCACGTATGGCAGACATAAGTTCGAAGGGCTGCTCATAACCAATTTGCTCTACCCTATGACCCGCGCACTTTACGGGCTAAGAATCCGTGAGGCGTATTCGCCCGAGTTCGGATTCTCCGGCCGTCTCGGAGCTCAATTCCTTGGACAAAATGTCTGGACTGGTGGAAGCGACGGGGCCGGCGTCGAACTCCGCTTCACCCTGGCTGCGATCACGGGAAATTGCCGTATCTGCCAATCCTTCCTGGGAGAGAAGATTCACATCGAGCGACACTCCGCTGACCTGGTGCCGGCGCTGCGGCAAACCGTCGGGGCTCTGTTCTCAGCCTTGGAGCCGGACTTTCCCGTTTGGAGTATCGTGGCCGGCTCCGAGCCGGTTCCTACTACCGGAGCCGAGCAGGAAGTGCTTGTCGAACCACTGCGAGTAAATCGGAAACGATTGCGAGAGATGTTCTCGACCGGAGTTGCCGAATTGGAGTCCGTCTTTCAGTCGATTCTCTCCCCCTCCACTCTGGCAGAACTTCAGCGCATCGCCCACCTGGGAGAAGAGGACTTTCACTACCCCGCAGAATTGTGGGTGAGGACGGTTTACGAGTTTGCCGCCTCGTATCGGAAATCTGTGATCAGCCGGGATCACATCATCCAGGCCCTGGCGCCGCTTTTCCGCGGCAGAGCGTTCACGTACGTTATCGAAAATCGCAACGCTTCCGCGGACGACGTTGAGAAAAATATCGAAGCTTTATGCCTTGAGTTTGAGCGATTGAAACCTTATTTGCTGGAGCTGTGGAAATCGAGAGAGTGAGGCAAACTATGCGGGAAATGATTATCGGCGAACTAAGTCAGGCGTTGCACGATATGGCCAGAGATTTCGCACACTTTCTTCCTCGTGTCATCGTGATGCTGATCCTGGCGCTGGTGGGCTGGGTGATCGCGTACGTGGTAAAAGTGGTGCTGCGCAGCTTTCTCAGACTCGTCAAGTTCGACAAACTTTCAGAAAACGCCGGCGCCTCGCAACTGCTCAGCAAGGCCGCGCTGCCTTCAGCGACGGAAATGTTGAGCCGGTTTGTCTTCTGGGTGGCCTGGCTGGGCTTCATTCTGCTGGGTGTGAGCGTGCTTGGGATCCTGGGCCTGCAGGAGCAAGTCGCAAGATTTTTTCTTTTCTTGCCGCGTCTATTCGTAGCGCTGTTAATCCTGTTTTTCGGACTGCTGGCAGCCAGCTTCTTTTCCCGCGCGGCTCTGCTGGCTGCGGTGAATGCGAATATGCCTTCGCCCCGGGTTTTGAGTCTCGCGGTCCGCAGCATCATCATTGTTTTCGTATTCTCTGTCGTTTTTGAAGAGCTGGGTTTGGCGGAAACGACCATGCTGGTCGCCTTCGGTCTTGCCTTCGGAGCCCTGATGCTGGGCTTGGCAATCGCTTTCGGCATCGGAGGCAGAGATTTGGCCCGACGTTTCCTGGAGAAGAAAGTCTTCCGGGGGAAGAAGCAGGAGAACGAAGACGAACTGTCGCCCCTGTAGTGCAGCAAGTTAGCGAATGAGTGTAATCGCCTGGTTTCGACACTGACGGGTGTGGGCCCCCTAAAATTAGGTCTGCGAGCGATTCGCAATCTCTGCTATCTACCCGAAAGAGACCATGATTCCTGATCTGACGTTCTTGTGGTCGGTTTGTTAGAGTAGAAGTCTTCGATGTGACATTCGTCACTGCGAGCTAGCCCCCGACGTTAGATTCTGAAAGGCCATTACAGTTTCCCATGCACGAGGTAGCAGTGAAACGAGATTTTGCCTCGCTCAGCCCCCAAGAAGCGTTCCAAGTTGCCATTGTCATCGAGGAACGGAACACCCAGCTTTATCACCGGATGGGCGAGATGTTCTCCAAATTTTGCCCCGACTCACCGCAGATTGTGTCTACGTTCTACGACTTGGCAAACACGGAACGGCAGCATGGCATTCTCTTGACCTCGCGATATTGCGAGCGTTTCGGAGCGGTGCACGCGGACATCACCGAAGAGGACATTCAGGACCTCATCGAGGTGCCGCGCTTCCGCGTTGGAGACATCTTGGCCGCCGCCGAGGCAGGTGATGTGGCTTTTGCACGACGAATGGCGTTTGAGATGGCTCTTGCAACCGAGAGCAGTACCGTCAACTACTACGCCCGCCTCGTTGAAACGACACCCGATCCGGAGCTGAAAGCCCTCTACAAAGAATTTGTGGCGTTCGAGCAGGAACACACCGACGAATTGGAGCAAGCACTCGGCCAACTGGGTCACACCTAAATCCGGCTCATTAATCCGGTCGTGAGGAAACACCCGTTAACATCAAAGATCGGTAAACAGCAAGCGACGAGGAAGGGCTTTGTCGGGCTATTGCAGCTTCGCGTACTCTGCCTTGGCTTCTTTCAGGATGGGGATGTCGGGGTCGGCGTCGCGCCAAATCTTTGAGAGGGTCCTGGTAGGCGGCCCTCGCCAGAATCAGAGCCGCCCAGAACAGGGTTCAGTCATTTCGCTTTCACTACCCGACAGGGCCATTGTCGTTTCGGGCGGGGAGAGAATACGATCAGCGGCATGATCTCCTCTAATTGTGGGCACCAACACGAGAACGCACGAGGCGAATGCCCATTCTGCACCTTTTCTGATCGGAGAGCTTTACCGAGACGGCAATTTAAGTGTATTAAATGCGGGGGAGAAGTGACGTTTGTGTCAGTGCCTAAAGATGGTCAGGCGCTCGACGTTCCGGTGCATGTTTCTTCAATAACCATTGCATGCCCGGATTCAAAGGAGCCCACTTACCTTGGTCTCGAAGAGACGCCCTCGTCATAGTAGAGACGCCCTAGCCCTTCCACCCGCGACTCCGGAAAAGTCTCGCATCAGACACCGCGCGCCCCGTGAGCCAACGGCAGTGGGCTACTTTGAATCAGAGTACAAATCGCGGTTTCGGGCGAAGTTGGTCACACTGCTGGCAACTGCATAGATACGAAGGATAGCTTGGGATTGTGACGTGCTCGCAGTGAGGACATAGAAACCAATCTCCCTCAGTCCTGGCCTTCATGATTTCGGCGCAATATGCGCAGCGGATGATTTCGGGCGTTTCTATTCCTCTGATTTCTGGCATCTCTACAAAACCTTCCCTACGCTGGGCGTAACCCTAGAATTCAGCCGCAGTTGCACGGCGTTCAGATGGGTCAGGCGCGGGATTAGGCGGCTTGCCGAAAGGGTATCAGTTTCCACCCTTCAGCGATGACTCTCTCAGTGATGGAGTTTTCGACTTCCGCCAGGCTTTCAAAAGGGCCAGTGACGTATTGATAGTATCCCGACATTCGCGGCAACTGTTGTTGCGTAAGGTGCTTATCTGGAAACCACGGTTTCTCCCAACGCCAAAGCAACCAGTATCCTTGGCCGTCATAAACGATCTTTACGTTCTTTTGCTCCATCGTTTCTGTCCGACCCAATCGTGGCAGTCTGACGGCACAAGAGAGCGGGTGCTGTGATGAAGATCACAGAGCATTGTGACAACCAAACACGAGGGTCGCTCGAAACACGCCCTAAAGACCCGCAAGAAGCGGATAATAAAAGGCGAACGCGCTGATATAAACACAAATGAAGCGCGTCCTGTCAGTGAGAAAAGTCACATCTTGATGTGCGGTGATCGCCAAGGCCACAGCGCAAGGCAAGACTGTCAATTGGCGAAACATCGCGATATCACGCATTGACGGGTCCGTCCTTTTCTTCCACCCACCGCCTTGATTGACTTGAACGTTTCAGCCACGTAAGATTTGCCCCTGATGATCGGCCGGACCATCTCGCACTACCGCATCGTCGAGAAGCTCGGCGGTGGCGGGATGGGCGTTGTCTACAAGGCTGAGGACATAAAGCTGCATCGCTTTGTCGCCCTGAAGTTCCTGCCTGACGAGATTGCTAAAGATGCCCAAGCTCTGGCGCGGTTCCAACGCGAAGCGCAGGCCGCCTCTGCTCTGAATCATCCGAACATCTGCACCATCCACGAAATTGACGAACAGCACGGCGAAGCTTTCATCGCCATGGAATTTCTGGACGGGCTGACGCTGAAGCACCGCATCGCCGGGCGTCCGCTGGAAACGGACGTTCTTCTCCCCATCGCCATCGACATCGCCGACGCGCTCGACGCCGCTCACGCTGCCGGCATCGTCCACCGCGACATCAAGCCGGCGAACATCTTCGTGACCAAGCGCGGGCACGCCAAGGTTCTGGATTTCGGGCTGGCAAAGGTCACTGCCGCGACCAGTGCGTCGAGCAAAGTTGCGGCAGATAACACGATGACCGGCACGATTGACGATCAGCACCTCACCAGCCCGGGCTCCGCGCTCGGCACCGTCTCCTACATGTCGCCGGAGCAGGCGCGGGCGAAGGAATTGGATGCGCGCAGCGATTTGTTCTCTTTCGGTTCCGTGCTGTACGAGATGGCAACCGGCGCATTGCCCTTCCGGGGCGATAGTTCCGCGGTCATCTTCAACGCGATTCTCGAACGCGACCCAGTTCCCGCAGTGCGGCTGAATCCCGACCTTCCGCCCAAGCTGGAAGAGATCATCAACAAGGCGTTGGAGAAGGATCGGGACATGCGCTACCAGCACGCTGCGGATATGCGGACCGATTTGAAGCGGCTGAAACGGGAGATGGAATCGCGGCACGGCGCACCAGCCAGTTCGGGGTCAGTGGCGATCGCACAGGAGTCCAGTTCACCGATCGCCCCGCCGTCGTCAGCATCCGGTTCCTCCCCGGCGCTTGCTCCATCTTCGTCATCGAGCGCAGCGCAAGTTGCCGAAAAAGTTGCCGAAGCTCCTGTCGCGGGCAGGAAACTCTGGAAGGTTCTGATTCCCGCCGCTGTAATACTTCTCGCTGCCGCCATCGGAGGAGCATTCTACTTGCGCTCGCGTTCGGCGACGCCGGTGACGAAGGCTGCACCCCTCACAGAGAAAGACACTGTCGTCCTCGCCGACTTCACCAACTCCACCGGCGATCCGGTCTTCGACGGCACCCTCAAGCAGGCTCTAGCCGTCGATCTTGAACAGTCTCCGTTCC
The DNA here is from genome assembly GCA_963749275.1 of uncultured Acidobacteriaceae bacterium. Taxonomy (GTDB): domain Bacteria; phylum Acidobacteriota; class Terriglobia; order Terriglobales; family Acidobacteriaceae; genus Acidiflorens. The sequence goes on from CAVVNA010000024.1 coordinate 8,361, forward strand.
TCAACATTCTTTCCGACCGCAGAGTCAGCGAGACGCTAAAGCTGATGGGCCGCGCGCCCACGGAACATGTCACCGCGGACGTTGCCCGGGAACTCTGCCTCCGCACCGGCAGCAAAGCCGTCCTGAGCGGATCCATCTCCAACCTCGGCAGCCAGTACATCGTCGGACTCGGTGCGGTCGCCTGCAATACTGGCGACAATCTGGCCAAAGAGCAGGCGGAAGCCCCGAGCAAAGAAGGCGTGCTCAAGGCGCTCGACAGCGCGGCCACTGTCATCCGCACGCGCTTGGGTGAATCGCTTGCTTCGGTGCAGAAATTCGACGTGCCGGTGGAAGCCACCACGCCCTCGCTTGAAGCTCTGAAGGCTTACAGCATGGGCATCACGACCAGCCGTAGCAAGGGTGACGCCGAAGCCATTCCGTTCCTGAAGCGGGCCATCGAACTCGACCCCAACTTCGCCATGGCCTATGTCGGTCTGGCCGTCGAGTACTCGAATCTTGGACGGGCGAGCCTGGCCGCTGACCATGCCAAGAAGGCCTACGACTTGCGCGACCGGGTCAGCGACCGTGAGAGGTATCGCATCTCGGCCTTCTACTTTCAATACGTCACCGGTGAAGTTGAAAAGGCCACAGAAGCCTACGAACTGTGGGCGAAAAGCTACCCGCGGGACGCGGTGCCTCACACGAATCTTGGGGTTCTTTACGCCGCACTGGGTCAATACGACAAAGCGATCACGGAGACCGAGGCGGCGCTGCGGCTGGAACCCACGATCACCGGCTACGGGAACCAGGCGGAAAACTACATCTTCGTTAATCGGCTCAAGGATGCCAGCCAGATGCTCCAGGAGGCACAGCAGAAAAACTTCGACGGCTTGACCATTCGGAGCGATCTGTACAGCTTGGCATTTTTGTCCGGGGATACTGCCGAAATGGAGCGGCAGGTTGCATGGGGGGCGGGCCGTCCCGGCGAAGAAGATCAGATGCTCAACGCCCACGCCGATACCCAGGCTTACTACGGCCGACTGGAAAAAGCCCGCGACCTCTCCCGGCGTGCCGCCGACTCGGCCGTGCGGGCGGACGCCAAGGAGACTGGAGCTCTGTGGCTCGCCTATCAGGCGCTCCGCGAAGCTGAGCTAGGCAACGTAGCTGTTGCCCCGCAAGCCGTCGCCCGCGCGCTGGCGCTCGCTCCCGGGCGTGACGTCAAAGTCCTGGCCGCCTTGGTGCTGGCACGTAGCGGTGAGGCCGCCCAATCCAGAACTATCCTTGAGGCGCTCCAAAAATCTGAGCCCACGAACACTTATCTTAAGGTGTACTGGTTCCCCGTGATCGAGGCGTCGATTGCGATGGCCCAACAGGCGCCCGACCGAGCGATCGTCGCGCTTGAACCTTCGCTGCCCTACGAACTCGGGGGAGCCCCTCCTAATCCCCAAAACAACGCCACAATTTACCCCGCGTACCTTCGCGGCTTGGCATATCTGGCTCAGAAGAACGGTCCCGCTGCGGCCGCCGAATTCCAGAAGTTCCTCGATCATCCCGGAATCGTGCAGAACTTCCTGCTCGGTTCGCTCGACCACCTGCAACTTGCCCGCGCCTATGCGATGGCAGGCGCCACCGCCAAAGCGAAGAGTGCCTACCAGGACTTCTTCGTCCTCTGGAAAGACGCCGACTCCGACATCCCCATCCTGAAAGAAGCCAAGGCGGAGTACGCGAAGCTGCAATAACCTCTTCATGCACTTGCGGCTGCTACGGAAAAGACCCTGTTCAATGCGGCCTCCTGCCACCACATTTCTCGTTTGCCGACAACACAATGGTGGAGCTAGCTTCATTGGGGTGTCCCGATCCTCGACGCTTGCGACCGCTCTTTCCACGACCAACTTGCTCGCGCTCGACATCCCAAAAAGCAGACGCTACCTTCCATAATTCATAGCCGACATTCCGAATCCTCTCTATAATTATGGAAGTCGCTCTAAGTAAGCGACTTATAGGACTGGACGAGATTAGAGGGTGGCAGTGAAGTTGCTTATATCAGATGGGGGTCGAAGGTCTGGCCGCGTCGCCGCCGCGACCGCCCCAGTCCAGGAATCGCGAACTATGAACCGCGAATTTGAGGCCCGGTTTACCGCCATCCTGTTGACTCTGCTCACAGCAGCCGCAGTACTGTTCGCTGGTTTCAACTACAAGATCGAGCACCAGTTTGCGGTTCCCGACGACGGCGCGTGGTGGATGGAGAAGAACGGGCGCCTAGTGGCCGACCGACTGGAGCCGAACGGTCCGGCAGAGCGGGCCGGAATCCGGCGTGGAGATAATGTAGTCAGCGTCAACGGGCACGCGGTTGACACATCCGCGGCGGTGACGCGGCAGATCTACTATTCCGGCGTCTGGTCGAAGGCAACTTACTCGCTGATCCGCGGCTCGGTTCCGCTGGATGTGGTAGTGGTGCTGGTTCCATCCGAACGCTCGATGAACGATTGGCTGCGGCTGATCGCGCTCATTTACCTGGGCATTGGGCTTTATGTATTGCTGCGGCGCTGGACGGCGGTCGGTTCTACGCATTTTTATATTTTCTGCCTGGTATCGTTCGTTTTCTACTCGCTGCACTACACCGGCAAGTTCAACGCGTTTGACTGGATCGTCCTGTGGGCCAATGAAGTCGCGTGGCTGCTGCAGCCGGCGCTGTTTCTGCACTTCGCCTTGACCTTCCCGGAACGGCGGGAGTTCGTCGGCAAGCATCGCTGGTCGATTCCGCTGCTCTACCTGCCGGGAGCGGTACTGCTCGGAATCCAGTTACTGGCTTTTGAGTATTTGAAGGCCAGCAACTCGCTGCTCTTTAATCTGAACCGGGTGCACTGGGCCTATCTGACGATCTTCTTTGTCTCGGCGGCGGGGATTCTGTGGAAAAATTACCGCCGCGCCACCACTCCCATCCTGCGGCAGCAGCTCAAGTGGATCACGCGCGGCACCATCCTCGCCATAACGCCGTTTACGCTTTTCTACGTTCTGCCGTATCTGCTCGGAGTGATGCCTTCACCCCTTATGAAGGTGTCGGTGCTGTCGCTAGGATTGCTGCCGCTGACTTTTGGCTACGCCATTTTCCGCTACCGGCTGATGGACGTGGATCTGATCTTCAAGCGCGGCATGGCATATACGCTGGCGGCGGCGGCCATCGTGGGAGTTTACTTCGCCGGCGTGGCGGCGGTGGCAGAGCTGGTGCATACGCGCGTGCCCAGTTCCGGACCTTACGGGTTGATGGTGGCCGTCGTGGTCACCGCGCTGCTGTTTGATCCGGTACGGAAATGGATTCAAGAGAAGCTTGACCAGTTCTTCTTCCACGCAGGCTACGACTACCGGCGCACGCTGATCGAATTTGGACGCGAGTTGAGTTCGGAGACCGACCTCGACAAAATGCTTTCCTCGCTGGTTGAACCGGGTGGCGCGCACACTGCTGGTGGATCGCATCGCTATCTTCCTCGGCAACAGCGACTCTTCGCGCTTTGAACTGTCGAAGTCGTTTGGCATCGCGCACGTCACGGGCCTCGACTTGTCGTTCCTCGCGAAGCCGCGAATGGAGGACGCTGCCGGGCATATCTTCTTCGAAAATACGCACCAGTTGCCGCGTGAAAATGCCGCCGCGCAAGAAGCCATCGCACGCCTGGATCTGAACTACTACATTCCCTGCCATGCCCGGCAAAAGACCATTGCCTTCCTCGGACTGGGCAAGACTATGCAAGGCGACTTCCTCTCCAGCGAAGATGTGGAGTTGCTCGAAGTGCTGGCGGGATACATCGGCATCGCCATCCAGAACGGACGGCTGTATGCCTCGCTCGAGCAAAAGGTCAGCGAGTACGAGCGCCTCAAGGATTTCAACGAGAATATTGTTGAATCCATCAACGTCGGCGTGATGGCCGTGGACCTGCAAGATCGCATCGAGTCCTGGAACTCGCAGATGGAAGTCATGTATGCCCAGCCCCGTTGGCAGGTGATGGGGCGTTCGTTGAACGAGGTTTTTCCGGCGGCCTTCGTCGAGGAGTTCTACCGGGTTCGGCAGAATCCTGGCATCCACAATCTTTATAAGTTCCGGCTGGGAACTCCCACCGGCGAAGCGCGCATTGTGAATGTTGCGATGGCGCCGCTGATAACCCGCAAGTTCAGCGTGGTGGGACGGCTGGTGATCATGGACGACATCACGGAGCGGATCGAACTGGAAGTCCAGCTCACCCAAGCCGACAAGCTTTCTTCGATCGGACTGCTGGCCGCGGGCGTGGCGCACGAAGTGAACACGCCGTTAGCGGTCATCTCCTCCTACACCCAGATGCTGGCGAAGCAGTTGAAGTCGGATCCGCAGAAAGCGGGCCTGCTCGAGAAAATCACGAAGCAGACGTTCCGCGCTTCGGAGATTGTCAATAATCTGCTGAATTTTTCCCGCACCACGGGTACGGAATTGACGGAAATCAGTTTGAACAAGGTGATCGCGGATACGCTGGCGTTGCTCGACCACCAACTCAAGGTGGCTCACATCCAGGTGCACACCGAACTCAATGAAAACCTTCCTTCGATTCAGGGCAACGCCGGGCGCCTGCAACAAGTGTTTCTGAATTTGTTCTTGAATGCCAAGGACGCGATGAACGGGGGCGGAGTCCTGAGCGTATCCACGCTGAACGGCGAATTCGTGAGCGTGCGCATCTCGGATACCGGCTCGGGCATTGCGCAGGAACACATTCACCGTATCTACGATCCATTTTTCACCACCAAGACGTCGCCCACGGAGGGCCAGAATCGCGGTACCGGTCTTGGACTTTCTATTACCTACGGCATTATCCAGGAACACGCGGGCAATATCCGCGTGGAGAGCCGCCCGGGCGAAGGCACGACCTTCATCCTGGATTTTCCTTTGATATCGACCAGGAAGGCAATCCATGTCTGAAGTAACGACGCCTGAAGTTGCCATGTCTGAAGTCGCGGCTGTGTCGCGCCGGAACACACCGGAAACCACACCGCCAAGCGCGGGCAGAATCCTCATCATCGACGACGAAGCGGAAATTCGGGAGTCGTTGGAGACGCTTCTTCAGCTCGAGGGCTACACCGTCGCGGTTGCAGGAAGCGGAGGGGAAGGTCTGGCGCAGATTGGCCAGCGCGCTTTTGACGTGGTTTTGCTCGACCTGGCGCTGCCCGACAAGAATGGGATGGATGTGCTCTCGGAGATTCGCCTGCTCCATCCGCAACAGGCAGTGATCATGATCACCGCCTACGGAACGGTGGAGAACGCGGTCCGTGCCATGCAATCCGGCGCCACCAACTTCATCCAGAAGCCGTGGGACAACGAGAAACTGCTGGCCGACGTGCGCGCCGCTGTCGCCCGCCAGAAGGCGGAAGAAGAAAACATTCAACTGAAGCGCGCTCTGAAACAGCGCTACAACTTTGAAAACATCGTGGGCAAGAGCGAGCCCATGCTGAAGATTTTCGATCTGGTCGCGCAGGTGGCGCCCAGTCGCTCCACCGTGCTGCTGCAAGGCGAAAGCGGGACGGGCAAGGAACTGATCGCCAAGGCGATTCATCTACATTCCACGAGGCGCGACCGGCCCTTCGTGCCCGTCAACTCGGGGTCGACGCCGCCCGACCTGCTCGAATCCACACTGTTCGGGCACGTCAAGGGCGCTTTCACCAGCGCGGTTGCGTCGAAGAAGGGGCTGTTCGAAGTTGCCGACCGGGGCACGATCTTCCTCGACGAGATCGGCACCATGAACATGGACACGCAGAGCAAGATTCTGCGCGTGTTGCAGGACCGCAAGTTCATGCATCTCGGCGGCGTGCAGGAAATTCAAGTGGACGTGCGCATCATCGCCGCCACCAATGTGGATCTTCGCCAGATGGTGCGCGAAGGCCGCTTCCGCGAAGACCTGTTCTACCGCCTCAACGTAATCAGCATTGATCTGCCGGCGCTGCGGCAGCGCCGCGAAGATATTCCGCTGCTGGTGCAGCACTTCTTGCAGAAGTATTCCGAGGAAAATGAGCGGCCCCGGCGCCGTATTACCACCGAGGCGTTGCGCCCGCTGGTGACCTACTCCTGGCCAGGCAATGTCCGCGAACTGGAGAACGCGATCGAACGCGCTGTGGTGCTATCTTCCGACAGCGACATTGGGATCGATCTGCTCCCCGACCATATCGTGGGCCAGGGCAGTTCGATTCCGGCCTTGGATGCGAGCGCGGGGGCCACGTTGTTCACCATCATGGAAGACTGCGAACGGCGCATCATCGTTGACATGCTGGAGAAGTGCGGCTGGAACCAGACCGAGGCGGCGGAACGCTTCCACGTACCGCTCTCCACGCTGAATCAGAAAATCAAACGGCTGGCGATCGAGATCAAAAAGAAGAACCGGGAGTGAGTGATATCGGGTCATCGGGTCATCGGGTCATCGGGTCATCGGGCCATCGGGCCATCGGGTGATCGGGTCATCTGAATCCCGCGAGGTCTCTCCGGTTTTAGATCGCCCGATCACCCGATCACCCGATGATTTCTCTCTCTGCTATAGTTCCCTGAGCAGTTCCCCGACCACCAATGGCGTTCGAACTCGAACTGATTTCGCCCGTTGAAGTCGCCAAGGGATATGTGCTGGCGGTTCAGGAATACACCCTGCTGTCGGCGCAATCACTCGCGAACTTCTTCCGCCGTCCTCTGTACATGGGCGACATGCTGCAGCAGGCCGACCTGATCGGCGTCGGCTCCCTGCCCATCGTGGTTCTCACGGGACTCTCCGTCGGTGCGCTGTTGGCGCTGAACTCAGCCAGCACCTTGCAGCGATTCGGCGGGGTCACGCTCATCGGACAACTGGTGTCGCTCGGCATGGTCACCGAACTGGGACCGCTCATCACCGGGCTGATGGTGGCCGGGCGCAACGCCTCCGGCATGGCCAGCGAACTGGGCTCGATGGTCGTGACCGAGCAGATTGACGCCATGCGTGCCCTGGGCACCGACCCCACCAAGAAGCTGGTTACGCCACGCGTGGGGGCCACCTCCTTCATGCTGTTTTTCCTGACCATCATCGCCGACCTGCTCGGGCTGATCGGCGGCTATGGGGTCGCGCACCTGCTGTTCGGGGTCGACACGGAGCAGTATTGGACTTCGGTCTGGCAGATCCTTGTCTTCCGCGACGTCTTCACCGGCCTCATCAAGCCCGTGTTGTTTGGGTTCGTCATCGCCACCATAGGCTGCTACTACGGCATGTCCACGCGGGGCGGCACGCAGGGGGTGGGCCGTTCGACCACGCAGGCCGTGGTCGCTGCTTCGGTGCTGATTCTGATAACGGATTTTTTTGTTACCAAGTTGATCTTCGCAATTTTTGGTTACAGGTAAGGCATGCCGGCTCCCACTCTGCCCAGCGAAAATCCGGCGGCCGCGGTGGTGAGTCCCTCCGGCTACGCCATCGAGTTCGACAAGGTTGCCATCGCGTTCGATGAAAACGTCGTCCTCGACGGCATTTCGTTCCAGCTTCCGCACGGCGAAACCAAGGCGCTGTTTGGCGTCGCCGGTTCGGGCAAGAGCACTCTGCTCAAGCTGGCCATGGGGCTGCTGCGGCCCGATAGCGGCCGCATCTTCGTGCTGGGAGAAGAAGTCACGCGCATGTCGGAACAGGAACTGTTTCAGCTGCGCCGGCGCGTGGGCATCGTGTTCCAGGAAAGCGCGCTCTTCGACTCGCTCAAAGTATACGAAAACGTCGCTTTCCGCCTGATGGAGGAGCGGATCTCCGCGGCGGAAGTCGAGCGGCGGGTGCGCGAGGTGCTGCGCTTCGTGGAGTTGGAAGAAACCTACGACATGCGTCCGTCCGAACTTTCCGGTGGCATGCGGCGGCGCGTGGCCATCGCCCGCGCCATCATCACTGAGCCTGAGGTGCTGCTCTACGACTCGCCTACCGGCGGACTTGATCCGGTAACTTCGAACACCATCATCGAACTTATCGTGAAACAACGTGACGTCTACAAAACCAGCGCCCTCATGGCGACCCATCGCCTGCAGGATGCCTTCACCATGGCAACTCACCAGTTCGATAAGGCCACCAACCAGATGGTCGTCCTACCCAAAGGCCAGCGCGGCGAAGTACCCCTGAGCTTTCTGATCCTGCGCGACGGCAAAGTCATCTTCGATGGCGACGCTCACGAACTCGCCACTTCGCGCGACGAATATATTCGCGAATATATTTCGTAGGGCAGATTGCAGAGGTGAGAGGTCAGATTGCTGAGGTTGTCTGGGTCAGAGCTTCAGATTCCACGCGGAAGGGCGGCAGGTTTACTGATTCGATCCACTTCTGCAATCTGACCTCTGACCTCTGCAATCCCAACGCGCCCCTCAAATTTCAGGCTTTTCCTTCGATCTCTTGCCCGGCAATGCTGCCGGATTTTCGTGGATGCGCTCGCGGAAGCCGCCTTTCATCCCTCTGGCCAGTCCGATTGACGCTTCGCCAAATTTGTCGCGCACATGATCCGCCGCCGCCAATGCCTTCTGCCAACGCTCGTTCTGCGCAGGCTCCAGCAGATCGAGCTGACTTGAACCCGATTCGAAATTTGAGGCTTGCACTCCCAGCAATCGCACCGCCGCGCCCGGCTTCCAGTTGGCGAAAAACAGACGCCGCGCATGATCGAAAATCTGGTTATCCATCTGTGTCGGCTGCTCCAGCGATTGCGCTCGCGTGATGGTCGAGAAATCTTTGTAGCGTAACTTCAGCTGGAGCGTGCGCGCAAAATATCCGCCCTCGCGCAGCCGCCGTCCCACCATCTCGCTGAGCCGCATCAGCGTGGACTGCAAGCGCTCGGCGTCGCCCGTATCCTCGTCGAACGTATGCTCGTGGCTAATCGATTTGGGATCGACATTTTCTCCCACTTCGTTGTTGAACCATCCACCCGCATCCTCGCCTCGCGACTTGCCCGCCAGCGCGAGGCCCCATTTCCCGAAGCGGCGTTCCAGATCGCGGTCGTCGAGACGCGCCAGGTCGCCCACTTTCTGAATGCCGATGGCGTGCAGTTTCTGCTCCATCACCTTGCCCACGCCGGGAATATCGCCGACCGCGAGCGGCGCCAGAAACTTCGCCTCCTCTCCGGGCAGAACCCAGAGCACGCCGTTCGGTTTGGCTTTGGCGGAGGAAACTTTCGCGACGAGCCGCGATGTGCCGATCCCGATCGAGCAGTTCAGTTGTGTAGCCGACTTCATCGCGTCATGCAGCCGGTGCGCCGAATGCAGCGGCCGGCCATGCAGGCGCTCGGTGCCCGTCATGTCGAGATACGCCTCGTCCACCGAAGCCATTTCGACCAGCGGAGAAAAGTGGCCGAGCACTTCGTGCACCTTCGCGGAATACTCGCGATAACGCTCCGGATGCCCATTCACAAAAATCGCCTGCGGACAAAGTTTCGCCGCCGTGCGCAGCGGCATGGCCGAGTGCACGCCAAACTTCCGCGCAGCGTACGATGCGGCCGAGACCACTCCCCGTTCGTCGCGCTGCCCGCCCACCACCACCGGCTTGCCTTTCAGCGACGGGTCATACAATTCCTCGACGGAGACGAAGAAGGCGTCCATATCGACGTGAAAGATGGTGCGGGAGATCGGGCCATCGGCTGATCGGGTCATCGGGTGATCGGAGTGCTTTGCAGAAGTGTACCGCGAGAACCCCTTGGCTCCCGCTTCCGAGTCGGGGTACCCCCCTCCCCCCCCACCTGTTTCACGCAAAGTATTCACAAATAAGGACTTAGCTTCAAAGTATTCAGGAATAAGGACTTAGCTCGACTGTCCCCACTTTGGGCGGTTTGTTTACCCGGCATCGCAAAATTATTTAATATCCCTTCCTTTAGAATCATAGCTTTGGCGGTAAATTCCTTTCAAATCTTTGAGTTTAAAGGAGTTATTTGCAAAATATTACGGAATAAGGAGTTAGGCTTGTTGGGCTCACTCGCAGGATTTTGGCGGGGGGCTTGACAGCTGACTGCCTCAACTTCGTGTTTTCAAAGAGCGCCGACTAGTGGGGCTGGGGCGGCTTCGCGACCTCCGGCCCTGGCGTAAAACGGACTCGAACGGTGTCGGCTGTTCGGCGGGCCACTTCTCAAAAAGCGCGAGAAGTGGCGCACCCCCAGTTATTTCGGGCAAATGTTCAAAGACAAACCCGCGTTATAGTTCCCCGTTAGAGTGGCCCACCCGCCTGCGTTCCACTGAGTTCGGGTTCTCAAAGGCTGTTTTCAATTTCTTGAGTTCCCGTAGAGCGGCGTTCCGATTGTCGGTTTCCACCACACCGTCATTGTCTCTATAGTAGTTCTCCCTTTCGTCTAAGAGCCTCTGGATATTCATGATCGCGACTTCTTGTGACAACTCTGTTCGGTTGTCGTCCACGATAACGCCAACGTCCCAATTGTCGTGGCTCTTAGCCTCGGGACAGTCTGCGAATATCTTCTCCCTTCTTTCTTTCATGCCGCTGTAAATACCCTGAGGCGACTTCCTGAACAGAACCACTTTACTGATTGCACGAAGTCGCACCCAGTTATCCCGAAATGGAAAACCCGGACCCAGGCTTATAATCAGGCGCCTAGTATCGCCTGCCCACCTATCAATAAGGGCATTTTCGGCTCCTTGGATCACCGCCAGAGCGCGTTTTCTCCCCAATTTCATGAAGATCTCGTAAACATGAGCAAAGGGTTGCCCTTCCTTGTTCCCGATCCACTGTCGCAGTTCCTTATCGCTGTCGAGGATGTCCTCTCCGAAAACCTGCGTTCCTAGGCTCGTCTTGCCAGTGCAACTAAACCCGATCAAGAGGAAGTGCCTCTTCACGGTTACATGATAACGCGTACTCTTCGCGGTTCGCTGAGATACACTTCAGTAACAGACATTTGCGCCGCTTAAGGTCCTTGATTTCGGGGCCTTCATGCAATGTCGCAAATCTTACCCTTTGTGAGACACGCACTTTTTCTTCTTGGGTTGGTTCTGGTTCGAGTACTCCCACAGAGCACGATCAAGATCACGCATCGACACGCCGCACTCATCGGCCAAAGCGCGGCACGCCTGCACATAGTCCCACCAGAAATCGAACGTGTAGTAGCTTCGCTCAGCCTGCAAAGACCACAACGCTCGGAAGTCGAGGATCGGATAGGGTTCCTTGTGAGCAAGATGTAAGAGCACCGACGCCGTTGGCCACGATACGCCACGCAACCCGCCGTACGCCCCGATCAATGACATAATGCGCGTTTTATCGTCCAGACTGCTTAAAGCTCTGGCGGTTACCCGCCGAACGTCCTCTTCCGAGTTGCGCTGGTAATGGCGGCGGGGTCTCCCGCGTGTTTTCCATTCGCACACTTCCAAAAAGTCATCTCGCGTGTAATAGCCCGCGCTTCTGCTGCGCGCCCCAATTTCCATTACGCGCTCGTCCTCACCATAGGAATAACGCTTCGCCCATACAGGCACATCGTTCTTGGGAAATCTGATGGAAAACTGAGGCACGAGTGCAGAGTATCAGAAGCGGAGTTCATGTCGTGTTGGGGAAGGGCGAAACTTACCCTTTGTGAACGGCAAATATCAGCGCCAGTCTTGCGCACCGTGATAGAGATGAAGGATTTCGACAGCTTCAGCTTTCACGGGATAGACCACGACGTGAGGGAGCGGCGTAAGCGCCAGTTCTTTTGTGCCGCTCCGGTGGCCGGGCCTGCCTCGGTTCGGTGATGGACCTATTTCGCCCGGCCAGCAGAATACAGAGGTCCTTACCCTGCGGCTCCGCTCAGGGTCAGGATGACAATTTAATTTTATCTCGCGAATTTACCGGACGGCTCGCTACCCCAGCACCGGCTCCTTCTTTAAGTCCGCGACTACTGGGACCGCATTCGCTGCTGCCCGCACCTGTCGCGCGCGATCGTAGATCTTG
>CAVVNA010000025.1:0-17997 GCA_963749275.1 uncultured Acidobacteriaceae bacterium
AGATGAACCCGGGCAAGCTCATCAATCCCTATCGCCTCGACGAAAATCTCCGCCTAGGCGCCGGCTACGACCCCTGGCAGCCGGAGACGCATTTTAAATTTCCCGACGACCACGGCAGCCTGGCCGCCGCCACCATGCGCTGCGTCGGAGTCGCCAAGTGCCGCCACGATTCCGGTGGAGTCATGTGTCCCAGCTTCCGCGTCACGCATGAGGAAGAGCACTCCACCCGCGGCCGAGCCCACCTGCTCTGGGAGATGACGAAAAGAGACTTCATCATAGACGGCTGGCAGAGCGAAGCCGTCAAAGAATCGCTCGACCTCTGCCTCGCCTGCAAGGGCTGCAAGAGCGACTGCCCCGTGGGTGTCGATGTCGCGACCTACAAAGCGGAATTCCTGTCGCACTACTACGAAACCAACCGGCGTCCGCTGAATGCGCGGGCCCTGTCGAAGATCGACCTGTGGATGAGAGCCGCCGCGCACGCACCCGGCCTGGTGAATCTGGCAACCCAACTCCCAGTCCTGCGAGACCTAGCCAAGCTGGCCGCAGGAATCCCCGCCCAGCGCCGCGTTCCGGCGCTTGCGCCGCAGACATTTAAAGACTGGTGGGAGAAGCAATACTCACGTGGGGACGGCCGCCCTCGGCCGTCCGGTCGAGCGAAGCGCGACAGCCATTTCGGCTCGCCCACGCGCTCGCGGTCTGCCGATAACCCCGTTCTCCTCTGGGCCGACACTTTCAACAACCACTTTCTCCCCGCGACCGCCAAAGCCGCCGTCGAAGTGCTCGAAGCCGCAGGGTTCGACGTCAGCGTCCCACGCGCCCACCTGTGTTGTGGACGCCCGCTCTACGACGTTGGCATGCTCGACCGCGCCAAGGGCCTGCTCCTCCAGATCATGGACGAACTTCTCCCCGAAATCGAAGCCGCTACGCCCATCGTCGTCCTCGAACCCAGTTGCGCCTCCGTCTTCCGCGACGAACTCACGAACCTTTTCCCCAAAGACGAACGCGCGCAAGCCCTCTCGAAGCAAGTTTTCCTGCTCAGTGAATTCCTCGAGCAGCGCGCAAATAATGACGCCTTTCCGCTTCCCAAACTCGCGCGCCGGGCGCTGATCCACGGCCATTGCCATCACAAGGCCATCATGAAGATGACCGCTGAAGAAGCCGTCCTCGGTCGTATGGGCATCAACTTCACCGCTCCCGCCCCCGGATGTTGCGGCATGGCCGGAGCCTTCGGCTTCGAAAAAGAGAAGTACGAAGTCTCGAAAGCGATCGGCGAACTCGAGCTTCTGCCCGCAGTCCGCCAGGCTCCGACCGACTGGCTCATCGTCGCCGACGGTTTTAGTTGCCGCGAACAGATCGCCCAGGAGACCGACCGCCACGCCCTCCACCTCGCCGAAGTTCTGCAGATGGCTCTCCGCGAAGACGCGGAAACGCCCGAGGGCTTTCCAATGTTCGACCCCGCGCCGCAACACTATCCCGAAGACGCCTGGGTGCGCCCGCACCGGGCCGCGATCGAAAAAAATATGAAGCGAACCGGCTTGGCTGTGGCTGGCATAGCAGCAGGAGCGGCCCTGCTGTTGACGTTAGCCAGAAAACGCTGAGCTAGTGTGGGGACGCTAATCTTTGTGTGGGGACGGGCGACCCCGCCCGTCCAGCCGAGCGAAGCTCGGCCAGAAAGCCGAGGGCGGCTGTCGCTAAGCAATTTGCAGTCTATTGATAAATATAGACTTAGACGCCGACTCCCTATCCCGACTCCCCATCTCGCCTGCTTTCTGGGACAATAGACAAAGACAAAGGGGCTCCCTATGGAAACCGCCAACCCAACCGTCGTAGCCCCAGCCCCAGCCGCAACGCCAGCTCCGTCCGCAGTCGCCGTCGTCTCCCAGAACAAAACGCTACAAGGCTCGGTTCTGGTGCTGATCCAGTTCGACGTCTGTGAAGAGATCCGGCTAGACGCCCTCCGCGACATCTTCGGCGCGCGCCGCCAGGAGACCAGCTTCAAGCACCCCGCTCCAGGATACGTCCGTTTCCAGCGTCCGCCGGTAGTCGAGCCAGTCGAACCGCTGATCCTAGAAAGCGGCGAACACCTCGACGTGCAGATCAAGTACTACGATTACGGCGTGCTGAGCGTCGTCTTCGAGCTGCCCTTTTCCGGAGACTGGGACACGCTCGTCCGCCTAGCCAGCCGCTGGGTGTGGGACACCGATTTCACCAGCTTCGCCCAGAAGATCGCCAAACAGAGAATCGAGAGAGCGCGCCCCGCGCTGGTCAAGCTCTACGACAGTTGGCTGCATGAAGATTATTTCGTCTTCCACGTGCGCGACCTTGCCGGCAATCCGTCGGCGGCCGAACTGCTCGCGGCTCAAGGCGGACGCATCGCCCAGATCGTGCGCGGCGAAAACGTTCCCCTCTCCGACGGTGAGCAGCAGGAAATCATGCAGTCGAAAATCTCCTACTATCCGAACGACCTGGCCGTGATCAGCTGGAACGGCGCGTTCCTCTACGACTCCACGGCCGGCGCGGAAACCGTAATCCAGCTGCTCGAATACGCCAACTCGCAGCTCCTCGAATTCCGCCACTACGACGAACTGCTGACCCGCGAACTGCAAAGCGTCTACGCTTTCATGGACCACGGCTCGATGGGCATCGCCGCCCGCTGGCGCACCGCCAAACGCGCCAGCCGCCTGCACACCGTCCTGCTCGACGTGGACGAACTGACCGAGCGCGCCGACAACGCCATCAAGTTCCTGAGCGACATGTTCTCCGCCCGCCTCTACAAAGTAGCCGCGTCCAAGATCGGAGTCACCGACTACAAAGACCTGGTCAACCAGAAAGTCCACACCGCCGAAGAGCTCTACCGCTTCATGGTCAACCAATTCCACCAGAGCCGCGCGTTCGTGCTGGAACTGATGGTGGTAATTATTCTGATCATCGACTTGATCTGGCTGTTCAAGGGGAGCACTCCGATCTAGGGGCAAGTCTCAGTTGTACGTACAATGTTCCACGTGGAACACTTTGTGCAGGTAATAATGTACGTACATAAACATACGTATAACCGGGGCCGGACGCGATCCGTAGTCACAATTATCACGCTCGGGGTGGTTGTAAGTCATTGATAATGCTCAGGGTCGGGTGTGGTTAAATAGACACTAGCGGGTACTTATTACACTGTAATTATTACGGAAGTCATTTATTTGGGGGGCAGGGCCTCCCGGACGAGTGAAAAAAGTCAAAGGCCCCGCCCAAGCGAAGCTTGGACGGGGCACCCTTCAGAATTGGGATGGACGCGAAAGTCCGGGCCACCCGCCAACGGATCGACCTTAAATTTGGTTCCTTTTTCAACACCCACGCCTGGTTACGTCACTTAACTTCCTGTTTGCCCGTCATCCGAGACTTACATCCTGATCAGCTAATCAGCAAGTAAGCGGGTCTGGTCGTTTAACGCCAAAATATCAGATTGGCTTCGTGGCGTCGGACAGAATCTCGAACAGGCATGCGAAATCAGCCTGACTTTTGCCCGCCTGGATCGCTCGCTCCATGAGGTTAACGTACGCATCAGGAATCGTGTGGTCCGAACCTCGATCTTGGCACCAGCTTACAAGCTGCTTGGTGACCACAGAGTACGCTTCGAGCGAAGCTTGATCGCCGCTGTAATTTTTTGACGAAATTCTCCGCGACATGTCGGTGAAGACTGATTCCATGGTTGGCATCATCCCCTTGATTGTCTCCAGAAATCCTCCCGCGGGCAGGTTTTCACTCTCCCAAACAACCTGCCCTTGGAGAAAGCCCAACATCGCACTTACGCCGAAGGTGAGGACAGCAACATCGAATGCCGAGGCATGACCGATTTCATGCCCTACGAACACCGTCTTATCGCCAAAGACCATCAGAACCGGCTTCACGCGGTTGAAGACTTCCGCCGGCCCGGAATAGAAGATCGTGCAGGCTGGTGTTCCGATCCATTCCGGACTGCCCAGAATGGCGCCGTCAAGATACGATATTCCGCATCGGCGGGCCCAGGAGTCCATTTCCCTGGCTTCTTTGGGCGTGCCGCTGCTCAGTTGCACGACGATCTTGCCGCGGAGGGCGGTTTCAATGTCAGGTTGTCGCAACAACTGTCGCGTTGAACTGTAATCGCTGACGCTAACAACAACGATATCCGCTTCTCGAACCGATTCCTCCAAGCTCTCGGCTACGCTGAGACCGAGCCTTGACAAGACCTTCGTTTTCGCGCCAGTCCGGTTCCACACCGTCGTGGCAAATCCCTTATGGAACAGCACCGTCGCAAGTGCGGATCCCATGCGTCCGGCGCCGATAACCGTCACCTTGTAGTTCATGCCGCGGGCCGACCTTTCATCCACAATCAATTCCGGCGTTCACGCCCCGCTCCCAGCGACGATTGGGGTTCGTAAGACCCGAGTTTTGTCGCAGGAGTGAGAGCCATCCGTGCGCCGCAATTATAGACTGTGCAGTGCGTTGCAGCGGATGCAACGATTCTGGGCGGTTAGTCGGTACACCTTCCCTAACCCAGATTGGGAGAAGGGTTGACCCGTCTGCTCGGGAACGATCGTCAGGCCTTGGGGACGGCGATGCTGGTGATTAGGGATTCTTATGCGCCTCCACTCCGTCGCTTGAGTCCAAAGGGCTGGGCATGCATCTAGGTAGGCATGGCAAACGTGACGGAATTCAGCCTGGCCGAGGCCATCGCAGTTCTCAGCCGCACTCCCGCAACCCTAAATGCGCTGTTGCGCGGGCTGCCCAATGTGTGGGTGCGCAGCAACGAAGGAAAGGATACCTGGAACGCGTTTGACATCGTGGGCCACCTCATCTTCGGGGAGCGCACCGACTGGATGCCGCGGGTGGGTGTCATGCTGGAGAACGGCGAAGCGCGGCCATTTGATCCCTTTGACCGCTTTGCACAGTTGAAAGAGAGTCAAGACAAGTCTCTGGAGCAACTCTTGGACGACTTCGCCCGCCTGCGAAGGGAGAACCTAGCTGCACTGCAGGCACTAAATTTACAGCACGAAGACTTGACCCGGCGCGGAAGGCATCCAGCGCTGGGAGTGGTAACGCTACAGGAACTTCTGGCGACATGGGCCGTTCACGACCTAACTCATGTGCATCAACTATCCCGAGTGATGGCGCACCAGTATCGCGACGCAGTCGGTCCTTGGAGCGCCTATCTGGGCGTGCTGCAGTGTACTGGTCATAGCGCTCCCTAGGCAAACAAACTCAGTGGGCGCTTCCGCGGCGATAGGCGCGACTTTACTTTGCCCGCCCGGCTCGTCGGATTGGCGCTAGCTCCCGAATGGTCGGCAAACCGGAAGCAATCCCAGCCGCCAACTGGCGGGCGATCGTCTCAATTGGCGATAAATCTGCTTCCACGGCAGGCGCAATCCGAAACGCTGGCAATCGCGGTAAACAAAGGATCGCCTTCGAAGGGAAATGGCGATGGCCGGTAACCCTGCGTCGTCAGAAAAATGGCCGTTTTAGGCGGGCGGGGCCCATCCCCGAAGGCAAATCGCTTACAATTCCCCTTCCATGAGAGTCGCGGTTCGTTCCTTTGCGAAGATCAATCTCGGGCTCTACATCGGCGCCGCGCGCGCGGACGGATATCACGATCTGCGCACGGTCTACCAGACGATCGCGCTGCATGACGTGATCCGGGTTGACGTTTTACGAAAATCTGGGCGGGGCAGCGGAATTGAAATTCTGTGCAAAAACCCGCGGGTTCCGCTGGATTCGTCGAACACCTGCTACCGCATCGCCGAGCGAGTGCTGGACGAACTCGGCGCCCAGGGCCGAGTCCGCATTGAAATTGAGAAGCGCCTGCCGGTCCAGGGAGGGTTGGGCGCGGCCTCGTCAAACGCAGTAGCAACGATGGTCGCATTGGAGCGAGCCCTTAGAAAGAAGCTATCCGCTGTCGCGCGCCTGCGAATTGCCGCTGAAGTCGGCTCGGACCTGCCGCTGTTTCTCGTCGGCGGAACGGCGCTGGGAGTGGGTCGAGGCGAGGAAGTTTATCCTCTTCCCGACCTGCCTGCCGTGGCGATGGTGGTGGTGACTCCGGGAATCGGCGTCTCTACGCCGAAGGCGTTCGCGGATTGGGATGCGTTGGTGGAAAGTGGGGCCGAGCTGCGCTCGGCTGGACGGCCGGGGGCGGCCGTCCCTACGCGAACCTGGACGGGCGGGGACGCCCGTCCCTCCACAATCCGTCCCCACACGAGCGGTGAGCAATTGACGCGTTCTCTAGCCTCCGATAGACTGTTTGAGGTTGGCTGCGCGCTGTCGGCGTGGCTGAGTGGTTTACCCAACACCGGTGCTCCTCGAAAAGGTGGGAGCCGGGCCGGGAACTTGCTTCTCGACCTTGTCCGTACCGGGATTGAAAACGACTTCGAAAAGGTCGTCTTTCCTCAATATCCCGAATTGCGTGACATAAAAGGAGCGCTGGAGCGCGCGGGGTCGAGATACGCTTCGCTCTCCGGGTCAGGGTCAACCCTGTACGGGCTGTTCCGGTCGCCAGCCGACGCCGCGAAGGCGGCCAGCCGTCTGCGGAAGCAGGGGCTGAAGGCAGTAGCGACCAGTACGTTGACGCGCCAGCAGTATTGGAAAAAGTTGGTGGTCGCTAGTCGTTAGTCGCTGGCGTTCGGTTCTGGGGTATGATTTAGGGGCCAGCCAATGGATCGTGGCATCTTGGGCCGTCAACTAATGGTAGGTCAAGTGCCTTTGGAGCACTTTGTCTAGGTTCGAATCCTAGCGGCCCAGCCAGATAAGCAGTTGCCAGCCGCCAGTTGCCGGTTGCCAGCGACAACAGAGAACTGGCAACTGGTAGCTGGCAACTGAACACTAAGACCTGAGACCTCAACTATGTCCACAGTTGCAACCACGACTGCCGAAAAAACGACCGCGGAAAAAAAGCCGATCACGGACGAGAAGGCCGAGCGCAAGCCGCAGCGCGCCCGGGTCAACGACAAATTCAAGGTCTTCTGCGGAACCGCCAACGAGGCGCTCTGCGATGAGGTCTGCAGCTTTCTTGGCCTGACTCGCGGCCAGGCTCAGGTTTCGCGCTTCAAAGACGGCGAAGTGTATGTGCAGATCCAGGAGAACGTGCGCGGGGCCGACGTGTTCGTGATGCAGCCCACTTGCCGGCCGGTGGACATGCACCTGATGGAACTGTTGTTGATGATGGACGCGCTCAAGCGGGCTTCGGCGCGGCGCATCACGGCCGTGATTCCGTACTTCGGCTACGCGCGCCAGGATCGCAAAGACAAGCCGCGCGTCCCGATTTCGTCGAAGCTGGTGGCCGACCTGCTGACCACCGCGGGCGCGGATCGCGCGCTGGTGGTCAACTTGCACGCGCCGCAGTTGCAGGGATTTTTTAATATTCCGGTGGATCACCTGTTCGCTTCGCCGGTACTGGTGGATTACTTCAAGAAGTTGCACTTGCCGAACCTGACGGTGGTTTCACCCGATGCAGGCGGAGTGGAGCGCGCACGCTTTTTCGCGAAAAAAGTGGATGCGGCGCTGGCCATCGTCGATAAACGTCGCGGCGAAATGAACGTGGCGGAAGTGATGCACGTGATCGGCGACGTCAACGGCCGGACTTGCTTGATCATTGACGACCTGATCGACACGGCGGGCACGCTGGTGAAAGTGGCGCAAGCCCTGCTTGAGAATGGCGCGAGCTCCGTGTATGCCTGCTGCACGCACCCGGTACTTTCAGGGGCGGCGGTGGAAAATCTTGTGAACTCTCCGATCACCGAGGTGGTCGTGACTGATACCATCCCGCTGACCGAAGCGGCCAGGCAAGTCTCAAAGATCAAGGTGAAATCGATCGCGGGGCTGATTGGGCGGGCCATTCAGTCCATTCACGAGGAGACTTCGGTCAGCAGACTTTTTATTTAGAACGTCGTTCGCTGTTCGCTATTCGCTATTCGTGCTGCATTGAAAAGGTTTGCGAACCGCGAAAGGCGAACGACAAACAGCGAAGGACGGAAACGGAATTATGGCGACAGCAACGGATATCAGCATTCTGGAAGCGCACAAGCGCGAACCAGGCACCAAGAACGCCGCCCGGCGTGTGCGTGCCGGCGGAAAGATTCCGGCCGTGGTATACGGAGCGGGCAAAGATACGGCTGCGATCGCGGTCGATCCACGGCAGATCCTGCGCATCCTGAAGTCGGAGAGCGGGCATAACACGATTTTTGAACTGGCGCTCGACAGCGATCGCTCGAAAGCCATGATCGTGGACTGGCAGTTCGAGCCCATCAAGGGAACTCTGCTCCACGTGGACCTGCAGCGCATCGCCATGGACCAGAGGCTCACGGTCACGGTTCCTGTCGTGCTCAAAGGCGAGGCGGCGGGCGTGAAGACGGAGGGTGGCATCCTCGAGCAATTGCTGCGCGGAATCGAGGTGGAGTGTCTGCCGGCGGATATTCCGAAGTCCATCGAAGTGGACATCAGCCACCTGGTGTTCGGCGTCGAAGTGCGGGTGAAAGACCTGCCGCGCAGCGAAAAGGTGAAGTTCCTGACCGACGAGAACCAGATGATCGCGCACATTACCACGGTGAAGGAAGAAGTGGTGGCGGCTCCCGAGGTGGTGGCGGAGGAGGCGGCAGCTCCGGCTGAGCCCGAAGTCATCAAGAAGGGCAAGCAGGAAGTTGAGGGTGAAGGCGAGGTCGAGGTCGATGCCAAGGCCAAGGCCAAGCCCGAGAAGGCCGAAAAGGCCGAGAAGAAAGAGAAAAAATAGAGTTTGTGTGGAGGCGGGGCTTTGCCCCGTCCCCACAATGAGCGTCTAGCGAAGAGCTAAAAGCGAAGAGCCAAGAGCTAACTTGCGTGAAACTGATCGTCGGTTTGGGCAATCCTGGAATCGAGTACCAGTTCACGCCTCACAATCTCGGGTTCTTGACGATCGACCGGATCGCCAACAACCTCGGGATCGAAATCAGGAATCGCCAGTGCCGCGCGTTGACTGCGCGTGCAACTCTCGCCGGTGAGGCGGTGGTCCTGGCCAAACCCGAAACCTACATGAACCTGAGTGGGCTTTCGGTGCGCGAACTAGTAGCGGAACATCAGGTCGATGTGAGCCGGGATCTGATTGTGATTTACGACGAGCTCGACCTGCCGCTGGGCGCGATTCGCATACGGCAGCGGGGGAGTTCGGCGGGGCACAACGGGATGGAATCCATCCTCGGAGCCTTGGGTACCGACGAGCTTTTGCGGATTCGGCTGGGAATCGCTCCCGAGCGCAAAGTCGCGGACAGCGTGAAATATGTGCTGACGCCGTTCCGCAAGGCGCAGGAGAAAGTTGTGGATGAAATCCTCGACACGGCAGTGCAGGCGGTTGAGGTAATTTTAAAAGAAGGACCAGCGGCGGCGATGAACCGCTTCAACCGCAAGAACGAACCGGATGAGTGAGCGTGAGTCGTCAGTCGGTCGTCGTTGGTCGTTAGCAAAAGTACGGCCAGCGATGAGTCCCCGAACGACGAACGACTAACGACCATCGACTGTACTAAGGATTTTGGAGCTAACGAATGAATCGTAAATATGAATTGATGTTCATTGTCCGGCCCGACATGGTGGACGAGGATCTGAATAAGCTGATTTCCACGCTCGAGTCTTCGGTGACCACGGCGGGAGGAATGGCCAAGAGCGAGGTCTGGGGCAAGCGCCGGCTCGCGTATAGGGTAGGCAAGTTCAACGATGGCATCTTTGTGCTGATGATGATCGAAGCCACCGGCGCCATGGTGCACGAAGTCGAGCGCCGCCTGCGCGTGACCGAGCCGGTGATCAAGTTCCTCACCGTGCGCACGGACGAAGAACTGAAGCGGCTCGACAAGATCAAGAAGATCCGCGACTCGAAAAAGAAGGCCAGCGCACAACCGGCAGTCGCTGCTCCAGTAACTCCCGCGACGGCGGTAACGCCGGAAGCGGGCGCGGAAACGCCGGCCTCGGCCCCGGTCTAAGTCAGGACAGTCTAAGTTAGAACTAAGTTAGGACTAAGTTAGGACTAAAGGGTTTAGGACTAAGTTAGGACTTAAGGTTCTGGGTAGGGCACGGCTTCAGCCGTGCCGCAAAGAGCCGAAAAAATGCGGGCTTTAGCCACTGGGGGCCGGGCATCTCGCCCGTTCGTCAACGAATACTTGGAAAGCAGGAACACTATGGCAGAAGAAACGAAAGCACCGAGCGCATCAGGCGGCGAAAACCGTCCGGAGCGTAGTGGAGGCGACCGCCCCGAGCGCAGCGGTCCGCGCGGTCCCCGTCCCGGCGGAGGCCCAGGTGGTCCCCGCGAAGGCGGCCGCAAGTTCTTCCGGCGCAAGAAAGTTTGCAAATTCTGCGTCGAGAAGATCGAAGCGGTCAATTACAAAGATGTGCGCTTGCTGGCGCAGTTCGTAGCGGAGAGCGGCAAGATCACTCCGCGCCGCCTGACTGGCGTGTGCACGCCGCACCAGCGCCGTCTGTCGCGAGCCATTAAGCAGGCGCGCAACATCGCCCTGCTGCCGTTCGCCGGACGCGCGCAGTAAGTTCAAGAATCGTCGTTGGTCATTGGTCGTTAATCGTTCGCAGTCAGCGGCATTAAGAACGTTTGGTGACTGTTCGAGAATTTGCGAACGACCAACGACAAGCGACTAACGACCAGGTTACTTGCGAAACGGAGTCATTCATGGAAGTCATCCTGAAAGAAGACGTGCCCAAGCTGGGCAACCGCGGCGAGGTGGTGAAAGTCGCCGAGGGCTACGGGCGGAATTTTCTGCTGCCCAAGAAACTGGCGATTGAAGCCACCGTCGCCAACAAGACTGTCATCGAGCAGATGAAGGCCGCCGCGGTGCGCCGCTCCGCCAAGGAAAAGACGGAAGCCGAAGCGCTGGCCAAGCAGTTTGACGGCCTCGAGGTGAAGTTCCTGCGCAAGTCAGGCGAAGCCGATCAGTTGTTCGGATCGGTCACCGCTGGCGACATTGCCGATGCCCTCGAAAAAAAGAGCTTCCACATCGATCGCCGGAAGATCCAGTTGCACGAGCCGCTCAAGATCGTCGGCGAGTTTACGATCCCCATCAAGCTGCACAAGGACGTGACCACGCACTTGAAGGTAATCGTCGACAAAGAAGCAGCGGAATAGTTTTGAGAGGGTTGCAGAAGCTCGGCTCCCGAGGCCGAGCTTCGTAACTTGACAAAGATTGTTGCTGTTGTATGCTAAAGGCCTTCCCCCTAAGCTTGCCGGTCGAGGATTGCGATGGAACCATCCCCTAACGTGGCAGCCTGCTACTCCTACGTTAACCAACAAATTACGAGCGTCGGTTCGTTCTCGTTTGTAGCTGTCGAAACACCCACCCTCAACGGCCGCCAACACCGTCGTCTGATCGGTCACTCCCCGGGATCCCAGATCTATGGGCGCCCAATACTTTACACCGACCACTATATAAGTTCGGACATCCAGTATGCATACGCCCGCCACACGCTAGAGGCAGAGGACTTTCTGCGACAACTGGATTTTTTCTACTACGAGAATGTCAAGGACTATCCGGAACTTCAAGACCGACCGTTTCCCATAGTGATGAATGTCGGCGGGTCGCTCTTCCAGCACCAGGCACCCTTTCCTTACAGCGAATTAAACGTTATGCGTTCGGTGATTCAAGAGGGGATTAGATTCATTCGTATTTCCATACCCTTTGGCGACATAGCCGCGGAGTTTGGCCCACCAAAGTACTTTTACGACGAGTTGGACCAACTCTATCAAAAGCGACTGCCTCAGCATTTGGAGTCACCACTTTTCGGCTGCGACGTCACGAAATCCACAATTTTGTCAGGCTTCATGAGTCGTATTCACTGGGCCAGCAACATTCTCCCTAAATCAATCTTGGAGCAGGCAATTGGCGAGTTTACTTCCGAAAGTATTATTGCGTAAGGACGGAACAATGCAGGAACGGTTCGTGTTCAATTGCATTCTCGCGCGCAGCCGTGTTGTTGACAGTCAGGGCGAAGACGTTTGTAAACTTCATCCCGACACGAACTATCGGCACGGAGTGGAGCTTGTCTACAACTATTCGCTCTGGCCGTTGGAGATTGTGGTGCGGAGCTCAGTCAGAGACCGCGATAAATTGCGCTATCTAGGCGTTCCGGCGGACGACTGGGAACTCGTGATATCCATGCATCCGAACCACAGCTCAGGCGAGAAGCAGGCCACTCTCGAATGCAGAAAGGGCGCAAATGGTGGCTCAGAGCTCTTGACCACGTTGTCTACCGATGGAGGCTTCACTGACACTCTGGGCCTTGAGGTCGGCATTGAGTGAAGGCTCCTCTTGCAATTCTGCTGTTGCCCTATGCGGTGGACATCCTGTTGAAGCTCTCTACTGTAGCTCTCGACAAGAGAATGGCTCTGCAGGCAGTGCAGTCCCTATCGGCTGGCCCAAAGCCTTCATCTGCGCCGAACCTCACCAGTGACCAGCAAGAGTTAATCGTTAACTGCATTGGTTTTGCGGCACTTAAGACCACTACTGTGCTGACGACATTTGTTTCAGCATTCGCAGCAGTTGTGATCATACGGGGAAGCCAAGCCAGTAATTTAATCTGGTGGTTGCTGATCTTTTCCCTTCTTGTAGCAGGCTTTTTGTTGTTTTGGTGGGTACTCCCTAAGCCGGTATACTACGCCTCCAAGAAGAGTCTTGGGAACATAGACTGGATGACGATTGTCGTGCTCGCTTTCTGTGTATACGATGCGATCCTTGCGGCACTTAGCGTTTTGGCGTGAATTCCCCTTCCTTCAGCATGCTTCCGCCCCGAAGAACTCCTCCACTTTTCTCAAGTCCGTTGTCTTGCTGTAGGGGGGCAAGCTCTCCACAAACACCCGCCCGTAAGCCTTCTTCAAAATCCGGTTGTCGAGCAGAGCCAGCAAACCACGATCGTGCAGCGATCGAATCAATCTTCCAAATCCCTGCTTCAGTGCAATGACGGCGCTCGGCACCTGGTATTCGAAGAAAGCGTTGCCGCCGCAAGCATCGATGGCCTTCACCCGCGCCGCAACCACCGGATCGCTCGGCACGGCAAACGGCAAGCGATCGATAATCACGCAGCTCAACTGTTCGCCTTGCACGTCCACTCCTTGCCAGAACGATGATGTGCCGAAGAGCACCGCATTGGAAGTCAGCCGGAATTCTTCCAGCAGCGCGTTCTTTGGCGCTTCTCCCTGCAGAAACAGGCGAAACGGAAGCTGGGAACACAGGCGCTCATAAACATCCTTCATCTGCGCATAACTGGTGAAGAGCACGAACGCCCGGCCCCGCGTGATCTCCAGCAATTGCCGAATACGATCCGCCGCCAGCGCCGCAAATTCCGCCGTGCGCGGATCGGGAAGATCGGGAGGCACATACAGCAGCGCCTGGTTCTCGTAATCGAAGTGCGACGGCAGCAGCAACTCTCGCGTGTGTTCGAGCCCCAGCCGCTGGCGCATGTAATCGAAGCCCCCGCCGACGGCTAACGTGGCCGAAGTCAGCACCGCGCAATCGAGTTTATCGAACAACGACATTTTAAGAATCGGTGCTACGTCGATCGGAGTGGCTTGCAGAAAAACCGTATGCCGGTCATGGTCTCTGCCTCTGCCTCCGGCTCCGCGCGTGCCGCGCCGCTCAATCCAAAAGACAATGTTCGGATTCTCCTCTTCCATCACGAACCGGAGTTGAACGTGCAACTCTTCGGCGCGCCGGGAGAACGCAAATACTTCCTCGGGCTTCTCGGGCATCTGCTGCAATTCGGAGTCGAGGCGCTGCAGCGAATTCCGCAACGCATCGTATTCTTCGCCGTTTTCTTCCAGAAAGTCGCGCCGGTTCTCGAAGGCAAACCGCCCGTTGCCCGTGGGCAGCAGCGAAAAAAACAGCGCGGCGTGATCGCGCAGGCTGGCGATCGCCCCCGAAAGTCCGGCGGAAAACATGCGATTGCGCGTGAGCGCCTGCTCGACGTCGCGCGCCAGTTCGTCGATGCGCGCGTTGCTCACAGTTACTCCAAAGTAGCTGCTCGCCACGTCTTCCAGTTCGTGCGCCTCGTCGAAAATCACCGCTCCGGCTTCCGGCAGAATCCCCGCATCGGGCGCGTATTCGGATTGCTGCTTGATCGTCAAGTCCGCGAAAAAAAGATGATGATTGACGATCACGATGTCGCTCTCCGCCGCCCGGCGCCGCATTTCGGTGATAAAGCAGCGGTCGAACTCGCTGCACTTTTGCCCTGTGCACGCGTCCGAACGCGCGTCCAGCTTGTGCCACAGCGCGCTCGTCTCCGGCACGGCTGCCAATTCCGCGCGGTCGCCATTGGGCGTGAGCTTTTCCCAGCGTGAAATTTCGGAGAAATGATCGATCTCCTCCAACCCGCTCAGCACAGGATTTCTGGTGAGGTCGTAAAGCTTCTTGCGGCACAAATAATTGTTGCGCCCCTTCATATAACAGACGTTCAGCTTGCCCTCGCCGCCGGGGAAAAGCGCCTGCTCCAGAAAAGGGACATCCTTGTGGAAGAGCTGCTCTTGCAGGTTCTTCGTGCCGGTTGAAATGATGACGCGCTTGCCCGAGCGGATCACCGGCAAGAGATAAGCCAGCGTTTTGCCGGTGCCCGTGCCGGCCTCGACGATCAGATGGCGCTTTTCTTCGAGCGCCTCTTCCACGGCCTGCGCCATCTGCAACTGCCCACGCCGGAATTCGTAGGCGGGGTGGGTCTTCGAGAGCAGGCCGCCCGGCGCAAAGAACTGGTAGAGCGAGAATCCCGCAGCCCCAGTCACGGGATGAGACACGGGATGGGATGAGGAAGGCACGGAGTCTCTATAATAGCCTTAGAGCCGCGAGCTGCGAGCCGCGAGCGAACTGTTTGCTCGCCCCTCGCAGTTCGTGGCTCGTAGCTCAAATCACTTTGAAGAAAAAGCAATCCCTCCCACTCGTCGCCATCGTCGGCCGCCCCAACGTCGGCAAGTCGACGCTCTTCAACCATCTAACCGGATCGCGGCGCGCCATCGTCGGAGACGAGCCCGGCATTACCCGCGACCGTCTCTATGGCGAGGTCGAATGGCGTGGGCACGAGTTTCGCGTTGTGGATACGGGCGGCATAGTTCCCGACGACAAAGATTTCATACCGTCGGAAATCTTCCGCCAGGCCAAGGTTGCGTTCGAAGAAGCCGCCGCCATCGTCATGGTCGTCGATGCGCGCACCGAGATCGCGGGGCCCGATCGCGAGTTGGCGAGACTCCTGGCGCGCACCGGCAAGCCGCTATTCCTCGCCGTCAACAAGATGGACACCGACAAGCAGGATTCGTTGCTCGGTGAATTTCATTCGCTCGGAATGCGGAACGTGTTTCCGGTTTCGTCCGAGCATGGACGGGGCATCGACGATTTGCTCGACGCCATTCTTCTCGTGCTGCCTGCGGTGGAAAAGAAAACCGCAGAGAGTGCGGAGGTCGTGGGGAAAAGCGTGGGTGAAGAATCGCCAACTCCGGAACAGCCGCATGAAATCAGGGTGGCCATCATCGGTCACCCCAACGTCGGCAAATCCACGCTGCTCAATCAACTCACGGGAACCTCGCGCTCCATCGTCTCGCCTATCCCCGGCACTACGCGCGATTCCATCGATGAAGTCATCCAGTACAAAGGCCGCAAGATTCGCTTCATCGACACCGCCGGCATCCGCCGCAAAGGCAAGACCCGGCTGATGGCCGAGAAGCTTTCGGTGGTCATGGCGCGCAAGAATATCGAAGACGCCGACATCGTGCTCTTCATGGTCGACGCCACCGAAGGCGCCAGCGGCCTCGACGCCAACATCGCAGGCTATGCCCACGAGAGCGGACGCTCGGTGATTATCCTGGTCAATAAGTGGGATCTCGTGGCTAGCGGCGAGAAGCGAGCCGTCAGCCAGTCGAAGACGGCGCGCATTCAGGATGCCAAGCGCCCCCACGATCGCGCTCTCTACGAAGAGCGCCTGCGCTACGGACTAAAATTCCTGGCTTATGCCCCCATGCTATTTCTCTCCGCGCACACCGGTAAGGGAACGGAAAAAATTCTTCCGCTGATCGAAAGAGTTGCTGCCGAGCGGCGCAAGCGC
This sequence comes from uncultured Acidobacteriaceae bacterium, assembly GCA_963749275.1. GTDB lineage: Bacteria > Acidobacteriota > Terriglobia > Terriglobales > Acidobacteriaceae > Acidiflorens. The sequence goes on from CAVVNA010000025.1 coordinate 16,060, forward strand.
ATCACGACCGGCGAGATGAACCGCTTCCTGAAGACGGTTGACTTCGACCGCGCCTCCGTTCCCGTGAGCAAGCGCGTGAAAATCTACTACATGACGCAGGCCGGAGTGGCGCCGCCGACCTTCGTGCTCTTCACCGATCGCCCCGTGAAGCTGCACTTTTCCTATCAGCGCTTCCTGGAAAACCAGATCCGCGCTGCGTTCGGCTTCATGGGTTCGCCTATCTGGATCAAGAACCGGTCGCGAGACTAGTGTGGAAGCGGGGCTGTGCCCCGCTTTGGACGGGGCAAAGCCCCGTCCCCACACAGGGGAGTCAGAGCACCCTACGCCGCCATCGGTACATGCTTCCCATCCTCAGTCAGCAGACCGACGCGGTCGACTCCCGCAATTCGGGCGATTGCAATCACGTCCGCGACGTCCTGGAAATCAATGTCATCATCGGCTTCGACGTAGGCGATCCGCTCCACGCGAATAGCGAAAATATCCCGCAGCCGTTCGCGCAGGCGATCCCATTCCACCGCTTCTTCATTCACCATCACCTGCGGATGCTCGGGCTGAGAACGACCTGTCCCCGGCTTTGCACGATGAATCTGAATCACGATCGTCCGATTGGGCGGCGGGATCGAGTGATCCTTTGGATTGGGTTGCTGCGGAAGCTCTGCCTTCAAACCGGTCGTCTGCTCCTCGACCACGACCAGCATGAAAACGATGATGAGCACCAGTAGAACGTCAATCAAAGGAGTGACGTTCATTTTGGGACCTGTAGAAAACGGACCACCGCCTGCCGTTGAGAATGCCATAGGAATTTTTCCTCTTCGGCACGCGCGTGTCTGATTGCTTAGACAGCGGAGAGGGGTGGCAGGTTCCCGGCGGATCTAGCGATTCACGGTCATAATGGTGGCGAGCATGGTGGCGATAAGTTTCTCCTCGACTCCGCGAACCGCGAAGGCGTCGGCGGCACAGACGGTAATGTTTCGCCCGGCGCGCTTTACGTGCGCTCGCGCCAGGAAACGATCGCCCACCGCGGGCGCCAGTAAGTTGACTTTGAACTCGATGGTGAGGACATCCGTTCCTTCCGGCGCCACACTCAGTGCGGCATAGCCGGAGGCCGAGTCCAGCACGCTGGTGATGCCCCCGGCGTGAATGAAGCCATGCTGCTGCGTGAGGTCCGATCGAAACGGGAACCCGATTTCGACCGAGCCCGGTGTTACTGAAACCAGCTCAGCTCCCAGAGTTCTCATGAACTGCTGCCGCGCAAAGTTGGCGCGGACTCGTTCACTTGCGTCCTCCGGCATCAATCGTCCTCCGGTAGATCGTGCTCCAAACTTGCGGACTGTTCCATGCAGCGCACGGACATGGTAGCAAATCCAGATCTCCGGTTCGCGTTCTTTCGGGAATTGGCGGGGTCTCGCGCATCATCAGCCGGAGACGTTACCACCGAACACCAGTCTGTCGACGCTGAGCGCGCGTAAAGTGCATCATCGGACGGCGCTTCAGTTGGGCGCATGAGCACAAGCTGAGTACCGCGCAACAGTAGTTTCTAGCCGATGGGCTCCGCCGACGGCGGCAGCGGTGGCGCTTCGAACGGCGGCGGAGATTCCGGAACTGGAGGCAGCTCCGGAGCAGGAGGCGCAGGCGCCGGATGCAGCAACGCGTCGAGATTCGGATATCGAGCAGCGAGAAAATGCAGCGCGTACGCAGGGAAGAAAACAGTGGCCGGCACGCTCACCAGGGCGATCAGGTAAATCAGGAGGAGCAGCAACAAGGTTCCAAAAATTATCGCCAGACTGACAGTCGTCACGCTCCATCCCTATCCCCGCGGCTCTGCCCGCCAGCACGGCAACCACGGCAGGGACGACGACGAACAGTAGCGGAACGATCGCGATGATGCCGAACAGGATGGCCGCCGCAATGGAAAGCACCAGCTTGAGCAGCAGGTAA
>CAVVNA010000026.1:0-160794 GCA_963749275.1 uncultured Acidobacteriaceae bacterium
ACGGCGCACTCTGATCATGGGCGTCGTGAATGTAACTCCCGACTCGTTTTCCGACGGAGGACTCTACATCGATGCCGAAAAGGCCGTAGTCCGCGCCGAGCACTTACTGGACGAGGGCGCGACCATCATTGACGTGGGTGGGGAGTTCGACGCGGCCGGGCGCGTCGGTGGCCAGCCGCATCGTGTCTGACGCCGTCTCCGTCAATGATGTCCCTTCGCCGGAGGACGTGGCACGGACCGCACGGCCGGTATCGGAGCCCGTGTCGGAAGAACCCGTGTCGGAAGAAGAAGAGCGGAGGCGGGTTCTGCCCGTGATCCGCGATTTGAAGCGGCGACGGCCCGATGCAGTGGTAAGTGTCGATACCTACAAGGCAACCGTGGCGCGGGCGGCGGTGGAGCTCGGGGCAGAGGTGGTGAACGATGTCAGTGGGTTCCGGTGGGATCCGAAGATGGCGAAAACGCTGGCTGAACTCAAAGTGGGAGCAGTGCTGATGCATACCCGCGGGAGGCCGCAGGAATGGCGGTCGTTGCCGCCGATTGGCGATCCGGTGCTGATGGTGAAACGGGACTTGCGGCAGTGGGCGGAAGCGGCGGCCCTGGCGGGCATCAAGCGCGATCGCCTGGTGCTGGATCCGGGGTTCGGGTTCGGGAAGCGTTTCGAGGAGAACTATCCGCTGCTGGCGCACTTCGCCGAACTGCAGCAGATGGGATTTCCGCTGCTGGCAGGAGTCTCGCGCAAGTCATTTATTGGGCGAATGCTGGCGCGCGATGGCAAGAATAAAGAAAAAGACAAAGACGCGGGCGTTGGCGAGCGCCTCTACGGGACGCTGGCGGCAGAAGCGGCTCTGATTTTGAAAGGGGTGCACATCATCCGGACGCACGATGTGCGCTTTGCCGTGGAGGCGGCACGAGTGGCCGATGCGATTGTGGCGAGTGGGGGATAGAAAAAAGAGGATAGAAAGGGGCGATGCAGCACTAAGAAGTCAGATTTCAAAAGTGGCTGCGGTGCTTTTCAAAGCGCGCGCGGTTTCGGCAAGCGGCGCGCTGGTTTTGAGCGCGGGCAGGCGAATTTCAAATACGGCTCCGCCTTCGGGGCGATTGTTGCAGGTGATTTGCCCCCTGTGGTCCTGGATTACGCCATAGGTGGCGCTGAGTCCGAGACCGGTGCCTTTACCCACCGGCTTGGTGGTGTAGAAAGGATCGAAGACGCGCTCGGGATCGCGCAGGCCGGGGCCGGAGTCCGCGAACTGGACGATGACTTCATCGCCTTCGCGCCACAGAGAAATCTGCAGGCGCCCGCCGCCGATTTCCTGCAATGCGTCCACGGCGTTTTCGACGATCTGAACAAAGGCCTGCAAGAGCTGGTTGGAGTTGCCCAAGACGCGAGGCAGCGGGACCTTGTCATTGCTTTCCACGCTCAAGCTGATTTTCTTGTTTTCCAGCTTGAATCCTTCCATTTGAACGGCGCGCTGCAAAAGAGGCTTCAGTTCGAGAGGACTTTTTTCTCCCGGAGTCTGCTGCGCAAAGCTGAGCAGATCGCTGACCAGTTCGCGAGTGCGCCGGGCTTGCTGGCCGATTTTCTGCGCGTTGGAGAGTTGCTCGCGGTTCAGGTTGCTGCTGGCGGCCATCCGTTCGGAGCTGTTCAAGATGGCCGAGAGCGGGAACTCCAGTTCGTTAGCGGCGAGCGCGACCAGTTCTCCGAGTGAAGCCAGCTTGGCTTGTTGAATCACTCTTCCCTGCAGCCGCTGGAGGTTGTCAAAGCTCCGGTGCGAACGCTTGAGCAAACGCAGAAGCCTCTGGTCCAGCAGCTGTTGTTGGAGGAAAATGACGAAGGCCAGGAGGGCGACGCCGCCCATGGCCACGCCAAAACGGACTTGGCGCAGATAAGGCTGCTCTTGGCTCAGGAATAGTGCCCAATATCCCATGAGGGGCAGAGAGAGCAGGGCGAGTTTCGCGAGCAGAGGAGCGACCGGGCGACTGGCACGAGGGATCGAAGCTGTCATCTCGGTATCGCGAAGGCAGCGCCGCCCGGCGATGGCGACCCAGAAGAACCCCAGCCCAGCGGCGAGGTACGGAAGGTCGTAGATGCCGCCAGTCTTGTAGACGCCGCGCAAGAAGGCGGCATTCATGGCTTCCGAAACGAAGGTGTAGAAAACGCTGGCGAAAAAAATATTGCGATAGAGCGCCCGCCACGATCCCGAACTGGTGAAAAATGCCGATGCTGACACGGCAATCAAAATCAGTCCTTCGACGACATACAGCAGATTCCAACGGGGACTGTATAACGCGATATTGGTGACGATGTATTCGTCGGGAAAAACAAAGAAGGCGTAAACTGCGACCCACCATATCAGCAGGATGAGGACATTCAGCGCGCTGGGCAACATCCCCTCGCGGTCATCGGCCTGATGGGGGCGGATGGCCACCGCCGCCATGATGGGGACAATGTGCAGGAACAACACGATATCTCCCCCATAAGGGTCGGGTACCGGCTTGCGAGCCACCACTTCAAACCACACCCAGCATGCCTGGTTGAAGCACCACATGGCCATGCCCGTAGCCATGAGACTCCAGAACAAGCGTGTATGCCCACGGCTGTCGAACGCGTTTCGGGAGGAGACGATGACGGCAGCCGCGATCGCCAGCAGTGGAGTAAGGTCTCCCATGGCCACGCGAAAGAAGGGGTTGGGAAATACTGAGGGAGCCAGGGCAAAGGCCACCAGCAGGCCAACTCCGCAGACCAGCGCCGAGATGTGGGGCCTGGACATCACGTTGCATCATATGACGTTCGCCGCGAGATGTTTAGATCACCGACAGGTTACCGGAGGTTACTACGGTAACCTTCGAGCGCGCCGGGAACGGCCAATTGCACCCCGCGGGCCGCGCTCCGGGAACTAGAACCGTCGCCTTGCTGGTGGAGAGATGGGCGCCCCGCCCGTCCCTCCACATGACTCATCACGCGCGCGGCGTCCGCGGCCTGACGTGCGTCATCGAGATCAGTGATCAGGCCGGTCGCAGTTCGGGCCGCTGCTGCTAGAATTCCGTCATGGCCTTCCCCGCTAACCGCATGCGCCGTTTGCGGCGCACTGAAACGCTGCGTACCCTGGTCCGCGAAACCCGGCTGACGCCAGAATCCTTCGTGTATCCACTATTCATTTGCCCCGGAACCGGAATCCGGAAAGAAGTGCGCTCGATGCCCGGAGTCTTCAACCTCTCGGTCGACGAGGCCGTGAAGGAAGTGCGCGAGACGCGTGCCCTCGGAGTGTTGTCAGTCATCTTGTTTGGGCTGCCCGAGAAAAAAGATGAAGTTGCCACCGGCGCCTGGGCCGAGGATGGCATCGTGCAGAAAGCCGCACGCGCCATCAAGCGTGAAGTGCGAGACGTGCTGGTGATGGGCGACGTTTGCCTGTGCGAGTACATGTCGCATGGGCATTGCGGCATAGTTAAGGTAAAAGACAAAGCGGGACCACAATCCCTGGGCGCAGCCGCCGCGGCGCCACCGGCTACCGCGGAGTACGAGATCCTGAATGACGCCAGCCTGGAGTTGCTGGCACGCACCTCAGTTTCGCTGGCGCGGTCAGGCGTGGACATCATCGCGCCCTCGGACATGATGGATGGAAGGGTCGGGGCGATTCGCACGGCGCTAGACGCCGCGGGCTTCGAAAATACGCCGATTCTTTCCTATGCCGCGAAGTTCTCTTCCGGTTTCTATGGCCCGTTCCGCGAGGCGGCGGATTCTGCGCCGCAGTTTGGAGACCGCCGTTCCTACCAGATGGACCCGGCCAACATTCGCGAGGCGATGCGGGAGATCGAGTTGGATATTGAAGAGGGCGCGGACATGATCATGGTGAAGCCGGCCATGCCCTACCTGGATGTGATTGCCGCGGCCCGCAACCGTTTCGACCTGCCGCTGGCCGCCTATCAGGTATCAGGCGAGTACGCGATGATCGAAGCCGCCGCCCGCAACCAGTGGATCGACCGGGAGCGCGTGATGATGGAAGCGCTCGTCTCGATCCGCCGCGCCGGGGCAAGCATGATCCTGACTTACTACGCCAAGGAAGCGGCGAAACTGCTCGCCTAGTCCGTCCCGGCAATCGCTTGGCGGTTCAGTGCTGATCGGCGCCTTGTCGTTGGTCGTCAGTCGTCAGTCGTTCGCGATGAACTGTTTGCTAACGACTGACGACCAACGACTGACGCCTGAAAAAAGCTACAATATCCGCGTGAACTCCCCCGTTCCGCCGAAGCCCGTCGCTGACAACCAGCATCAGGACAACAAACATCACCACCACCATGCCATCTACGCCGCCGAAGCCACCGGATTGCTTCTCATGGCAGTTTTGCTGCTCGTTCTTACCATCATCCGCTACTGGCGGTACATCCCTTGGAGCGCCCGCTAAAGTTGCCGAAGAAGTTGCCGAAAAAGTCGCCGCGGTTGGTAAAGGTGGCGAGCCCGAAGTCAGATCGCGAGCCGCTGGTCGTAGTCGTGCTTGGTCCCACGGCAAGCGGGAAGACAGCCCTGGCGCTCGCGATCGCTCGCCGCTTCGGCGGTGAGATCGTCAACTGCGATTCGGTTGCGATGTACCGCGAATTTGAAATCGGTACGGCCAAGCCGACTGCGGCAGAACGCACGGAAATTCCCCATCACCTGCTCGATTGCGTGGATCCGCTCACCGACATTAGCGCGGGAGAATATGCCCGTCAGGCGCGGCAGGTTCTGCACGAGATAGTACTGCGAGATAACGTTTTGCGCGAAGACGTTCTGTGCGAAAGCGGGCAGCGCAGCCGCGTGCCCATCGTTAGCGGAGGAACCGGACTCTATCTCCGCGCTCTGCTGGAAGGACTTTTTCCAGGTCCGCAGCGCTCCGAAGAGCTGCGCAACAAACTCCGCAGCCGCGCCAAGAAGCACGGCCCCGAGCACTTGCATCGCATCCTCCGCCGGCTCGACGCTGCGGCCGCAAGCCGCATTCACGCCAATGACGTTCCCAAGGTGATCCGCGCGATCGAGGTGTGCCTGGCCTCGCGCCAGCCCTCGCGCCGGACCTCTCGCCGGACTATGACCGAACTCTGGCGGCAGGGACGCGAACCGCTGCGCGGCTTTCGCATTCTGCGTCTCGGACTCAATCCGGAGCGCGAAGCTCTTTATGCCCGAATCAACCAGCGGGCGGGGAAAATGTTTGACGAAGGACTCATCGCCGAAACGGAGAGGCTCCTTGCAAAATATGGTGAACATGCCCGCCCGTTCGCGGCGCTCGGATACAAGCAGGCGATGCCGTTCTTGCGCGGCGAACTGGATCGAGCGTCGGCGCTGGCGGCAGCGCAACAGGCGCATCGCAATTACGCCAAGCGCCAGATCACGTGGTTCCGGCGAGAACCGGATGTGTATTGGCTCGCCGGATTTGGCGACGACCCGGCGATTCAAGCGGAAGCCATCGCACTCGTCGAACGGGAAATTTGAAATCGCGCCAGCCGCGAGGTTCACGTCGTGCGCAGACGCCGCCGGATAATGTAATAGCCGATCCAGCAGACAACCGCCAACACGGCAAGCGTTCCGAACAAAGCCGGATAGTCGCGGAGAAGGAAATGAAATTCCTTGATGCCGCCGTCACCAAAAGAAATTTCGCTGCTGAATGACAAGGCGGTGAAGGTAATTCCAAGGCCGAACAGCCACTTTTGCCATCCAAGCAGGCTGCGCGTGCGGCGAAGCGATCGCAACTCGAGATCCGGCGGAAGCGCGGAAGGCGCAGCCGCGGCCAAACTCTCCGTCATTTGCAGGCGAATGCGCTGTGCCAGTTCCGGGTCCTGCTTCAGATATTCTTCCACCAGCGCGCGCGTGGCGGGGCTGGCCTCGCCCGCAAGATAGACCGGCAGCAAATCCAGAATCACTTCCCGCGTAACATTCATTTCTGGCACCTCATTTTTGTTTTCTGCAGCACTCGCATCCTGCCCGGCCCGGTCATGCATTTCGGATTCCCGCCAGCGCGAGACGCGCGCGGTGAATTTTCACTTTCACTGCCGCGAGCGAAATTCCCAGCGCCCGCGCAATTTCTTCATAAGCCATTCCGTCCACCGCGCGCATCAGCAGCGCAGCGCGGCTTTCTTCCGGCAACTGCTGAAGTTGCGTGAGCAGGAATTGCAACTCTTGTTTCCCTTCAGCTTGTGTGTGGGGGCTAGCCCCTGGTGCGCGCAAATTTTCGTCGAGTGCCACGTGCCGTGATTTTTTTCGTAGTCCTTGCAAAAACAAGTTGCGCGCAATCGCGAACAGGTAACCTTTCGCCGTTTCCATTCTGATCGGTTCAGGCGCAGTCCATGCGCGCACAAACGTTTCGGAAGTGATGTCTTCGGCATCGCTGCGCTCGCCCGACAAGTACAACGCAAAACGGTTTACGTCTGGCGCATACTGCTTGTAGAGTGAGCTGAAGTCGGTCATTTTCGGGTTGCACGAGCACGGTCCATCGAGAAAGTTATACCAGTACGGCCTCTTGCCAAAGCACAGCTAGAATCCGCAGTTTAGATTCCAAAAGTCAGATTCCAAAAATGCCACTGAGAATGTCCGTCCCGGCATGCGCCATCATGCCCGGCCGCAGACTCCCGCGCCAGATCGCCAACAAACCAAACAGCGCGCCGTAAGCTGCGATCCTCACGCACGCTTCGACACCCTGATAGCCGTGCGAAATCCCGAAGAGCAAAGCCTGCAGCAACCACGCCGCCCAAAGACTATGGGTATAGGTATGGAATTGTCTTTGGAAGTATCCGCGAAAAACCAACTCCTCACAGATGCCCGCGCTCATCGATACGCCGATCCACAGAAGAATTTCCAGCGCCCGTTGCGGCAGCAAAGTTTGGATCGACGCAGCATGGCCAACCCCGAGCCAGCGATCCCAGGCCGCTGCGACGAGCTTCCATGTGGTCCAGAAACCGAGGGCGAGACCGGCGTCCACCAGCACGTCTTTGGCGCTTCCCCATTTTCCTCCAATTAGTTCGCTGAGTTTCGTTCCCGTCCTGCGCAGGCCCTTCCACACGTAATAAACGAGACCCCACTCCATCGCGATGAGCGAAAGGTAGAGCGGCACGAGATGCGGGTGCTGCTGCAAGCCTCCGGGCTCGGAGCGAGCATGCCGCTGAAAAAACGCTCCACTCACCGCTAGCCCTAGAAATAACGCTGCGAGCAGCGTGGTATGCCACCACGGCGCGACCGGTGTCGCGCTTGAAGATTCGATTCTTGACGCAGCCATTGTTGCCATTAGTCCTCCTGCGGTACGGAACAGCCAGATTCAGGTGGATAGAAAAAACGCTCGAATTCTTGCTGAAAATTACGTTCTCGTAATAGGTATCCACGAACCGCCGAAAAGTTACACTCGAGAACGGAATTCAAGGCCGACCGTGGAAGGACGTTGCCGCCTGACTTTTGTTATTGTCAATGGCATGCTCCGACGTTGGCTGCTGATCGCGTTCCTGCTCGCGGCGGCGCTCTGTTTTGCTAAAGACAAAAGCAAAGACCGTTTTCAGCAGCCCAGCCCCATCCATCTCGACAAAGCCGGCCAAAAGTGGGCCGACAAAACGCTGCGCAAGATGTTGACCGAAGAGAAAGTTGGACAACTCTTCGGCATCAAGGTGCTGGTGCAATTCTTGAATGACGCCGACCCCATCTTCATTCAACTGCGCGACAACCTCCGCAAGTATCACATCGGATCGCTGGTCATGACCGTCCCGATGGATGGCGCCGGTGCCGGTCTGCTCAAGAGCCAGCCCGATGTGGCCGCCGACCTGCTCAACCGGCTGCAAAAATCATCCAAGCTGCCCCTCATTGTCGCGGCCGATTTCGAGCGCGGCGTGTCCATGCGTCTGAATGGCGCGACCGTTTTTCCCCATGCCATGGCCTTTGGTGCGACCGGCAAAACCGAGAATGCCGAAGCCTTCGGACGCATCACCGCGCTCGAGGCGCGGGCCATCGGAGTGCATTGGAATTTCTTCCCCGATGCCGACGTGAATTCCAATCCCGCGAATCCCATCATCAACACGCGCTCTTTCGGAGAAGACCCCAAGCAGGTGGGCGATTTCGTGGCGGCGTACATCCGCGGCGCTCACCAAGGCAGCATGTTGACCACGGCCAAACATTTTCCCGGACACGGCGACACCGCAGCCGACTCTCATCTCGGCCTCGCTCAAGTCACTGGCGACCGCGCGCACCTCGAAGCGGTTGAGCTGCCGCCCTTCCGGCGCGCCATCGAGGCGGGCGTCGATGCCGTGATGGTGGCGCACGTAACCGTTCCCGCGCTCGATTCCGAGCCCCACCGCGTGGCCACACTTTCAGGGGCGATTGTGGACGGACTTCTCAAAGAAGAAATGGGATTCAAAGGGATCGTCGTGACCGACGCCCTCGACATGGCGGCCTTGACGCGCCTGTACGCGCAGAATAGCGGCATCGGCCGGGCCGCCGTCGATTCCTTCAACGCCGGCAATGACGCGCTGATCATTCCGGCCGATCTCGACGCCAGCTACCGCGCCCTGCTCGAAGCCCTGCACAGCGGCGAAATCAGCCGTCAGCGGCTCGATCAATCGGTGCGCAAGATTCTGGAACTAAAGGCATCTCTCGGCTTGAACAAGGCGCGACTGATGGACCCCGCTCAACTCTCGAGCGCGATTGCGAAGCCGGAGAATGTGGCCGTAGGCCAGCGCATTGCCGACGAAGCCATTACCCTCGTCCGCGACAACGGTAAAGTGATCCCGCTGCAGTCTTCTTTGGGAACTCTGAAGCCCGCGCTTCCGTATCAATCAGTAACCGAGGTGAGCAACCGCCTGGTCGCGCTGATTCTTGCCGACGACCTGCGCACCGACTCCGGACGTATGCTCGAACATCAGATTCTAGCACGTGTGCCGGACGCCCGCGTGATCTACGTCGACGCACGCTCGGCCGCCGGCATGAAGCCGTCCGTGGTCGAAGCGGTGGAAGCGGCGGAGCATGTGATCGCCGCGGTCTATGTGGTTCCAACCGCGGGCAAGGCCATGCGCGCCGCCGGTGGAGGTTTGACAAACACCGTTGCTATGGACGATGCCACCGGATCTTTGCTCAACGCAATCCTCGATCGCGCCGCCAGTCGCACTGTAGTACTCGCTATGGGCAATCCCTATGTGGTGCAGGATTTCCCCGCGATCCAGAATTATGTGTGCGCGTTCTCCAATGCGACCGTTTCGGAAACAGCAGCCGTGAAAGCGATCTTCGGCGAGATCCCGATCGGCGGTCATCTGCCGGTGACGATTCCGGGCATCGCGTCCCGAGGCGATGGGATCGAACGCCCCGCCCGGCCTAGCTCAGTTCGACCCAGCTCAGGAGGTTCCTCTCATGTTCAGCAATAAAACGTCCAGCTATAAAGCATTCCACCGAAACGTTATCTCAAGACTGACCCTCGGTGCGTTATTTGCGGGCCTCTGCGTTCTTCCCGCTTGTAGCATCCATACGAACGACGATAACAAGAACGGGGAGAAGAACGTTGACATCAAGTCACCCGTTGGCGACTTGCACGTTGGCGAGCAGGCAGATATCCGCGACATCGGTTTGCCGCTCTATCCCGGCGCCAAGCCCGCTCCGAAAGAGGACAACGACACTGAGAGCGCCAACGTAAACCTCTCGGTGTCGGGATACACGTTGAAAGTGGTGGCTGCGGAGTTCATCTCCGACGACGCTCCCGACAAAATCATCGCCTACTACGACAAGGAACTGCAGAAATATGGCAAACCCATCCAGTGCCGCGGCGTCTGGAGAATGCACTTCGGCATTAATGTCTCACCCAGCAATGCCTCCAAGCCGGTCTGGTGTGATGTCAGCGGAAGCGGGGATTCGACGGAGTTGAAGGTTGGAACCGAAGGGAACCAGCACGTCGTCGCTTTCAAGCCCAGGGACCGTGGATCCCGCTTTGGCCTGATTTATATCCGTGTGCATGCGGGCAAGGACGATACGATCTGAAGGCAAGGTCATTGGGACATGTTTAGCCTGCTTTACCATGCCAGCACTTCCGATTCCCAGCTCAGGAGGTTCCTCCCATGTTCAAGCGCAGAATGTTCAAGCGCAAAATGTTCAAGCGTAAAATGTTCAACTGTAGCGCTATCGCAAAACTGGCCCTGGTCGCGTTAATTGCTGCCCTCTGCGTGCTTCCCGCCTGCAGCATCAATGGGAACGACAAGAAGGATGGCGAGGCGCACGTTGACATCAAGTCTCCCATCGGTGATCTGCACGTCAGCGAGCAAGCCGACATTCGCGACGCCGGCCTGACCCTCTATCCCGGCGCCAAGCCCGCTCCGAAAAACGACAGCGACGACAAGAAGAGCGCCAATGTAAACCTTTCGCTCCCGGGATTCTCGCTGAAAGTGGTGGCGGCGGAGTTCGTCTCCGGCGACTCTCCCGAAAAAATCATCGCCTACTACAACAAAGACCTGCAGAAATATGGCAAGCCCATCCAATGCCACGGCGGCTGGAGCGACGAAGATTCCAAGGCGGGCAAGGATGAAGTTTCCAAGCCCGTCTCGTGTGGAAATAACAACGGCGGAGACGCGGTGGAGTTGAAGGTAGGAACCGAGGGCAACCAGCATATCGTTTCGGTTAAACCCAACAGCCAAGGATCCCGCTTTGCGCTGGTTTATGTGCGCATGCACACAGGCAAGGACGACACCATCTGAACTCATCCGGTGATCTGGCCATCGGGTCATCGGGTGATCGGACGTGCGGGCAGGGTTAAGATGACCCGATCGCCCGATGGCCCGATCACCCGATGCCTTGCCTTGCTCTCCCGGTTCGTTGTGCGCTAGCTTCAAGATGTGGACCACCCTTGCCAACGCTGTGGGACCACGGTCGAGGACGGCCGGCCGTTTTGTCCGCAATGCCGCGCTCCTCAAATCCACGTGCAAATTGCGATTCCGGATGCTGAAGGTGCGACCGGCTTGAATTCCGCGCCGGACGAGTTTTCTGCAGAGACTGTTCAAACCACGCATTCCGATCGCCCCAGCACGATCGCCGGAAGGATGATGGCGGGAAGCGCGATGAACCGGAGAATCGCCGTTCGTGCCGCGCTCAAGGCGGGCGGGCTGGGCGTTTTCATCGGCATGATCCCGTTGCTCGGCGTCGTTCTCACCGGGGCACTGGCTGTCTATTTCTACCGCCGTGAAAGTAAATTCGTCCTTCCTGTTGCTCTTGGGGCGCGACTTGGAGGAGCAGCGGGAGTCGTCGTCTTTGCCATCAACGCTCTGTTCGCCGTTCTAACTATTGCTTTCCATGCCCAGCAGGAATACATCGATGACATCCTGAAAATAGCGCAGAGGTACGGAGTCAATACGGCTACACCTCAATTTCAAGCCAGCATCCACAACCTCTTCACTCCGAGGGGGCTGGCGTCATTCTTTATTATTGCCCTGGTGCTCGCCTCCGTTGGCGGTGCGCTGGCCTCGCGGTTTATGCGTCCGCGCAACACCCGCGGGTAATTCAAGATCGCTGGTGGAGAGCCGGGCGCCCCGCCCGGCCGCTGGACTGCCGGAAGCGCAAGACGCCCGTCGCTCCCTCGCTGGCCACGCGGGTTTCAGGCTCGGCCTTGCTCTCATCTTGCCGCACGCGTATGATGCAGCGTTTATGAATGCACGCGTGCCCGAGCGTCCCGTCGAGATCCAGCAGAAAGCGCAGCTCATGTCGGCCTCCGAGGTGGAGCGCACCTTGATCCGGCTGGCGCATGAGATTCTCGAGAAGAACAATGGCGTCGAAGATCTGGCTCTGGTCGGCATCCGCCGCCGTGGAGTTCCGCTGGCGGAGCGGCTGGCGAAAATTATTCAGCGCATCGAAAAAAAACCGGTACTGATCGGCACGCTCGACATAACCCTCTATCGCGACGATCTTTCTTCTGCCACTCTCGGCGCGAAGCCGGTGGTACAGAAAACGGAGATGGAAATTCCCATCACGGGTAAGTCGGTGGTGCTGGTGGACGACGTGCTCTATACCGGCCGCACCACCCGCGCCGCCATGGATGCGCTGTTCCGCGTGGGCCGTCCCCGGCGCTTGCAGTTGTGCGTATTGATCGATCGCGGCCATCGCGAGTTGCCGATCGAGGCCGCCTTCATCGGACGAACGGTGCAGACCACGGAAAATCAGATGATCGAGGTCAAACTTCGCGAGGTCGACGACGCGGAGAAAGTCCTGCTGATGGAAAAGCTGTAGACAACGATATCTGTAGGCAACGATAGCTGCAGACAGCGATAGCGTAGACACTTTTTATGAATTGTCATCCCGAGCGCAGCGAGGGATCTGCATTTTGCGGCGGACTACCGATCCCTCGCTTCGCTCGGGATGACAAAATCTGGCCGAATTGAGGGGCGAGGTGCGGCGTATCGCTTCGCCACGGACTGTCAGACCACTATGAATCCAGCGCGCGGTTCCCTGCTCGGTATCGAGCACCTGGAAGCAGCCGAGATCCTGAGACTTTTGAAGTCTGCCCAGCGCATGAATCCGGACAGGCCGCGGGCCCTGCTCAAGGGCAAGCGGGTGCTGCTTCTTTTCTACGAGGCTTCCACCCGCACGCGAAGCTCGTTTGAAATCGCGGCCAAATCCATGGGCGCTCACACCGTCCTCATCCAGTCCTTCGGTTCGAGTATTGAGAAAGGCGAATCGCTGCTCGACACCGGATACACGGTGCGCGCCGTCGGCGCCGACATTATCGTCATCCGCCACCCCAACGCCGGCGCGCCCTACGTGATGGCGCGGCACATCGACGTGCCCGTGATCAACGCCGGGGATGGACTCCACGAACATCCCTCGCAGGCGCTGCTCGACGCTTTCACCATTCTGCGCAACAAGAAAACTTTCAAAGGCCTGCAGGTCGCAATTGTCGGCGACATTTTTCACAGTCGTGTGGCGCGCTCGGCCTGCCACCTATTAAGCAAATTCGGAGTGAAGATCATTCTCTGCGGTCCGCCGGAACTGGTGCCCGACATTGCGACGACGCTCGCGCCCGGCATCCGCGTGACCCGCCACATTGATGACGCCTTACGCGGTACCGATGTGGTCATGCTGCTGCGCGTGCAGACGGAGCGTCTTTCCGGACTGAAGATCGACCTCCTGGAATACATCACGCGCTACCAGATGAACCCGGCCCGCTTGAAGATGGCCAAGAAAGATGCCATCGTGATGCATCCCGGCCCGATCATTCGCGGCCTGGAACTGACCAGCGAAATCGCCGACGGCGCCCAGGCGCGCATCCTCGAGGAAGTGCGCAACGGCGTGCCCACGCGCATGGCGATTCTGGCGCGGGCAATGGGGAAGATGCGATGAAAAACCATTCACCACAGAGTCACAGAGACACGGAGAAAATCAAGAAAACGTGACTTGCTTCTCTCTGTGTCTCTGTGACTCTGTGGTGAAAAATATGGTGAAGAACTGGTGAAGAACTTAACGAGGGACGTGACTTCACGCTCCACAAGCAGTCTGCTGATCAAAGGCGGCCACCTCATCGACCCGGCGGCGCGCATCGACGCGCCCATGGACCTGCTGCTGAAAGATGGCCGCGTCGCCGAAGTTGCTCCTCCCAACAAAATCAAGGGCGGCGTCAACGAAAAGGGCGAGAAATTCGATGCCCGCGGACTCATCGTCGCGCCCGGCTTCATCGATCTGCACGCGCACCTGCGCGAGCCCGGCCAGGCGTATAAAGAGACCATCGCAACGGGCACGGCCGCCGCCGCCGCAGGCGGCTTCACTTCCGTCTGCACCATGCCCAACACAGTTCCGGTGGTCGATTCGGTTGAGTTGGTCGAGTGGCTTAGTCAGCCCGAACGCGGCGCGGTCGTCAATGTGTTTGCCGTCGCGGCCGCGACCCGATCGAGCAAGGGCGTCACCCTCACCGACTTCCGCGCGCTGCACTCCGCCGGAGCCATCGCGGTCACCGACGACGGCAAGCCCATCCTCGAAGACAACATTATGCGCGAGGCCCTGACTCTAAGCGGAGAACTGAATTTCCCCGTAGTGCAACATGCCGAAGACACGCGCCTGACCGAGAATTGCTCCATGCATGCGGGTGCGCGTTCGTTCCGTCTCGGGTTGCGCGGCATGACCGCGGCTGCCGAGGCTTCGATCGTGGAGCGTGACGTCCAGCTCGCGATGCACATTCCCAATGCCCGCCTGCACGTCGCCCATCTTTCCACGGCCGACGCGCTGAAGAGTGTGCGCCGGGGCAAGCGCGCCAAAGCGCGCGTCACCTTCGAGGTGACGCCGCACCATTTCACGCTGACCGACGAGGACATGCGTGACTACGACAGCAATTACAAGATGAATCCCCCGCTGCGCTCGGCCTCCGATCTCGAGGCCATCCTGGCCGCGCTCGCTGACGGTACGGTGGACGCCATCGCCACCGATCACGCGCCCCACGCCGCCCACGAAAAGGAGATGGAATTCGAACGCGCCGCGTTCGGCATCACCGGACTAGAAACCGCGCTCGCGCTCGCAATCACCAGGCTGCATCGCGAGAAGCGCATCCCGCTGGCCCGCATCGTGGAACTCTTCACCGCCGGTCCGGCGCGCTGTTTCGATCTTCGCGGCCGCGGTTCCCTCGTCCGCGGCTCGGTCGCCGACGTTACCATTTTCGATCCAAAAAAGAAGTGGACCTTCGACGCCTCCAAGTCCCGCTCGAAATCGAAGAACACGCCCTTCGATGGATGGCAGCTCACGGGAAAAGTAGTCGCGACCATTGTCGGAGGGAGGATTGTGTACTCCGCTTAAATCGGTGTGGGGACGGAAAGTTCGTGTGGGGACGGGCGCCCTCGCGAGCCTGCCCTGAGCGAAGCCGAAGGGTCCAAGCCGAGCGCAGCTCGGCAGCTGCTGGTGGTCAAAGCAACGCTTCTCCGCTAGGCGCTCTTAATCAACGGATTCCCCGGAGAAACCAAACCGGCACGGTGCAGCTTAGCAGTGAGGCGGTCTTTGTCACTGGAAGCGGAAGCAGCGGCGAGGCGCTTGCGCAGCTTCGCGACTTTTTCTGCGCGAGTGCGGCGCCGGCGAATTTCCGGACGACGGCTGGGTGCGGACATGAAGTCTCCTTGCTGCTCAGTGACGGCGTTCAGCGACTTGTGTTCAGTGAAACGATTCGCTGAAATCACGAGCCAGACACACAGTCGGTGCCGTGGACTCGCGCCCAACTTCAATTATAGGGTTGATCGCCACGGCTGGCAAAAGCAGCCCTCCAAGAGCTATCTAGCCGCTCATGTTCCACAAAAGTTCTTGACAGAAGGAATTAGAAGGAGTAATAAGGACAATATAAGGACGACCTGTAGTCCTTCTCCATTGGCACCTTCGGAAGGAAATGGGCCGCCAAAAGGCTGGATCTGTGTTGTATGTGTTGAGCGGGTCCCTTGCCGTAGGAGTTCGAAAATGGAAGCTATCGTTGAATCGTGCCCGCTTTGCGGAACAGAACTTTCGAAGGTTAAGTTTTCGGAAATCCAAGCAAAACTCAAAGGTCAGAAACAGCAGGAGCTCGCGGAGCGTGAGAAAAGAGTGGCTGAAGCCGAGGTCACGGTTCGGAATCGCCTGGAGCAGGAATTTAAGAAGGAGTTACAAACTGAGAAGGAGAACGCGGCCAAGCTCGCGAAGCAGGAGGTCGACCAACAGATCAAGAAGATCGCGGCGGAGCGCGACGACGCTACGAAGAAGGCTAAGCAGGCCGAAGCACGCGAGGCCTCAATTCGGAAAGAAGCTGAAAAGGAAAAACAGGCTGCCGCTAAGCTGGCGAAGCAACAGGCCGACGAGCAAGTCAGCAAGATCGCCGCTGAGCTTGAGCGAGCCAACAAGAAAGTGAAACAAGCAGAAGAGAGGGAAGCGGATATCCTCAAGCAAGCGAAGGAGGAAGCAGAAAAAAAACACGAAAAGGAACGTGGTGAACAGCGGGACGCCCTAGAAAAGGCCAACGCAATGGCGATGTTGAAGCAGCAAAGCGAGTTCAACCGCGAGCGCGAATCGTATCAAAAGAAATTGAAGCTAATGGAGCACCAGCTCCAAAAGAGAAGCCCGAATGAGCTTGGCGACGGTGGCGAAATCGACGTCTTCGAAAACCTGCGCGAGGCCTTCCCCGGAGACCGGATCACCCGCATTAAGAAGGGGCAACCGGGCGCTGACATACTTCACGATGTTCTCCATAAGGGGCAGGCCTGCGGACGAATAATTATCGAGTCGAAGGTCCGTCAAGACTGGAAGAAGGCATATGTTACCAAACTTAGGCAGGACCAGGTTGAAGCGGGAGCAGAACAGGCCATCCTTGCCACCTCGGTGTTCCCACCGGGCAGGAAGGAGATGTGCATCGAGTCCGACGTCATCGTTATAAATCCCGCTCGCGTCGTACACATAGCACATATTCTGCGCCAGGCAATGATCACCATGTATGTGCGCGGGCTCAGTATGAAGGAGCGTGCCGGGAAAATGAATAAGCTATATGGGCTCATTACATCTGAGCCGTACAAGCGAAAATTCAGCGAGGCTGGCAAGATTACCCAGGAGATCCTCGACCTCGACGTCCAGGAGAAGCAGGCGCACGATAACGTCTGGAGGAAGCGGGGGGCCTTTGCCACGAGGATCAATAACGCTCTACGAGAAATTGAGACCGACGTGGACGGCGTAATCGAGGGTGATGACGGGGTCGCGAGCACGGAAGGCTACCCTGTCCAAAACGTCAGAGTGGCGCCCGTCAGCGTACACGCGGCGAGGAGATAGCTAAATGGAAGAAACGGCGACATACCGCTGGCAAGAACGCCGGCTCGGGCGTACCGTCCTGCGGACTTATCGGGACAACGTTGACCTCGAGGACGTTGTCCCGAACCCGAAACAACCACGCATGGGTCCAAAGGTTGATCCAGAACTACAGAGACAGATCGAGGCTAATGAAGGGATCTTCGAGCCCCTTCTGCTTGAGCCCCACCCGGACATCCCGAACAAGTTCCGCATCATTGACGGAGATCGGAGGTGGACGAATTCGAAGATCCTGGTGGAGAACCAGAAGAAAGAAGAGTATCGACGGCTGCCCGCAGAAGTAACAGACCGCACACTGACCGATGAAGAGCGGCTGCGGGTCTGGATTTACATCCATCGTCAAAGGCGCGAATGGGACGCGAAAGAGAAAGAAATGGTCGCCTACAGCCTTGTAGATATGGTGGGGCGAGCCAGCGCAGCAAACATCCTCGGGATCACGGTCAGAGAGCTAGACAAACTGGTAGAGATTTATGAGTTGTCCGAAAAACTGACGAATCTGGCGGAGCCCGGAGCCTCGATTACATGGGCAAGGGAGATCAAGAATCTAAACAAGAAATTGCTCTCGCCGACCGTGCTGGACACGGTGATCAAAAGGATTAACGAGCAGAGGATCACAAACTCAAAGGACGTGCGGAAGCTTCGCCAGATCTTAAAAGACCCCGTGGCCAAGGAAAATTTCTTGGCGCCTGACGGAACAATAGACACCGCGCTACGCGCACTGGCGCCAGCACCGTCCAAGAAAGGGCAGGGGCTGATCGGCGATATCGAACAGCTTTCTGAATCTTTGCAGCGATATCCGTGGACGACCCTCGCAGCACTCAAAGGGGACCAACAGGTCATACGAAAGCTCGAAGAGACGGAAAAACTGATAAAGGAGCTCAAGAAAGCTTTGTCTCGATGACAGGAAGGAATCTTGACTCGGAATCGGGCTGCGCTGCTGAGCCCCTCAATTCCCCTTCAAAATTTGTTACCACCCGATCAAAATCCTCCAGCGTCCCATACTCGATCACAACCCTGCCGGGATGCCCGCCCACGAAATAATGAGTCTTGTAATAATTACAGTGTAACAATTACTCTACTGTGCCTCTTTAACCACACCATACCCCCAAGTATTATCAATGACTTAAGACTCCGTCGCGCGCACCCGAGAATTTTGTACATTTGTCATTATGCGGCCAATATATGTATATAATTGTACGCACAATATCGCCAGTACACAATGCTCCACCTGAAACATATTTCTGAAACTCTGAAACCTGGCCTCACTTCCCCTTCAACATCCTAACCACCCGGTCAAAATCTTCCAAAGTCGCATACTCGATCAAAATTTTCCCACGTCCATTCCGGTCGCGAATCCGCACCTTCACCCCCAGAACCGTCTCCAGCGACCGCTGCGCAGCCTTCACATTCGGATCCACCCACCGCGCCCCGCCTCCCGTCTTCGATTCCCGCGCCCCGGCCGGCGCACTCAACCCGAACACCAGATCCTCCAGCTTCGCCACCGACATCTTTTCCTCAAGCGCCTTTTTCGCGAACGTCCAGATCTGGACGTTATCCCGCAGCTGCAACAGCGCCCGCGCGTGGCTATACGTCAACTGTCCCTTCTGCAGCGCCCCGATCACGCCTTCCGGCAGCGCCAGCAGCCGCATGTAATTCGACACCGTCTCCCGCGATACGCCCGCCCGCGTACCAATCTCCTCCTGCGTGAGCTTGAACTCCGTGCTCAAGTTCGCGAACGCCTCCGCCTGCTCCACGCAATTCAGATCCTGCCGCTGCAGGTTTTCGACCAGCGTCATCTCCGCCGCCTGCTGCTCCGAAACCCGCCTCACGATCACCGGGATCGTCGTCTTCTCCGCGAGCTTCGACGCGCGCAGCCGCCGCTCGCCCAAAATCAGGGTGAACCGCCCTTCCTTCCCCGGACGCACCACCACCGGCTGCAACACTCCCTGCACCCTGATCGAATCTGCCAGTTCGGCGAGTAACTCCTGATCAAACTCCCTCCGCGTCTGGTAAGGATTGGGGTCGATCTGATCAAGAGCCAGAAGAAAAATCGTCTCCCCATCCGCAGTCCGCCCCGAAGCCACCGCGTGCAACTCGTCCAGAGTCTCCGCCAACACTTCCGGTGGAGCGACGGGCCTCCCCGCCCGTCCACCCTCAGCCCCGGAAGAAAAGCCAGAAGAAGAAGAAGCGGGTGCCCCATCCTTCCGCGTACTCTGCGGAAGGGTGGGAGACGCCGTCACCACCCGTGGCCCCGGCAGCAGAGACTCCAGTCCCCTGCCCAAAGCCCGCCGCTTCTCCGCCAGCTTCTCGCTAACCTTCTCCGTCCCAGTCTTTTCCGCCGTCTTATCGACCGCCGCATTCGATGTAGTCATCAAGTAGTCTCCCCGGCCTTGCCTATACCCTTTTAAGATTTGTCATCCTGAGCGAAGCGAAGGACCTGCTTTATGTCTGCGCTGTCGCAGAACCGCGCCATCCATAAATATATCGACGTACATAAATATTTATGCCAATCAATCTATGCCGCTTCTCCCGGCCCGCTCGCCGCTCTCGCCTGCCGGTCCAGGATCTCCTTCGCCAGATGTATGTAGCTCTCCGCTCCCCGCGAGCGCACGTCATACATTAGCGCCGGCAGCCCGTGGCTCGGAGCCTCCGCCAGCCGTATGTTCCGCGGAATCGTAGTCGTGCACAGCTTCTCTCCGAAATATTTC
This sequence comes from uncultured Acidobacteriaceae bacterium, assembly GCA_963749275.1. Lineage (GTDB taxonomy): Bacteria > Acidobacteriota > Terriglobia > Terriglobales > Acidobacteriaceae > Acidiflorens. Next base: position 19,465 of record CAVVNA010000026.1, read on the forward strand.
TTCAGCTCCTCCGCCACCTGCTGCGCCAGGTTCGTCCGCTCATCGAACATCGTGATCACTACGCCCTCAACCACCAGCGCAGGATTCAGGTCGGCCCGTATGCGCTCGATGGTGTCGAGTAATTCCGACACACCCTCGAGCGCGAAGTACTCCGCCTGCATCGGGATCAGCACCCCATCCGCGGCCACCAGCGCGTTCAACGTCAGCAGATCAAGCGCCGGCGGACAGTCCAGCACGATGAACTGAAAGCGATCAAGCAAGCTTGCTAGCGCATCCCGCAAACGATACTCGCGCCGCTCCGCCGTGACCAGTTCGATGTTTGCACCTATCAAATTCTTGTGGGACGGGATTAGCCAGAGCTGCTCTAGCTTGGTGAGCTGTAATGCCTCCTCCGCTGTGGCCACGCCCGCGATCACGTCGTAGATGCTGATGCGTTCCGGATCTTTCACCAGGCCCAGACCGCTGGTTGAGTTCGACTGCGGATCGCAGTCCACCAGCAACGTGTTGACCTCGGCAGCGGCTAATGAAGCGGCAAGGTTGATGGCGGTCGTAGTCTTGCCGACGCCGCCCTTCTGGTTGGCAACTGCGATGACGCGTCCCATGATTTTGTTTTCTGTGTGTTGCGGGTCAGAATATGCGAACGCATCGGGGAAATCAATGCCCGATTTTTGGGCAATGCGGCGAGTGTTCCACGTGAAACACTTCGCGCGTTTTCAAACTTTCATGCGAGTGTTCCACGTGGAACACATCGAGAGTTTGTGACGGATTGGCGGGGCGAGTGCTTGCAAAAGTGAGAAGTGTTCCACGTGGAACACTAATTTTGACATTTTCTCATAATGAGATTATGTCATAAATGTACCACTTGTGCTTTAATTCTACGGCTATACTTGGCGGCTTGGACCACTTTATAGGGCAATAGTTACCGTGTAGTTTCTACTTTAAGCCTTGTATCCGATTAGTAATACTCTTGAACGTGACTTTGGGACATTGATTTGGGCTTGCCACTTTAGATTGGTCAGGGCCAACACTTGGGGGATCTGGGGGGTGGTTATTAGTAGGGCTATGGTCCCTTTTGGGGCTAGGAAGGTTACGGCTTGAGGGAGGATGGTTTCTAAGCGCTCTACGGCTCGGAGGGTTACTACGTCGGCTTGGGAGGTGAGGCTCGGGGCGAGGGCCTGGGCTCGGCCGGTTAATACATTGATGTTGGTCAATGTAAGTGCTCGGGCTACTTCGCGGAGGAAGACGGCTTTCTTGTGATTCGATTCGATCAGCGTGAGGTGGATGTTCGGCGCCCAGAGCTTCAGAGGCAGGGCGGGGAATCCGGCGCCGGAGCCGATGTCGAGGACGCGGGGAGGGCAGTTGCCAGTGGCCAGTGGCCAGTTGCCAGTGGACGGTGGACGGGCGGGGGCGCCCGTCGCTCCACCGGACGATCCTTCGCTTCGCTCAGGATGACAGTGTTTTGAGACCGCTGGGAAGAGATGGCGGGCTAAGAAGAAGGACTCGCCGAAGTGGCGGGTTACTATTTCTTCTTCATGGCGGATGGCGGTCAGGTTGATGCGGGCGTTCCAGCGGAGTAATAGATCGATGTATATCGATATTTGATCGAGCTGGGATTGGGGAAGCGCTTGCTCGAGGAAAGGTTCGAGGAGGGCGGCGATGCGGGCGTTGTCCATGGAGAACAGTGGTCGGTGGGCAGTGGGCAGTGGTCAGTATCCAGTCTCCGGTACCCAGTTGACGCCCACGCCGCCGCCCAGCCATTCTACGTGATTTGTTTCCGCGATTCTTTCGACTCGCCAGTGCAGCTGTTGTCCTTTTTTTCTCTCTCTGTTAGATGGTGTTCCGGTTGCTGCTCGTAGTGGAAGTGGATTTCGGCCAGGCGCTGGCCGGCTTTTACCAGCTCGCGGAAAACTATTGGTCGTAGTAATTCAGCGTGACGGCGACGAGTCTATGGAAGTTGGTAGTTCAGTGCATCTCAGTCTTCCGTTGCTCATAGACCTTGTAGCTATTCTGCTTCGTAAGTACTTGAAGCATTGGCCACTGTCGTTTGGTGCCCCAAGTGACACAGGGACAAGCGAAATGCGGGGGAGTTCGCGACGGCGGTTGGCGGCGTAGCGTACTTAGTGGCACGAGTGAAGTCGGGGCCTTCCCAAAAGCCGCTTGGGAGGCGGTTGACAAAAAAGTGGTGGGGGCACAAACTTTTTGTTCTTCACAAAAGCGGCATCGGAGAGAGTTGCACAATGCGACCCCAGACAGGAAGACCAGGACAGCTACTGACGGCAGTGGTGGTTTTGTGCATGGCTCTGTTATCGGCAACCGACGCGAGCGCACAACAGGCTACCGCAAAGATCGTGGGCACGATCACCGATCCACAAGGATTGGTGGTGACGGGCGTCAAGATCACGGTCACTAACATGGCTACGAACGTTGCCACCGAAACAACCTCGGACAAGGGTGGCTTTTACCAGGTTTTGAACCTGCCCATCGGCAAATACCGGATTGTCGCTCGCCACGAAGGTTTTCGAACGTCGGAAGTGCTCACTGCACCGCTCGAGATCAACCAGTCGTTTCGGGCTGACTTAAAGCTGGAAGTGGGCGCGGGCAACGAACGGGTGTTGGTGGAATCGCAGGCAGCGGGGGTGGAGACGGTCAATCCGACACTAGGCCAGTCCGTCACCAGCCGTCCCATCGTTAATATGCCCTTGAACGGACGCAACGTGCTCACTCTTGCTCTTCTGCAGCCCGGCGTCACCGAAGACAATCCGGATGACTCCGGTGCGGGCAGCCTCAATGCTAACGGCGGAAATTTCAGCGTGGCTGGCGGCCGTTCGGATTCCATCACCTATCTTTTGGATGGCGGCCTCAACAACGAGCTTCTCGGCAATGGGGTGGTTTACAACCCGAATCCGGATTCGGTCGCCGAGTTTCGCATTTTGACGAGCAACTACACGGCGGAATATGGCCGCAACGGCGCTGGAATCATCACCGTCGTTACCAAGTCGGGCTCCAACGACTTCCACGGCAGCGCCTTCGAGTTCTTGCGCAATACCGACTTCGATGCCAACTCTTATTTCAACAAGATCGCAACCCCGTTCCCTCTACCTAGAAACAATCTCAAACGCAGTCAATTTGGCGGGACGTTTGGTGGCCCTATCGTCAAGAACCGCCTTTTCTTCTTCACTGCCTATCAAGGGCAACGCCAGGTGGAGACTGACGTCCTGCAGGAACAGCAGATTTTCACGACGCCCGAGCTGGGAGACATTAATAACTTGGCACAAAACCCCGGAGGGGATTTCTCGCACGCGATACCGATGGGCGGAACAACCGTTGGCGGGGCAACATGCACGGTTACGGCTGGATGCCCCGATCCAAGTGTCGCTGCCTTCCTGGCGGCAAACCCCTATTTCCAGTCAAATTCAGCCCTCGCCGCCCAAGCCATCATTAATCCGGCCACAATTGACCCTGCCGCTCTGGCCTACCGCGCGACGGGAATGATTCCGGCGAATGCGGCCGGGGAGATTTTCCCCTCCGGGGGCAGCACGAACAACACCAACGAACTGACGGTCAAGATCGATTTCGACATCGACGCGAAGGACAAGTTGACCGGCACGATCGGCGGTGCTCGAAATCCGCAGCTTGCTCCCTTTGGATACACTGCGTTGATCGGCTACTCTGCCACCGTGCCCGGCTTTGCCGCCACTAACCAGATCAACAACTACTTTCTCAATGTCGCCTATACTCGAACTTTTTCGCCTACTCAGCTGAACGAACTCCGTGGGACCGCGCAGCGTCACAATACCCTATCGAATAAGCCCGTTACTAACCTGCCCGCGCTGCCTCAGTTCGGGATTCTGTCGGACCTTCCCAATGGCCCTCCACTTATGACTTTCGACAATGGCTTGGGGTTCGGGCAAGACCAGGCGGGTCCGGCTAGCGAGGTCGGCAACACGTTCGCGGTCTCCGATACGTTCACGTGGGTGAGGGGACACAACACGTGGAAATTCGGTGCAGGAGTTTCCGCCTATCAACAAAATACCCTCTACGATTATTTTGGCGATGGCAACTTTGATTTTATCGGACCGTATAGCCAGGGCGGCGTGGGCACTGGCAACAGCCTTGCCGACTTTCTGGTGGGGATTCCAAACTACTTGGCTGAGGGGGCAAACGCGGCCAACAATATCCGGAGCAAGGCAACCTACGGATTCGCGCAGGACGAGTGGCGGGTTAGACCCAACCTGACCCTGACTCTGGGGATTCGCTATGAGTACAGCACGCCCAAGCTCGACACCCAGGGAAGGACCTTTTCCATCATCCCTGGGGACCAGTCTGTAAAATTTCCCAATGCGCCAATCGGCCTGGTTTTCCCCGGAGACCCGGGCGCGCCTCGTGGCGTCAACTTTCCGGATAGGGACAACTTTGCGCCGCGAATCGGATTTGCCTGGAGTCCGGGCGGCAGCGGCAAGACCAGCCTTCGCGGAGGCTTCGGTATCTTCTACGACGTCCTCAAGGGCGAAGACAACCTGCAATTCAATGGCGCGCCGCCGTTCTATGCCGAACCCACCGTTTCCTACTTTCCAACCTCCGGCGGTCCCTTTTCTTTTTACAGCGCGCCGTGGGCCAACTCCACCACCCCTTTTGCACAACCCTTTCCATCAACACCAGCCAACCCCGCTGAAGCATTCAATCCTTTGAATACTACAACCTACAATTTTCTCCCGGCGGCAGGGGGCTCGGTTTACTTCGTAAACCCGCACCTCCACACGCCTTATACCTACCAGTACAATTTGAGCCTCCAACACGAAGTTGCGAGAAACCTGATCGCGGAGGTTAACTATGTTGGCAGCAGTGCGAAAGGACTGACGGCGCTGGAGGACGTCAATCCGTTTATTCTAAGCACATCCAGTGGTCCCAACCCCACCCGCGTTTTGAACCAGTATATAAACCAAAACCCGACATCCAATATCGCCCAATATTGCACGAATCAAGGTGGCCCTGCCGCGTGTCCTTTTGCCAGCGCATTGGAGTTCAACAACGCGAGCTTCGCCAGTTTCAACAGCCTAGAAGCTTCTTTGACGAAACAGAACGGCGAGAACCGGTTATTGGGCAACACCTATTTCACTCTGGCCTATACTTACGGCCACAGCATTGACGACGCATCCGGATTCCGCAACCGGGATTCGCAGGTACCGTACTACGACCCGGGCATATTCCGCGCCTCCTCCGACTTCGACGTCACGCAACGCCTCACCTTCAGCGGAGGATGGGATTTGCCGTTTGATCGCGCTTGGGCGTCGGGACCAAAGCGTCTAGTAAAAGGCTGGAGCCTCTACCCCATCTTCACCTGGCGGACTGGATTTCCGCTAAGCATCAATGCGGGCCTCTCGGCGTACGCTTACTCGACACCGGGGCCCTCTGGAGCCGGCGACGGCTACCTGGCCAATGTCGCTTTCGCGCCCGGATTCAACAAGATCACGATCCTGAATCCCAAGGCAAATGGCAATTACTATTTCAACCCCGCAGCGTTTATCTCTAACGATCCGCTTTGCAGCGGTCCTTGCGTCCCGACGTCTGGTTACGGTACGCCGCGAGATTTTTTCCGCGGGCCGGGCCGCACCAACCTTGACTTGGCTCTGGCCAAAACTACCGCGATTACCGAGCGCGTGAACGTTGAATTCCGGGTCGAAGCTTTCAACGTATTGAACCACACGGAATTCGCTAATCCGGACATTAGCGTAGTTGACGCAACTTTCGGTCAAATTACCAGCAACACGCTTGGAACGGGAGTAGCCGCTCTGCAAACCCAGCGCATCCTGCAGCTCGCTGGACGGCTAACGTTCTAACTGGCTTGGTGGAATTGGTTGGCTGGCGAAGGAGAATTGAGCGGGCGCTGCCGTTTTCCAGCGCCGCCATCCCCAAAATCAAGCCGCCGCTTTGCTCCCGCAGGGCGACAGTTCGCGGGCAGGTCCGCGCCACACGTGCGATACTGAAATTTATGGCGCTGCCGGATTTTACGCCCCGGGTGGGGAACGATCCTAAGTCGGTGGTGATTCATTTGACGACGGGGACGGGGATGGAGATTGAGTGGAAGGATGGGCACCGGTCGGTCTATACGTTTGCGTTTTTGCGGGATGCTTGTCCTTGCGCGCTGTGCGAGGAGGAGCGGGGGAAGTCTGGACGAAAGGCGGGCGAGAAGGCGAAGGTGGCGCCTGGGGCTTTGCCGATGTTCAAGCCGGCGGTGAAAGCGCTTTCGGCGGAGGCGGTGGGGAAGTATGCGCTGAGGTTTTCTTGGAACGATAAACACGATTTGGGAATTTATTCTTGGTTCTATCTGCGGGAAGTTTGTCCTTGCGCGGAGTGCGCGGCGGCTCGGAAGTGAGGAAAACAGCTGTCAGCTCTTAGTTCTCAGCCGTCAGCTCTTCGCCGTTGGCTCTTCGCTGTTGGCTATCTGCGTCTTGGCTGCGGAAAATTCGGATGCCATCGCCCGCCCCTTAAGGGCGTCTGATTTCGCTAAATTGGTGCCTGATACGAAACCTGCGTTTTTCCGGAGCCTGCTGGAGATCGGTTATGACTATACGGATTCGGTTGGCGGAGGCTGGCGATATTCCGTCGCTTCGGGAATTGATTGAGGCTTCGGTGCGGGGATTGCAGGCGGGGGATTATTCTCCGGCGCAATTGGAGAGCGCGCTGCGGACGGTGTATGGGGTGGACTCGCAATTGATTGCGGATGGAACTTATTTTGCGGCAGAGGAGACGGACGCTTCGGGAGCGCAATCGTCGGGAGGGAAATCGTCGGGAGCTAAATCCTCGGGAGGGGCGCTGTTGATTGGTTGCGGCGGGTGGAGCAGGCGGAAAACTTTGTTTGGCGGCGACCAGTTTGCGGGGCGAGAGGATTCGTTGCTGGATCCGGCTAGGGATGCGGCTAAGATTCGGGCATTTTTTGTTCATCCGGCGTGGGCGCGGCGGGGGATTGGGGGGATGATTCTGGAGGCTTGTGAGACGGCGGCTGGGGCGGCTGGGTTTCGGCGGCTGGAGATGGGAGCGACGCTGACGGGAGTTCCTTTTTATCGGGCGAAGGGGTATGCGGAGTTGGAAGCGGTGGAGGTGCCGCTGGGGGATGGGTTGACGCTGCCGCTCGTGATCATGGCGAAGAGCAGCAGTGGATAGTGGGCAGTGGGCAGTGGCCAGTACCCAGTTGGGTGCCTTGATTTTTTGGGGGGGAATCTGGAGAGTAATTTGTGGGATTGCAGTGCTGTTTCTGAGGCGCTTTGAGCTTGCGCTCTTGATTTTTTGATCGACGTACGGGCTGCGAGCGCCACTTGGCGCTTCCTCTGCTAGCAGCTCCAGCGCTTAAACAGATTGCTGAAAAACTCGGTTTTCGGAGCACAGCCCCTAAGAGTGTGCGTGAGAAATGGGTCGTCCCTCCGGGACTTAGGTCATTCTTCCCACTTTTCCCAGCGCTGAAGCGCTGGGCTAAGTTAGGTCGCCCCTCCGGGGCTGTATTATCGAGCCCTTCGTTCCACCGTATTGCCAAAACGCCAGTTCTCACGCACACACTAAAGGGGCATCTCAATTCAAAGAACCTACGGCATCGCTGAAGCGATGCCCTGATACGAAACTTGCGTTTTTCAGCAAACGGTAAAGGCGCATTCATAAGGCAGGGCTTACGGCATGCCTGAAGGCATGCCCTGATACGAATCGGACTTGCGCCACGGGCTGCTAGGTGGTGATTGCCTCCAGGTAACGGTTTAGAAGTTGATCTCCTTCACCTTCGAACTCCAGGAACATGATGCCGTTGCCGAATTGGGGATGGCGGGTGACGACGCGCCCTTGGATGACGACGGGATAGCCGCCGAGCCAGAGGGTGACTTGCATGCGGGCGCCGAGTGGGAGGGCGCTGATCAGCTGGATGTAGCAGCCGCCGCGACTTAGGTCGGTGGTTTCGAGGCGCATGGGGACGTCGCTGTCTTCCTGGCGGATTTCGATTTGGACCTGGACGGTGTAGCGCGGATGTTGGCGGCGATCTGGTTCGGTGGGATTAGGGTTAGAGGATCGCGGGTCGGGCAAATTCATGGATTGGCTCCGGGGCTCGGTGGAGTGAGTTGCTTACAGGGCCCTTGGGTTGATCATCGGCGATAAGGTTGGGCGAGTCTAGGGCGTGCGTCACAGATGAGCGGTTACTGGGGGGAGCGTCCTGGGCGGGCGGCGCGTGGCGGCGGAGGATGGGTAGGTCAGCTGGAATTTACGCGGATGAGAAATCATTAACGTGCGCTACAGTATAATTTTCGCCTTGAACTAATCGGCATGACGGACATGGACCAGACTAGTGATGCGACGGCGGGTGAGGCGGCGGCTGAAGCGGCAACGCCGTCGTCGAAAACCGCGATGGACATTGGCTATATTCTCAAGATCCTGCCCCATCGCTATCCCTTTCTTTTGATCGACCGGGTGCTCGAACTGGTGCGGATGAAGAGCATTGTGGCGTTGAAAAATGTGACGATCACCGAGCCTTTTTTTCAGGGACACTTTCCGGAGAAGCCGATCATGCCGGGGGTGCTGATTGTGGAAGCGATCGCGCAGGCGGGCGGGCTGCTGTTGTTGACTGAGGTTCCGAATCGCGACGAGATGCTGATGGTATTCACGGGGATCGAGAAGGCGCGCTTCCGGCGTCCGGTGGTGCCGGGCGATCAGCTGCGGATTGAAGTGGTGGTGCGAGCCTGGCGGATGACGGCGGCGCGGTTGGAAGGCAAGGCGTACGTGGACGGGAAGGTGGTTTGCGAGGCGACGGTCACTTGCCGGCTGGTGCCGCGGGGGGTGGGCGCGGGAGCGGGCAGTACGGCGGGCGAGGAAGAGTAAGCCTTGGTCACGACCCTCGAAGACTCGCTTGGTGGTGAGAACTCCCTGCGGCAGCGCGCGAGATTGGGTATCAGTAGGGATCCTTCGACTCCGCAGCTGATTCGCGTTCCGCGAATCAGTTGCTGCGCTCAGGATGACAAGGGAAGAGCGATTTAACGATGTCCATTCATCCTACGGCGATCGTCGATCCAAAAAGCAAGATACATTCTTCGTGCACGATTGGGCCTTATTGCGTGATCGGGGCCGAGGTGGAACTGGGCGCGGGCTGCGGTCTGGCTTCGCACGTGGTGATTGAGGGTCCCACTGCAATCGGCTCGGACAATCACTTCTCCCCTTTCACTTCTATTGGCTTGGCGCCGCAAGATATCGGGTATGCGGGCGAAGCGACTCGGCTGGAGATCGGCGACCATAACAAGATTCGGGAATTTGTCACCATCAACCGCGGCACAGTGAAGGGAGGGGGATGCACCCGGGTCGGCGATCACAACCTGATCATGGCCTATACGCACATTGCGCATGATTGCCAGATTGGGAGTCACATCATCATGGCGAACGCGGCTACGCTGGGCGGGCACGTCACGGTGGAAGATTGGGCGACGGTGGGGGCGCTGTGCCCGGTGCATCACTTCGTGCGGATTGGGAGGTATTCGTTTATCGGCGGGGGCACGACTATAACGCAGGATGTGCTGCCGTTTTCTAAGACGTCCGCGGAGCGGGGAACGCACGCCTATGGATTGAATGCCGTGGGATTGGAGCGGCGGGGATTTAGTAAGGAGCGGATTGGGAAAATTCATCATGCTTATCGGGTGCTGCTGGCTTCGAAGCTGAACACTTCGCAGGCACTGGGGAAGCTGAAGGCGGAAGCCGATCTTGGTGAGGATGTCGAGATGCTCATCCGATTTATTGAAGCGTCGGAACGCGGAGTGATTAAGTAGTGGAAGGCTTCGCTGCTTGCGTTGGGACGGCCGGCCTCCGCCGTCGATCGGCGCGAAGCTCCGCTGTTGACCGCCGCGTGACAACGCTGCCGCGCTTTGCGCGGCTGGACGGCCGAGGGCGGCCGTCCCTACGTGGTTCTTGATCATGACACGTCTTGGTCTTATCGCGGGCAATGGCACTTTTCCTTTTCTGGTGCTGGATGCGGCTCGGGCTCAGGGATATGAGGTCGTGGTCGCGGCTATCAAGGAAGAGGCTTTCCCTGAGATTTCGTCGCGCGGCGCCGCTTCCGTTCACTGGGTTTCTTTGGGGGAGTTGTCGAAGCTCATCGAGACTTTTAAGACTGCGGGCGTCACCCGCGCTGTCATGGCGGGGCAGGTTAAGCACAAGCAGATTTTTTCCTCCATCAAGCCGGATTGGCGTCTGGCGAAGCTGCTGCTTTCGCTGGCGACGCGCAATACGGACTCGCTGCTGGGCGCGATCGCGAAGGTCCTGGCGGAGGAGGGCATCATGCTGGAGAACTCGACCGCGCTGCTGAAGCCGCTGCTGGCTAGAATGGGCGTGCTCACGAAGCGGGGTCCTAGCGAGCAGGAACGCAAGAACATTGAGTATGGGCGTGCGGTGGGGCGGCGGCTGGCGGAGTACGACATCGGACAAACGGTGGTGATCGCGGGCGCGGCGTGCGTGGCGGTGGAGGCGATGGAGGGCACGGATGCGACGATTGAGCGGGCGGGGGAGATCATGAAGGGTTTGGCGGCGGCGGAGGGTTTGGTGGAGGCTCCCACTCATCGCAAAGGGCGCGATGAGTGGGGCACCCTCGATTCTCAGCCTCCGACCAGCGGGACGCTGCTGAGCCGCGCCTTGACGGTGGTGAAGATTGCGAAGCCGGGGCAGGATCTGCGCTTCGATGTTCCGGTGATTGGGGTGAAGACGATCGAGACGATGGCGCGGGCCGGGGCGAGTTGTCTGGCGGTGGACGCGGGGCGATGCCTGTTGCTGGATGGAGAGGCGATGACGCAGGCGGCGGATGAGGCGGGGATCGCGGTGTGCGCGGAATAGGCTTCGGTGATCAGGAGGCATTCCATGTCTAAAACAGATCGGTCTGAAGCGGCTCGCATTGCCGACCAGCTTCGCCGGGCGTTTGATGGCGAGGCTTGGCATGGGGACTCTTTGTTTGAAATTTTGTCGGGCGTTACGGCGGCGCGGGCGGCGACGCGTCCTATTGCTGGTGCGCACACGATCTGGGAGCTGGTGCTCCATGTTGCGGCTTGGGATGGGGCCGTGCTTCGACGGCTGGGCGGAGTGGCGGTGGAGCTCTCGGATGCGGAGAATTTTCCTCCGGTTAGGGATACGAGCGAGGCGGCTTGGCGCGCGGCGTTGGCGCAGGTGCGGCGCGGTCACGAGGAACTGGTCGCGGCCGTGGCTTCTCTTCCGGACTCTCGGCTTGACGATATGGTTCCGGGCAAAGAGGGCGCGCACTACACCTTTTACTACATGCTTCATGGCGTGGTGCAGCACGAGCTTTATCATGCGGGGCAGATTGCGCTGCTGAAGAAGATGTGAAGGCTGCGGTTTGCTGGCTGCGGAGAACAGTGGGATGGCGATATGCAGCCCCTAAAGGGGCATCGGATTTTGAAGAATTTTCGGCATCGCTGAAGCGATGCCCTGATACGAAGCCAGATGTTTTCCGCAGCCTGTGCGGGGCCTTGCCCCGCTGGACGGCCGAGGGCGGCCGTCCCTACGTGAGTGGCCTAGGCGGGCTTCGCTCAGAAAGTGCGCCGGCTAAGTGGGAACTCCCTGCGGTGACGCGGATGGGATAGAACGTGTAGGGGTCCCTTCGGCAGGCTCAGGGCAGGCTCTTCGACTCCGCCGAGCCAATCGCTTCGCGCTTGGCTTGGCTGCGCTCAGGATGACAAGATGTTGAGGGGTAGTTTCGCGTGAACAAAGAATTGCCGATCAAGATCAATGTTGCGGTGATTGGGGTGGGCGCTTTTGGGCGCAATCATGCTCGGGTGTATCGGCAGCTGCAGCAGGCGGGCTGCGTTCGGCTGGTGGGGGTGGTCGATGCGGATATGGCGCGGGCGGAGGCGGTGGCGCGCGAGTTTGGCTGCGCGGCGTTCGGCTCGGTCGAGCAAATGATGAATGCGCACAGCGACGTGCAGGCGGCTTCGGTTGCCGTGCCTACGGTTCTGCATCTCGGGGTGGCGCGCGCTCTGATGGAAGCTGGGGTTGACGTGCTGATCGAAAAGCCGGTGGCGGCGACGCTGGTTGAGGCGGACGAACTGATTCGTCTGGCTGCGCAGCACACGCGGGTGGCGCAGGTTGGGCATCTGGAGCGCTTCAATCCGGCGGTGCGGGCTACTTTGCCGCTGATCACGCGGCCGATGTTTTTTGAGGTGCACCGGCTTAGCGTGTTTTCTCCGCGGGCGCTGGATGTGGACGTGGTGCTGGACTTGATGATCCACGACCTTGACATTGTGCTGACGTTCGTGAAGTCGGGGGTGAAGGAAATCCGGGCGGTGGGGCTGCCGATTCTCTCGCGCAAGGTGGATATCGCGAATGTGCGCATCGAGTTCGAATCGGGCTGCGTGGCCAACTTCACGGCGAGCCGGGTTTCTACGGAGCGGGTGCGCAAACTGCGTTTCTTTCAGGCGGGACAGTATATTTCGATCGACTACGGACGGCAGGATGTGCTGGTGTTCTCGGTCGGCGGCACGTCCGAAGCTGCCCACTCATTCGCAAAAGACGCGAAGGAGTGGGGCACCCAGGCTGGTGGGAATCCGCAAATCTCGATGGCTAAGCCTGCGATCTCGGCGGAGGAGCCGCTGCTGGCGGAGGTCGCGGCATTTCTGCAGTCGGTGCGGGAGCGGTCGCGTCCGGTGGTTTCGCTGGAGGACGGGCGGAGAGCGCTGGAGCTGGGGCTGGCGATTCTTGGGGAGATTGGGCGGCACGCGGGGCGGATCGGGCTGGGGTGATTGCAGAGGTCAGAGGTCAGATTGCAGAGGTTAAACTTCAGCAATCTGACCTCTGACCTCGTTTTAGGAGCTGGGGTGGTGGTGGGGCCTACTGGTCGCCTCCGGTGGGCGCACCGTGGCGGTGGCCTTGTCCCCATTGCTCACGCTTGGCTTGCATTTCGTCCCACTTCTTTTGCTGGTTAGAGTCGAGGAGGGCTCGGATCTGCGCGTCGCCGGTCTTGTGGATGTCCATCATTTTGGTGCGGCGATCCTGCTGGGAAAGAGACGTGTCCTGGTGCAAGGTCTCCATCTGGGAGTGTTCGGACTGGAGGATTTCTTGCACTTTGGTTTGCTGATCGGCGGTGAGTTTGAGTTTCCTGGTTAGTTCCTGGGTGCGCTGGGCGGGATCGGCGGGGCCGTGGTGCCAGCCACCGTTGCCCTGCGCGGGCTGCTGATTGTCGGACGATTGGGCCGCCGCGAAAGGCGCGGCGATCAAGATGAGGCTGGCCGCGAGTAGAACGAGAAGAGACTGCTTTAGCATGGGGAATCTCCTTTTCAGAACGAGCTGTCTGTATGTTTGAATGGAATTGTGGGCCGGAAGTTGCGTGGGAAACAGGATTTGGAGAAGTTTTGCATAACTTTACAAAGCGCCGACTCTATGGCGCTGGCTTTAGTTGGGCGGCGAATTGTTGGGTCTGCTCTTCGGAGAACTGGAGCTGACCTTCGAGGACGAGGCTTAATTGGCCGGCTCCGGCATCCTGGAATTGGGCTTTCTGAAGGGTGGCGGACGGCTGCGCGGCGGGGGGAAGTGTGGCTTTTAGGTCTGTGCCCTTCTGCATTGCGGAGAGGACCGATGCGGCAATTTGCTCGCGGAGCGTGTCGCCTAGATCACCGGAGCGGAGCATGTCACGGAGGAAGCGCTCGGCGTCAACTCGGGTAATTTCGGAGATGAGGCCCAAGCCGGCTTTCTGTTCGACCGAGGGAGTCAGCTTGACTTCGATGGTGCCGTCGCCGCCAGCCACTTCCATAGGGCTTTCCTGACCCGGCGGGCAGACCCAGCGCTCGAAGTGCAGGCGCGCCACCACGAGGCTGGCGGGAGCGAGCGGGGTGAGCGTGGCTTGTCGAAGCTCGAGGCGCTCGCCGCAGCGGGGAGAGAGGGTTATTTTAGAGCGGAGAAGAGCGGTGATGTTTTGCTGCACGTCGGAGAGATCGGCGGTGAGCTTGAGACTGAAGAGGTTGCGGCCGTTTTCTTTGGGCGTTCCCGCGGGCGTTCCAGCGGACTGGCGGGAGACGATGCCTGAAGCTGGGATGGAGACGGACTGTCCGGCTACGTTGATCGAGTTTGTCACCTTGGGAAGGTTGAAGGTGAGGTCCTGGCCGTCGGTGGGGAGGAGAATACCCATTTCTCTGCCGAGCGCGAGTTGCTCTTCTTGGAAACTGGCGAGTTCCTTGGCGAGACTGGCGGCAGAGCTGGCGGTCGGTTCGCCGTCCGATCTGGAGGTCTGGACGATTTGGACGATTTGATCCAGCGCCTTCACTTGTTTGTCGAGGTCGGAATCCGCTTTTTCCAGTTTTTTGGCGATGTCTTTCAAGCCGGATTTTTGTTTGGAAGAAAATGAGGCGAGAAAATTCTCGTTGCTGGCGCGCGCTTGTTCGATGGCTTGATCGAGGGTGGTTGCGCGATCGGACAGCGGTGACGACGCGGGGACGTTCTGGAGAAGTCCGCGAAAGGTTTTTAGCCGGTCGCCGGCGGCCTGAGTGCATTGCGCGACCTTGATGAACGCGGCGCGCTGCTCATCGGTGGCTTGGACGGCCATGGCTTGATGAAAGTTCCTGAGATCGTCCTTTTCGTTTACCCCTGAGGCAAGGCCGGCGCCGCCGCCAGCGCCGGCCGGCATGCCGTGTCCGCCGCCACCGCCGCCCCGCTGGGCGAGCATGCTGCTGGGACTGGCGAGCAGAGCGATTCCTACTACCACTGTCAGTACAGTTACACCGGGCACGTATACACGAGGCGCAGACACGCGACGTGCGGAAACGCGGTGGGCAGATACGCCGCGAGGGCGAGTTCCTCTTTGGATTTGGAACATAGGCCAGATCTCTAAAGAGCATTTTACGTTGGAAGGAGACCGCAGGACTAGCGGAAGGAGACCGCGGAGCAACAAAAAGTTCTGCTGGCGACGGATCGAAATTGGCGATCTGAAATCTGACCGGGGCAATCCCGCAGTGGGAAATCTGCCCAGTTCGGCTGTGGCTTGGGGCCTAGAGCCGATGCTGAAGACAGGACAATTATCGCAGCGCTGAAGTGGGTGAGTGAGAACTCGGTCCCTTCGACTTCGCTCAGGGCAGGCTCTCCGGGACTTGATTAATTTCTTCCACTTTTCCCAGCGCTAAAGCGCTGGGCTAAGCTCGGACGCCCCTCCGGGGCTGGATCCTCGGACACACCCAAAATCAACTCGAGATCGAGTTTTTCCAGCACGCTGTATTACCCAGGTACTCACGTGGGGGACGCAAAAAATGCGACAATGGGATTGGCGGTCGTGGCTCCACGGTTTACGTAACTTTACGAAGGAGCTTTGCGCGCAATCTTTTGCGCGTAATTTTGCGCGTGAGTTGCGCAACACGTTACGCGACATAGTACGCGACATAGTACGCAACCCTGGAGCCTGCCCGTGGTTCTAAGGTTGGTAGTCTCTGCCTGATGCCGGTTACTCAAATTCCGTCTCGCGATCCATCGTCTGGCGAATCATTGTCTAGCGAATCATCGTCTCGCGAACCATTAACCCCACCTTCCGCGCAACCGGAGCAGCGCGATTTGTTCGAAGGGCAGCACTGGGAGAGGGCTTACCGGGGCTTCAATCCCGACGATGTTCCGCATCTTCTGATTCAGTTGCAGGACGATCTCTCGCGGTCGCGGAAGCGCGAAGCGTTGTGGTTGTCGGTCATCCTGCACTTGATGGTGATCATTCTGTTGTGGAACAGCGAGAAGTTGATGGGGCTGTTGCCGCACCGGACGGTGGATCTGGCGATTCGTGCGGATGCGGACCGGTCGAAAGATGCGACGTTTTTAGAGCTGCCGCCGGACGAGCAGAAGCTGACGCGGCGTCCCGATGCGAAGGTGATTTCGGATAAGGACCGGGTCGCGACCAGCAAAGCGCCGCAGATTAATCGCGAAGAGTTGAAGCAGATACTGCGGAGCTCGCGTCCGGGACCGCCGGGCGAGAATGCGCCGCAGCCACCGGCGCAGGGCCAGCCTCCACAGAACCCGGTTGCGCAGAATCAGCAGCCGGCAGCGCCGCAGGAGAGTTCGGGATTCGCGCAGCCGCAACCGAGCGATCAGACGGCGCGGCTGCAGACGCCTCCGCAGAACCGGCCGATGCCGAATTTTAAGACTTCCATGACTCCGGGCTCGGCGATTGAACAAGCGGAACAGGCCGCCGCCGCCAACCGTGGGGGCTACGGCGGCGCTGGACAAGCGGGTGAATTCGGGAGCCCGGGCAGGAGCGGAGCCAGGGCGCTGGATCAGGCGGAAATCCTGACCGACACGATGGGCGTGGATTTTGGGCCTTATCTGACGCGGATCGTGCAAATTGTGAAACAGAACTGGTATAACCTGATGCCGCCGTCGGTGTATCCGCCGATCTTGAAACAGGGCAAGCTTTCGATAGAGTTCGTCATCCTTAAGGATGGCAAGACGACAGGCATGGTGGTGCACACCTCGTCCGGCGACGTGGCGCTCGACCGGGCTGCTTGGGCGAGCATCACGGCATCCACTCCGTTTCCGCCGCTGCCGAAGGAATTTCCCGGCCAAATTCTTGGGCTGCGGTTTTATTATTTTTACAACCTCAACCCCAACGGCGAGTTGAGGTAGGCTCGCGGAATTTGACGCTCGGTACCCAAAAGCCCTAGTGTACTGTCCCGTAAATTCGCGACATAACTGTGGACAATCGTCTGCGTGAAGGGAAGAATCTGCCGCATAGCGAATTCATTTTCTCTTCAGGTGCGCGAATAGGATGGATTCGCTACCATGGGATATTCTTGGTTCAATGCTGTATCCAAATAAAACTATGAAGATTCAACTACTGTTGCCGCGTCTGGTGCCTCTGCTTTTGTCGTCTCTTGTTCTTGCCTGTCTGGTGCTGCTCTGCCTGCCGGTTTCTGCGGAGGATGTGCCGGAGGCTCTTCGTCCGCCGAAGGGGGCGCAGGTTGCAATCGTGGTTTTCGAAGATTTTCAATGTCCGCAATGCGGCCGCGTCGCGCCGCTGCTGGTGCAGGCCTCGCGGACTTATAAGATTCCCCTGGTACAGCACGATTTCCCGTTGCCGACGCACAACTGGTCGTTTGCAGCCGCCGTGCTGGCGCGCTACTTCGACACGCATTCCAAGGAAGTGGGGAACGCGTTCCGCGACGCTGTGTTCGCGCACCAACTGGAGATCAATCCGCAGAATTTACAGCAATTTGCGGCGAAGTTTGCCACCGATCACAGGATTGCCTTGCCGTTCGTTGTGGATCCGGAGGGCAAACTGGCGGGGCTGGTGCGGGCGGACAAAGATTTGGGCATGAGTCTGCACATCGTGCACACGCCGACGATCTGGGTGGTCAGCGGCAAACGTACCGGCAAGCCCTACGTCGAGGTGACGGACACTTCGCAGCTTTATGCGATGATCGACGCTATGAAGAAAGAGTAGGGCGGCCCCTAAAGGGGCGTTCGATTCGACGGAGATGCGGTATCGCTGAAGCGATACCCTGATACGAAGCCCGAAGTTTTCCGCAGCCGACGAGGGCGCGCCCTCCACTTTAGCTTTAGCGCAAGGATGGACGAGCGAAACCGCTGCCGAGCTGCGCTCGGTTTGGACGGGCGAGGCGCCCGTCCGCACTCCGGCATCCCCACACGGGCGGGGCGAAAGAACTCCTATTCCGTCCACCTGCGGAAGAGCAGGGCTCCGTTGGTGCCTCCGAAGCCGAAAGAATTCGACATGGCGTATTCGAAATCGGCTTTGCGGGCTTGGTTGGGAACGAAATCCATGCCTTCGGTATCAGGGTCCTGATTCTCGAGATTAATGGTGGGCGGGAGAATCTGATCGCGGAGCGCCAGCACCGTTACTCCCGCCTCTAATCCTCCGGCTCCGCCTAGCAGATGACCGGTCATGGACTTGGTGGAACTGACCGGGACTTTCTTGCCAAACAAATTTCTGATGGCGTGCGCTTCGAGGGTGTCACCGAGCGGGGTCGAGGTGCCGTGGGCGTTGACGTAGCCGACGACGCTGGGATCGAGTTTGGCGTCGCGCAGGGCGTTGCGCATCACGCGGAAACCGCCTTCGTGCTCGGGGGCGGGTTGCGTCATGTGATAGGCGTCCGCGGACATGCCGTAGCCTACCAATTCCGCCAGGATGGGCGCGCCGCGGCGGCGGGCGTGCTCTAGTTCTTCGAGGACGAGGATGCCGGCGCCTTCGCCCATGACGAAGCCGTCGCGGTCTTTGTCCCAGGGACGGCTGGCGCGAGCGGGGTCGTCATTGCGCGTGGAAAGTGCGCGCATGGCGGCGAATCCGCCGACGCCCATGGGAGTAATGGCGGCTTCGGAGCCTCCGGCGATCATCACGTCGGCGTCACCGTGCTGGATGATGCGGAAGGAATCGCCGATGGAGTGGGCGCTGGTGGTGCAGGCTGTGGCCGTCGCTTCATTCGGGCCCTTGGCGCCGAAGCGCATGGAAACGTGCCCGGCGGCGAGGTTGACGATGGCGGCGGGAATGAAGAAGGGGGAAATTTTGCGCGGACCGCCCTCGAGGAGGGCGCTATGTTCGCGCTCGATCACGTCGAATCCGCCGATGCCCGAGCCGATATGCACGCCGACGCTCTCGGCGTTTTCGGGCGTGACCTGGAGCTGGGACATCTTCATCGCTTCGTCGGAGGCGGCGATGGCGAAGTGGATAAAGCGGCCCATCTTCTTTACTTCTTTTTTCTCGATGAAATCGAAGGGATCAAAGTTGCGGACCTCGGCTGCGATCTGGCAGGCAAAGGCGGAGGCGTCGAACCCGGTAATGCGTCCGACGCCGCTTTTCCCCGCGAGCAAGGCCTGCCACACCGCGCCGGTGGTGTTGCCCACGGAGCAGATCAGGCCGATGCCGGTGATGACGACCCTTCTTGTCGAATTACTTGCCAAATTACTTGCCTGCCTTCGCGTGCTTGCCGATGTAGTCGACGGCATCGGATACGGTGCGAATCTTCTCGGCATCTTCGTCGGAGATTTCGATATCGAAGGCCTCTTCGAAGGCCATCACGAGCTCGACGGTATCGAGCGAATCGGCGCCCAGGTCGTCCACGAACGACGCGCTGGGCGTGACCTCGGCCTCGTCCACCCCCAACTGCTCGACGATAATCTGTTTCACTTTTTCATCAATGGCTGCCATGTTCTCCTCGTTTCTGAGTCTGGGAATCGCGGGTCCGGGTTCCGGGCCAGCGTTTGCTGAACTATTACTGCATGTTGCGCAATCGATCGAATGAAGTCGAAGCTAGTAGTCTAAAAGGGATCGGAAAAGTATGCAAAGGAGGTGAGGGAGAATGCGTGGCCCCTAAAGGGGCGTCTGAATTCGCAGAACTTGCGGTATCGCTAAAGCGATACCCTGATACGGAGCGATACGTTGATACGGCGCCGGGGTCTTTCAGCGCTACGGATCCGGAATCTCTCAGCAGGTTGCAAAAGAAAGCTGGTGGGGTGGAGATCACTACGGAATGCTAACTGGCGGCGGGGAGAGCGGTCAAACCTGCGACGTGCGAGGGGCAGCGATGACGGTGGCGGGGGTTTTACATTTTCTTGACCGCGGCGATCTTGCCGTCTTTGACCCGGATGGCAGGAGCAGCGGCGAGTGGGGTCAGACGCGAACCGTATTTCCTGTTGAGACGGCTAGCCGCGTCTCCCGCAGCGGAGACGGGGCAAGCCCCGTCTCTACAGGGCGCGCGCGCTTGCTCATTTCACCGGAGTCATGTCACGATTTGGAGGTGCAAATCCTGCTCCTGCTTGCTCTACAGGCGCTTGGCGGACGCGAGAGGCTTCTCGGCGAGGCTCGCCGCTGAATGCGTGCCGTGGTGCAACGCGTTAGCCGCGCCCGAGTTACTGTGAAGGGCGAGATCACGGGCGAGATCGGCCTCGGGCTGCTGGTGCTGCTCGGGGTGGGCGCGGGAGATACGCGCGCTGGGGCGGATTACCTGGTCGAGAAGACGATTGGCCTGCGCATTTTTGAAGATGCCGGCGGCAAGATGAATTTGTCGGTCGCGGAGGTGGGCGGCGCGCTGCTGGTGGTTTCGCAGTTCACCCTCTACGGGGACGCGCGCCGGGGCAAGCGGCCATCGTTTGACGGGGCCGCTCCGCCGGAGCAGGCGCGCGAACTCTACGAATATTTTGTGGAGAAAGTCCGCGCCTCCGGCGTGCGCTTGGAAACCGGACACTTCCAGGAAACGATGCAGGTGGAACTGGTTAACGACGGGCCGGTCACGATCCTGCTGGATTCGGGCAAAACGTTCTGACAGAAAGGCGGTTGTGCAATCGCGGGCCCTTGCACTCGGTTCACCGTTTGTTTTTCGGCTTTGGCATCTCCGTGACTTTGTTTTGCACGCGCTCGTCTGCCGAAACGGCCGGTACCATGGCCCGAATCTGATCCCTGGTCTTGCCCTCAGTCTTCTGCAGGAAATACCAGAGCGCATCTACAAGAATGTCGTTGCTGGTAGTTCGCTTGTCTTTCTTGGCCCGGCGGATCTCACTGATCCAGCGTATGGCTGCCCTGTCTTCGGCTGTGAGGCAAACCGAGGTCCGGTGAGCATCGACCGGGATGTGTTTCTCTCTCGGGCTCATGGTTCAGATTGCTATTGACCGCATTCTTGCATTGTTACATAATTACGTTATAGTGCATTAACGCATGAACGCAATTTCAATCTGATAATCAGGGGGATTGCGTTCTAAGATTTAGAGGGGGTTCGATGGCGCCTACTGAGCCTTTCGCGGCAGAGCTCAAGGTGTTTGAACAGAACCGTAGAGAGTGGTCGCATGCGCACCCGGGCGAGTATGTTGCGATCCAAGATGATGTCATCGCGGAAGGATTCTTCGACACCTACGCAGAGGCCTTCAAGGCTGGTCTGCAGAAGTTTGGAGTTCGTCGAGGTTTTCTTGTAAAGCAGGTGTGGACGACCGAGCCAGTATATTTTGTCTCATAGAATGGCCCGGGTTGAGCTCAAATGGGATCCGTTCGACCAGACTGACCCAGGCCCGTGCATTGACGTCTTAATAATGAATTCACGTGACGTTATTGAGGCTGGGCGTGCTATTGGCCTTGAATATCCTGGACCTCTCCCAATGAGGGCACTTCTAGATACCGGCGCATCTATCACCGTAATCAGCAGGGTCTTTGCCGACTACTGTAAGCTCTTTCAGACTAATGAGGGGAGCGAGATAACAGCAATCGGTGCTACACACCGCTGTGGGGAACATGCTGGTGCCATCAGTTTTCCCGGTACCAGCCTGCGACCATTAGATCCCATTCGCATCGTTTCGGCCGTTTTCGCGAGAGAGCGATACTACGCATGTTTGATTGGCAGAGACATATTGCGAAACTGGGTTTTGACATTCGATGGGCGTTCCAAGCGGGTAACGATTACAGATTGACCGTAGGCACCGCCGCTCTCGGCCGTCTGGCTCAAGCTACGCGGCCTTGCCCATCACGGGCTGTGCGCAATGGCTGCAGCGGCTGGCGTCGATCGGAATCTCACTCAGGCATTCGGGGCACTTCTTGGTGGTCGGATCGGCCGGCGCGGGATCCTTGCGGGTGCGCGCGATCAAGGCGTTGATGGGAGTTACGACAAAGAAGTAAACTGCCACCGCGACCAGCAGGAAGCTGACCAGGGCGGTGATGAAATCGCCAATCGGAAACAGCGTGCTCCCGATTGTGAAAGAGATTCCGGTGAAGTCGGGCTTGCCTGCCACGAGCGCGATGATGGGATTGATGAGGTCCTTGACCAGGGCGGTGACGACCGTGCCGAAGGCCGCGCCAATCACCACGCCGACCGCCAAGTCTACGACATTACCGCGCAGGATGAATTGCTTGAAGCCGGATAACATTTTGTCTTCTCCCGTTTATTGAATGGCCCCAAAATGTAAATGGTGCGCGGCCTTTGGTCAAGGTGCAAAAGGGTGGTGAAAAGGCTGTCCGCAGGCTGGAACGGTGCAAAGGTCTGCACCCAGCCCCTGAAGGGGCATCAGATTTCGGAACTTACGGTATCGCTGAAGCGATGCCCTGATACGAACCTTATCCTGATACGAACCTCACTGGCACTGTGGGCTGCTAGGCTATTCTGACGACTCGGTGCTCAGATCCGCATCGGCATCACGATGTAGCGGTACTTGTAATCTTCGGATTCCGCGGGACGGAGCTGGCCGGCGGATTGGGCATCTTTTAGCTCGAGTTTCACATCGCAGGAACCGGTTGCTTTGATGAAGTCGATCAGGTATTGGGCGTTGAAGCCTATTTGTATCGGCTCACCGTCATAGGCAACTTCTATGGAATCCTCGGAGTCGCCGGTCTCGGTTGAC
The DNA here is from genome assembly GCA_963749275.1 of uncultured Acidobacteriaceae bacterium. Lineage (GTDB taxonomy): Bacteria > Acidobacteriota > Terriglobia > Terriglobales > Acidobacteriaceae > Acidiflorens. Next base: position 41,776 of record CAVVNA010000026.1, read on the forward strand.
GATGCGGAAATCTTCAGCTCGCCTTTTTCTAGACGCAGCTTCACGGCGCGGGAGCGCTCATCGGCGAACTGGGCTACGCGCGCGATTGCGGCTCCGAGTTCTTCGCCGTGCAACGCTATCGACTTCGAGATGTCCTTTGGCAGCACGGCCTCGTAGTTGGGGAACTGGCCCGTGAGTTGGCGCGAGGTTAGCAATCGCGGACCTACGCGGAAGAATAGTGTGGATTCATCCTTGGCGAAGTCGATGGTCTCGGCGGCACTCTCGCCATGGGAATCGAGCAGCGATTTCAATTCGTCCATTGCCTTCTTCGGAATCAGCGTTTTCATTTCGCCGGAAACGCCTTCAAACTTTTCTCCTGCGCGCTCTATGTGGGCTAGGCGATGGCCGTCGGTTGCAACCATGGTGATCGACTCGGGTTTCAGCACCATCAACGCCCCATTCAGGGTATAGCGCGACTCCTCGCTGGCAATGGCGAATCCTGTCTTAGCAATCATCGAGCGCAGCACAGCCGCAGGAATCTTGATCGCTCCAGCTGACGGAAACACCGGCAAACCCGGAAAATTCGACTTCGCCATGCCAACCATTTTCGTGTTGGAGCGTCCACAGCGAATACTCACCCAATGGTTCTCGAGCAACCGGATGGTGATATCGGCATCAGGGAGGAGCTTCACGTAGTCGTGAAGTTTGCGCGCCGGAATTGTGCATGCGCCTTCCTTTTTCACCTTGGCGTTGCAGGAGGTACGCAGGCTCAGGTCGAGGTCCGTTGCGGTCAGCGATAGTTTGTCTCCCGTGGCCTCGAAAAGATAGTTGGAGAGGATGGGAATCGTGGTCTTGCGCTCCACCACACCCTGAGTGGCTGTCAGTTCGCGAAGGAGCTCAAATTTGCTGACCGTGATTTCCATGGTCGTTGATGTTGCGGCTATGGCAGGGGCGACTTCCGCTGGCATATATATTGGTTCTCCCGACTCTACTTCTGTTCTCTTCTTATATCAAATACAAAAGCAATAAAACCAGTAGTAACCGTAGGCGCTTCGGAGAAGTGGAAAACTGGTCCAGGTGGCCACGGTCCAGTGGCTTTGATACCGACCCTTCGTGTGGAGAATCGGTTGCTACCTCAGCGCAGGCATTGTAACCCATGGATGGTTCCCAAGTTTCCGTCCCATCTCGCACAGCTTGCACAAACACTCCACAGCCAAGTGGAAGAAGGAACAGCCTGAATAGTGGAAAAGGCGGTGGAAACTGCCGTTTACGCGCCCAATTGCTCGGTCATTTTATTGAGCAACCTGTTCAAATCCTTGTCGCTCTTGCGCACCTCTTCAATCTTGTCCACCGAATGCAGGACGGTAGTGTGGTGCTTGCCGCCGAACTGGCGTCCAATTTCAGGCAGGGAGGCTTCGGTAAGATGCTTGGCCAGGTACATGGCAATCTGCCGCGGATAAACGATTGATCGCGAATTATTCTTCGACTTAATTTCCACCAGGCGCAGGCCGAATTGCTCAGCCACCGCCTTCTGAATGGATTCAATCGTCACCTTGCGGGCCTGCGAGTCGATGAAATTCTTCAGTACCTGCTGGGTATAGGGAAGCGTGATGGTAGCGCCGATCAGCGAAGAATGGGCCACCAAGCGGATCAGCGCACCTTCCAGTTCGCGCACGTTCGAGCGGATGTTGGAAGCGATGAACAACGCCACATCCACGGGCAGGGTTACCCGTTCCTGCTCCGCCTTTTTTTGCAGGATGGCGACTTTCGTCTCCAGGTCAGGGGGTTGGATGTCGGCAATGAGGCCCCACTCGAAGCGGCTGCGCAGGCGATCTTCAAATTCTGCCAGCTCTTTGGGCGGGCGGTCGCTGGCGATCACGATTTGCTTCATCGATTCGTGCAGGGCATTGAAGGTGTGGAAGAACTCTTCCTGGGTGCGCTCTTTCTGCGCCAGGAACTGGATGTCGTCGATCAGGAGCACATCCATCGTCCGGAATTTATCCCGGAAGCTGATCATCTTGTCGTAGCGCAGCGAGTTGATCATCTCGTTGGTAAACTTCTCGCTCGAGACGTAACAGATGGCGGATTGCGGCGTCCGGCGCTTGATCTCGTGGCCGATGGCCTGCATCAAGTGAGTCTTGCCCATGCCGGTGCCGCCGTAGAGGAAGAGCGGGTTGTAGGCTTTCGAAGGGCGCTCCGCCACCGCCTGACAGGCCGCGTGCGCAAACTGGTTGCCGCTGCCGATCACGAAGGCGTCAAAGGTATAGCGCGGATTCAGTTGCGCGGCGCTGTCCCAGTCGAAGCGCCCCTGCGTCGGATGCAACGCCGGCGCCGCCTGCGGAGCTGAAGCAGGATTCGGACTGCCGCTCGGGCTATGAGCCGAGAACCCGCCGTCATGCCGGGTGGGCGTGTTCGAAGGATCGTCCTCGGCGGTAACGAATTTCACATCTTCGTATCCGAGTCCGAGATTGTCGAGCGCTTCCTGAATCAGATCCGCGTATTTGTCGCCTACGTGATGGAACTCGGCGGTGGGAATGCGCACGAACAGAATTTTATTGGTGGCGTGGCTGTAGCGGGTTGGCTTCAACCAGGTGTCGTAGGAGTGCCGGTTGATCTTTTTTTCCAGGGCGTCGAGGATGCGCACCCAGGGATTCGGAACGATGGCGGAACTGGTGAAAGACATTGTTTACCAGAATATCGAATGCGCCCGGCGCAAATACGTCCGGGAAAAGACCAATCTTGAAATTATGAGTTCTGCTTTTTACTGCAGAGCAGCTTCTGTCTTGCCGTACGGCTGTCGGTTAAATTTCTTAGGAGACGAACCGGATACTAGCACAAAAAAATCGCCGCGTCGGGGTTTTACAAGAAAAAAATTCCGCGCGCGCGCTTTATCGGATCGCGAATTTCTTGCGCTGTCAAGTGTCGAGGTACTAACTGCAACGGGAAGTGTGCAAACAGAGGTGAGAGGTCAAGATTGCAGAGGTTAGAGCCAGGCACGTGATGGTTCTCACCTCTGACCTCTCACCTCTGCAATTTGACCTCGCCTCAGTCCGTCCGACGCTCCCGTCGCACTGGCGCCGACGTCTTGTAGTTTCCCGGATAGACCACCACCGACCGTCTTCCACCCTCGCCGTCACTCTCCGTGCGCAAATCTTTTTCTTCGCGCAGCGCCAGATGCACGATGCGGCGCTCGCGCGACGACATGGGGCCGAAGCGGTAGGGCTCGCTCGTCCGGCGCACCTGCTCCGCCGCTACCCGCGCCGCGAGTTGCAGTTCGTCGATCCGCATTGCGCGGAAGTTCTGGCAGTCGAACCAGATCTTCTCGTGCTCGTTGCCCTGGAGGCGCAGGATCTCGGTTGCCAGCAACTCGAAGGAGCGCAGCAACTCGCCACTGCGCTCCAGCAACAGAGCCGAATCCGGCCCGGCAAACTCCACGAGAATTTCCGGATGCTCCCACTCGCGATTCTGCGCCATCGGCGGATCGACGGTGACCCTGTACTTCAGCTTGAAGCCGCCGTTCGAGATTACGGCTTGCAGAAATTCCCCAATCTGTTTTGCGGCAGCGACTTTGTCTGTGATTGGCATAGGTAAGCTCTCAGCTGTCAGCTCTCAGTAAATGCCAAGAGCGTAAAAATAAGGTCTCAGGTGCCAGGTCTCAAGTTTTACTGACAGCTGACAGCTGACAGCTATTTCTCTTTCTTCCTAGCTCGCTTCTCCATCATCTCGCGCATTTCCCGGCCCAGGGAGGTGCGATTCATCACTGCCTGCTGCACGATTCCTATCAACTGGCCCGCGGACCAGTACAGGCCCAAGCCGGACGGCAGGTTCCAGCTCATGATGCCGAGCATGCCCGGCATCATGATGTTCATCATCTTCTGCTGCGTGGGATCCATGCCCGCCTGCGGGGTCATGCGCTGCATGATCAGCATGGTTACGATGATGGCAATCGGGAGAATGTGCAACGGATCGGGCGCCGAAAGATCGTGAACCCACAGCCACGGCGCATGGCGGAGATCCATGGCGACGTTGAGCATCCGATAGTAGGCAAACAGAAACGGCATCTGGATCAGCAACGGCAGACATCCACCGGCGGGATTCACGCCTTCCTTCTTATACAGCGCCGAAACCTCCTGGTTCATTTCGGCTTTGCGCGGATCGCGCAGACTATATTTCTTGTACTTCTCCTGGATTGACTTGATCTGTGGCTGCACGCGCTGCATCTTTAGCATCGACTTCATCTGGGTGATGCGCAGAGGCAGCAGCGCCAGGTTGATGACCAGCGTCTGCAGCAGAATCGCCCAGCCCCAGTTGGCGACGATGTGGTTGTACATCCACTTCAACCATAAAAATAGCGGCCGCGCGATGATTCCCAGCCAGCCGAAGTCAACTACCGCGCGCAGATCCGGTTCCGCTCCCGTGATGCCCGGTACCGGCACCGCTTCCAGGTCCGACAGCGCCTTCGGGCCCACATACAGCCGGGCGTCAGTCGAGCCCTTGAGGCTGCCGACCGCCGCGCCCAGCACGTCTACCTTGTCCATCTGCTTGTTATTCGCATCGGACGCGTTGTGCGGAATTTCAATGGCGTTGTGCAGCGTCACCATGACCGCGTTCTGCGGATCCTGCGGCAAAAACACGGCCGCGAAATACTGGTCCGACACTCCCGCCCAGTGGAACGGTCCGGGGAGGGTGCCGCCGCCGCTGATCTTCTTGATCGCCAGGCGCTCGACCTTGTTGTCGTACTGATACATGATCTGGCCAGCCGCGTACTGCGGACCGGTGGTATTGTCGCCGAACCCGGACGGCCACATGGGGAAGGCGGGGACCTGTGCGCCCTGCACTTCGACCGCAGTCCGCACTGCGACCACGTAGCTGTCGCGATCGAACTTGAAGGTCTTCTCGACCGAGAGGCCGGCGCCGGCATAGGCAAACTTAATCTCCGCCGGAGCGGTTGCCCCGCTGCTGGTCGCCACATACAGCGCCGAGTTCAGCTGGTTGCGCAGCGTCTCGTCATAGGTCCACAAGGTCAGCGGATAGCCATACTTTTCAGCCGCCGCGCTATTCACAAGTTCCAGCGGACCACCTTTGTCGTCGGTGTATTTCTTCAGCACCCACGACCTCACCCGGCCGCCGCGATTGGTGAACACGATGCGGTAGACGTCATTTTCAATCACCGTCTCGGACTCGCTCGCCGCCTGCAGCGGAGCCGATGCCGGCACCTTTTTCTTTGAGGATGCACTGGGCGCAGTGGGGAGTTGCATTGGAGTTTGCGAAGGAAGTTGCGCCTGATTCTGGACGGGCGGCGCCTGGGAACTCTCCGGCTTCGCCGGAGGCTGCGGGCCATACTTCTTCAACAGCGGCTGGAAAAGCATGATGACCAGGAAGGTCAGCGCAAAGACCACCAGCAACTTGCGCTCCATCCCGGGTTCTTGTTGAGGATTTTTAAATTCGGCCAAATCAGTCGCTCGCAATCAGTCCAGTGTGGCGCGGACAGAGTGGTCCGCGGTTTTGGTCGTTCTCGTTATCGTTATCCCTATCCTTCACCGCCGGGTCATAGCCGCCCTTCGCCAAGGGATGGCACCGCAACAGTCGCCACGCTGCCATGATTCCGCCGCGCAACACGCCATAGCGCTCAACCGCTTCCATGGCATATTCCGAACACGTCGGCACATAACGGCACGAGGGAGGAAAGGCCGGGGAAATCCACCGTTTGTAAAGTTGCAGCAACTGGAGCGCGAGAGAATTCATCTCTTTATTGCACCATTCTTTATTGCAGCCTCGGATTTATCGGGTTTCTCCATCAGCTTTTTCGCGATCACTTCCAGCGCCCGTCCTACTTCTTCGAGCAGCACAGAAAATTTCTCGGTCAGCACGGACTTCTTCGGATTGATCACCACGTCAACGGAACACGCGCCGGCGCCCTGCAGCACGGCACGCCGCTGCCGCACAGCTTCGCGCAGCCGCCGCTTGATACGGTTCCGCTCCACTGCGCCGCCCAGCACGCGGCCGACGGTGAAGCCGACGCGCGGACCTTTTTTCGAGGGGCAGTCCCCCGGCAAAGCGCCCTCCGCCTGCCGCAGATAGAACACGGTCAGGTGCGAGGAAAAGTGGCGCCGCCCTTGCTTGTACACGCGCTCGAAGTCGGAGTGCTTGAGCAGCCGCGCGGCGCGCGGAAAGGTCGCTCGCGCCTTCGCGGCGGGCTGCTCTCCACTGCGCTTCGGAGCGTCGGCCGTCACCAGCTCACAATCCTGCACAATAATTATAGTTAATGATAATGACGGCCTTTGCTGTCCGTCAGGGGAAAACTACTCGCGGAAACCCGGCTTCACCGAGACGCGCTTGCGCCCCTTGGCCCGGCGGCGCGACAGGACTGCGGCCCCGCTTTTGGTCTTCATGCGAGTCCGGAAGCCGTGCTTCTTCGAGCGCTTGCGCCGGTTGGGTTGAAATGTACGTTTCGGCATCGAAAATCTTTGCTCCTGATTGCATCAGCTTACTTGAGGCAAACGGTAAGTATAAATGACGGCGCGTATCCCCGGCAAACGAGGAGTCGCGGCAATCCCGCCGGTGTCGGGTTCTGGGTATACTCCACTGATGAAGATGAGTGGCTTTTCCTCCGTCACCACCGACTGGACTCAGGTGGCGGCGTCTGAGCATCCGGGGGAGAATGGCGTGGCGCTGTGGCGAACGCAGACCTTCGGAGAAATACGAGTCCGGATGGTGGAATACTCGCCCGGATATTCGGCAGATCACTGGTGCTCGAAAGGGCATGTAATCCTTTGTCTGGAGGGAGAGCTGGAAACCGTCTTCGCCGACGGAAGACATTTCACCCTGAAGGCCGGCGACAGTTATCAGACAGCCGACGGCGAGCCCGGCCACCGGTCTTCGACCAGAACTGGCGCTCGGCTATTTATTGTCGACTAGCGGAGTGGTTTCCTAGAGTGAGTGTTTCACAAATGGCCTTCAGCGTGGAGGGCTCGTCCCTCGGGAGCTAAAAGCCCGCATTTTTCCTGGCTCTAGCGGCACGGCTAAACAGCTTGCGGAAAAAGTCGGGGGGGAATCGAGTTTAGCGATGACGATGCACAAGCAAAGGTGCTAAGAAACAAGGATGCGTGGAGACGACGAGCAGCAAGGGACGGTATTCAGCTATGTGAGTGCCGAACAGCGGATTGCACCGGATCATCCGCTGCGGCGGATTCGGGCGATGACGGACGCGGCGTTGCGAGAGCTGTCGGCGGAGTTCGACGAACTGTACGCGCCGGGCGGGCGGCCGTCGATTGCGCCGGAGCGATTGCTGCGAGCGCTGCTGCTCCAGGTTCTGTACTCGCGGCGGAGCGAGCGGCTGTTGATGGAGGAGATGAACTACAACCTGCTGTTCCGCTGGTTCGTGGGGCTGGAGATGGACGACGAGGTGTGGGACGTGACGGTGTTCACCAAGAACCGGGAGCGGTTGATCGTGGGCGAAGTGGCGCAGAAGTTTTTTGCGGGGGTGCTGAAGCAGGCGAGAAGCGGAGAGTTGCTGAGTGACGAGCACTTCACGGTGGACGGAACGCTGATCGAGGCGTGGGCGAGTCGGCGCAGTTTTGAGAAGAAGCCGGATCCGCCGGAGCGGGGAACGGGAGCGCGGGGACGAAAGTTGCTGCGCGACACGCACGAGTCGAAGACGGACCCGGAGGCGCGGCTGTTCCGGCGCAGCCAGGCGGCGGAATCGCGACCGAGTTATCTGGGACACGTGATCACCGAGAACCGGAATGGGCTGGTGGTGGCGGCCTGTGTGACGCAGTCGGGACAGAGAGCGGAGCGGGAGGCGGCGTCAGCGATGCTGGAGCAAGTCAACGACGGAACACGAAAGATCACGCTGGGAGCGGACAAGGGGTATCAGGAAGAGCATTTCATCGCCGGGTTACGGGCGCGGCAAGTGGTGCCGCACGTAGCCGAGTACGCGGTGACCAGCAAACATTGGCCGAACTGGCTGCGGGAGGAGGAGCGGAACGATCCAGGATTTGCGCAGAGTCAGAAGCAGCGAAAACGAGTGGAGCAAGTGTTCGGCTGGATCAAACACGTGGCGGGGATGCGGCAGACGAAGTTTCGCGGGCGACGACGGGTGGAGTGGATGTTCCAACTCGCAGCCGCGGCGCTGAACCTGCGACGCATGCAGCGTCTGCTGCCGCAAGCCGTGTAGTGCGCGGGGATAAGTGTGTCCGCCGGGCGAAAAATAGTCGGGGAACACGCAATCCAGATGTAGTCAAGGGGCGGAAAACAACTCAGGGGGAAGACGAGACGGGAAAAATATCTCATTTTTCCGCAAGCTGTGAAGCCGTGCCCTACCCAAAACCGGTTTATGAAACACGCTCTAGTCATTGCTGGTGCTTGGTCATGAATCTCGACGACACAATTGTTGCCATCGCTACCCCGGCGGGACGGGGCGGCATCGGCGTGGTTCGTCTGGCCGGTCCGGACGCGCGCATTATAGCTGCTCCCATGCTGCGTCTGACGCACCCGCTGGAGCCTGGGCGGGCTGTTCATTGCGAATTGGTTGAACCATCCACACAACCATCCACGCATCACTTAGGGACAGAAGTTGCCGAGCTTTGCTCGGCTGGACCCTTCGGCTTCGCTCAGGGCAGGCTCACGAGGGCGGCCGTCCCTACGTGTTCGCTGGCGCAATCTGGCGCCCGGATCGACGAGGTTGTTGTTACCTACTTCGCTAAGCCCCACTCCTATACCACCGACGATATCGTCGAAATCTCGGCGCACGGGTCGCCGGTCGTGCTGCGCCATATCGTTGAACTTTCTCTCGCCCGCGGCGCCCGTCTCGCCGAGCCGGGCGAATTCACTATGCGTGCTTTTCTCAACGGACGCATCGACCTCACCCAAGCGGAAGCGGTCCGCGACCTGATCGAGTCGCAAACCCTGTTTCAAGCCAAGGTCGCCGCGCAACAACTGGACGGCGCGCTCTCTAATCGCTTGAAGCCGATCAAGCAGAAATTAGTTGACCTGATCGCCCTGCTGGAGGCCGGCATCGACTTTGCCGAAGACGATGTCTCGGTTGCCCCGGACGCCACCATCCTCGATCGTATCGCTCAGGTCAAAAGCCCGCTGCTGCAACTTGCCTCCAGTTTTACTTATGGCAAGATCGTTCATCAGGGACTGACGCTCGCCATCGTGGGGCGTCCTAACGTCGGCAAGTCGAGCCTTTTTAATCGGCTGGTCGAACGGGAGCGGGCCATCGTCACCGCCCAGCCCGGCACCACGCGCGACCTGGTGAGCGAAACCGTCGCCATCGGTGGAATTCCTGTGGAACTGGTGGACACCGCCGGCATCCGCCGCGCGCTGGATGAAGCGGAAAGCATCGGCATCAAGAAGTCGATGGAGGCGCTGGCCGACGCCGATTTAGTTCTGGTGGTAATGGACAGAACCCAGGCGCTCTCCGAAGAGGACTGCGAGTTACTCACGCAGGTAGAAGGGCGGCCGGCGATCGTCGTGGAAAACAAGTCTGACTTGGCGAGTTCGTGGGGGGACGGACGTCTCGCCGGTCCAAACCCCGACAGGGTTTTGCCGCAGCGCATCCCGACTTCCGCGCTCACCGGCGAAGGCATTCCGGTGCTGCGCGCCGCCATCCTGCACCACATCGGCGGAGACGCCACCCACCAACTGGAGAGCGGATTTCTTACCAGCGTCCGCCATCAGAAGCTGGTCACCGACGCGCTCACCTCGCTCGACGCCGCAAGCACTGGGGTCGCGGCTCGAGTGCCGCACGAGATGCTCCTGCTCGATTTGTACGCGGCCCTGCGCCTTCTCGACGAAATCACGGGCGCCACCACCACCGACGACATCCTAAACCTGATCTTCGGCACCTTCTGCATCGGAAAGTAAAGTGGCGTCCAACACCATCCAAAGAAATGTAGAAACCATGATTATTTCCTTGTAAATAATGGGAATATTGTCCTATAGTATCCAGCGGGAGACATAGACAGCCGACCTAATTTATGTCTCCAGTATGTCTCCAGACTGGAATAGGTCTCCACATCACGATCTGGAGACATAAAACGAAGTGAAATGGCGCTCACAGACGCACAAATCAAGGCTCTGAAACCAAAGGCATCGCGGTATCTGGTAAGCGATGGCCGGGGGCTTTCGCTTGACGTATTGCCGAGCGGCAAAATGTCATGGCTCTATCGCTATCGGCTGAATGCCTCTTATGAAAAGGTGACTCTTGGCCGATACCCAGACCTAACCCTGAAAGCTGCGCGGGCAAAGCGCGATGATCTGGCCGCGCAAGTGACAGATGGCAAGTCACCAGCGCAAGAGATAAAAAAGGCGAAAGCCGGGAGTACCAGCAATCCGACCGTCCGGGAGTTTGGCGAGCGCTATTTCCAGGAGCAAGTGGTTAGGAATTGGAAAAAGCCGGCCCACATCCGTCGTTATCTAGACAATGAGATTTATCCCACGCTGGGAGACAAGTTCCTCAAGGAAATTACCGCGTTGGATGTGCAGGCGATTGTTTACCGCAAGCGCGACAATGGCCGCATTGCCGCTGCCATGCAGCTTCGCGGCGTGATGAAACAGATGTTCGACTATGCGATCGAAGTGCAGCAGGTAACGATGAACCCGGCTGCGATGGTAGCAACTCGATACATAGGCAAGGCCCGCAAACGTTCGCGTGTTTTGACCCCGCAAGAGATACGCCTCTATCTCCACACCATCTACCAGAGCAACATCCGGCGGCAATTCAAGCTGGCGCTGCATGCCCTCTTGCTGACACTAGCCCGCAAGTCGGAGCTATTGCAGGCGCGGTGGCAGAATGTGGATTTCGGTGCGGGAGAGTGGCACATCCCCGAAGAGCACGCCAAAACAGGCAAGCCGCACATTGTTTATCTATCCACGCAAGTTGCCGCGATCTTCCAAGAGCTAAAGGCGCTGGCGGGTGAGTCTGAGCTGGTGCTACCAGGCCGGAGCAGCATCAGAAAGCCCTTTGCGGCGAATGCGCTCAACAAAGCCCTGGAGGGACTTACGTTCGACATGGATCCGCTCACTATTCACGATCTGCGACGTACCGGCGCGACACTACTGACAGAGAAGGGTTTTAACCGGGATATGATCGAAAAGGCCCTGAGTCATGAGAAGCAAGGCATCCGCGCCGTCTACATTCTGGCTGAATACGCCGCAGAACGAAAAAAGATGCTGCAATGGTGGGCAGACTACGTGGACGCCATTGTGAATGAGCCCAAGGTGATTGTAGGTAGCTTTGGGGGTGTCGCTTAGCGTTTCGGCTTTGTTGAACCTGCTATGGATCAACCGAACTTACCCTGCCAGTTTGATACGCAGTTGGACCTGGACGTACTGACTGTCCTTGCGGCGCACGTGACAGTTCACCTTTTCACCACCCACTGATTCATTGATGAACGGAAGCTCGTATTGATCTCCAGATTCTGAGGATTTAGGAACGCGCGCGCGTGCGTTCGACGGATGCAATCCACGTTTATCGAGCACTAGTCCTAGCTGCTCGCAAGCCCGCCAAAGCACCTGGCCGCCCGGGATCATGTCGCCGTTCATGTACTTGTAGAGAGTGCCGATCTCAACCTGAAGTATGCGGGCTGCGTCTTCCGCGCCCTGCGTGCTCTCATTCACAGCGTTTTTCAAGGCCGTTGCGATTTGCCCCCTGATTTGTTCGTCATGGCTTCGTCGTATTTTCATTCCAGCACCCTCAACGGTCACTTAAACGAGAAATCTACACTAATTTGGTCTCTTTTAAGAAAAAATCTTAAACGAGACAAAAATCAGGTAGAATTCTCTTAAAAGAAAAGCACGGCGGGGCCTATGCTGCAGCAGACGTTCATCCACATTCCTGGCATTGGCAAGCTGACTGAGCAGGGCATGTGGGAACACGCCATTCAGAGCTGGGACGATGCGGATCGTTTCGAAAAGCGTTTTGGTGTAGTCGGTGCGGATTGCCACTCTTCGCGCTCGCGGGGCCTCGTGGTCGCAGATCCAGGCCGAGCTAGGAGTGAGCAAAGGTACGGCGCACCGGGCCTTTGCAGGCTTGCCCAAAATTGTCTAGCAGAGTTTTGGGCTCGGCCTTCCTCTCTGTATCTCGTACTCGGTGGTGCCCAATCACCGCGGGACCAAGCCCCGGTTGTTCTGTTGTTCACAGTCGCGCGAAGAGTTGCGAAAGCGAGATTTCAAATCCTGCTGCCAAAATCTCCAGCGAACGGAGGCAGGGTTCTTTTTTCCCGTTCTCAAGGTCCGAGATGAATGCGCGACCCAGTCCCGTGTGAACGGCAAGATACGTCTGCGTCCAGCCGCGTCGCTGACGCAGAGCGCGAATGCGACGGCCTAGCCGAATGCACACACGTCGGTTGCCACGAATACAGCATCGCTGTATTCTTTCGGCTACACATCGCCTATAGAGTACAGATGCTCTGGGCGCTTGTTGGACAAGGCTCTCGGCGTCAGCAGACCCAGAAAGCGACAGAGCCGAGGTGGATGACGAAAACCGCGGCGACGGTTTTACTTGGTGGCGATGAAGGTCGGACGCGGGTGTCGGAGGTTGCTTTGGCCGATCAGGAAACCACGGCTGACTTCGCAAGCGGGCCACGGGATCTGATGGTCTTGGATTGGGAGCAAGTGAAGGGTGCCGCTCAGGCAGCCTTCAATGTTTGGGTAGATGGTGGCGAACTGCAGTGGGCGAAGGAAGTGTGGGACCGAACGGTCGCCGCCGGGTTTGCTAACTACTCAAATGAGATCGAGCGCCACCGTGCCGCAGTCCTGTTCTTTGGACTCGCCGGTTTGTACAGAGACTTTTGTTCACTGGCTTGGGAGGAGCGTGACGCACCGACCTACTCATACTGGGCAGAACAACTGAATCTGGATGACTTCGTTCTTGGGCAACTTGTCGGGCCGGATCCTGGCATAAAGAAGAAAGACGCCCTGAACCATGTAGTGAATGCCGCCCGCCCGCAGGTTATGACGTTGCTCACGCAAATATTCGTCAATGTCGATTCTCTATTTGTAGCGCTCTGGAGGGCAGGGCCGGACAGCGCGAACGAGGAAGACGATGATTGCGATGAAGACGAGCTGCTGACTGACGCCGAAATACTGAACGATGCCACGCCCGAGAAACTTGCAGCTTATAGTTGGCTGGATTCCGGCGCGGACGTTGTTCTCGATCCTTTCTAGACCTAAACGTCATCTTTGGGGCGGCCGGTGGGACCGGCAGCGCCCTTACGGCTGATGAGTATGACCCCAACAAGCCCGCTCTCAACGTCTTTCAGTTCATCGACGTGGGAGTGATAGAGCCAAACAATCGAACTGGGATCGTTGGGGCCGGGGCCGGCGCGTTCCGGGACCTCCCAGATGTAAATGTGGGTCTGGCCCGGCGGCACTCCCTTCTTGTCAGGCGGCGTGGCGCCGTCGTTGTAGCCCACGCCCTCGGAGTCCTTGGCATAGAAGACGCCGTGCGGGTGCATGGCGAACGGATGAGTGGCGTTGTTCTTGAAAACGACCTTGATGGTGTCGCCAACTTCGGCGCGCAGCACCGGGCCGAGAAGTCCGGTGTGCTCCCACTCGGCGGCACGCGGTTTCAGCGTGGTGAAAGTCTCGTCCGTGTACTCACGGTAGATAGCCTTGCGGTAGGTGCTCCCGATGCGGTGCGGTCCGCGCTCAGTGTACAGTTTGGCATAGTCCGTGAAGGGCATGCCCATCATCTGATCAATGCCGAGAGGCGTGTAGTTCCACTCCACCTCGTCAGCGGCTACGTAGTAGGTGTGGATTTTCCCGCCAGAAATCTGGGCAAACGAACTGACAGCCAGCAGCAACGCGAGCGTTGCCAGCCGACGAAATTGGCGCATGTAAACTCCCCAAGAAAGTTTGTGGCTCAGGCAAAGGCTCTGCGATTATACACAGACCAACCTCCCCGAAGTCTGGGCGGCTCTTTTGCATCGCGAGGAGGTGGTTGAGCTGTAACTTCTGTTTAGCAGGCAACAGCGCTCAGAACTAGTCAATGTGTAATGGCAGATATTATCGCCGCAACCGGAAGCTTCGGTTTTACCGACCATCCACCCAGGACTGCCGCAGCCGCTCTGCAACGCAATTCCTTGCCGATATTTATAATGACGCCCGCTGATATCTAACGGCAGTCTGGGACGCAGATGGCAGGAGGTGGCTGTGGCAGATTCACCTGAACCCATGCAGATCGAATACGGCGTTTATGTCCACTCCGACGCTGAAGCAATGGCGAAACTTCTGGGAGAGGTGTTTAGTCGTTACGATCCACCCGCCGTCGCGGCCCGAACTGACCGCTGCTGAATTCGAGGCGTTCGTGCGGCTGTTATGCCCCAAGGTGGCGGCCCGAGCGTCTGACAATCGTGGCGCGGCTGGCTGGCACGGGCGAACTGAAACAATCTGACGGGGCAGTACGTCTACCAGCTTCCGCTGAAGGTGGGAAACCATTCGCTCGGATACGCCCTGAACGGCTGGCAATTATCGGGCACCGCTTTCTGGCACGGCGGCGTGCCTTTTTCTGTGCTGAGCACTCCGTATTCCGCCAATGGTCAAGGAATCGTGCAGGGTAGCGGTCCTCAGTTCGCAGGTGTTGTACCCGGCGTGCCTCTCTACGAGCATCGTCCGATTCCGGGCGTCACTCAGCCCGGTACGATCCAGTGGCTCAATCCTGATGCCTTTGTTTCCGCAGTCGATCCGAGCACCGGAGCCTGCAACGGCGGCGACAGCCTACAAAATTGCCAGTTCGGAAATCTTGGGCGCAACTCCCTGCACGGTCCCGACTTCGTATGGAACGACTTCTATCTGACGAAATGGTTCCCGGTAACCGAGCACATGAAACTTCGTTTGGATGCTCAGTTCTTCAATGTCTTCAACCATCCGAACTTCGGTCTTCCGAGCATCGTGCTGGCGGGCATCCCCGGCAAGCCGTCCACGCAGACTGGTTTCGGCGCACTGACCTACACGACGTCGCCGCCGACTGGTTTACTGGGGGTCGGACTCGGTGGTGACAGCAGTCCGCGCATGATCGCGCTGCAACTGCGACTCGAATTCTAGCTCGCCACGCAGAAGTCGTGCTGTGTAGCAATGCAAGCCCTACGCTGCTACCGCAGAAGGTCGCTCGACTGACTGCTTCGCCGAAGCCAGAACAATCAGGGCTAAACCGATAACAACGAGCACAGCCACGCCGATCAGTTCTCCGGGTGCGATCAGATTGCGGAACGCTTGGACGACATCAGACGACATCCCCGAAAAAAATGTCGCGTACAGTCACCGCCGTCATGAAGATCGCGGGCAGCGCAAAGTAGAGTGTGATGAGTTGCGTCATGGTGTTCTCCTTAATTGATTAGTGGAGGCTCTGTCGGACACCGGATGCGGTTCTGACAGGTCTTCGTCTGAACAGGGACGCCCGCAGGTCGGGCATTCCGTTTCTGTTTGTACCTTCGCTTCGGCACGAGCCAGAACTCGGTGGCGTGATCTGTTCTGAGAGTGGCGAGTGAATCGATTTGACTACCACGCGGGCACACTTTCAAATTACGGGAGTGCATTCCGGGTGCAGGTTACCGCGTACCTGACGGACTATTGCAACTCGGCGTACTCCGCTTTGGCTTGCTTCAGCAGGGGAATATCGGGGTCGGCGTCTTTCCAGAGGGTGAGGAAATCCTTGTAGGCGGCGAGCGCCCGGACGCGGGCGGCATCGGCATCCGCTCCCTGCGAGGTTCTCGACTGCAAGGCGTTGGCACGAGCCACTCCCAGATGCGCCAACGCTCCCGTCCAGCAGTTCCAGACGATCCCGCTGTGGTCGATGATCTTTTGAAACTCGGCGGCCGCTTCTTTGCCTTGTCCCGCCGCCAAGTATGCCTCCCCGCGAATATATGTCGGATAGAGGCAGGAAATATTGAGGACGAACGCAATTTCCCCCAACTCGATAGGGGAAGCAGCTTGCAGGGCATTCAAAGCGACAGGCGCGTACTTTTTGTCCAGCGCCAATTGTGCGTGAATCGCAGGCAGCCAAAGCGACTGCATCTGGGTGTCCAGCGGGAAGCGTTTCCCTAAGTCTTGTGCCAAGGACTCGGCTCGTGCCGTTTCGCCCGCCATCGCAAACGCAAGCGCAGCTTCGCTCTCGACGCCCTGACTCGCGGGAGCCAGCTTCAGAGCCTCTGCCGCCGACTGCCGGGCTTCTGCGGCATGACCATAGACAGCTTCTCGCTGAGCAGCAATCGTCTGAAAGATCGCCCCATTTTCCTTGCTGTCAGCCCGGATGGCCGCGTCTACCGCTCGTTTCGTCAATTCCCGCGCCTTGCCCAGATGACCGACGTACGCCTCGGTGTCGGATGCGAGCGCCAATCCCCAGTTCTCTTCGGGCTTGCCCGCAAACCACTGTTGCTGTTCCGCCATCGCGGTGGAGTCAGAGGCCCAAAAAGCGAGAGCGTAGAGAGCCGAGTGAAATATCGCATCATCAAGTTTTCGTGCCTGCGCCCTGTGGATCGTCTGCCGCGCCTCGTCGAAGCGTTGCAAGGCAAGGGCATAGTTGGCGGGATTCGTGTACCCACTTAGAGCATCCGGCGCGAGGCGCACGGCTTGCCTAGTGATCTCCGTGGCTTTCTCATACTGCCCCTGTAAGGCTAAAACCACGCCCAACCTGTTGTACGCTGCGGATTCCCGTGGGTAGCTCTCAATCTCCTCCTGATACGTCTGGGTCGCTTTATCCAGTTCCCCGGTGACAGTGTCATAGTAGTTGGCGGTGATCTCCAGCTTTTCCCGTTCGCTGGCATGGTCCCGCAACTGGAACGCCTTGGTGAAGTACTCGCTGGCCCGCCCTAGCTCGCTGAGACTGAAGTAGTCGTCGCCCACTACCGCGTAGCCCATGGCAAAATTCGGATCAAGCTCGATGGCACGTTGATGGTACGGCAGGGCTGCGGAGGAGCCTTTCTCATTAGAAGCCTTTCGTCCAAGGCTGTACGCTTTTAGCGCGTCGAGCGAAGGCGTGGTCGCCTGTTCGAGCGGAACATCGAACTTCTGCACCGTCGCCAGCGATTCGCCCAACTCAGTGCGCAGCTTGGATGCCGCTCCGCCCAGCGCGTCCAGCACCTTCTCCTTCGCCGTCGCCGTCACCTGCTCCTGCGCCAGCGCATCTCCGCTCTGGCAATTCACCGCCTTCAACCCCAGCACATATTCGCTGCCCAGACTGCCAATCGAGCCCGCAAGGTAAGCCTTGCCGCCCGCCCGCAGGCAAAGCTCGCGGGCGACCGCGGCCGTCAGTTTCGTGTTGGCCGGACGGGTCATCTCTTGCAACGTTTTCGCGACTTCGCCGTCCGAGAGCACATTCAGGAAAGGCGATTGCCGCAGGGAAACGCTGAGCGCCGTCTTCAGCGTGTCGTCGAACACCGGATCGCCCGTGCTGTTGGCAAAGTCGGCGAGAACGATGGAGTCCTTCTCGGTCAGGCGCTGCGTGGCCTGGCGCGAGCGCAAGTAGAACGCTCCCAGGATTGCAGCCGCGACAAGTGCCACCACGGGGACCAGCACCTTCCAGAGTTTCCGGCCCGCGACGGCAACGTCAGCCACTTTCACCGCGCTCGCTGACGCAGATGGAGCAGACGACGCAGACGCAGACGAGGAACCGGATGCTGGCGATGGCGGTTGCCCCGCTCCGGGTTGCCCCGCTCTCGCTCCGCTCTCGGTTGCCGCAGCCACCGTGCCCGAACTCGCCGCTATGGCTCGTCCCGTCTCTGTATCGCGCTTCAGCCGTTGCAGATCGCTGCGCATCTCCGAGGCGTGCTGGTAGCGCAGGTTGCGGTCTTTCTCCAGCGCCTTGGTGATGACGTCTTCCAGCTTGGCCGGCAAGTCGGGGTTCAGTCGCAACGCCGGCAGCGGAGCCCGGTTCATGATCCCGTCGAAAATCACTCCCGAGGTATCGCCGCGAAATGGCATTGTGCCCGTTGCCATTTCGTACAGCACCACTCCAAAAGAGAACAAGTCTGAGCGCGCATCCAGTTCCTTACCGCGCACCTGTTCCGGCGACATATAAGCGACGGTGCCGAGCGCAGCCCCCGGACTGGTCAGGTGCTCCTCGCTCACCGCAGTCATTGGGGCCGTTGCTCCCGCCGCGTTAACGGCTAGCTTGCGAAAGGGCGTCAGTTTCGCCAACCCAAAATCCAGAATCTTGGCATGCTCACGCTTGCTCACAAAGATGTTTGCGGGCTTGATGTCGCGGTGGATGATGCCCTCGGAGTGCGCCGCGTCGAGCGCGTCCGCAATCTCAATCCCCAGCGACAGAATCAATTCCGTGTCCAGCGGACGGGCGGCAATCCGATGCTTCAGCGTCACTCCATCCAGAAACTCCATGACGATGAAGGCTTGCCCATGCTGCTCGTCAATTTCGTGGACGGTGCAGATATTCGGATGATTCAGGGCGGAAGCGGCCTGCGCTTCCCGCTCGAAGCGGGCTAGAGCTTGCGCATCCTTAGCAATCTCGTCAGGCAGGAACTTCAAGGCGACAAAGCGGTGCAGCTTTACGTCCTCGGCCTTATAGACCACACCCATGCCGCCGCCACCGAGTTTCTCTACGATACGGTAGTGCGAAACGGTTTGGCCGATCATGAGCGGGCGTTGGGACTCAGGGTGCAATAGTAAGGATGTAAGGAAGCCGAGTCAACGAGGGGCAGCGAGAACTTTTGTCGTTCGAAGCGGTAGAAGTTTCTTGTTCGTGATCCCCGTGAGTGGTGTATCGGCAGGGAAACAAAGGGCGTTTGGCAAAGTGGCACGGTTCTTGCAGCCTACTGAGTTGTTCGCCGCTTCGTATTTGCAAGAGCGCATGGAGCGAGGTGCTTATGGAAAATGCAACGAAAAGTGAATACGATCTGCATTCTGCCGTCACTTTCTTCTTGGGGGGCTTGGGTGTCGGGTCAGTTTTGGCTCTTGTCTTCAATCCGAGACATCGAGTTGCGCTCGAAGCGATCAACAGTCGGCGAAGAGCAGCGTAGGCGCACTTGCCGCAGTCTGTCAGGGCCGACGGGGTGCCACTGGCTGCAAGAGTTGCTTGCGGTTCCCAGCCCGCCGCAAGAGGTCGCAGCCCCCTTCACCAACGCCCGCATTGAAAACGACCCGACAGGCTACCGCGACGGTCGCCTACATTGGTCATAGAGCCCTGTGCAGGAGAACGCTATGCGATTTTGCCGTCTGCTGAGATTAACACCCTTCGCCAGAAGCTGCGCCTGCGATCGAAGGCTGCTGCGAATCGTTTCCCTGCCGCCATCATCAGAGTGTTTATATGGGTGTGAATTTAACGGGAGAGAGAAAATGAGAATTAGGGCTAAATTCACCTCGATTTTTGCGGCGGCGTGCATGTTGGTTTTTTTGAGTCTGCCCGCATTTGCGCGACCATCTCATCCGCCTCAAGATCAGCAGACCTCCCAAACGCAATCCGTGCAGAAGAGCGAGAAGCAAAAGGTTGAGCCTAGCTCCGGCAAGGAGATCGGGAAGGGCGGTGAGGACATTGGCAAAGGTGCTGGCAAGGGGGCTGAGAGCCTAGGCAAAGGCACTGCGGGAGCCGCTGGCAATCTCGTTACCTTGCACCCGGGCAAAGGAGCTGCTGATCTGGGCAAAGGCGCGGGTGGTGCGGCCAAGGATGTCGGAGTCGGCACGGGAAAGGGCGCGGCCAAGATCGGAAAAGGAAGCGCAAAGGGAATAGGGAGGTTGGGCAAGAAAATCGTGGGCAAGGGCAACAAGAACAAGAAGGAACCCGACGTTGCGGATTGATCACGTCCAAATTACGGGTTGCGCCGAGCTTCGTTGCAACCATCCGACCGAGGGCGATTAGCCATCGCGGCGCACAAATCGCTCCCCGCACGCTGGACAGCGTTTACAAATCGCTTACACAAACACTACTTCAAATCGTTAACTGGCACGTCTCAAAAGGGTGCAATCCGCAGCTTCATTTTATGCGGCCTTTCGCCCCCTGTTTCACCTCGGCAGGAGATGGTCAGCCAGTATACCTTCTGAGACCTTTATAACAGGCATTTTCCTGCGACATCCAGCCGGGAAACACTGGACAAGAATCCTTTAAAAAAGCTATGCTGGCGCCCGATCAAAGGTACCCGCTGCTGGATTGAACTGATTCGACCGAAAAGTTCCCCTCGTCAGTAATAGCGGTGGTTTTGACTGGGTTGAGGTTTAGCGATGAAGCTGAAAATATTTTCCATCCTGTTCCTGTTCACGGCGATCTTCCCAACTGTCGAGAATCTGTTCGCCTCTTCCAGCGTCCCCTCCGTCACTACCGCGCAGAACTGGTCGCAGAGCCTGACCGCAGCATTGACGGCAGGAACTTCAAACACCGTCACCTTGACGCCTTGCCCGGTAGGAGTGGATACCACGACAGGTCTGTATCAGGTTTACATTTCAGACGGCGCCAAAAGCGAAACAGTTGGGAACAAGCTAAATCCTATTGCTGGAACCTGCACCTCGGGTACGTCGTCTGGCACGATCACCTTCGTTCCGTTCTTTTCGCACTCCAGTTACATCATCGGCTCGGCTTCATCCGGGTTGCAGGAAACTGTCAACGTGGCGTGTGGCACGAACACCACGACCTGGCAGAACGCGCACTGCAACGTCACCATTCCGGCGGGCGGTCCCGGTTGGCCGCCATCCATCAACATCTATAACATCTACGGCACTTTGTTCTGGCACGCGAGCGAAGCCGCACTCAAGGGGGACGGCGCAGAGTTTAACTGCATGGGGCGCGCGGCCTGCCTACAGGTCGGAGATCAGGTTAGCTCCAACGATTACGCGGATAACACGATCTCCGGTATCAACTTCGCCGCGCCAGTTGCCATTTCGTCGCTAGGGTCGGCGTTTGCGGGCGTGCTTATTACCAACACCGATGCCAATGGCTCTTACAAGACGATCACGACAGCCTCCGCACACAACTTCCGCCCCGGCGATATGGTCACGGTACTTTTCACCGACGACGCCCATTATTGGGGAGACTCCATCGTTCACGATTGCGGTTCGGGATCGTCGGCGGCAGCCTGTACCAGTTCATCCACGACGTTTCGGGTTGCCTACACTTATCCCATCGCATCGCAAGCGACCCCCGGCGTGGTCGCTCTAGCCTATGTCGCGGTACTCGACAACGCCGAAAACACGAAGTTCGATGGTATCACTGACGCCATCGCCGGTAGCGCTCAGTTCAACAACTTCTTCGACGTGTGGGACGACGAAAACACGACCATCGAGAAATTCAACAACAACGCCCACTCAATGAACTCAAGCGCCACTTGGACAGGATCATTTGTATTCGCTTCAAACGGTCATCCTGTTATCAACATCAAAGACTCGAACTTCACGGCCAACGGCTCGAACTGCGTCACCGATTACAGCAATAACGGCTTGTACATTGATAACACGGTCTGCCAGGCTTCGGGACTTTGGCAATTCCATGCGTCGGTTGAGACGAGCGGGATTGGGAAAGGCATTTTCGTTAGAAACGTCTATTCCGAAAATGCCGGTGAGAACCTAGCCTCACCTCAGAAGTCCCCTTACTACGGCACAGGGCAAGCGGGCGTAATTCTTGGGTCACTGAGCATCTATTCGTCGGCTCAGGTTGCCGGCCAAGGTGGGTTAAATGGCAACTTTGCGAGCGGCGGTTCGGGCTCCGTAGCTTACACGTACTATATCGTGGTCAACGACACGACGGCGGGCACGCATAGCTCGCCGCTGCCCAACCTCAGCTACGCATCCACGGGAAGCGATTCACCCGTGGTCAATTGGCCGCGCGTGGCGAACGCAGCCGACGTTATCACCTACGACGTGATTCGTACCGGCTCGAATAGCCCGTACCCCGGAGGTTGCGGCGGCGGCTCGACGACAGCTTGCGGTTCTGTGACCACTGGACTTGCGCAAGCCTCAGCCTGCACCATCAACGGCGGACTCATCTGCACTTATACGGATACCGCATCAGCCTCAACCACGGCTTACGGCGTCAATGTAGGCAATTACGGCGGCCTGCTCGCTTTCTGGCCGGGAACGCTCGTTTCCGTGAATCACAGCATCCGAACGGATCAGGAACAAGGTGGCGGGGTAGGCGTTGGGTTAGGCGGCGAGGCGCTCCAAATCTCGGCTAATTGCGATAGCGGAGCCGTGCCAACGGCGGGCGGTTACACGACTTGTTTGAACACTCCTATCGCCTACAGCTCACCATCTGGAACTTCCAATCTCCCCGCAACCATTATGGCGGACAACGTTGGTCCCGGGGCCGTCCGGCGGGGCGGTGGAAATGAAGATGGTGGTTGTGCTGATGATCTTTTGCTTGCTGATGTGAGCCCGCAGCAAACTGTTTGGATCGTCCAGCATGGCCTGCGTGATAGTGCCGCGTGTGATAAACGGGCCCAGATCTTGAGGGATTCTGTGCGTGTTCGGGTTGCTGGCGGTCTGGCTGGCGAACGGGACCTTCTTGACCGGATTACTACCCGTTACGAATGGTGTGATGTCCACTGCGGCGATCGTCGGTGGCCCAGGCGTCGCGGCCGCAACGAGTCCTTGAGCCTCGATGGTTGTGCCGTGGGGAATGGAGGCCATGCGCGTGACCGTTTCCCCCAGCTGCGGGATCGTGGTCGCGGGCACGTGAATCCACATACCGGGTTCCGAAGTGGATCGCGACACTTTCGCCGTGGATCGTAATATCGTTGATGGTCTGCAGATAGGGCACTCCGTTGAGGAAAGCGTCTGGCTGCGCCCCCGTGCCGCGATTCGGAACTGTGCCCAGACTCTTCGAAAAAGAGAGGTTCTCAAAGGTCAGGTTTAGTTCCAGGATATTGTCCCGCGGAGGCGGGGGTGGGGGAACTGGATTCGGTAGTATGGTCGGCGTAGCGGCACTATCGGGCCGGAAGATGGTGTTGAAGCCGTTCCCGACAAAATCTCCAACAAATGCAGAAAGTGGACCAAGGGGCGGGGGCGGTGCAGATGGGGCGGGCTTAGAATGATCCGGGCGAAGTTCCCCGAATAAGAAGTCACTGGGTAGCTGGATGGATGGTCTGGAGTTCGTGTCGCTCATGGTAATCCTCCATTTTCAGTAAGGGTTTACTTTCTCAGCCAGGGTTTAAGAGAGACCTAAAATCCGAATGGTTTGTCCTGCTTAAAATTGAATGGCAGTTCCCATTTTCAATCCCTTCAAACGAATCGCATCCGTTGCAACATGATACATTGATCCCCCGTGGAAATACGCGACGATGGTAGCTTGGTCCGTAGCTCCGGATCAATCGAGGGACGGCCCATCTCGCTGTAGCTCGCCTTCAGTCGCTCGCGCACAAAGGCAAAGCTGATGTGCTTCTCGATCAGTCGTAGCAAATGGTTTTCCTGAACGTGATCTTCCAGACGAAGTAGTAGAACAATGCTTCCGAGCGGTCATGGCAACCCATCATGATTAGCACGCCTCCGAGAATGGTGATCCAGCAGAACATGGAAAAGGATTTCTTCCTTTTACCACGCTTACGCTATCACTCCGCTGCTAATCACAGTGACTTTTTCAACACCCACAGGCGATAACGCTCAGAACCCCATCAAGGAGCGATAATCGCGACGTTACGCCAACAGCCCTTTGGAGATGCCGCCAACTCCACCGCTTTGATTGACTTGCCCGGTCAAGAGACGTAACATTTCCCGCCAGTGATCGGCCAAACCATCTCGCACTACCGCATCGTCGAGAAGCTGGGCGGTGGCGGAATGGGTGTTGTGTACAAGGCCGAGGACACCCGACTCCACCGTTTTGTGGCACTCAAGTTTCTGCCTGATGAAGTAGCGAGAGACCCGCAAGCGCTAGCACGTTTTCAGCGTGAAGCCGAGGCTGCTTCTGCGCTCAATCACCCCAATATTTGCATGATCTTTGACATCGGTGAGCAGGATGGGAAAGCGTTCATCGCCATGGAGTTTCTCGACGGCGCGACCCTGAAGCACCTGATCGGCAATCGCCCGATGGAATTGGCCACGGTGATATCGCTAGGCATCGAGATTGCAGACGCGCTCGATGCCGCGCACTCGGCCGGTATCGTTCACCGGGATATCAAGCCAGCCAATATCTTCGTCAATAAGCGTGGGCACGCGAAGGTTCTTGACTTCGGACTGGCAAAGGTTACGAACCTCTCGGGCCGCGTGCTGCCGGCAACGGCATCGGCCCAACCGACGGTAATCAGCGAGGAACTTCTTACCAGTCCGGGAGCAGCTTTGGG
Source organism: uncultured Acidobacteriaceae bacterium (assembly GCA_963749275.1). Classification (GTDB taxonomy): domain Bacteria; phylum Acidobacteriota; class Terriglobia; order Terriglobales; family Acidobacteriaceae; genus Acidiflorens. Next base: position 65,970 of record CAVVNA010000026.1, read on the forward strand.
GACGGTCGTTTATATGTCACCGGAACAAGCGCGGGCTAAGGAGTTGGACGCACGCACGGATTTATTCTCGTTTGGCGCGGTCCTCTATGAGATGGCTACAGGCACGGTGCCGTTTCGCGGAGATAGTACAGCGATGATTTTCGACTCCATCCTTAACCGTGCCCCGGCCGCACCAGTTCGGCTGAATCCGGACTTACCGCCAGAACTGGAACGGATCATCAACCGGGCGCTGGAGAAGGACCGCGAATTGCGTTATCAGCACGCTTCAGAAATGCGGGCTGAACTGCAGCGCCTGAAGAGGGACACCGATTCCAGTCGCAGCCCGGTAGTGGCGGCTACGGAACCAGGCATTCCCGTGAGCAGCGCCGGAAAGCCGGTCGCAGCAACTTCCGCAGCGCCGGGGACCATCCCGGCCACGCCAAGCGCACCTGTTCTCGCGACATCGACGAGCGGAACGGTTGCCGCTGGACCTCCCAGCTCCAGTGTCGCAGCCGCTGAACCGGCCCGGCGGAAACCATGGGTCGTGCTTGGAGCCGTCGTTGCCCTCGTGCTCGCGATGTCAGCCGGCGGGTATTACTTCCTGCACCGAACGCCGAGTGCGATTGATTCGGTGGCGGTATTGCCGCTGGCAAATGCCACGTCAAACTCAGAAATGGACTATCTCGCGGACGGCATCACGGAAGGAGTGATCAACCATCTATCGCGGCTGCCGGGGCTGCGGGTGATGGCCCGCACTACGGTTTTCCGCTACCGGCTGGCCCAGCAGGATCCGCTACAGATCGGGCGCGACCTGAAGGTAGGAGCGGTAATTGTGGGCCGGCTGACTCAACACGGAGACACGCTCAACGTCGAGACCGAGATGGTAGATGTCAGCAATGGCTCGCAGATCTGGGGTGAGCAGTACCAGCGCAAAGCCTCCGATATCGCTGCCGTACAAGACGACATTGCCTCCGACATTTCCGGCCAGTTGCGGATGAAGGTAAGTGGCAGTGGCGAAGAGAAGAAGCATGCCACCGAAAATGCCGAGGCCTACCAGCTCTATGTGAAAGGACGCTTTTACCTCGCGCAGCGCACGCGCGAGAGCCTCTACAAGGCCTTAGATCAATTCAACCAAGCGCTTGCCAAAGATCCAAATTACGCACAGGCCTATGCCGGGCTGTCAGATGCGTACATACTTCTCTTTGATCGCGGATGGATTTCCAACGGTGAAGCCTCGCCCAAGATTCGCAGTGCAGTGCAGCGGGCGATCGAACTCGATCCCACGCTGGCCGAGCCGCACGCCGCCCTGGCAGTCTTGAAGGAGGAGGCAGATTGGGACTGGGCGGGAGCAGAAGCCGAGTATCGCAAGGCGATTGGATTGAACCCGAACGACGCCACATCCCACCATTGGTACTCGCTTCTGCTACAGAACCTGGGCCGACTCAAGGAGGCACTGGCTGAGATTGAGAAGGCTCTGGCGCTCGATCCTGCTTCGCCCCAGATTAACGCGAATCACGCGGGGATACTGAGTGACATGCACCGCTATGATGATGCCCTAGCGGAGTTGAACAGGCTCATTGCCGCCAATCCGGAATTTCCGGGCTACTATGGATACCGCGGCAGCGTGTACTGGCGCCTGGGAAATCAGGACGCATCTGTGGCGGATTGGGCCATGGAGATGAAGAAGAACGGGCGCCCGGAATGGGCCGAGGCATTCGCCGCTGGATATCGGAAGGCGAAGCTGAAGGGGGCGTGCGCCGCATTGATCGAGGTACTGAGAAACGAGTCGCAGAGGGAGTACGTCTCACCCAACGAGATAGCGCGCTACTACGGGCTGATGGGAGACCGCGACCATACCTTCGAGTGGCTGGAAAAAGGTTACGCGGAGCGGGCGGGCCGCATGGAATACGTAAAGATCGAAGATTTCTTACAGCCCTTTCACGCTGATCCACGCTACATCGATCTACTCAAACGCATGGGCCTGCCGCAGTGACCGCTTTTTCGCCCTCTGGAAAAATGCTGACCCCGACATTCCCATCCTGAAGGAAGCCAAGGCGGAGTACGCGAAGCTGCAGTGGTTATGGCGGCCATTCTTTTTCGGGCCGTCATCCGTTTCACCTCTGCACTTGGAAATTCGTAACTGTTGAAACCAGGCGTTAGCACAAGCTTGCGCTGTCTGTTCGCCTCTTTGCGGCACAATGAGTGAAATCGCGATGTTACGCCAACAATCTGGGCTAGAACCTCAATGCCCTTGGGGCATCTGCCGGGTGCGTTGCTCGAGGGTAAAGTTCACCTCTACCGCCGTGCGGGCCGGAACCGTTACCGGCTTGCTCCAGATTACGGGATCGGAGAAAACGGGATGGTTCACGCGAACTTGGGTTGCGATGTCATAGAGAGCGTTCTGGCCAACCACCCTCCATCCCTCATGCCAGGCAACAATTTCGTAATCGCCGGGAGGAACCCGGGTCAACTCGAAGTTGCCGTCCTGATCGGTCACCGCATAGTAGGGATGCCGCGCTACCATCATTTCGCCATTCATCCAAACATGTACATTGCAGCGCAGGCTGACGGCGCCGTCGCGGATCATGGGATGTGTGAACTCCTGCCCTTCTGCTGTAAAGGGGAAATTGTAATCCGCGCTCCCCGACATTTGCACGGTGTGCAGCAAGGGATCGCTGCTCTTGACGGTTAAAGTCGCTTGCACCGGTACCAGCAGGATGTGAGGTTCGTAGCGGCAGTTCTTTTGATTGAGGAAGCGGCGCGTCACGAGTAGATCCATCGCTTTCCCACGGGTAATGTTCCTGAGAAACACGACCGTGTTGGCGACGCCACCGTTCGGGGCGACCAGCAACCGTTCAAGGTCACGATGCTTCTGACCCTGCGGGTCGCAGATCTCCTGGTCTTTGTTGATATCGTAGGCCACCAGGTGAGGCAAGGCTCCCTGCCACCGCACCGTTCCCCGGATCGTTCCTCCGTCTTCGACGGAGACAACCTGGTAACCCGCTTGGCCAGCAGAAAACTTCGGCGCGAGAGCGATCACGAGCAGTACGATCATCCGGCACAGGTGCTTCATGCAAACTACCTCGAAATTTCTTCGCCTAGGTAGGCGAAAAGGTACAGCACTGACGGGAAACACAGCGATGGCGGAGGACGCCAAGCGGCCTCCAAGTATTGTTAACTTCGCGGTTCCCCACGAGACCGCTGTTTACTTAGCGACCATATGGCATATCCCCAAAGTCAAGCAAATAACCAAAGGACAAAGACCGTCGGAAATACGACCTTCTGAGATTCTGCCAACTCCACGGCTTTCATTGACTTGCCCTCGCATCACGCCTACCATTGCACGATTCCATGATTGGCCAATCCATCTCGCACTACCGCATCGTTGAGAAACTCGGCGGGGGCGGCATGGGTGTTGTGTACAAGGCGGAAGACACCCGGCTCCATCGTTTTGTAGCCCTCAAGTTCTTGCCCGATGACGTTGCTCGCGACCCGCAGACGCTGGCCCGGTTTCAGCGCGAAGCCCAAGCCGCGTCCGCACTGAATCACCCCAATATCTGCACGATTTATGACATTGGCGAGCAGGACGGACAGGCATTCATCGCCATGGAGTTTCTGGGTGGCCTGACGCTGAAGCATCGCATTGCTGGCCGACCGATGGAAACCGAGTTGATTCTGTCGCTCGCCATCGAGATTGCGGATGCACTGGATGCGGCGCACTCCGAAGGCATCGTCCACCGCGACATCAAGCCCGCAAACATATTCGTCACCAAGCGTGGACACGCCAAGGTTCTGGATTTCGGACTGGCGAAGGTCATGGTCACAGCCAGTTCTTCGAGCAAGGTTGCTTCTCTTAACACGCAAACGGGTTCACTGGACGCGGATCATCTGACCAGTCCCGGTTCTGCGCTCGGCACGGTAGCGTATATGTCGCCGGAGCAGGTTCGTGCGAAAGAGTTGGATGCGCGGAGTGATCTGTTCTCCTTCGGTGCTGTGCTGTACGAGATGGCGACGGGGGCATTGCCCTTTCATGGCGAAAGTTCGGGAGTCATCTTTAAAGCCATCCTCGATTCTGATCCGCCCCCGCTGATTCGTTTCAATCGTGATATTCCGCCCGAACTGGAACGGATCATCAACAAAGCGATGGAGAAAGATCGCGACTTGCGCTATCAGGTTGCGTCAGAGATGCGGGCCGACCTAAAGCGGCTGAAACGGGAAACGGAATCGCGGCATGGTGTGCCAGCGAGTTCAGGGACAGTGGCGGTCGCACAGGAGTCCGGCCCTCCGCTCCCGCCGCCACCATCGTCAGCATCCGGTTCCTCCCCGGCCGTTGCTCCATCTCCGTCATCGAGCGCAGTGCAAGCCGCCGAAAGAGTTGCTGAAAAAGCCGCCGAAACTCCTGTCGCGCCCAGAAAACTCTGGAAGATTCTCGTTCCCGCCGCCGTAATACTCGTCGTGGCTGCCATCGGCGGAGCGTTCTACATGCGCTCGCGGCCCGCGACGCCGGTGACGAAAGCTGCGCCGCTCACCGAGAAAGACACGGTCGTCCTCGCCGACTTCATCAACTCCACCGGCGACCCGGTCTTCGACGGCACCCTCAAGCAGGCCCTCGCGGTCGATCTCGAACAGTCTCCCTACCTCAACATTCTTTCCGACCGCAAAGTCGGTGAGACGTTGAAGCTGATGGGCCGCGCCCCCACCGAGCATGTCACTGCGGACGTTGCCCGGGAACTCTGCCTCCGCACCGGCAGCAAAGCCGTCCTCGGCGGATCCATCTCCAACCTCGGCAGCCAGTACATCGTCGGCCTCGATGCGGTCGCCTGCAATACCGGCGACAATCTCGCTAAAGAGCAGGCGGAAGCCCCCGGCAAAGAAGGAGTGCTCAAGGCGCTCACCACCGCGGCCACCGCCATGCGTGCAAGGCTGGGCGAATCGCTTGCCTCGGTGCAGAGGTTCGACGTGCCCGTGGAAGCCACCACTCCCTCGCTCGAAGCCCTGAAGGCGTACAGCATGGGCATCACGACTGCCCGCACCAAGGGCGACGCCGAAGCCGTTCCGTTCATGAAGCGCGCCCTCGAACTCGACCCCAACTTCGCCATGGCCGATGTCGGTCTGGCCGTCCAGTATTCGAATCTTGGACAGGCGAGTCTCGCGGCAGACTATGCCAGGAAAGCCTATGACCTGCGCGACCGGGTCAGCGACCGCGAGAGGTACCGTATCTCCGCCTTCTACTTTCAGTATGTGACGGGCGAAGTGGAGAAGGCCACCGAAGCCTACGAACTGTGGGCGAAAAGCTATCCGCGGGACCAGGTTCCTCGCGGGAATCTCGGTTTTATCTATGCCGCTCTGGGCCAATACGACAAAGCGATCGCGGAGACCGAAGCACAGCAGAAGCTGGAACCCACGATCGTTGGCTATGGGAACCAGGCAAGCAACTACATGAACGTCAATCGGCTCAAGGACGCCCACCAGACGCTCCAGGAGGCCCAGCAGAAAAACTTCGATGGCTGGATCATTCGGTCCAATCTGTATGCCTTGGCATTTCTGTCCGGGGACACTGCCGAAATGGAGCGCCAGGTCGCATGGGCGGCTGGCCGCCCCGGCGAAGAAGACCAGATACTCAACACCCACGCCGATACCCAGGCCTACTATGGCCGCCTAGAAAAAGCGCGCGACCTCTCCCGGCGCGCTGTCGACTCGGCCGTGCGGGCGGGCGCCAAAGAAACCGGGGCCCTGTGGCTCGTCTTTCAGGCGCTGCGCGAGACTGAGCTAGGCAACGTCACTGCTGCCCGGCAAGCCGTCGCCCGAGCGTTAGCGCTCGCTCCCGGGCGTGATGTCAAAGTCCTCGCCGCTTTGGCGCTGGCGCGCACCGGCGAAACCTCTCAATCGAGAACCATCCTCGAGGCACTCGAAAAGTCCGAACCCAGCAACACTTATCTAAAAGTGTACTGGTTTCCTGTGATCGAGGCATCCATTGCGATGGCGCAACAAGCGCCCGACCGGGCGATCGTCACGCTCGAGCCCTCGCTTCCCTACGAACTCGGGGGACCTCCTCCCGGAGGCATTGGCTTAATGTATCCCGCGTATATTCGCGGCCTGACCTATCTTGTCCAGCGAAATGGTCCCGCCGCCGCCGCCGAATTCCAGAAGTTCCTCGACCATACCGGAATCGTGCAGAACTTCCTGCTCGGCTCGCTCGCCCGTCTCCAAATGGCTCGCGCTTATGCCATGCAGGGCGATACCGCCAAAGCGAAGAGTGCATACCAGGACTTCCTCACCCTCTGGAAAGACGCCGACCCCGACATCCCCATCTTGACGGAAGCCAAAGCGGAGTACGCGAAGCTGCAATAGCGTGGCGATCTTCCAAGCATCCCTGACCTGCTTGCACAAAAATTGTCAACTGACGCTATCAGGCGATAGCGCTCAAAACCCCTCAATGAGCGATATCGGGATTTATTTGATACGTTTCGCGATGTCGCGATCAGGCGAGACGGGCGTATAATGGCGTCGTTTTCGGAGCCAAAAAGGAAATTCCGGCTAAATCGCCCACCGCTTAGGGGAGTCCACGAATGAAATGTATCTCAGTGATTGGGATCGGGGTTGCGCTCCTCGTCGGATTGGGATTTACATTTGGATTTGGGGTAGCTTCCCTGCCGGCTTTCGCTCAAGCCCGAACTGAGTCCGTTTTCGACGGACACCGCATCATCATCCCGGATTCCAGCGTTCCGCGGCCCGGTCGTCATCACACAAATTATTTCTTTGTTGACACTGATGTCCCGAACCAAGCAGGACCGCCTTCCGGCGTGGAGACTCCGGGATCCCTTGCCTGCGTCTACCAGTTGGTGACCGGACCCGCCGGCTGCCCTGTCGCGACGAGTACGAATCTACCGAGCGGCGGCTGGGGCGCAATTGCCATCGTGGATGCTGGCGACTACCCGACTGCAGCAAGCGATCTCGCAGCTTTTTCCAGTTACTACGGCATAGCGGCCGCTGACCTGACGGTTACTTGGCCCGGCACGACCAAGCCTCCGGTCTATTCGGACTGGGAAGTGGAGGAGGCATTAGACATCGAGTGGGCCCATGCCATGGCTCCGCAAGCCAAGCTTTTCTTGGTCGAATCCGTGCAGGTCAAGACCGACCCGACTTGGGCAGCCGTCCAGCTCGCGTCAGAACTCGTGGCCGAAAATGGAGGCGGCGTCGTCAGCATGAGCTGGGGCGACCCCGAAGTTGAGGAAGAAACAAGTTGGGACAAATACTTCACCACTCCGGGAGTTGTCTACTTTGCCGCTGCGGGTGACAATGGCATAGGCGTCAGCATTTATCCGGGGGCGTCTCCCAATGTGGTGTCGGTGGGAGGCACACGTTTCAAACGCAAGAAGGGCGAGTTTGTGACCGAGGAATACTACTCCTCAGGCAAGGTCGGGGGCGGTGGCGACATCAGTCCATACGAGCTTATCCCGAGCTATCAAAGCGGCATCGCCGAGATCGTCGGCACGCAACGTGGATATCCAGATGTTGCTTCTGATTTCTGCTGTGCGCCCATTTATCTCAAGGGAGGCTGGCATAAGGTCGGAGGCACAAGCTGGGCCTCGCCGACCTTTGCCGGCATCGTGAACGCCGCCGGCAACAAGCAGCAGTCGAGCATGGACGAGCTCACCCGGATCTACGGGGAGTTAGCCGATCCGACCGAGTACGCAGCCGATTTCTTCGACATCACCGCAGGCGCCAGCCAGTGCGCGGTCGGCTGGAATTTATGCGCCGGTGTTGGCTCACCGCGAACTTACGCAGGTAAGTGACCTGCGACGGGCACGGCCGCTGTAACTACTTTTGTCTAAGCGAACAGTTAGTGGATATCCTTCCAGAGTAGCCCGTTGCGATGTACCTCGCGTCCTGCTCGTTCGCAACATGTTACAACAACCATCCTGTTGAGCTGCTCCCAACTCCAACCGCTTTGATTGACTTGCCAGTTTCACGGACGTAGGATTCTGCTGCAGTGATCGGCCAAACCATCTCGCACTACCGCGTGATCGGGAAGCTCGGCGCCGGTGGCATGGGAGTGGTGTACGAAGCCGAAGATATCCGCTTGAAACGACGTGTTGCTCTGAACGTTCTTCCCGACAATCTGGCGCATGACCCAAGAGCCCTGCAGCGGTTTAAACGCGAGGCCCACGCTGCCTCCTCCTTGAACCACCCGAGCATCTGCGCTTGGCGGTCGGGTGGTTGCTGATAATCATGATGATGTCGCACGCCAGGTCGCCGGTTCTGTGCCGGTACAGCAGGTCGGCAAGACAGTGGTCATAGGCGGAAACCAGGATGGCGATCTTGGGGCGGTAGTTTGTCAATGCCAGGTTGTAGTGGATCCGGAAACGTTCGGCCACCGGCTTGAAGTAGTGCTCGAAATCGGAGATTGGAATATCGAACCCCTCCATATCCCATTCCAGCCTTGATAGAAACAAGTCGCGGCCACTGTCCAGATGATCGTCGCTGTGCAAGACGCTACCGTTGTGCCCAATCAGGAATTGGGAGATTTCCGCCACCACGCCTTTGCGAGCGAGCGGCATAGGAGTACTTAGGAGCAAGACGGCGGTGTTCTTCATTTTCCGCTCATCATACTCCACGGCTTAGGGCGCGAAATACGTCCAGAGGACAATCGCTGGCCAAGCTAAAGTAAGCACGTAAAAACGGCCTACTCCGCACACATGGCGTCCGACAAATCCGCTCAAAACCGGCAGGCCTGGCAAGGGTCGAGGCCGGGATAAGGCTGGTGACAGGATTCTCATCGGCGAAGTCCCACACGGAGTTCAAGCGATTGTAACGATCTCTGCTTACAAGAACTGGCCAACCGGCAGTTCGAGATCGATTGTCGAATGGGCGAATGCCGATGCCGTGGCACGCTCCGAGAACAACCGCAGCAGGACGACTTTGTCTAATCTGTCGCTGCGCAGCGCAGTCTCATCGCGGCTGCCAGCCAGCACAACATCGGGGGCGACCGACCATGCTCCCGCCCGCTGGTAGAAGCGGGCAAGCGGCGGGTCACACGTGAAAACACCGAAATCCAGATTGCTGCGTTCGATGCAACGGGTGGCCGCGGCGACAACCTTCGAACCTAAACCTTGCCTTTGATACGCCGGATCGGTCATGACGCAGCTCAGGCCGGCGATATCAAGTGTTTCCCCGGCATGCTTGATCCTCTTCATGGCCACGCCAGCGTAGGCAATGACTCTGCCGTCTCCACTGACATAGAACGAGAGCACATCGAAGCTTGGATCATGCAATGGCGGCGGCTCCGGGCGATCGTCCACTCGCCCGGGCGTGGGATAAACACGTTGCTGCAACAAGGCGAACTCCCGCAGCAGGAGCTTGGAGGCGCGCTTGTAGGGAATCGCGTTGACCGTCTCGACCGCTGTGGACTTGATGTCTCGTCGCTTAGGCATTTTCATCCCCTGTGGGTTAGCTCACCAGCATTGTAGGGCAGGGAGCGGCGATAACTGGCGCAAACAAGGCGTTTACACTCAAAACCCCCGTCCCGAGGTCAATGGTTGGCGAGGAAAGTGAATTACGGATACAGTCTGCCCACAGCTTAACAAATAGTTCCCCGCAAAGAGCTCTTAGCACGGCGTTTTCTCGCCCTCACCAGCTCCGACAATGTCTATCGCGCCGCTCAATATCAACTCGGCATAAAGGCCCCGGACATCCGAGCGCTTCCAATTTTGCCGAGAGAGTGGCCCTTTGAATCGCCAGAGCTCGATGGGCAGCGTGTCATCCAGCGGGAGAAGGCCAAGTATGGGATCTTCGAAAACTATCTCATGGCGTGCTCCGCCGGACCCAACTACCAACCTTACCGTTACGTTGGATACCTCTATGCCGCAAACTCTGACTGCGAACTTTGGCATACGCGGTGCTGGTTTCGATGAAATCATAACCCTCCTCAATAGATGCGCCTGTATTAGGACTACGACCCTAGGAGTCCGGAGATCGTTGGGAAGCCCTGAAGAGAGGAGCGGCACTTGCCGGGGACGAGGCGTTTTAAGGCGAGCGGAAAACTTGTGATTTCCGCCCGCTCAAAACCCTTCCGTAACAGCTGGGAATTCGAGGCTTGCAGCGGTGAGTTCAGGTGGGGATTTTAGCTCGCCGCTGTGGAACCGAATCACATCTTGTTTGCAGACCCGCCTAGCGGCCCGCTCCTGGCAGTTCCCACAACCCCGTTTCTGGACCGATATGCGGAGCTGAGGATTCGTCTGCTGGAGGAGCGGTTGCGGTTGATGCGGATCGACAAGTATGGAGCGGGCGGCGAAAAGCTCTCCCACGCACAAATGCAATTGTTCGAGCTTGAGCCCGTCGTCAGTGAAATGATCGAGCAGGCGGAGAGCGAGCACGCGCCCGTGCATCGCTCGACCAAGGAGTCAGCTTAAACATCCAGGCCGCTAGGAGCTGCCCCCGCACCTTCCTCGCGTGGAGCGTGTTCTGCCTTGCACGCCGGATCAGCGAGTGTGCAAACGCTGCGGAAAAGAAACTGTGGTGATCGGCTACGAGGAGAGTTCCCAATTGGATGTGGAGCCGGCGAAGTACTTCGTGCTGGTCATGAAACGCGAGAAACGGGCTTGCCGGTCGTGTGAGGAACTTGGAGTGGTATCGGCCCCACTGCTGCCACGGATCATCGAGAAGTGCCTAGCCAGTGACCGCATCGTCATCGACACGGTCGTCAGCAAATACTACAATCACACTCCCCTGCATCGGCAGAGCGTGATTCTGGAAAGAGACACCGGCTTGGAAATCAGCCGCGCCACGCTGGATGGCTGGGTTCTGAAAGTCGGCGAGTTGCTGATCCCTATGGTCGCTGCGATGAGAAGAGAGTTGATTAGTGGAAGTTACAATTCAAGCCGACGAAACCCCAGTCGATGTGCAGACACGCGAGGGCCGAGGACAAAATCACCAAGCCTATCTTTGGCAATACAGTCGCCCCGGAGGAACCGTGGTGTTCGACTTCCGTCTAGACCGTGGGCGCGATGGACCGAAGCGGTTTCTGGGACAGTTCGAAGGCATTCTCCAAACTGACGGATATTCGGCGTACGATCAGATCGGTGGGCCGAGAATGGTACATGCCGCTTGTTGGGCTCATGCTAGAAGACAGTTTTTCGAGGCGGTGCAGCTAAATCCACGAGACCCGGTTGCAACTCCGATTGTGGCGCGGATGGACGATCTGTTTGCGCTTCCCGACCAGGAAATCGAAGATCGAAACCGTTCATCTGGTTGAGATCACCGCCTACTCCGACGATGACGCCTACACCATTTCCGAGACCATGAATGATGCCGAGACGCTCCAGTGGGTCGAGGTCCAGTCGCCGAATTTCTCGGTGGCCAGCGATGCCGGTGAAAAGCGTGGCTGCGAAGTGGCCATGCGCTTCCAAGTTATTGAGGACATGCCCCCCCGAACTGAAGGAAGCAGTATTCGCGGAGCACAGCGCGCTGGAACTGGCGAAAATCTTCGAAACCAAGATCCAGGGCGGCGCGGCCGAGATCGGGCGGGACCGCGGTTCCCAGCCGGTCCTTAAAGAACCACTGCATGAGTTCGGCTTCGGAGAGGGCGGCACAGGCCAAGGTTGAGTTCAGCAAGCCACGGCGGCCCAACAGCTCCCATTTGGTTGCGGCGCGCGTGGCGAGCTGCTCGTACCCTCCATCGACGCGCAACTGATCCAGCAGTTGCGTCCAGATGCCGTTTTCGCATATGCCTTCCGTCCAGCGGATGCGTACCTGATCTTCCATGAGCCGCGCAAATTCACCCAGATCCAAGCCGCCCGCGGCCAGCCACTGGTGGAAGGCCTCTTCCTGCTCCAGACCGCGGGCGCGGCGGAAGTCGGCGGCCGCGGCGGCAACCTGTTCCGGCGTGGGCTTCATGCGTTCGCGCAGGCTCTCGCGCACGGCCAGGAAGCGCGACATAGCCATGCGGCTCGTGCGCCGATAGAAATCGCCGGTGAGCCGGAGTTCTTCGATCACCGGCGGCATGGGAGACTCATTCGCTCCCTCGCCTTGCGTCCGCAGCACCCGCTCCCAGGCCGAAGTGTTCTGAAAGGTGAACTGCACCTGCTTGGGACCAGGATCAGTTTCCAAGAATTCGCGAATCTCGCGCAGCATGGCGATGGCATCGTCACGTTTTTGGTCGACCCGGCCGCGCGGCAGCCAGTCTTCAAACGCCTGGTGTTCCCGGTCAGGAATGCGGCCCGCGCTGCGGTGGAGCAGAGCGTCAAAGGATCGTTCGGCGTAAAACATTTCCTTGGCCAAGGTTTCGAGAATCTTTTTGGACTCGGCCGAAATCACACGCGCTGAGGCAGCCGAGGCCAACGTGGCGCGGATGTTCACCATGGCATCGGAGGAGGCGGCATATCCCTGGGCGCCGCCGGTGTGGGCAACGGCTACCTCGTCGTCATCTTCGAGCTCGCCCGAGGCATACGACGCAAATACCTTGCCTACGCCCACCATCCCGAATGCGGCAAGCTCAGCGGCGCGCAAGGCGCCCATGCTGGCGCTGCCGAAGACGTGGATGCCCTGATCCATGGCCCACAAAATTTCCTTGTGCCAGACCGAGGGAACGGATTCAAAGCGGCCGTCAACGATCGCGATCACCCGCGGGCGCTTACAGGCCGCTTGAAACACGCTGCCCTGCGTGGCAGGAGGAGAGTAAACCGCATCGAGCACTTGGGAGGCCTCGGCGGCGGAGAGAGTCGGACCTGTAAACACGTGGACGTTCATGCCATCCTGGCCCTCGCGCGCTTGCCCGGCCGGTATTTTTTTTCCCTGAACTTCGGCTCCAGGCCGGGGATGACCACGCGCGCCACCGGCAGGCCGAATTCCGGTTTGGTCAGGTCCAGGGCCAGGATCTGTTGGAATCCGGCGGAGTGCAATCGCTCGATCTCCCAGCGGACGTCGTCGAGCAGGGTATCGCCGTGGAAGGTTGGCGCGTCCTCAAAGCGGCGTGTGCCTGAGGTTTCCAGCAACAGGTCGCGTTGCTTCTCCCAATGCTCCCAGTTGCCGTGGAACTCATAGTAGTTCCAGTAAAGATCGTCGCGCGAGCCACTAATCAGCGCCAGCCGTTCCTGCGCGCACTCCGTCAGCGCGCGCAGCAGCGCGATCTCGCGCACCGGATGGCAGCCGAAAAGGAACCCACCCGGCAGCGGACGCAGAGGGTTGCGCTCCCGCTCGGCGATCAGGCAGGCAAAAACCGGCAGCCCGATTTCGGTGGTCATGTCCCAGACACCCACGGCCACGCCTGCCTTCTGCAGGATTTCCAGTACGCGCCGGCAGTCCGGGTCATCCACCGAATCGAGGTCCAGGCGGGTAGCCTGCTGATGGGCTTCTCTTTGGAGAGACCATAGGGTTGCCGCATCGCGCTCCACCACCTCGCAGATGGCATGGCTTACCGCTTCCAGCCAGTGATTCCCGGAAGCCAGTCCATTGGCGCTCACGACGAAACAACCCGTGCCGGGAAGGTCGGGCAGGGTAAAGTTCAAGTGTGCGAGCTCATAAGGAAGCCACACCGGCTCCTTGGTGGCAAGGTCGTGCGTTTCAATCCACAGCAGCGGCAGATTGGGATGAAAGAGACTGTCACACGTCTTGGGCAGGTCTTCCGGATCCGCCACCTGGTGAGAGTAGCGCAGTTCCTCGTAGCTCGAGTATTTCAGGGGGAGCGCGATGTGCTCGGCGTGGTAACCCTCCACCGACTCCATCACTCCGGAAGCCTTGGCCGCAGCCAGCGTCAATCCCTTGCCTTGCGACACGGCCACGGACCGTGAATTTGGACGGCAGACCATCACCACCGGAATGCCGATGGTATCCAGCCCAGTCACATTGGCAATCCGGGTGATGCCCATTACGGGGAGAAGAGGGCGCACCCGCTCCAGCGTAGACTCGGGCGAAACCACGCGGTGCGTGCCGTGCTTGTAGGTCTTTGCGCCGGCGGTATTCGCGGCACAAGAGGCCGAAGCAGCATTGGCGATGGCTGATTGGGCCGTGTCAGGAGCCTTTTTTGCGGGAGATGGACTTACTCTTGTCTTTGACCGGCATAAAAGTACCCGCCGAGATGGACTTACTCTTGTCTTTGACCGGCATAAAAGCGCCCGCCGAGATGGACTTAAGCTTGTCTGTAACCGGCATAAAAGCACCCGCCTCTGTCGGACCGCTCTTGACCAGGCCTGCGCCATGCAGGGCCGGGACTTGACCGGACTGGGCCTTCATGCCTAGATCATCCAGCGCCTTGCGCGCGTCAGCGGTGTGCTCATCGGGAAGCTTGAAGGACTGCATCTTGTCGTCGGAGATGTAGTACAGGCTACCGTCAGCGCCCCGAATCATCGTGCCCTTGGATTGAGCATCTGCCATTTTTTCTTCCCCCACGCTTTTCTGGAAGTTGGGTGCAACGCATTAGAACTCTGGATTGGTTGCGTTGTCAAGTGTGTGTACTCGTCGGTGTCATACCACAATAGAAATGTCCCCGTGTTCTCCACAATAGAAATGTCCCTTCACTGCCAAGCTAAAGAGTAGGTTGGAGCGCGCATGTTCTGCCAGCCTTGTTTCCAGGGATGAGTCGGAGGTGCCGGCCGGTGTCGATTCGGGGAAGGGGGCGCGGGGGAAGGGGCAGCGCCCCTTCTCTCGCCCAGCGCTGTAGAAGCCTTCCACTCGCGGAAGCCCACACGCTGACCGCGATAGTGAATCGCAACGGCTCCCGCTTCGTTCTCCCGCACCAACACGCGACTCCTGGCCGGCGCCCAGTGTTGACTTTGCCGTTCCAGTTGCAGCAGTCGATTGTGGTAGCGCACCACCCAGTCTTCGCTCACCACTCGTTCTTCCTCCAGCCAGAACACTTCGTCCAGTTGCCGCGCCGTCGGACGGCGGCGATGATAATCGGCCGGAGCCGCGGCGGGGTGCGCGTAACGGCGATTGTGTTCCGCCAGATAACGCTTCTCCAGAAAAGTATTGGCCTGCTCGTAGTTGGCGATCCCGGCCAGCCGCAGTTTCTTCACCAGCCGATCCTGATGGGTGCCGTGCGCCCGCTCCACCCGTCCTTTCGCTTGCGGCGAACTGGCCGCGATAATCCGGATGCCCAGTCTGGCGCACATCCGCCCAAACTGCGTGACGGCCGGTTCTCCGCGCTCTCGCTCCTCGGCGTTCGGCGGCCGTACGTAGACGTTCTTCCAGTCCGTGTACAAGGCCTGGGGCACGCCATAGCGTTCGATCCAGCGCCGCAACACTCCCGCCGCCGCCCAGATCGTTTCTTCCTGGGAGAACCATCCCAGCGCTTCGGTCGTCGCGTCATCGACCATGTGCATCAGGCAGCCGCGCGGCCCACGTTCTTCCAGCCACTCATGAAAGCTGCCGTCCAGTTGCACTAACTCGCCAAAGTGCGCCTTCGCTTCCCGCCGCTGCCGGTACGGTTTTCGCCGCCGTTGTCTCTGCCACAGCCCGGCTTCCTTCAGCCACCGCCGCAGCGTCTCGGCATGTACTTCGAGGCCGTCATCGCTCGCCAGATGCTCCGCCGCCAGCGTCGGCCCGAAATCCTCGTAGCGGGCTTGCACCTGCTTCAGCACCGCCGCCCGGAACTTCGCCGGGTAGGCCCGGTTCGATACGCGACCGCAGTTCCCATGCTGCAGCGCTTTTGCTCCTCGGTCCCGATACCGCGCCCAGACCCGTTTCGCCTGCCGGTAACCTAACTCCAGCAAATCGGCCGCCTCGCGCATTCGCAGGCTGCCCGCTTGCACTCGTCCCATCACTTCCACTCGGCTCAGTTCTTTCCTGCTCAATCCCGTTCTCCCCAATCTCCATTCCTCCTCGCCGAAGGAACTCTAAAAGGGGACACTTCTATTGTGTTTTCAGGGGGACACTTTTAATGTGGTTCAACAGTGTGTGTACTCGTCGGTAGTGGCTGAATTTGAAAGCAGTGTGCTAGCCCTAAGGTAGTGGCTGAGTTTGAATCAAAGAAAAGGCAATTCTATCGCCACTCGCCAAGCGGGATCGCTTCAAATTCAGCCACTACCAGCCCTAAGCCAAGCCGGCGCGCTTTAGCAGATCGGCGAAGCGCGGGTCCGGGCGCAGTCCGTCGAGCAGCGGTTCACTCTTCAGGAACAGGGGCCAGAGACTGCTTTCTTCCAGGCCGCGATTGAGCCACTGAAAGGCGCGGTCGTGGTCTAGTGCGGCGTAGATGGTGGCGTAATAAGGGGGTAAAACGTAACCTTCTGCCGCCGTCCGATCGAGCTCCGCGAGCACCTGCAAGGCCTTGCCCCTCTCGCCGCTGGAAGCATAAACATAGCCCAACACGCCCAGGACAAAAGCCCCGCCACCGGGGAGTTCGCGGGCTGTTTCGGCCTCCGCGATCGCCTGCGCAGTTTGACCCTTCAGCTTCTGCGCCAGGGCCAGTAATATATGGGCCAACCAGAAATTGGGATATATCTCCACCGTCTGATGGAGATGTTGTATGGCAAGATCGGGCTCACGCCGCAGGTAATGGATGTAGCCCAGAAAGGCATTCATCACCGGCGACAGCGAGTCCAGTTCCAACGCTCGTCTTTCCTTGAGCAGGGCCTCATCGAGCCGTCCCGCCAGGCACAGAAGACGGGCGTACCAGTGGGACGCGGTGGCGTAATTGGGGTTGAGCCGCAGCGAAATCTGAAATTCTTTTTCCGCCTCCTTGAGCCTCAGATGGTCCATACAATGGATGCACCCCAGAGAAGCGTGGGCCTCTGCCAGATTGGAATCGAGTTCAAGGGCCCGGTTGCACGCGTCGCGTGCTTTCACCAGCCAGGAGTCCTGATTGTCGGTGCCAAAATTGATCAGCACCAGGCAGGAATCGGCGATGCCGACATGACCCAGGGCGTACTTCGGGTCTTCCCGCACGGCTTCTTCAAAGTACTTCAGGCCCGTGCGTACGGAGTCAGCCTCACGCTTGTTCCAGTAAAAGCGTCCGCGAAGGTAGGCGTCCTGCGCCGCCGGGTTCACCGGAGCGTTCCTGGCGAGTTGGGCCGCAGCTTGCGGGTTGACCTGAAGGTTGATGCTTTGCGCTATGTTCAGGGCCACCCGCCCCTGCAACGCGAGCACGTCGCGAAGGTCCTCTTCGTAGGTTTCCGCCCAGAGATGGCGGTCGGTATCCGGCTCAATCAACTGTGCGTCAATCCGCACGCGGTTGCCCGAGCGCATGACCGCCCCGGTGACGAAGGCGTCCACCCGCAGCTCGCGCGCAATCTCGGCGATGGACTTGGTGGTCTCCTTGTAGCGCATGACGGAGTTGCGCGAGATCACGCGCTCGAACCCGCCCAGCTTGGCCAGCGCGGTAATCAGTATTTCCGTCATCCCGTCAACAAAATAGTCCTGCTCTTTGTCGTGGGAGTAGTTGGAAAGCGGCAGGACAGCCACCGAGTTGATGTCGCGACGGCCAGGCGGAAGATGCGGCCGTGAAGGCCTGCCGGCGGCGATCACCCTGTTCATCTCAACGTCGCTCTTGAGCTTCTTCAGGTCGAGCGCCATGTCTTTGGCCGACTGGTAGCGCTCCTCACGATCCTTGGCCAGGGCCTTCTCCAGGATGTGTTCCAGCTCCGGGGGCGCATCCTTGCCGGCGTGGGAAGCGGCAGGCGGTTCGCGACTGAGAATGGCGGCGATCGTGTCAGAAACGGTGGACGCCTGGAACGGCGATTGCCCGCACACCATTTCATAGACCACCGCTCCCAGGCTCCAGATGTCGGTGCGCGCATCCACCTCCTGGCCCCGCACTTGCTCCGGCGACATGTAGCGCCAGGTGCCCATGATCTGCCCGACCTTAGTCAGCGCGGTGGCCGCGGTGGGGGCATGGGGGTCGGTCTCTGCCCCCGTCAAACCCGGCTCCGCAAGTTTCGCCAGGCCGAAGTCCAGGACTTTTACATAACCGTCCGGCCGCAGCATGAGGTTCTCCGGTTTGATGTCCCGGTGGACGATCCCGGCCGCGTGCGCCGCTGCGAGCGCGAGCGCCGTCTGTAGCGCGATGTCCAGGGCTTTCAGCAGGGGCAGGGCATCGGAAGCCAGATAGCGCAGCGTCTGGCCTTCCACAAATTCAGTGGCAATGTAGCGCGTGCCCTCGGCTTCGCCGACGTCGTACACCGTGAGAATGTTGGGATGGTTCAGTGCCGATGCCGCTTTGGCCTCCTGCTCAAAGCGCAACAAGCTTTCGGGGTTGCGCGTAGATTCCGCGGAAAGGACCTTGATAGCAACGGTGCGCCCCAGACGCGTATCGTGCGCACGGTACACCTCGCCCATGCCACCTGCGCCTAACGGCGACTGGATTTCATACGGGCCAAGTTTTGTGCCCGAGGCTAGAGTCATCCGTGCGCGCAATTATAGTCCTGCGTCGCACGTTGAAGCGGGCCTATGACTGTAGTTGGATTGTCGGACAACCGTGTGCTTCCTCTGACGTTTACTCTACAAGAACGCCGCGCGCGGCGCGATTCCTCTATGCAGGTGTCCAGCCTTGATTCGACCGTTGGGAGTCGGCTTGGCTTGGCTGAGGATCGAGAATTATCATCTCGCTCTGCTTTATGCCAAAGCGTAGAGATACTCGACGAAGGAGCGCACAGCCCCATCAATCCCCGCAACCTTTGGGTTGGTGGAATCGATCAGATAGTACTCGTTCGGAGCATGTGCCCCGGTCCCGTGCCCAACTCCGAAATGTCCGGCGGGAAGATTGAGAAGTTCGGAAGTGAAAATGTATCCCGGCCAGGAGCCGGCGGATCGAGGCCACAGCACGGGATCCAGACCCAGCTTGCGGTAAGTCGCAATTTGCGCCTGGATGAGCTTCGAATCCTGCGAGGTCTGTGTCGGATCGTAGCCGCCACTCATATTGACCTCGATATCGCCGAAGCCGTGTTTGGCAAGATGCTCCTTCAGAAGCGCCAGTGTACCGGCGGCCGTCATGTCCGGCACCAGCCGCATGTCAATCTTCGCGACGGCACGATGCGGCAGAACGGTCTTGCCACCAGGACCCGTGTATCCACCGACCAAGCCCTCGATGTTGATCGTGGGCTTGGATTCGAGCAGCACGAGCGAGTCAAGCCAGTTTGTGTCGTGCACCCAATGCTCAACGCCTAACTGCTTCTTAACCGTGGCTTCACTGCGGCGAGCGGCGGCCTCCTGAATCATCTTCATTTGTGCGGGAGTAAGCGCCTTCACTTTGTCAAAAAAGCCCGCCACAGCAGGCGTGTGTCCATCGGACTCGATGAGCGTGTTGAGCGCTTGCACCAGGTGCCACGCGGGGCTGTCCACCTGTGCCTCAAGGCTGGAGTGAACATCATGTTTGGGCCCTCGTCCCCATCGCTCTCCACTGGAAACCAGTTCGAGCTCAACTACCCCCTTGGCGCCAAGTGATATCTGTATGCCTCCATCCACGTCCTGGCCCGCTTCTGGGATGAACACACCCATGCATTGCTTCAATGCAGCAGTGACCTTGGGTTGGTGGACAACCTCCGGAAAGTGGGTCGAACCAATCTCTTCTTCACCTTCACAGACGAGCACGAGATTTACAGGCAGCTTTGTTCCCGCGGCCTTGAAGGCATGAAGGGCGCCGAGGAAGGCCGTTTCAGGACCCTTCTGGTTCACAGCGCCCCGACCGACGCAGATCCTGCCCAACCCTTCCTTGTCCACGATCCGTCCTTCGAGCGGTGGCGAAGACCACTCCGACGGGTCGAACTGTTTCACGTCGTACATAAAATAGATGCCGACGGTGGTTGCCGCACCTGCATCCAGAATGCCGAAGACACCGGGCTTGCCCGATGTTGGCACGATTTCAACGTTCGCGAATCCTGCATCACGAGCGAGTTGTGCCATATAGTCAGGGCCCTGCGGATAGTTGCGGTTCTCGGCTGCGATCGAGGGCAAAGCGATCCAGTCCTGCAGCCGCTTCACATTCTCATCATGCATCTTCGGTATTTGGCTCAGCACCGACTGGAGGCCGGGATCGTCAGAAGAGAAAGCAGAGATTGGCAATGCGGCGAAGGCAGCTCCAGCCAACGCGCCGGGGATAAACTCGCGACGATTGAAAGCGTTATGGCTTGATTCAGTCAATGCGACCCCATTTAGCCGATGAAGATGACTATCCTTGGTTGGCCTCAGACTCAATTCCAGAAAAAGAACCATCTGGCCTTTATCGAAGGACATCATATCAGTTGATTCCCCACAGACCAGCGATCTTTTCTACTGGATGCAGCGAGATGCCGGCCACCCCGAAGCTATCCAGAAACTGGCCTGCGGAAAGTGTCAGGTCATGTGTACTGGGCTAGTTGTCGCAATCCGGAAGTAGTTCGGTCCCGCCATCACGGGATTAGTAACGAGGAGTCGGATTGGGGGAGATTGCCGTTGATCTCCCCCAACCCCGTTTCTGGATAACTTCCGGGTAGCCAACTATTCACGAACTGGCTTGAATGCGAACAAAATGGGATCAATCTCCTCGCGCCATTCAATTTCGGATTACTATTACCAGGTCCCGGCTGCTATCCAATACTCTGCATTGTCTTTACACGCTGCCATCTGAACATAAACAACGTTCGGTAGCCGAAAAGCAAACGGAGGAAGAATGGGCATGAGATCGGTCCTGAAAGTACTGATTGCGGTGGCGGTATTGCTGGCTGCCGCGTCGGCTGGAGCGGAGGAGGTCGGGCCAGGTTACGACATCGAAATGAGCCGCATGATTCCGATGCGAGACGGCGTCCAGCTCGAGGCCTGGATTTTCAAACCCTCCCACCTAAAGGCCAAAGCGCCGGCAGTGCTGACCCTGACTCAGTACGACATTGATGGTGGCCGCCGCGGCAACGTCGCCGCTTACACCCGGCGCGGTTATGTTTTCGTGCAGGTGTACGTGCGCGGCCGCGGCCGCTCGGGCGGCGTAAAGAGCGACAATCTAGGCCTGCAGGTTGGGCGCGACGGCTACGACGTGGTGGAGTGGATCGCGACCCAACCCTGGAGCGATGGATATGTCGTGATGTTTGGCGGTTCGTTCGTCGGCATGACGCAATGGCGCACTGCCGCCCAGCACCCGCCCCACCTTGCCGCCATCGCGCCTTACGTGCCGATCTATCCGGGATGGGATGTGCCCAACACTAACGGAATTCCGCAGGCGTGGTCGGCAGTGATCTTGGGCTACACATCGGGCCGCTCGCTGAATACAGGGTTCATTGCAAACCAAAGCTACTGGGCGGGAAAGATGCTCGAACAGTATGCCGCCTATGGTCCCTTCCGGGAACTGGACGATGCCATCGGGATTGCTCAGAACGACTGGTGGATGACTGACGATCGCGGCCAAAAGGTCTCGTTCATGAAAATGTGGCTCGACCACGTAGGCGATGAGTCCTTCAATCTTGCGGCGGAACCCAAAGCCCAAGACTATGCTCGCATGGATTTCCCGGTGCTAACGGCAACCGGCTATTTCGATGACGACCAGCCCGGAGCGCTGCGCTACTATCGAGGCCACGTCAATGATGCTCCGGCAGCAGCCGAGAGCCAGCATTATCTCGTGATCGGTCCCTGGGACCATGGTGGCACGCAGAAACCGACTAAGGAGATCGAAGGGTTAGCCATACCCGACACCGCCGTCATTGACATGGACGCGTTGCACGCTGACTGGTACGACTGGGTCCTGGGGCGTGGACCCAAACCTGCATTTCTGCATGACCGAGTTGCATACTTCATGATGGGAGCAGACGAGTGGCGATACGCCAAGACCCTGGAAGCGGCATCCTCGGGAAAGGATTTGACCTTGTTCTTGTCCGCCCCGGAGGGAACGCCGAAGGACTTATTCCACTCTGGCTGGCTTTCCCAAAACCCGGCTGGCCAGGAACCACCTGCCATTGTTGTGGATGATCCACACGAACTACCCGAACTCGAAGTCGCCAGGTACGCTGAAAACGAGGATCTGAAGAGCCGGTTCCGCGGTTTTCAGAAGCGAGCTATCACCTTTCACTCCGAACCCTTCGAACAGGATACCGAAGTAGCAGGGCAGATGCGCCTGAGGTTGGTGGTGGAGGCGGACGCGCCCGATTTTGACCTGTGGGCTCAGATATTGATGGTTCTGCCGGACGGTTCCACGCTCAGACTTGGCGAAGACATCCGGCGCGCCCGGTTCCGTAACAGTCCGTTCAAGCAGGAGCTGTTGAAGCCGGATCAAATCGTGGAGATACCCTTCGAGTTCTACTGGATGGCGCGAAGGATACCAGCGGGCGCGCGGTTACGGCTCACCATCGCTCCCCTAAATTCGCCCAACTTCCAAAAGAACTACAACACCGGTGGCAGGATTGGCTACGAGAAGCCGGAGGACGCTCGCGTGGCGCACATCAAGATCTTCCACGATGCCGAACACTCGAGTCAATTAATCCTGCCGCTCGCGACATCTGTTCCACCACCCACAGGCCAATGAGAATGCCTATGAGACGATCGTCGGTTTCGCGTCGCGAATTCCTTCGCCGCGCCAGTTCTGCGGCAGTGGTTGCACCATTTGTCCTCCGGAGCCGCTACCGGCTTTTTGCCGAAAGTAATGAAGAATATCCGGAGCGCGTAGTGCGGCTGATCCGCGAGGGGCTGGTGATTGACATGCTCAATCAGTTCCTGTACCGCAAGGATAAGGAGAGCGTGCTGAATGAATGGCTGTCCCAGCCGGGTGCTTTCAAACGGTCCGACTTTGAATTCTTTATGAACTCGGGAGTGAATGCAATCAACTTTGGTCTGGACGCATCATCCCTGGATGATGCAGAAAAGCTCTTCGCAAAGTGGAACGGCTTTCTCCTCGACTACCCGCAATGGCTGGCGCGGATCAATTCCGCCGATGACTTTGAAAAGGTGAAGAGCCAGGGTCGGTACGGCATCATTTTTGGACTGCAATCCAGCGCGCAGTTCGAAACTGTGGATGCCGTCAATACCTGCTACGGCTATGGCCAGCGGATTTCACAGCTCAGCTACAACTTCCGCTCCCTGGTCGCGGATGGCGCGTTCGAGCCACACGATGGCGGAGTAAGCGAGTATGGCCAGCAAGTAATTGAGCGTATGAACCAGGTCGGAATGGGCGTGGACCTGGGACACGCGAGCGATCGCACCAAGCTGGACGCCTGCGAGATGTCCAAAGCGCCAGTCATTCTGTCGCACGGGAACTGCCGCGCACTGAATCCGGATGCCCCTCGAACTTCGACGGATGAAGCAATTCGGAAGCTGGCCAAGCGGGGCGGAGTCATGGGAATTACGTGTATTGCGTTCATGGTTAAGGGCACAGAGCCGGTGACCGTAGAGGACGTCGTGAACCACTTCGATCACGTGCGCGACCTGGTGGGAATTGAGCACGTGGGGATCGGGTCGGACGCCGGGGTCGAGAGCAATGATCTGGGAGCTCCTCAGATGCTCAAGGAGATGCTGGCGAAGGCTGACCCGCGCTACCACGTTCATGGAACGCACGAAGTGATCGCTGGCCTCGAAGGACAGAAACGAGTCTATGATCTCACCGCCGCTTTCGTCAGGCGGGGATACACCGATGAGCACCTTCGCCTGGTTCTGGGCCAGAACTGGCGCCGAGTGCTGGGAGAAATCTGGCATGCCTGACACTGCCTGCCGCTAACTCGACTCAACCTCTTAGCTTACTCGCATGCGTTCAGTTCTCTAGAAAGAAAGTGTCCCTATGTAAAGCAATACCACAGCTCCGGGGCCTTATAAGGGCCGTGTTACGCCAACCCGGAAGTGATCTGAACACGTCCTTCAGTTTCTTGTTTGCCGACAACACGTCCAGAATCGTCGCATCCGCCGCAAACGTGCTGCCTAGATTATAATTACGCGCACGCATGGCCCTTACTTCTGGCACCAAACTCGGTCCGTATGAAATTGTTTCCGCACTCGGCGCGGGCGGCATGGGCGAGGTCTATCGCTCCCGTGACCCGCGTCTCAAACGTGAAGTGGCGATCAAGGTGTTGCCGCAGGCGCTTTCGCTTGACGCGGACCGCATGCGCCGTTTTGAGCAGGAGGCCCTCGCCACTGCAGCCCTGAACCATCCTAATATTCTGGCGGTGTTCGATATTGGCACGAGCGAAGGTTCGCCCTACGTCGTGTCCGAACTGCTTGAGGGAGAGACACTACGGGAGCGGCTGCGCGGCGGATCAATCGCAGTGCGTAGGGCGTTGGACTACGCCTTGCAAATCGCGCAGGGACTGGCCGCAGCCCACGAAAAAGGGATCATTCATCGCGACCTCAAGCCGGAGAATCTATTCGTCACGAAAGATGGCCGGGTCAAGATTCTGGATTTCGGGCTGGCCAAACTGACTCAGGCCGAGCCCGGCACCGACACGTCATTGCCGACCGCGACCCACGGCACCGAGGCAGGGTTGGTCATGGGAACAGCGGGATACATGTCGCCGGAGCAGGTGCGGGGCGTCGCGCTGGATCCACGCTCTGACATTTTCAGCTTTGGGGTGATTCTCTACGAGATGCTTTCGGGCAAACGGGCCTTTCACGGCGACACGGCTGCGGATACGATGAGCGCGATCCTGAAGGAAGATCCTCTGGATTTGAACGAAACCAATCGCAATATTTCTCCGGCGCTGGAGCGCGTAGTGCAACATTGCCTGGAGAAGAATCCCGAGCAGCGCTTCCACTCGGCACGCGATGTGGCGTTTGATTTGGAAACCCTTTCCAACCAGTCGAGCAGCGGCTCCCGTTTGCGGGCCGTGACTGACCAGCGGAGGTCTTATTGGAAGCAGGCTGCCGGGGCCGTGATCATACTGCTGGCATCGGCGGGGACTTACTACGCAGCCAAGAACAATGCGCCGGTGCTGACACCCCACTTTCACCAGCTTACGTTTCAGCGCGGGTCGATTTACGGGGCAAAGTTCGCTCCCGATGGGCAAAGCATTGTGTACAGTGCCGCTTGGAACGGCGCTCGGAAAGAGGAGGTTTACACCACTCGAACCGACGCGCTGATGTCGCGACCCATCGACCTGCTGGACAGTGAGGTCTTGAGCATCTCCTCCAAAGGGGAAATGGCGCTGCGGCAGAAAACAGAGAATGGCGCTGTGCCGCGCGGCATGCTCTCGGTGGTACCGCTGACGGGAGGGGCACCCCGTGAACTGCTCGGGGATGTGCTGCAAGCTTCCTGGAGCCGGGACGGGGAATCTCTGGCGGTGGTGCACTTTGTTGGTCCCGAGTGCCGGCTGGAATATCCAGTCGGAAAAACCATCTCCTCCACTACCACGGGCGACATTTCGCATGTTGCGGTTTCTCCCGACGGCAAGCGGATTGCTTTTTTCGATCATCCCAATGCTTCCGATACACGCGGATACGTGGCCGTGGTAGACCTCTCGGGCAAGGCGACGCGGCTGACTAAGGAATGGAGCGATCTTACCGGTCTGGCATGGTCCCGCTCCGGGGACGAGATCTGGTTTACCGGCAGCGACGCAGGGATTAACAGCGCGCTCTATGCGGTCAATCTCAGTGGCCAGTTACGAGACCTCTTGCACATTCCCGGCCGGTTACGGATGTTCGATATCAGCAAGGAAGGGCAAGTTTTGATCGCCAACGAGGCGACGCGGCAAGAGGTCTACGGGCACCGCATGGGACAGGACCGAGACGTTGACCTGTCCTGGTTCGATTGGACGCTCGGACGCAGTCTCTCCGCGGACGGTCAATGGGCCGTGTTGGAAGAAGACGGCGAAGGCGGAGGCCCGGACTACACTGTCTTTCTCCGAAAGACGGATGGCTCGCCGGCTATCCGGCTAGGCTCCGGCATGGGACTCGCCATATCGCCCGACGATAAGTGGGTAGCATCAACCAGCGTGAAACAACCCGCGCCGACAGTCTTGCTGCCAGCCGGCGCTGGACAACCCATAACCCTCGCCGATAGTCAGCTGTTCCACACTGGCAACCTGCGCTTCCTGCCTGACGGCAAGGGATTGATTATGGTTGCCACCGAGAAAGGAAAGGCCCCGCGAACTTACACCTTGATGCTGGACGGCTCTGCGCCGAAGCCCTTCGGGCCGGAAGGCTTCCGGGGCACCTTGGTTTCTCCGGACGGCAACTATGTGCTGGGCCGCAAAGAGGGCGCCCACTGGATGGTTCCATTTGCCGGGGACCAGACGCCTCAACCTTTATCCTTCGTTCGAGCCGATGAAGCGGTCGCGGGATGGACCTTGGATAGCAAATCCATCTATGTGGGCGATGTTTCTTCGACACCAGTCAAGGTGTACGTTGCGGACTTGAAAACCGGTCAGCGCCGCTTGCACCATCAGCACGCCCCTGGCGATCTGGCCGGCGTTGCCGGAGTCGGTTCGGGACACATAACGCCGGATGGAAACTTCTACTTGTACACCGTCGCCCGCACCCTCTCTTACCTCTATGTGGTCGAAGGACTGAAGTAGAGACGACGAACTATATAAATAATATTGTCCGCCGCGGTATTCTGCCCGAGCGACGGGCAAACCTGAAGTTATCCGAAAGGCGGACACTGGATCATTGGTGGTTTTCGGCCGGCGAGACGTGAAGTTGTCCCGAAGTCCTCTTCCGGGAAGTTTGCGGCTGGCGATAAAGGGGCTTCTGCCCGACTCACAGCGCGGCGAAGCTGCCCAAAATCCACTTCGCCGCTAGCTTTGCAAGTACCTGAATCTACTAGGTCACAGGACCGGCGTCTCGGCTGCCCACAAACAGGTGTTAGTGGTGCGCCAGTTAGTCTTCCGGTGGCTCGGAGTTCTATGATGGGAGCTTATGCCGATCGCGGAGGAACTGCCGACTCGCCCAAATTCTTTGCGACTTCCGCAAACCGGTGATGTCGTGCGAGTTCGCGCGCGTCAACATCTGGTGGAAGATGTGGTGCCACCGGGCCGTATCGGCCAGCAACAAACCTTGGTACGTCTTTCCTGTATGGACGACGACTCGCAGGGTACTGCCCTCGGCGTTCTCTGGGAGCGAGAGATTGACGCTGAGGTCATCCAAGAATCAGCGTGGACAGATCTGGGTCGGCGGGGCTTTGACCCACCACAATTGTTCTCCGCCTTCCTGCACTCTTTGCGGTGGAACCTAGTTACCTCCACCAATCCGCGGCTCTTCCAGTCGCCATATCGAGCTGGCATCGAGGTTATGGCCTACCAGTTGGAGCCATTGCGCAAGGCGCTGCTGCTGCCGCGAGTCAATCTCTTTATCGCCGACGACGTAGGTCTTGGCAAAACCATTGAGGCTGGCCTCATTATCCGTGAACTTCTGATGCGTCAAAAGGTGAAACGCATCGTTGTCGGTTCCCCTGCTTCGGTCCTTCTGCAATGGCGAGACGAACTGGAATCCAGATTCGGGTTGACCTTCGTAGTGCTGGATCGTGAGTACGTCCTTCGCTGCCGCCGAGATCGCGGCTACGGAGTCAACCCCTGGAGCACACACACTCGATTCATCATTTCCCACTCGCTGCTTCGCGATGAAGCCTATGCTGGACCTCTTCGGGATTGGCTGCAGACCCAAGGGCCGGGATCTTTACTCACGTCCAGCCGTGCAAAGAAGGGGGATGCAACTGCTCCAAGGTTTTCAGGCATGGCAGCAGGGCCATCCAGGTTCGAAGTCAACATTCCCGGGACCTCCATACATCCTGCTGCATTCGTTGTCGCACCTCCTGATCACCGCTGTTTCCCTGGAATGTGGATATTCCGCCAGCGCGATTCGTGAGCGCATCTATGCGGGCGAGTCGGGTTATGGAATTTTGCTTCACACTGGCACACAAGATTCGGAAGGAACGCTGGGGGGATTGGTTCAGGTGGGACGCAAGATCGAAACGCACTTTCGCAACGCGCTAGAATTGGGTCGACTCTGCTCGAACGACCCGGTCTGTGCGCAGCACAATCCGCAGGACACTAATGAAGAGCGATACCTGATGGGAGCAGCTTGTCATGGCTGCGTGCTGATTGCTGAAACATCATGTGAGCGTTTCAACCAATACTTGGACCGCTCGCTCGTCGTTCCGAACGTCGCCACTTCGGGTACTGAGTTCTTTGACGACGCCGGCTTATGAAATCGCCTCTGCGCAACCTGTCACGCGTTGCCATGCTCGACCTGTCGGGCGCTCTCGCCGCAGGACGTGTGAAACCTCCATATTCGGCGCTTCAGATAGCTGAATACGTGCCCGAGCCCATTTCGGATGAGATCGGCGCCGACTTGGCACGGTTGGACGCCGCAGGCATGCAACCTGCACACATCGCAGAGTGTCTGCAACTCTTGGCCGCGGAACGAGAGGCGAATCAGCAGACCCTCGACCGGCTCCAGTTGGTCTGGACCGGGCCAAACGTTCCCGGCAGCGTCAGCCGCGACACAGGCGTCGTGATGAAGGAGCTGTTCACCAGTGCGCGACGAAGCGTCTTGCTGTCGACGTTCACGGTGCGCCGCGGGAGCGAGGTCTTTGCTCCGTTGGCTGAAGCCGCTGATCGGAACCCGAACTTGCAGGTCCGTCTGGCGGTCAACGTGGGCAGGGACGGAGACTTCTCCACGCCTGAGCACCAGGTCCTGCTCCGATTCGCTGAAGGGTTCTGGCAGAATCATTGGCCATGGCCGAAGCGACCGTGCGTCTACTTCGATCCCCGGGCGCTTTCCTCCGATCCTGCGATTTGCGCCAGCCTTCATGCCAAGTGCATTGTGATTGACGACGAAATCGCCTTCGTGACATCCGCCAATTTCACAGAATGGGCACAGGAACGCAACCTAGAGGCCGGCGTCTTGATCCGGGATGAGGGCTTTGCCCTCTCCCTGCGGAATCAGTTTGAATCGCTCATCGCCGCGTCCCGGCTTCGCCTGCTGCCGGGCAGCGCCGATTAGGCCCGCGGGAATCCACGGTCCACGCCCAAAAACATCTGTTTTTGAGCCACTGCCAGGCGCTGGTTTCGATCCTTTAAGAATCAAGTGGTTGGGAAAATGCCAATGACCAGGGTTTTTGGGCAACTCTCATTCAACCCGAAATTGTCCGGGCGCTAACGAATCTTGCGATTGTTACAAAGGACCAGGGCGATCTTGCGGGAACCTGGAAAATGGAAGAAGAATCTCTCGCCATCCGGCGCCAAATCCTCGAAATCCGGCGCATCGGCCGGAAGGACCTGCAAAGTCAGGTCGGGGCACTCAGTCAGTCCTTCGGAGAGGCTGGAAGAACGATGTGGAAGGCGGTGCCGTGTCCTGACGAGGGTTCGACCTCGATGCGCCCCTTCTGCGCGGAAATGAGTGCCCGTGCGACGGCGAGGCCCAGACCGAATCCGCTCCCGCCCCCCAACGACCGGGAGGCGTCGCCCCGATAGAAGCGGGCAAAAATCCGCTCATGCTCCTCTGGGGCGATTTCCGGGCCATCGTCCCGGACCTCGATGAAAGCGTCCGTGCCGTCACCCCGCGCGACGACCTTGATCGTGGTTCCGCGTGGGGTGTGCCGGATGGCGTTGTCTACGATGTCCAGTACAACTTGCAGCAGGAGAACGGGATCCGCCTCCGCCGCGATGTGTTGACTCTGGTGCTCGACCAGTATCTGCCCTTTCTCCTCGGCAGCGGCACGGAGCAAACCAGTGGCCTGCGCAGCCACTTCGCAAAGATCGACCGAGCGTATTTCTACTGCGACCTGTCCCTGGTCGGCTCGGGCCAGCAGCAGCAATCGGTTCACCAACGTCGTGAGCCGCTCGCACTCTTCGAGCATGCTGCCGATCGCGTCCCGGCAGAGGCATATATCGCGCGGCTCCGCTAGAGCGTTCTCCCCGACAGCGCGCAGCGCCGCGAGTGGCGTGCGCAACTCGTGAGCTGCATCGGCAGTGAAGGCGAGCAATTGCTCGAAGGACTGCTCGATCCGCTCGAATGCCGAGTTGAAAGTGGCAGCCAGTCGGCCCAGTTCGTCGTCTGGGTTGACGATCGGCAGCCGTGCAGAGAGTTTCTCAGCGCTGATTCTGCGCGCCTCCGTGGTCATCTGCGCCACAGGGTTGAGGGCGCGGCGAGCGATGGCGTATCCGGCGGCGGCTGCCAGCGCCAACCCAATCGGCGTTACCAGAAGGGACCACACCATGAGTGAGCGAAGCACGCGGTGACCTTGCTCGGCAGATCGGACAATGCGGACCATATACGGGCGGCCATCGACGACGATGCGCTCTTGAAGCGCGCGTAAGCGGACCCCATGTAGCGCGAGGCTGGTATACCCTAGCAACCTCGGGTCTGGCGGCGGCAGTTTGAGTGTCATTAGCAGCGCGTCGCCTTGGCTCAATGCGAGCCTTCCGTTGGCGTCGCGCAGCTCCACGAGCGGATCGAGTTCCAACGTACTTTCTGCGTGGAAGTGCTGCTGGGGGCGCCAAGTGAGGTCGCCCGCAGCATCGAAATACAAAGCTTCGGCTACCAGTTCATAGTCTCTGTGCAACTGAGCGTCGAGCTCAGCGGCCTTGCTCGCGCTCAGGAATATGTACATGGCTGCAGCGTACACCGTCAGAATCGCGAAGAGCGTTGTGACGTACCACAGCGTCAGCCGCATGCCTATGCTGATGGGTCGCAGTGAGATTCTCACGGTTCTCGCTCACTCAGACAGTAGCCAGCTCCGCGTACCGGACGCATACCCTTTCTTAGAAGGCCGCCTGCTCGCATCGAAACGATCCTCGGAAGAAATAGTCAAGCCGCCCCGAATCTCCGATGGCGTGATCTTCCGAGTTCTTCGCGACCTGCTCATGCTGGACGGCGAGCGTCTGTCCTATCGGTCGCTTGATGTAGAGCAGATTGGTTCCGTTTACGAGGCCATGATGGGATTCGAGGTGCAGACTGCACCCGGGACATCAATCGGTCTTCGGCCAGATCACGTTGTGGTCAACCTGAGTGAACTGCTCATCAAATCGCCCGGGGAACGGGTTAAAGATCTTGAAGAGGTTGCCGGTTGCGAACTCACCGGCCGGGCGCTGGACCAACTGAAGGCTGCTGGCACCATTGAAGAAGTCGTCGCTGCCTTTGGCCGGAGGGTTTCGCCGTTTTATCTCGATGGGCGCGGGATGCCGCTATTGGTAGCCGCCGGTGGCATGTATCTCCAGCCCACCGAAGAGCGCCGGAGATCGGGGTCTCATTACACGCCAAGATCGCTCACCGAACCGATTGTGCAAACGACACTGGAGCCGATCCTGAAGCAGCTTCGCGGAATACTGGGTGGAATCGGGGACGACCTGGTCCCGGCCCAATTTCCTGGTCAGCCGGCAGCTTCACGTTTACTGAACAACAGCCGTGGAATTGCTGTCCAATATCAGGCAATAATCTCGCCGCGCGTTCTTAACACCATGCGCTGGGGTTTCACCCGAATGGGAATTGAGCTGGACGCAGCCTCCAGCCCACCAGCCCCAATCAGTCCTATTTCGTCGGTTATTTCGGACTTCAAATCCTACTACCACCAAAATCCTACAAACCCAATTGACCCTCACCTGCGCCTATAGATCGTGTGTTGGATACATCTGCAGCGAATTGTGGATGCCTGCATGTAGACTTTCCCGAAGGCGGTCAAAGCGGCTGTTACGCGGTGCAGTTCATCCGCAAGTCGTGTGCGTTCTTTCTGGAGTTCGCTAACTACAGACTGCATCAGTGTTTTTGGCATAAATTAATCCTATCACTCGCAAATTGGACCAAGACGGTTTCTGCGGAAAGTCTTGCCGCGCGAAAAACCAGTTAAGGGGATTCAAGTAGGAGGCGTCTAAGCTGCACTCGTCCTCGGCACCTACTCCTACGGCGTTAGCGAATTTGACGCGGGTTGTAGTTTCTAACGCCGGCCGCGCGGCGCCGACGCATCTGCTGGAGCCGGCGCCGCACTCCCCCACCGTAATATCCCGGCTCTTCGTCTTCCTGCTCCTCCCGCATGATCCTCTGGTACTGCACCATCGCCGTCGTCGGGTCCGGCGGGATGCCCCTTGCTTCGTCGCCCTTTACCAGGGCGTTCAGCCGGTCCTGGACTCGCATCTCCAGCGGCTTCTTCTCGGGCTCGTGGTGGGAGTACAGAGCATAGCGCAGCGCATCCCATACGTCGTCATAGGGATCGCCGACTACCTTTTCGACCTTCAGCGGCTCCTTCTTATCGTGGACTCGTGACT
This sequence comes from uncultured Acidobacteriaceae bacterium, assembly GCA_963749275.1. Lineage (GTDB taxonomy): Bacteria > Acidobacteriota > Terriglobia > Terriglobales > Acidobacteriaceae > Acidiflorens. Next base: position 98,015 of record CAVVNA010000026.1, read on the forward strand.
CGATCGCGCGCATCACGTTCTGGCAAGTGTCGGCAATCACCAACTCTCCGGTCTGGAGCATGGTGTAGACGAGCTGTGCTCCGCCGGCGCGATCATTGCGGGCCTGCTGGAACGACAGGTCGTACTGTTCTAGTTCTTCATTCGCGAGGTTGGCCAGCGTGTTCTGGTCGCCACGCTCCGCCCAGCAGTCTGGCCCGAGGTATAGAGCGGCAATGCGCGGCGGTTGCTCATACCGTGTCGGCATCCTGAGCAGAGCTTTGTAGTGCTCGCGGGTGAATTTCTTCACGTCAATCTTCCGCGCTTCAGTCAGATCGTGCGGAAATTCATCCAGCACGTAAATCGGTCCGCCCTCCGGAGACCGACAGAGTAAAACGCTGAAAGCGACCGAGCCGCTGAAGCCGTAGTCTGTGCCTGTCCAGAAGGTCCACCACCAGTCGTCCTGGATCAACTGCCGCGCCACTACCATCGGATGGCCAACGCGACGAGGATCCCAGATATCGAAGTACTGTCCCTCGAAGGCCCGCCAGCAGCCGTCGAGAAGTTGTTTGGAAAACGCGCGCCCCTGCGTTCGGAGCTGCTTATCGTAATTTGGCAGCAGTCCTTTTGGGTCCCACTTGCCGAAGATGTACTGCGTACTTATCTCCAGCGGCAACTTGTCACTGAGCCAGGTCGCGTCCGTGTAGATTCTTCCCGCCTCTCTGCCACCGCTCTCGCAGTGCGGACACCGGTTGCCCAGGAATATGTGTTGGTGCAGGGCGTGGCCTGGACCGCCAGGGTTGGTAGCGAGGCGCATCCGGCAGTGCAGGGAGGTATCGGTCGAGGCCAGCCGTGATAGCATGTAACGGATACGGAACTCCGTCATATGCGTGCTCTCGTCGAAGCCGATCCACGAGTAGCGCGGCCCTTGGTGCGGGTAAACGTCCTCGTCGCGCCCGAGATAGCCGAAGCGCATCACCGCACCCCAGGGCCAGTGGAAGGAGTGATCTTGGGAGTTATAGGTGGCGCCCATGTGCGAATAGAGCGCATGTGCGCGCGGAATCAGAGCGCGACTCAACTCAGGAAAGCTTTCGCGGAAGAGTATTCCATGGAAAGCAGGCTTCTCATACTCCTGCACTGCGTCGATCAGTAGGGTCTCTGATTTATACGTTCCCGCAGATCCGCCAGCACACACAATGGTGGCCTCCGATTCCAGGACATCCTTCTGCATTTGGCTCTTGGCTTCCCAGTTCATCGCCTTTCGTCTCCTAGGCCGCGCCTCCAAGCTGGTTCGTAAGCCAGAAGCCTGCTTCCATCCTTTAGCTTTAGGAAGATTTTGCCTTCCTCGGTTTCCTCTTCTTCCGCCGGCCAAAGCTCAGACGGAAAGCGGGCCAACCATGCCTTCCGGTACTGCTCACTGTGATGAGTCCACAAATGCTTCCAGAGTTTCTCCCGGAACCGTTTCGCGACGTAAAGGTGAAATAGTGGTGTGAACTGCTCACCATGCAGGGGGCACTTCACTTTGCCGGCGATCTCCATCTCGATCGAGAAGCCGAAGGACGGTCGCTCCTTCTCAGGGAAACAGATGCAATCCGACCCCCGCTCCCCACCGACTCCGACGCGCTGTAACCGGAGTCTCGCAGCCGCCCGAGATTGAGCTGAGCCGAGGGGGAAGTCTCCAGGACCAAGAACTGTTGCACCTTGGAGCTTGCTGTCTTCCTTGCTGCTCAATGGCTTAGTGCCCATTTGGACCGCCTCGACTGTCGAAGCCTGTTGCACCTACAGTGTGCTCGAACCACGCCGGCAAAGTGCCATCTTTGGCGTATGTCTCCAACTCGTCGTGCGTCATGCGATCGAAGAGTTCGTTTAGGTTGACGTGCTCGCTTCGTAACCGGAGTCTCGCAGCCGCCCGAGATTGAGCTGAGCCGAGGGGGAAGTCTCCAGGACCAAGAACTGTTGCACCTTGGAGCTTGCTGTCTTCCTTGCTGCTCAATGGCTTAGTGCCCATTTGGACCGCCTCGACTGTCGAAGCCTGTTGCACCTACAGTGTGCTCGAACCACGCCGGCAAAGTGCCATCTTTGGCGTATGTCTCCAACTCGTCGTGCGTCATGCGATCGAAGAGTTCGTTTAGGTTGACGTGCTCGCTTCGCTCCACCCATTGCCCTCTTGCATTGATCTTGGCGTAGGCTGCCACCGCACTCACAACTGCTGTGGCACTGACCTCTACGTCTCCAGCCCTCTCTATGATCCGTTCCAGAGCGGAATGCAGATTTCGGCTCCGCTTGTCGAGCAGCGAAAGCGCGTTTGCATGACGGTAGACGGAGTCTCGGCTTACGCCGTAGTTTTTGGCGATCCAGACCGGGCTGGTCCACGTCACAAACGCTTGCTCGATTTCTTCGCGCTCGGGATGGGAGCAGATTTTGCAGTAGTACTCGTGTCGACCCTGGCTGACCGCGGAGGTTCTTGCCTCGCCCGACAGCTTTCTTCGAGTTGGTTTACCGTTTCCCATGAAACTCCTTACCGCTGCGGCGCCGATCACCGCGCTCTGACGCTGTGCTGATGTCGTTCCTCCCCGCTGTCGCTTTCTTGTTGTGAGCGGTTCCACCACTTCGCTCGGTTGGCACGATGGATGTAGCATCGCGGCAGTTCGTCACTTTTCAGACTCTGCTCAGGGGGACGACAGGGGACGCGGGGGACAATCGCAGAAATAGCTGGTCTTAGTGTTATCGGGGCGGGGGGACAAATGGGGGACGGCAGGGGACAACCGCCCACACGCAAATCCAGATGTTTCAGCGTGTTCCCCTCATTCGGAGTTGCGGGGGACAACTCGGGGGACACGGGAACCCACGCATCTATTGATTGTCCCCCTTGTCCCCTGTGTCCCCCGCGTTTTTGCAGAGGTTGCGCCAGTATCGCGAAGTTCAGCTTCATTCGCTCTCCCACATCTTGCCGCCGAACACGTAGACCCTAGTTGGTCCAATTTCGGGAAGCCGCGCGGTTTTTGAGTTGACTTGCCATCGTTACCGGGTATGAGCCATTCGTTCTGAAGCAGTGTTTTTATGGCGCCCTTCGTATCGAAGCCGCAGCACAGTTCCCGACTGAAGGTTTCAGCTAATACCAGATATTCACGATGCCCCTCTGCGCCGGTGCGGACAAATCCAGCTCGATTGATGACCCGTTGCCCTGCGCTTTCGGTTATGTCCTGAAAGCGACTGGCCCCATGCTGCCCGAAAAAGTCACGTATGTGGGCCAAGAGTGCGCGCTCTTCCCGATTGCCTGTCCCGCCGAAGGATTCCAACCATGACCCAAAGCATTTAAGCGCGGCTTGATTTGCTTCACCCTCCTTCCAGCCAGTCAACCCGTAGTGAGTGGCCAGCTCACCGGCGACTGCGACCAACGCAAAGCGACGCGCGACACGTATCACCTGCCCGCTCGCGTTCTTCGGCACAGCTTCTTCTTCCATGAACTGCCGCACGCCATCCGCAATGAAGTCTGCCAATCCGAACCGACGGGCAACTAGATGGCGAAGATAATCGATACCAACCACGCCGTAGGACCGACAGGCTTCATCTCCGAGCGTCCTCGCCAGCTCTGCCGGTGTCCCACAGCCGTTCAGCTCCTCGAACGCACCCATCCCCGAGCCTGCGTCCGCATCGATCTCGGCCAGCCGAATTTCCTGCCCCGCGCTGGGCCGTTTTCCCGCCCGTGCCATAAGCGCAGAAAGTGATTCCTCACCTGCGGACAAAAAGAGGAGCCGCCATGCAGCCGATTGCCGAGCCGTCCCATTGCGCCCAGCGCGCGCCTTACCCCGGCCATTTGCGAGGAGATATGCATTTTCCCCGGCTTCCTTTGGATCCGCTTGGCCTAGTTCATCCAAAATCAGGAGCCCATCGTTATGAAGGGCCGCCAGCCCTTCAAGGCCGTTCGATGTTGCGCGCCAGAGGCGACAGTAGCTCGACGGGTTGCCCCACACCGACGCGGCCACCATAAGTGCCTTGGTCTTGCCACTGGACGAGGAGCCACGCAAGTGGAATCCACCAGAGTCCTGGCCCGCGGGTTCCACCAAAGGCCCCGCGAATGCCACGCAAACAGAAAAGACGAGCCTTGAGTTTCCGACCGCCAGCGCAGCGACCTTCTTTCGCCAGCCCACAGCTGTTCCGGCAGTCGAAATCGCCGGTTCCAAAGCGTGGGCATTCTGAAACACTACGTGTTCAGTCACTTCGCCGATAGTTTCTGCTGGTGTTACGTATGCCCCGTCGTGCCAACCCAGCCGCTCGACACACCGAGCCCTTCCTTCGACCGGCCACACTTGAAGGAAGGACGATACCAGTTCGCGAGCGTGCCGATTGGGAGAGATTGCCAACCCTTGTCGCGCAAGTTCACGGCGCACATCTACACCATCTCCCTGGAGAAGCTCGATCGGCATTGCCCACCGGTGCATTATTCCGTCAACATCCTTCCATTCGAGCAGACGGCCCCACTCGCCACTCTTGGAGTCACGGGTCTGTGCGATGACTTTGAACGGCGCACATAACCACAGACGCGTCTTCCCTGTTCCTTCGCCTTCGTCCTTGATGTAGATAATGCCGGTTTCGGTCTGTTCGAACCGTCCACCTGCATAAACGCATAGCGTAGGGGACGCCGCTGGTTCGTACTGCGAGACGCTTCGAGCTATTCGCCTCACCTCGTCTTCAGGCAGCGTGGGTACGCAGCGGTTAGTGTTCACAGCAAGAAGTGCAATTTCAATCTCATACTCCGTCATTCCGCGTCGTCGCATGGAACCGGCAAGTGATGTGAGCGTTTGGTTCCGTTGGCCCTCTGGGATCTCGTCATGATGTTCTGCTTCCGAGGATGATGGGGAAGGCGAGGACGTGAGTTTTTCACGAAGCCAGCTGGGCGCGTTGGCAATCGGTGTATGTTCGTCGACCCAGATGTATCGCTGACCGCACTCGTGGATCGAAGGCGGAACGACGACATACCCGCCTTCGCCACGCACGTCTAGCCCCCGGGCCAATTTTGAGGCGCTGTTTCGAACCTGTGTGCTCGCAGGCCAACGAAAATACAGATGCTTACCGCGCGCGGTCTCCACCGTGAGAGTGTTCGTCCAATCGCAACCATGCACACGGATCCAATCGCTAATCGTTTCAGCGCCTTTTTCTCCATCGATATCAAGTACAAAGACTCCGGAAGCGTGCCCAGTTACCAAACCCCAGTTACAGCCGGGGTACAGTTTCGTCCAGGCACTTAGAGTTTCGGGATCGAGTGTGGCCTTAACAGGCCACTCCTTAATTAGCGGCTGTTTCCCTTGAGCCTCCACCGGAAAAAGCCGGAAGCCGCGACTGGCGAGACCAAGGACAGACGTTTCACATATCTGCGATCGCGAGCGCTCCACCGTCGAAAGGTCTGATGTTTGGGGCTTCGCAAAGGTCTCCATCAATTCACCTTGCGGTTCTCTTTGGCGGCACCGCTGTTACGACTTTCTTCTATCTTCCGAGAAATCCAAGCTTCAATTTCGGACTCAATCCAGCCAACCGCTCGCGCTCCGAGTGACACAGGGCGTGGAAACGAACCGTCTGCTACGCGCTGGTAGATTGAGCTCCGGGAGAACCCAGTCCGGGCCTTCACTGTCGGAAGCCTAAGGATCACATTCGCCATGCTCGAACCTCTTTAGCAGTTATCGAGCAGCATCCTAACTCGGCAGTTCAAGTACGGGAAAGGCATGAAAGTGAAGTAGCTTTCATGCCTCAACCGTCGCGGGCGAGTTGAGCGCAAGCGAAAACAACTCGGGACTATTTTTGGTTAGGTTGTCGAGTTTTTGCTGAAGGTATGTTGGACAAGCGTTTGGCGCTGCGGCGATGCCTTACTTGTGGCCTCTCCGCCAGGTCGGAATAAGCCAGGGCACGGAGGCGAATTGGGGTAAAGTCACGACCAGTTGGTGAAACTAAGGCGTCAGCCCACGGTCGTATCGTCCTGCGGATCATCACTTCGTCAACCTCCGAATTCGGACCGAGGGCGTCTGCCAGTACGCTATTCTGGATTCTGCCATCGAGTTCTTTTTCCCACAAAAGGAGGTCGATGCACGGCAAAAGGCCATTCTTCCGCCACTTGTCCAAGTCGGGTGCCTTCTTGCGGGATTCCTTTGGTCTTCCGCCCTCACGTCGTCGCAATCGTTGAAGGTAGATTTCGAAATGCTGTCTCAAGACTTTATTCGGAAATCTGAGGTCGATCATGATAGGCAGAGCGGAGCGCCCTACACAGTCCTCATCGACGCTGACGTCAAGGAACGGCTCAAGGAACGCCTCCCGGAAAAGGAAAGTGGCGTCCGACTCGTTCGTCACGAGCCACTGCGTGTGCTCGATCTGCCTTGGCGGAAGACGTTTTCTGACTCGACGAACGATACTGTACAGATCGAATCGAGTCATAGATCGAACCGCGGCTACGGGAGTTTTGTAACACCACGAGAAGGCTCTGTGATCGAAGGGTGGGGAATTGGCAGCGGCGATCGGGTTAGACCTCAAGCTGGCCAGCGCCTTCAAAATTGGGCCATCCCACTCCGGGAGGTATGGCTCGGGGGATCGCATTGCGCAAAGGTGACGGAAACAAGTGGATCTAATCGCAATTTGAAAATTCCAGTTTCCCGCGTCGAGAGCAGCCACACGCTCATATTTCTTCAAGTCGAACCATTTCGGCACCTTCAGGTAGCGTCGCTTAGACGTGGCGGTCATTCGAATTCCGTGGTGCTTTGTCGTCCGAATCTATTTTCAGCCGGCCCGTTGAAGATCATTTATCATGACGCTCTCTTCAGTTGCAAGCTCTGAAACGTAGTCGGCCCAGAACTGAAGCATCTGGCGCCTTTGCTCAGCGTATTCAGCGCGGTTGTAGACGCCCCGCACCCCTCTTATCTGGTGGTTGAGTGCCTTCTCAATTACGTAGGAAGCAAAGCCTTTTTCATGCAGCAGCGTCGAACCGGTTCGCCGGAGATCGTGAATCGTAAACGGCGGAATTTCGAAGGTGATGCTCCCATCGAATTAAACGCGACTACGTAGCAACCACAATTCATCGGCGCGCTATGGGGGATTCTGAGCGAATTGCCACCAGCCAAGGCAAGGGGGGTATGTGAGGAATATATGTCTCCAGTATGTCTCCAGAAAGGGCGCGTTGCCTGATACCCCAATAAACATTAGCGATTGCATCTTCGGTACCTTCTGCATCGGAAAATAATGTGGCGTCCAACAGGGTCCCATGAGATGTACAATGGCCAAATAATCTATTGAAATACCTGCACATAGTTTCCTACACTGTCCAGCATTAGTACACAGCAGCCGAACCACAAATGTGTACTCCAGCGTGTACTCCAGCCGGGTGGGCCAACGGAGTGATTCCTTCCAGAGCGCGGCGGATTTGATGATTGCGAGCCCAAATGAAGTTAAGCTTGTGCGAGCGAAACAGGAATCGGGTCTATATCCCAGAATGGCTACTTAAGGAATGGGGCATCACCGATAGACGCAGCCTTCAGCGGCGCCGCGTGACCCAACCACGTGCGATCGACGAACGGCACCATTTCGCCGGCCTTCAGGCCATAGGCAGCCCACCTTTCGAGTGTCTGGACTTTCTCCTGGGAGAGACCGACCTTGATGGCTTGCTTCACGCCGTCGAGAGCGGGCAGATAATTGCCTTTCTCCCATTCGTCAATGGGATGGTCTTTGATGAGGCCGCGAAGATCGCGGGCGGTGGCGCCTTTGTCGGCTCCTTCTTTGGCACCTTCGAGAATTTCGTGAGCCTGCTCGGCGTCAGCATGGGCCTGGCGATAGGCGGCGACCTCGGCTTCGAGTGATGCCTGCCGGGCAAGATTGGCTTCTGTTTTCAGAGCGTCCTGTGTGCGCTCCATGCCTTTCTCCGCCCAGTCCGCTTCCTCCTTGGCATTGTCGGCGTAGTGGCCGAGGACAAACTTGGCGGTGAGATCGAAAGCTTGATAGCCGATATCGAGGCCACCCTTTTTCATCTCCTTGGCCAGTCGGCGCGGTTTTCGTTTTCGCGCTGGTGGGTTTCGAGAAGCCTGGCGAGAGACTCTTTGGCGATATCCAGTTGAGCGCGGAGTTGGTTGATGGTGGGACGGGACTCGGGTGGGACGGAGGAGTGAGTGGCGTGGCCGAGACAAGCATCGATGCTAAGGGGCGCCGCAACGGGTGGGGCAATGGAAGCAGCGGGAGGGGGCAGTGGATCTTGTTTCATGGTCCCGTACAACCTGAAAATCCTGCTTAGCTGGCCACGCCCGAACTATCGTATTCCAGCAAACGCCTTTCGCCTTGAAGCGCACGGAGCGGAGTCAAGTCCTGGGTCAACTCCACGGTCCCCAGATAGGCTCCGTCGGAATTACGCACAGCAAAATAACGGACGTGCACAAACTTTTCATGGAAGTTGATCCAGAATTCGGCGACACTCTGCCTCCCGGAGCGGAAGTCAGTCAGAATCTGGTCAACCGTTTCGACACTTCTGGGAGGGTGGCAGTGCTGCACCTTGCGTCCGATGATGGCCTTGCTGCGAGCAAAGATACGATCCGGACCCTCGGTGAAAAAGGCCACCCGGTCGTCAGCGTCGACGAACGTAAGATCTAGCGGAAGGGTTGAAAACACCGCAACGAGTTGTTCCAGGCTTACATTCCCGGTGGGCAGCATGAGCGCGCCCGACGGCGGAACTTTCAAGGATTCGGGTGTCGTGCCGACCGCGGGCTTGTAGCCTTGCTGGGGCTCCACGATGCACCAACCGTACTTCGGAGACACCGACCATATCTCGGCCCATTCATCTTCCGACAGCGTCTCCAGAGACATCGGAAGCAGTATGTTCTCCTCCTTGTAAATCATCTCCTGCACGGCCTTGAGGACGGCGTTCGAAGCCTCCACCAGATTCATCTTCCATTTTTCAATGTCGTCCGGGTCAGAGTGTATGCACTCCCCAAGGCGCTTGAGCAAATTGCGCACGTCATCATCCTTGGCCCACATCACTTTTGACGGGCCGGTAATACCGTGCCGCTCCAAGCAAGAAAACAAGGCGTGTTCTTTACGCTGGTAGTGTTTGTCGATATCCATCAAGTCGTTAAACGACTGGCGAAAGCGCAGAAGAATTGCTGCGGCATCGGCAGCTTCCTTCGTACTCTGTAATTCAGCCAGAGTCTGCGTCATTGCCGCAATCGCACCGCGTAATGCTTCGTTTTCACGACGGAAGGTATCTACCGGATGGCCGGGAGCGATAGCCTTGCGCATAGGAAGTTGAACCAGGACGTCGCGCGTGACCTGAGAGTGGAGGTCGCACATGGCTCGGACCTCTTCCACGGGCATGCCTTCGGCCATCAGCTCTTGTTCCATGGCCATGATTTCAGAAGAGTCGGTTTGCCTGACGATTTCCCGCATCTGCCGTTGCACTTGCTCGGGCGGATTTCCCGCGTGCAGGTGCTTGATGATGTCCTTCAGTACTCGAATCCGGTTCGCCTTGTTGTCGATCACTTCACTCATGACACTCTCCTCAATATTTAAAGGCTACGCACGCGAATGATCCCAGCACATGACTTTTGTCACACGGCCGCGCGCATTGTCTTAAAGGTTGTACAAAGCCCCGGCAGACTTTGAAGCCCACCTCTATCAACACATCCACCTGGAGAACAACATTTCTTCCCCCAAGCAATTGCAATGGGAAAAGGCGCGCTAACCGAAGCTGGAGGCCATGTCCGCACCCGCGACGCGCATTGAGAAAGAGGTTGGCCGGCCCAACTGCCTCTGACCGTGACTTTGGTCACAGCCAGTTGCCGCCTCTTGCGCATAGGGTTGACGGTTGGTGTATTCAAGGCGAGAGCCGTGGAAGAACCGCGCTACAAAGTCCGGGTGGCGGATCACGAGTACTGGCGAGAGCAGATCAAGTGCCAGTACGCGTGTCCAGTTCATACCGACGCCCGCGGTTATGTGCGGGCCATTGCTGCGGGCGACCATGAACATGCCTACCTGATTGCCCGAGGGCCCAATCCTTTAGCGTCTCTCTGCGGCCGTATTTGTGGTGCGCCTTGCGAAGCGGCCTGCCGCAGGGGAACTATCGATCAGCCGATCTCGATCCGCGCCCTGAAGCGGTTTGTCTGTGAGATGTTCGGAAGCGATGCGCGCAACGATGCCGGCCGCGAACTGTTTCCCTACTTGAAGAGGAAGACGGAAACGCGCCAGTGCGACGATCTTGAGGAACTCAGCCATTTGCTGGAGTTCCTTGCGAACGCCGAGTTCGCCAAGCCCACAGGAGAACGGATCGCGATCATCGGCTCTGGCCCCGCCGGTCTGGCTGCCGGGCACGATCTCGCCCTGATGGGATTCCGCCCCACGATTTTTGAGATGGAGCCTCAGCCAGCGGGCATGCTCTACACCGGAGTACCCGGCTATCGCTTGCCGCGAGAGTTGATCCGGGCGGAAGTCGCGGTGATTCAGTCGCTGGGTGTCGAGATCCGTTGCAACACACAGATCGGCAAAGACGTCAGCTTTGCCGATCTTCGGCGTGACTTTGCCGCCGTCATCATCGCCTGTGGCGCTAAGCGCTCGCGAGCGCTCCCAATTCCCAACGCCGACGCCATCGGGGTGATGGGCGGCGTCGATTTTCTGCATGATGTGTCACTGGGCAAGGAAGTTTCGCTGGGGCAGCGAGTGATCGTGATCGGCGGCGGCAATGTTGCTTACGACGTCGCCCGCACAGTACTGCGCCAGGAAGAGTACGACGTATCACGCACGGCGGCCCGCATGGCGGGCGTGCGGCAGGTAAACCTAGTCTGCCTGGAATCTCTTGAAGAGATGCCTGCGGATACGGTGGAAATCCTTGAGGGCCAGGAAGAGGGCGTTACTCGCCACAACAGTTGGGGGCCGAGAGAAGTTCTCGTGGACGAGAGAAACGGCCAGAAGTTCGTGCGCGGGGTGAAGTTCGCACGGTGTACCCGGGTGTATGACGAGAACAAATGCTTCGCTCCGAAGTTCGATGAGTCGACTACAACCGAGATCGAGGGTGACACCGTCCTGCTTTCAGTCGGCCAATCTGCCGACCTGAGCTTCATCGACCCGCAGCGCGATGGGATCGAGATGCGCTCACCGCAGCAGATCGTCAACGACGCGGCAACCTGTGCGACTTCAGCGCCAGGCATATTCATTGCGGGCGACATTGCCTACGGGCCCCGGCTCATGATCCATGCCATTGCGAGTGGCAAGCAGGCGGCTCGTTCGGTCTATCGTTACCTACGCGGTAAGGAGATCGCGCCGGAGGAAGTCCAGTTCCACTACCCCATCGACCACTATCACCGCGAAAAACACTACGAGCGGCGCTCGCGCTTGCACATTCCCACACGCTCCGCGGAAGAACGCCTGAAGAGCCCAAACGCTCTGGTCGAGATCGGCTACAACGAAAAGCAAGCCCGCACGGAGGCCGGCCGTTGCCTCGACTGCGGCATCAACACCATCTTCGACGGCGAGCGCTGCATTCTTTGCGGTGGCTGCGTGGATGTCTGTCCCACCGTGTGCTTGAAGCTGGTGACGTTCGACCGTTTGACGCTTACGCCCGAACTTGAAACCGCCACGCGCGAGTTGAATCTCGATCCTGCCGATCTCTCGGCCATTATTAAAGATGAAGAACGCTGCATCCGCTGCGGTCTGTGTGCCGAGCGCTGTCCCACGACCGCCATCACCATGGAAAAGTTCAGTTTTGCCAAGGAGTGGAAGCCATGTCCCGTCTAGATCCACCCCGTGTTAGCCGACGCAGCTTTTTGAGCCTCGCGTCGCTGGGAAGTTTCTTTGTCGCCATGGGCACAGCGGCTGTCGGAATGTTCCGCCTGCCCAATCCGGCGGTGCTGCCCGGCCCCGTGCGCCGCTTCAAACTCGGTTCACCGGAGCAGTTTTCCGCGGGAAGTGAAACTGCCTTCGCCGAGCAGAATCTGGTGCTGTTCCACGATGACGAAGGCTTCTACGCGATTTCGAGCACATGCACGCATCTAGGCTGCACTGTGGCGCGATCAAAGGATGGTTTTGCCTGTCCCTGTCACGGTTCCCGTTTCGACAACAAGGGCAACGTGATTGGTGGACCAGCGCCGCGTCCGCTGCCCTGGCTCGAAGTAAGCCGCGCAGCCAACGGCGACCTGGTGGTGAACGCGGACAACGAAGTCCCGGAGGGCACGCGCTACCGCGTGTAGGAGGCACACTGTGGCAGAGACGGCAAGCAGAGAATTTCTGCACAACCTGCACGAACTCCCCCATACCGTGAAGGACGCCTGCTTTCGCCTGGGGAAAGCGCCCGAATCGGAGCGCGAAGAGTCGCAGGCCACATTCCACAATCTTTTTTTGCACATCCACAGCGTGCGCGTGCACTTGCGCACGCTTAAACCCACCCTCACCTTCGGACTCGGCTTGATGGCTGTGGCCAGCTTCGCGATCACCATCATTACCGGCGTTCTTCTGATGGTTTACTACAAACCCTCAACCGATCTGGCTTACCAGTCGATCAAGGATATCCACTTCACGGTCTCGACCGGGCGCTTCATCCGCAATATTCATCGCTGGTCGGCGCAGCTGATGGTGCTGGTGGTCCTGCTGCATATGGCGCGGGTCTTCTTTACTGCGAGCTACAAGAAGCCTCGCGAATTTAACTGGCTGGTCGGACTCGCGCTGCTGGTCATTACTCTGGCCCTGAGCTTTACCGGTTACCTGCTGCCCTGGGACCAGTTGGCGTACTGGGCGATCACCATCGGCTCGAATATTGCCAACTCGCCGCGGGAGCTGACCGATGCCGTTGGGATCACAAAATTCTTCGATCCCGGCGGCTTGCAGAAGCGGCTGCTGCTGGGCGCGAACTACGTCGGACAGGATGCGCTGATTCGTTTCTACGTTCTGCATGTCTTCGTTCTTCCGCTGGCGCTGGTAGCCCTGCTCGGCGTTCACTTCTGGCGTATCCGCAAAGACGGCGGCCTCGCCAAGCCGGAGGATCCGCCGGGCGGGCCCGCCGAGTGGGGCGGAGAAAAGCGCCCAGTCTTCCAGCCGCTCGCTACGAAAACCTATGGCCTGATGGCGCTGGTGAAAGGCAAGCGTCCGCCGGTGAATCGCGGGCCAGAGAACACGGTGATGAGCTGGCCGCACCTGTTCTGGGCCGAGCTCTCCGTCTTCATGACTACGGTGGCGGTCACGCTGATTTTGTCGTTCTATTACGACGCACCGCTGAAAGAACTCGCCAACGCTGCCATTCCAGAGAATCCGGCGAAAGCACCCTGGTACTTCCTCGGCATTCAGGAATTGGTTTCATACTCGGCATTTACCGGTGGCCTGCTGATTCCAGTGATCGTGGTTGTGGGACTAGCCCTGATCCCGTTCCTCGACCGTCGTCCTGGAGGCGAAGGCACCTGGTTCGGCACCAGCAATGAGCGCTCTGTGTTCTGCCAATCCTTGTTCTTTGCCTGCGCCGTGACCGTCGGCATGCTCGCCTTCACGGTCAACTACGGCTGGCTGCGCAGCTGGTTCCCCAACATCCACCAGCTCTGGATCATCGCCATTAACCCCGGTTCGCTGCTCGTGCTGATCTTTGCCGCCTGGTCGCTCTTCATCCTCAAGCGCAAAGACTCGGTGCGCCTCTCCGCAGTCTCGCTGTTCACTTGCTTCCTGGTCGGTTTCACTCTGCTGACCTACTTCGCGACGGTCCATCGCGGACCTAATTGGCATTTTTACTGGTGGCCCTCGCAGTGGCCGGTGCACTGAGGAAAATGCGATGAAAGACCCATCCCGGATTTATCGCTGGCTCCTGCTGGTGGCAAGCGTCGTCACCATCGTCTATCTGGTAGGCGCTGCGGTACGCGAGAACTATCTGGCGCAATGGAAGACGGTGCAACAGGAGTACCGTACCATTCTTCGCGAGAAAGCCACCGACGATCGCGGCCGCGAGCTGCTCGCCAAGTTCCGCGTCGAGATGAAGCAGGCCAGCATCCCCGCTCTCGGCACGGTGGATCGTTGCGTCTCCTGTCACAACGGCGTTGACGATCCGCGCATGACGGATGTGCCGCAGCCGCATCGCACTCATCCCGGTCATATCCTCGACAAGCATCCCGTGGACCGCTTCGGCTGCACGGTATGTCATCACGGGCAGGGCGCGGCCATGAGTTTCAACGAAGCCAAGGCCGAAGACGTGTTCTGGGACTATCCGCTGCTGCCACCAGAGCTGACCGAGGCCACCTGCGTCACCTGCCACGACGCAGAAAAGTTGCCGCCCGATCAGATCCCGCTGCTGGTCGCCGGCATGAAGCTCTATCAGGATAAGAGTTGCGGCTCCTGCCACAAACTCGGTGGACGCGGTGGCGCGCTCGGCCCAGCGCTCGACAACGAAGGCGCGAAGACCAAGCACCAGCTCATCATGACGAACCTGAGACCACCGCACACCACGTGGAGCTGGCAGAATGCTCACTTTCGTGATCCCGGTGGCGTGGTTCCCGACAGCTTGATGCGCAATCCAACCGTCACCCGGCGGGAAGCGCTGGCCCTGACCGCGTACATGCTCTCGCAGTGGAAACGCGATGTGCCGGAAAGCTATCTCGCACCCGACAAGATTGAACAGAAATACCGCGCGCTCCATCCCGTGCCCTTGACCGGAGAGCAGGTTTACAGGCAGTACTGCACCGCCTGCCACGGTAACGGCATGTACACTCGCTGGGACAAGAAATTCAACCGCTTTATTCCCGCGGTACGCGGAGTCACGCTGATCTCAACCGCAACTCGCGAATACTTCCAAAGCAACATCGAGCAAGGGCGTCCTGGCACCCAGATGCCCGCCTGGGGTCCGCATGCGGGCGGACTGCTTCCCGAAGAAATCACGGGAGTGATCGAGTATCTTCGCTCAGGCGCTGCGGCGTCGGGCGCTCCGGCCGCTCCCGCGGTGACGCCATTGACTCTGCGTGGGGACACCAGCAACGGTCTTTCTCTCTTCCTGAGAAACTGCGCCGGCTGCCACGGCATGAATGGCCGCGGTGGAATGGCCCCAGAGATCGGCAATCCGGTATTCCAACGAGCTGCCAACGATGAATTCATCATCCGCACCATCCGCAACGGCCGCGTGGCGACGGCGATGCCCGCCTTCCAGCGCAACGAGGCCCCGGCGTTCAGCGATCAGGACATCGCCGACGTGCTCGCTTATTTGCGGACGCTGGGAGAAGCAAAAGGTCAAAAAGCGATGGCGCAAAACGCAATTTCAGGAACTCCTTCGGGAGGCAAGCCATGAGCGAAAAAACGAGCGACAAGAACAAACCTCAGAAACCTTTCTCGCGGCGCAACTTTATCCAAACCGCCGCTATGACGGCCGCCACCCTGGTCCTGCCCGGTTGCTCGCGCGATGAGAAGCCAGTATTGAGTATGCTGACGGGAGACTTTGATCCACTGCGCAGCTATCCCTATCGCGGCTGGGAAGATTTCTACCGCAAGATCTGGACGTGGGACAAAGTCGTCCGCTCCACGCATTCCGCTAACTGCACCGGGTCCTGCTCGTGGAAGGTATACGTGCGCAATGGCGTGATGGTCCGGGAAGAACAGGCCGCCGACTATCCGCGCATCAGTGCCGACCTTCCCGACTACAACCCACGTGGATGTCAGAAGGGCGGATGCTTCACCGAGTATGTGTACAGCCCACAGCGTCTGCGGTATCCACTGATCCGCACCGGCGAGCGTGGTGAAGGCAAGTGGCGGCGCGCTTCTTGGGACGAGGCGCTCAACCTCGTTGCCGAAAAGTTACTTGATAACGTCTACAACTACGGCCCTGATACGAACTCGTTCTTCAGCGTCATTCCCGCGATGAGCCCAGTGAGTTTCTGCGCCGGTTCGCGGCTGGCGCATTACATCGGCGGCGTCTTCCTGTCTTTTTACGACTGGTACTGCGACCTGCCTCCGGGTGAGCCCCTCACCTGGGGCGTACAGACCGAGGCTTGTGAGTGCGCCGACTGGTTCAACTCCAAATACATCGTGCTCTGGGGATCGAACATTTCGCAGACCCGCATTCCCGATGCTCACTTTGCCTACGAGGCCCGCTACAACGGCGCCAAGATTGTCTGTATCTCGCCCGATTACAACGCCAGCGCTACCCATGCCGACCTGTATTTTCGCATCAACCCCGGCACCGATGGGATGCTCGCGCTCGGCGTAGCCAAGCTGCTGATCGATCACAACCTAATTGATGCGCCCTATGTAAAAGAACAAACCGACATGCCTCTGCTCGTGCTCTCGGGTACGAACCGTTTCCTCCGCGAGTCCGATCTCAAGAGCGGCGGCAAGGAAGACATCTTCTATTTCTGGGACACGAAGCGGCAACGCGCCGTCCCGACGCCGGGTTCGATGGGATCGGAGCAAAAGACCATCCAACTCAATGGCGCGGACCCCGCGCTGACCGGTACGTTTCAGATACAGCTTGCCGATGGCAAGTCTGCCGAAGTCACCACCGTGTTCGAACTCTTGAAGAAGGAGATCGCCGGGGACACGGTTGACAAGGTCGCCGCGCGCACCGGCCTGCCCGCCCATGAGATCGAACTCTTCGCCAAGGAACTCGGCACACGCAAACCGGCGATGATCATCCACGGCGCAGGCACCAACCACTGGTTCCACAACGATCTGAGCAACCGCTCGCTCATCCTGCTGGTGGCCCTGACCGGAAACACTGGCAAGAACGGCGGCGGATTCAATCACTACGTCGGGCAGGAACGCGTTTGGCCAGAGCAGGGCTTCTTCAAGCTCGCCTTTCCCGAAACCCGCAAGAAACAGCGTTTCCAGAACACCACACTGTGGAGCTACGTTCATTCCACCAACAAAGACCCACATCTATACAACGGAAAGCCGATCGAGTGGTACATCCAGGAATCGGTGAAAAACGGATGGATGCCGCTATGGCCCAAGAACGGGAAAAAGCCGCGGGCATTCATCGTGTGGCGCGCGAACTACCTGAACCAGGCCAAAGGCAACGAGATTCTGGAATCGTCACTTTGGAAAGATCTCGACCTGATCGTCGATATCAACTACCGCATGGACACCACGGCGCTCTACTCCGACGTGGTGCTGCCCGCGGCCAGTTACTACGAGAAGGTGGACATCAACACCACCGACTGCCACAGCTACATTCACCCCTTCGGCAAGGCCTGCGAGCCACTGTTCGAAAGCAAGACCGACTGGGACATCTTCCGCGCACTGGCTGAGAAGATGGCTGAAGTTGCCACCAAGAAAGGACTCAAGCCCTTTCACGATGAGGCTTTCGACTGGAACCGCGACTTCACGCAGCTGGCGCACGACTGGACGGGCAAGGGCGCGATCCAAACGGACGAAGAGGCCGTCAACTTCATCCTCGGCAACGCGGAAGAAACCAAGGGCATGACATACCAGTTGATTCAGCAGAAGCCGCGGCGGTTTGTTGCAACCGATCCCGAATCCTGGAACAGCGATATTGAAGACGGTGTTGCCTACACTCCATTCAAGCATCAGCTCGAAAAGAAGCGCCCGTGGCGCACGCTCACGGGCCGCCAGCAGTTCTACATCGATCATCCCTGGTACATCGAACTGGGCGAAGCCCTTCCGACCTTCAAGGAGGCGATCGAAGAAAAGTATCCGCTCTTCTGGAACACGCCGCACGGACGCTGGTCCATCCACTCCACATGGCGTGACCACCGCGCCAT
The DNA here is from genome assembly GCA_963749275.1 of uncultured Acidobacteriaceae bacterium. Lineage (GTDB taxonomy): Bacteria > Acidobacteriota > Terriglobia > Terriglobales > Acidobacteriaceae > Acidiflorens. The sequence goes on from CAVVNA010000026.1 coordinate 115,681, forward strand.
GCTACGCCTGCAGCGGGGCGGACCGATCGTTTACATGCATCCCGACGACGCCCGCAAACGCGGACTGCAAGACAACGACTGGGTCCGCATCCACAACGAGGTTGGCCACTGCGTCTGCCGCTTGCAGATACTACCCGGCGAAAAACCCGGCCGCGTCACCATGTATCACGGCTGGGAAAAATTTCTCGGGTTTAAGGAAGGCGGATGGCAGTCGCTTACCTACATCAAGATCAAGCCGACGCAACTGGTCGGCAAATATGGTCACGTCAACTTCCGCCTGAACTACTGGGGACCGACCGGCAACAACCGCGATACCAAGGTTGAAGTCGAGAAGGCCAAGGTTTAAGGAGAGGCAGCCATGTCAAAACACCAATACGCGATGGTGATGGACCTGAATAAATGCCTGGGCTGCCAGACTTGCACCATCGCCTGCAAGAAGCTGTGGACAGATCGCGACGGCACCGGCTACATGTATTGGAACAACGTCGAGACGCGTCCCGGCCTCGGCTATCCGCGCCAGTGGGATCGCGTCGGCGGCGGCTGGAAAGACGGCGCGCTCCAGCCCAGCCCCTTGCCCACGATGGACGATTATGGGCATGCCTGGGAGTACAACTACGAGCAGCGGCTCTATGAAGGTAAGAAGCAACCGGTGATGCCCTCGCCCGAGCCGAAGTCCGGCTGTAACTGGGACGAAGACGTGGGCGGCATGAATGCAGACGAGAATTACTTCTTCTATTTACCCCGCATTTGCAACCACTGCACATATCCCGCATGTTTAGAGGCGTGTCCGCGCAAAGCGATCTACAAGCGTGATGAAGATGGCATCGTGGTGATCGACCAGGACCGCTGCCAGGGCTATCGCTACTGCATCAAGGCGTGTCCTTATAAGAAGATTTATTTCAACGAAGTCACGGGGAAATCCGAGAAGTGCATCTTCTGCTATCCGCGGCTGGAGAAGGGCGAGGTCAACGCCTGCGCCGCGCAGTGCCCCGGACGCTTGCGCTTCGTCGGCCTGCTCGACGATCCGGAATCGCCCGTGCATAAGCTTGTTCTTGTCCACAAAATCGCACTGCCGCTTTTCCCCGAGAAGGGGACACAGCCCAACGTGTTCTACGTGCCGCCGTTCAATCCACCGAAGCGAGAGAACTACGGCAAGAACATTCAGGAGGATCCGCGGGTACCGATCGACTACTTGATCTACTTGTTTGGACCCGAAGTGAAGGATGTGATTACGCGGCTGGAGGCGGAACTCAACAAAACGCAGGCGGGCGGGCGAAGTGAGGCGCTGCAACTGCTCATCGGCCGCGACGCTGAGACACGCTACCGCATCCGGTCCCAGTTGGTGCAGATCCAGTTGTAGGAGAATGTCATGAGAACTCGTCAACTTCCGCTCGTCGCTTCCGCCGTGTTGCTGCTTCCTTCGATGATCTGGGCGCAGACCGGGGCGAAACCAGCTGCCGGACAGTCTCTGTCCGTGGCTGCGTCGTCAGCGAGCGCCGACAGTCTGCTCAATGGCGGACCTGCCGCGTGGAGCCAGATTGCGGTGAAGCATGTTGCTCTGAACCGCACGCCTCCGCTCTATGACACCGACGAGCCCGCCACACTGGAGATCTCAATCGTTGACGCCCGCATGGCACGGGCGGGGGGAAAGCTGCTTGCACAGCTGAGCTGGCGCGATCCGACGCATGACGCGATAACACTGGCGGAAGTCCCCAACACGCCACCCGAAACACGCTTCCGCAAAGTTCAGACGGAAGCCGACGACCGATTCTTCGATGCGGCCGCCGTCATGTTTCCTGCAAAATCAGGCTCCGGTGCGATCGCCCCTTCGCTGCAGATGGGAGATGCCGAGCATCCGGTGGAGATCTACTACTGGAACGCCACACGCGGTTCGATGGTGATGCAAGCCCAGGGACGCGGCACCACGCGGCGCACTGGTCAGAATTTCCCGGCGAATAGTACGTATCAAAACGGCCAGTGGAACGTGATCTTCGAGTTGCCCGATCTGCCCGCTGGTACCACCGTGGCCTTCGCCGTCTGGAACGGGAGCCAGAAAGACCGCGACGGCCGCAAGTATTTCTCGGTCTGGCAAGTGCTGGAGTAGAGACAGAAGTTCAAGAACAGGAGTCGCGGTGCCCCGCATGACGATGGTCGCTCCAGACGAGAACGCAGTCAACTTGATCGACTGGCAGCAGAACGATCTCTATCGATTCTTCGCTTTCGTCTTTGCGCCACCTACGCGCGAGTGTTTCGCCCTTCTGTCGCAGCCTGGCCTGCCGGAGGCACTACGAAATCTGTGGAAGGAATTGGGGTGCGAAGGCACATTTCCGGGATTCGAATGGTTCGCCAGTTACGAGCAGTACGAGTCCACCTATATCGCGCTCTTTGATGTTGGCATACCTGAGCCGCCTGTGCCCCTGTTCGAATCAGCCCATGACAAGTCTCATCCTGCGCAAGAGATTGCGCTGGAGAATACCTACTTCTACGAGGTTCTCGGGCTCAAGTCGGACCCCGGCCGCGCCGTCCCTGACTACCTTGTTACCCAGTTGGAGTTCCTGGCGGCTCTCCGCTACACCTGCGAACATACATTCGAAGAGAGCACCGCTGTTTCGCTGGCACGGGCTGAGACTGAATTTCTGGAACGCCACTTATTGAACTGGGTCCCTACCGCTAAGGTCAAGCTGGACCGGATCAATCCGCCTGGCTTCCCAGCGATGATGACGCTGCTGGTGCAGTTCCTCAGCCACAGGCACGAGGGTAGCTGAGAATATGATTGCAGTAAAATTGTTGTCGAGCGGGGTTTCCATGCGCTTTGCAGCTCTTCTCAGTTTTCTCCTGTTCCCGCTGATTACGGTTGCTCGTTCCCAGGTTTCCCCAGAAGGCCAAGCATGTCTAGATTGCCACAGCAGTAGCACGCCGGGCATTGTGGAGCAGTGGCGACAAAGCGCCCACGCCAAGAAGACTGTGGACTGCTACTCGTGCGATTTTTGGGCAGTGCACAGAGGAGGGGACTGATCGGCCGAAAGTCAGCGAGACCGCTTACTGGCCACAACATTTTCAGCGATCTGGCACACTATTCGCACACAGACCTGCCAAGTTCTATACATCCCGCATGGTCGTAAGATTGGCCTCACTTCCTTGGTTGAGAAAGCAATAGTGACGCTGCTCTCGCTGCAGCAACGCTGAGTGTAGTGGTCACGAACCACGCCTCCCCGCGGGCTATTGACTATAATTTTACTGGCGTGCGAGGGCATTCGGAACAAAGGACATGATTCCCAGTGAGGAGAGCAGCCATGTCTCTACGCAATCTGTGCTTCTTCACAATGCTGGCCACGATTATTGCTTTTGTTGCGGTCGGAAGGTTAAACGTTCAGATCAAGGGATTTGATGTACCGACGCCGAATTCGCGGGCGCACGATCCGGAGCTTGCCACCGATGGGTCGCTCTGGTACATGGGCCCGCCGGCGAATAGGCTAGGCCGATCGAACTGGGTCAAGGCATTCCGCGCGAAAAACAAAATCCGGCCGACCGTTTTTCTTCCAGTCCAATCCAAAAACGCCAAGGATCTGGGTGCCGGAAAGTTGCTGGTGGCGAGCCGGGGGCTCGCCGATCCGAATTTCGCTAAGACGGTAATCCTGCTGGTTCACTACGATGCCGAAGGTGTGGTCGGACTGATTCTCAACCGGCGCACAGATGTCCCGCTTTCACGAGTGCTTGAGTGGATCGAGGCGGCGAAACACCTTTCAGATCGGGTCTATCTCGGAGGTCCGGTAGAAACTCCAGCGGTGTTTGCGTTGCTCCAGTCGCCGGCGAAGGTCGAAGGAGCTCAGCACATTTTCGGTGCGGTTTACCTGATTTCGACGAAGACCCTCTTCGAAGAGACCATCTCGGCTCGACCTGACCCTAGCGGTTTTCATGTTTATCTGGGCTACGCGGGATGGACTAACGATCAACTGCGAAAGGAGGTGGAACTGGGCGCATGGTTCATTTTTCAGGCGGATGCAGGAACGGTTTTCGATTCCGATCCGGATTCCTTGTGGTCGCAAATGATTCAGAAAACGGAGCTAAAGTTGGCCGGGAGCGGGCCTGCGCATGCAGATCGACCAAGAGCCGCGCACTCGACAACTACTTCGCTAGTATTCCCAGCGTGCACGGGGCAGGTAGGTAAGGAGTAGTCGCCTAGTGTTTATCAACGAATCTGCAGTGGCAATCCCACATTCTGGACGAGCGACGGGCCATGGGGAAGTAATCGGCGAAATTCTCTGTCGGAGGCAGTCGACCAATCGGCCGTCAGTGGCTGCCAAGACGGCGATCTGCGGGACTTGTCGAAGCATCTCACAGGTTTTGGCGAAGACTTTTGTCCAGCGGCAACGAGTGTCAACCCTTCCGCGTCCGTCCAAAGAATTCGAGCCAAACATCACTGCGCGAGCAGACTTTTCCAGCGTTTCCACGCGTCATCGCGGGCTTTTTTGCTGGCGTCGCTAGCGTCGGGCGCTTCGCCGGCGCGCATGAAGCCGTGCCCGGCGCCGTCATAGGTCACAGGGTCGTATGATTTTCCCGCGGCTTTCATCGCGGTGATTGTGTCCGGAATTGTGGCGTCAATGCGGGCGTCGTTCCCGGCGTAGAAGCCGTAGACAGGTGCCTTGATGCGCGGCATCGCGTCTTTCGTGGGCGGCGGACCGTAGAAAACAAACGCTGCGGAAAGATCGCTCCGGTTCGTTGCGAAGCGGAAACTTTGTCCGCCGCCCCAGCAGAATCCTGCCACGTACAATTTGCTGTTCGAGGCAGGCAGCTTCAGGCCGTAGTCCGCTGCCGCGTTCAGGTCCGCCGTCACCTGGTCGGGATTCAGCTTGCTGACTGCCTCGGTGACCCCTTCGGGAAAATCTTTCGTTCGGCCGCCGTTCGGCGCCATGCCGCTCAGCAGGTCTGGCGCGACGGCGATGTAGCCTGCGGCAGCCACTTCGTCCGCAAGTTCCTGCGCCCAGTCGCTCAACCCAAAGATTTCGTGAATCACCAGCACCACGGGCCGCTTGTCTTTCGATTCCGGGTAGACCACCAGCGTCTCCACGTTTCGGCCATCGTGCTTCACCGTAACCCACTCGCTGTGGCGCGGCGATTTCTCGATTCGCACCCGCGCCCAGGGCTGCGACCATTCCTGCGCGGAAACCGTTTGCGCGCCGAGCAACATCCCCATCACCACGATCATTGTCCCTGCGAATCGCTTCATGGCTCACCTCATGATGGTACGGCGTGCATTCAGGATAATCCCACGGATGACCCGATGACGCGAATTCTTGGCATCTGGGCGATCCTGTTCAAGCCATCTTCTCCGCGATCCTTATTTTTCCTCGGTTGGATTAATGGGCTCCCCGGCAATGTTGTAGTAGACCTCTTTGGGAGGCTGGGGCTTCGCTGGCTTGGCTGGGGCTACAACCGGCGGTGGCGTCGGTTTCGACTGCTGCGGTGCCAGCACCGGAGGAAGGGAAACGGCTGCCTGCGGAATCTGCGGTGCTGGGGGCGGAGTTACCACTGTTTGGGTCGGGACGGCAACGGGCTCTGGAGGAGCGATAATGGAAAGCGGTCCGGCAGTCGGTTGCGAAACCTTCTTGGGCACCCGGATCATTTTCACTCGTACTGGCGCGGGCTTCCTCTGCGACCACCCATACAGCAGGACAAACACAATTGCTGCAAGGCAAAACGCCAAAAACGAGTTGAACAGCGCTGGAACGTTCAACTCACCTTTGCCGAGGTACGACGGAGACTGAGGGTCTCCATCCATCACCCTAGCCAGCAGCGGCACCAGTAAATTGCTGGTGAGAGAAGCAAGCAATCCCCAGATCCCCCCAGCCAGAATTACGGCGGCTACCAACAGACCAACCCATTTTGCGGGATTCAGGGTCAATTTGGGGGCGGAAGTCTGGTTTTCGTCCATACTTATAAGATGCAGTTTGTGGCATATCGGAGAATGCTAGCAGGTTGCGGAAAAGGTCCGTCGGGGGCTGATGTGGCTGCTCCATTGCTCTTTCGTCTAGGGTGTTCAGGATAGCCTTGCGGGTTGGTTAATTACGGACGAGTCGCCGCTCTTGGGTACGACATCTCAGAATCAAAGTGAAATCGCCAAACCCGAACTTTTCGGACATACTTCAGAAATTCCTCGGTGACCTGAGCATCATCAGATCCAGCAGTTTTCCTTTCCTGTTCTTCCTGACGGTGGATCTCTTCCCAAGAAGATCCACAGCGTTGCACCGCCCAAAGAGGGCGCTCTAATCCAATCAGTACCGCAGCACGCGATAATGCGAATCCGTGTCCCTCTCCGGGAATGCTGTGTGGTACTTGCGCCACAACTCCCGCACCTTGGCGTCCGAGCCTCCGTACCCACCCGAGGTGTAGTAAAGCTGGAACTCACATGATTGCCGAGTCCACCCGGTGGCACCAGGTAACTGGTGTCCCTACCGCGATCATCAACTATTTAATAGGAAACGATTCTCCATCTCTTCATCTCGTGCTAGGGATGTCCCTGCACGTTGCGTTGAAGATTCCCCAAAACCGCTTGATCACGCACGACAAGGGGTCTAAAATCGTCGTTAGTGAATTCGCGCGATCCTCGCAGCTTCAAGCTTGGCGGCTGCAAGGAGGGTAGCAATATGGCGCGCTTTGTCTTTCGCGGTTCGATCCCCAAAAAGATTTTGATTGTTGTTTCCTGCATGCTGGGTTCCGCCTGCGTTCAGACTCCGGTTGCTTTGGCACAACACGGCAGCGGCCACATTGGCGGAGGAGGGGCGCAGGTAATTGCTCCGCCGAGTCCACATGCAGCGATTTCGCGGCCTCGGGTTCCAGCAGCTCCGCCTGTGGCGGCATTCAGCACCCATAGTTTCCGCTTTCGTCCGCGCCCTATTCACCCATTGCCGCCGGTGCTCCCCGTTTACGGTTACCCTTTTTTCTTTGGCGGACCATTCTTCGGGTTTGGGGTGGGCTGGGGATTCAATTCCTGTTGGTGGCCGACCTGCGATCTGTTCTGGAGCTGGGGATTCGGCTACAACGCTTTGCCCTTCTATGAGTATGGTCCTGGAAATTATGTCCCCCCGCAGACGTACGAGTATCCTCTGTACGTGTATGGCGAAGAGAGACACGACCTACCGCAGCTCTATCTGAAAGACGGCACGGTGTATAACGTGACCGATTATTGGCTCGTGGACGGCCAGATTTATTTCACGATGCTCGAAGAGGGTGGCACGAAATCGGTCGAGCACGTGATTGGCTTCGACGAACTGGATTTGCAACAGACCATCGATGTGGCTACGCAGCGAGGGTTCCGGTTGGTGTTGCGCAACGAGCCTCTAAAGCAGTATCTGCAAGATCATCCGGATCTCACGCCGCCAGTCGCGCCGCCTCCAAAAAATAAGTAGGGCTGAAGCCGCGCCCCTTCAAAACGTGTGGCCTACCCCGACTGCGCGTCAGAATTCGGGATCAGGCTTCGCAGGGTCAGCAGGGTGATCTCTGGCGGGACACCGATCCGCACCGGGAAGCCGAGGGTTCCGAGGCCGCGGTTCACATAAAGCGCAGCCTGCTGTTTGCCGTTGCTGGCGGGCTCGCTAGAGGCGTGCATTGGGAGGCGATAAAGTCCGGCGACGAAAGGGGTGATCAAGCGAGCGGGGCTGACGCTGTGATCCACGATCTCAAACCTTACCTGCCCGCCGTGAGTGTGACCGGCCAGGCTGAGTTCGATGCCGAGCTCGGCCGCGCGGTGAAACGAATTCGGATTGTGCGAAAGCAACACATTTGGCATATCGCGCCGGATCAGGTGCTCGATTTCCTGCAACATGGGCCCAGGAGGATCGCCCTCACTGCGCGTCATGTGATCGCGTTGGTAATCGACGCCCAGCAGATTGAAGCGGGCTCCATTGTGCTCGACGACCGCGCTCGCGGCGCGCAGCAGCCGCATACCTTTTTCGCGGAAGAGCCGTTCCGCGTCATCTTCCACTCCCGCATAAATTTCGTGATTGCCATTGCATCCCCAGACGCCGAGCGGAGCGCGCAGGCGGCTCAACTCGGCGATGCAAACGTCCAGCGGATCGCCAAGGCCCGAGATGAAGTCTCCCGTAACAAAAGAAATGTCAGGGTGCAGGCCGTTCGCCATATCGACGGCGCGCGCGATTTCGCGAGGCGGCATGTAGTCGCCAATGTGGATGTCGCTAAGCTGGGCAATGCGCAGTCCATCCAGATGCGGCGGAAGGTTGGCCACGGGCACGTCGACGCGCTCGATGGTGTAACGCAAACGGCCGGCGGCAAATCCGTAGGTGGCGGCGAGAAAGGGTAAGCCGCCAGCGAAAGCGGCGGCATATTGGAAAAAAGTTCGGCGCGAGGGACTGAAGCCATCGGCGACCGCTCCGGGACGAAGCCGGACCGCGGCATTCGCGACCCACTCGATCGCTCCCACCGATTCGACCGCCAGGAATCCAAAGAACGACGCAACCAGCCACAGGCGGGCAAAGGTGGAGAGTGTTTTGCCGAGGTGGACGCTGCCCGCGCTGAGGCGCGAGACCCCGTGGCCAAGCAGCGGATCGAGAAGCGTAGCCAGCAGCACAGCGGCTAGAGCGATCAGTCCGGCATGAAGCCCGAAGCGCCAGTTGCCGTTCGAGAACGAGCCAATCCACGTCCACGCCCGCACAAACCAGAAGCGCTGGACGGCGTAAACAGCTAAGAGAAACAGCGCTAAGAAAAGAACTCGGGTAAGAATCAGGGTCAGGACTCCGATGAGGAACTGTTTTGGTAGTTAGATGCGTTGCGGGCAGAAGAAGGCTCGGATGCAGACATGAAAACGCCCCACAATAAGAAAAGCAGAGGATTTCTCCTCTGCTTTCTGCGGCTTGTACCCTCCCCCAGGTACTTTGCCAAATCCAAGCTTATTGCAGCGGGTTCTCGGTTCCGGCGCAGGTGCTAACAGCTACCCCCCCAGGTATCTCGCGAACTACTGCATCCGCGACCGAGCAGAAGGAGTTCACGCCCGTACTGTTCGGAGTCAAGGGGTTTGCCCACTGAGCATAGCTGCCGGAGGTGCCCACCGCACTGAAGGTATAGCCGCTCTTGGTGCCCGACGCCAGCTGGCCGTCGATCAAGCAGGCAGTAGTCGAAGTGGGAGGTGTGGGGCAGGCCGCGGCGACCCCGCCGGGCCCCAGAGTAACCAGGTTGGCCGCAAAGCCCACCGTCGGGTAGCTGGAGTTGTATGAAATCATGGCTGTGTTGACGGTGCGAACCGACGCCACTGCGGACGACTCGTTCGCCGCAATACGCGCACGCAGAAGGTTCGGGATAGCAATCGCGGCGATGATCAAAATGATCGCGACCACGATCAGCAGTTCGATCAGTGAGAAGCCCTTTTGTTTCCGCATTTAAATTGTCCTCGTCTCCGTTTGACTGTTTTGGTCGGATGACCACTCCCCTGTACTTCGCACGTTGGGGGCCAGAGACCCGAGTGACGGAAGTGAGATGTCCTTCTGGACGAACCTTCAGTGTTTTCAGCGGCCTTTTGTGCGATGGTCACCTCCTCAGTCACCCTCGATTATCCCCGTATGACACTTTCAGGGACCCGGATTGACAAATTTTGCCAGTCGCCGCGTGCCCCACGTCTCGCGGTTTTCGAGGCGTGGGATGCCGGGGACCTTCTTCGCTGAAAGCACGGATCCCCGATGGCTACAAACGGCTGTCCATCTTTCGGGGTCTGTGCGAGATCGGGTCCTGTGCGTATCGTCGTTTCATGGGACGACACTGATTCCCCGGAAGGAGTTATCCATGAAGCATCGGGGCCTGTTGCGGGCATTATTCTTGCTGACGGTTTGTGGTAGCGTGAGCGCATCGGTGACTGAAATACGCCAGGATTTTTTCAATCAAAACACCAACCTGCCTGCCACTGCCATCATGTTGGCTCCGACGGGCGACGCCAGCTACCTGATCAGCGTCTACGAATCAACCACGAGTTGTGCCATCGTGCCTACGTTGCGCTGGATTGACGAAAATGGAGTCGCGCGTTCCCAGCAAGGCAGCATCGGACCTGCCAGCCTCGGAGTAGATGGAGGACTGGAAGCGGGAAACTGCTACATATCGCTCCTGGCGAAGCTTAGAGTCCATGCAGGCACGACTCCCACGGTTGAAACTGACGGCGATAACAACCGCTTGCTTTACTCTCTTTACGTCTCCGGACTGGGCTTTTGGCCAAGCGGGACACAAGGGCAAGGCGGCCTGTCTGAGGTAACGGGTGAGCTGCCCAACCAAGACCTCATTTACGCGCTTCCCGTTTACAAAGCTTCGGGCAGCACGACCGCGCTGCTTGTAGCGTATTCGACCGGCTATGCAGGCTTGGACGTGCCCTACCTGAGTTGGACCGACGAGAACGGCTACAACGCTTTGGCAGTGCCAGTCGGAGCATCGGCGGTGGTTCCGGTGAGAATCGCCGGAGGCACCAATGTCTGGATTCACACGTACCCGGGAGACAAGACGTGGTATGCGCTCATTGTCTACGGAGAACCAGCCACAGGCTCGGGCCCGTTCGGCGACTATGAAGCAAATTTACTCGATTGGACCAGCGCCACCTACCCGAATTGGCAAACACTTTTTACGGCGGGCAGCGCTGACTCAAATATTCTTCTGTTGAGCGAGGTGACACAATCGGCGAATGATGGAATCGTCGGTGAAGGCTTGCAGGTTCATTGGACAAACCAGACGGCAGTTCCCTGTGCCGCAGCTCTGGCTGCCGGCCCCTCTGGGATCCCAGCCAGCTGCGTTTCACCTGTTTTCGTCGGCAGCAACAGTCCGGTGCAATTCAGAACGTATAACACAACCGGGTTGGCATGGGGGCAATCGCTGACTTACAGTGCGGAGGTGGATGTGCTGCAGTTCTAGGGTCACCGTGATTGATTCGGAGGTGGATTTCAAACTTGCGGGTGGAGAGCCGGGCGAGACGCCCGTCGCACCATCCTACTTGCTGTGGTTGCGTTACTAGCTGGCGGCTAGCGGCTCTTGCGAGCGCAGGGAGGCGGCGCGGTCACGGGCGTTCTGGAGGGCGCGCTTGACGTGACGAGGCGCGGTGCCGCCGGGCACGTCGTGCAGTCCGAGCACTTCAGTAAGACCGAGGGAGGAGTGGAAAGCGGCGTCAAAGCTTGGGTGGATGGCTTGCAGATCGGCGAGGGGGAGGTTTTGCAGATCGCATCCGCGCTCGACGGCCAACTGCACAGCCTGGCCGACCGCTTCGTGGGCGAGGCGCGAGGGCACTCCGCGTTCGACGAGGTAGGCGGCCGCGGCCCAGGCGTTCATATAACCTGAAGTTGCGGCCTGATTCATCTTGGCTTCGTTGAATTCTACGGTGTTCATAAACCCGGTCACGAGCGGAAAGATGCCGATGACCGAGTCGGCGGCGTTGAACGTGGGTTCCTGCGTTTCCTGCAAGTCTTTGTTGTAGGCGAGGGGCAGGCCCTTTACTAACGTTTGCAGCGTGGTGGCGCAACCCATGATGCGCGCCGCTTTAGCGCGCACCAATTCCAGCAAGTCGGGATTTTTTTTCTGCGGCATGGCGCTGCTGCCGGTGGAGTAGGGCTCGGGTAACTCGACAAAACCGTACGCGGGCGTGGAGAACAAGATCATCTCTTCCGCCCAGCGGCTGAGGTGGAGAGCGAGGAGGGAAAGCGCGTCGACGAATTCGATGGCGAAGTCTCGGTCGCTGGTGGCGTCGATGCTGTTGGCCGTCGGGCCATCAAAGCCCAGCTCCGCGGCCATGGCTTGACGATTGAGGGTGAGGGTGGCTCCGGCTACGGCGCCCGATCCCAGTGGACATAAGTTAGCGCGCTTGCGGCAGTCGGCGAGGCGGGAGGCGTCGCGGAGAAACATTTCTATATAAGCCAGTAACCAATGCGCGACCAAGACGGGCTCCGCCGGCTGCAGGTGCGTGTACGCTGGCATGGCTGCGCTGGCTGCGGCCTCGGTGCGCGCGAGGATCGCGTCGATCCAATCGGCGATCAAGGTTCGCAGAGTATCGATGCTCTGGCGCACGAAGAGACGGAGATCGGTCGCGATTTGTTCGTTGCGGCTGCGGCCAGTGTGCAGCTTGTAGCCAGTGGCTCCGATCAGCGCGGCGAGTTGCTTTTCTACGAAGTGGTGAACGTCTTCGGCTTCCGGATCGTTGAGAAACTCTGGAGACGATGTAGCGCGGTGGCCGATTTCTTCCAGCGCTTTCACGATTTCGGAAAGCTCTTCGGAAGATAGCACTCCGGCGTGTTCGAGAGCGTTCGCGTGGGCGCGGCTGGCAGCGAGTTCGAAGGGAAGCAGCCGTTGATCGTAGGGGAACGAGCGCTGCCATTTTTCAAATTCGGGGTCAAGCGGCCGCCGGAAGCGGCCGGACCACATCTTCACGACGCGACCTCAGGGGTTAAATCCCCGCTCAAACCAATGCCTCGATCGCAGCGCTGAAGCGCTGCGCCACCCAAAACCCACATCTTCATTACGCGACCTCTACTTTTACCTTCGCCTGCGTCTGGGCGCGGCAACGCGAGGGCAATCCGAGGATGCGGATGAAGCCTTCGGCGTCCTTCTGATCATAGCCTTCGCCCATGGTGAAGGAGGAGAGGTCGGTGCGGTAGAGCGAGTAATCGGACTTGCGGCTGACCACGTTGACGTTGCCTTTGTAGAGCGAGAACGTAACCGAGCCGGTCAGATTCTGTTGCGTGGTGTCTACGAAGGCGTCGAGCGCTTCGCGCAGCGGCGTAAACCACAGGCCGAAGTATACGAGCTCGGCATACTTGAGCGCGACGTGCTGTTTGAAGTGCAGCAGGTCGCGATCGAGGCAGAGGGCTTCGAGTTGGCCGTGGGCTTCGAGTAGCAGCGTGCCTCCGGGAGTTTCATAGCAGCCGCGGGACTTGATGCCGACGAAGCGGTTCTCGACCAGATCGATGCGTCCAACGGCATTGCGCCCGCCGATTTCGTTCAGCAGCTCGACCAACGATACGGGATCGAGAGTTTGGCCGCCTACTGAGACAGGCACGCCTTTTTCGAATCCGATTTCAACTTGCTCTTCTTGATCTGGAGCCTCTTGCGGCGACTTCGTCCATTGCCAGGTGCTTGGGAACGGGGGTTGGGCGGCGTCTTCGAGTTCTCCGCCCTCGTGGCTAAGGTGCCAGATGTTGCGATCGCGGCTGTGAATCTTCTCGCGGCTGGCGGCGACGGGGATGCCGCGCTTCTCGGCATAGTCGAGACAATCTTCGCGCGATTTCAGGTCCCACTCGCGCCACGGCACAATAACTTTCAGCTCGGGAGCGAGCGCCTGGTAGGCCATCTCGAAGCGCACCTGGTCGTTGCCTTTGCCGGTGCTGCCGTGGCTGAGGGCAGAGGCGCCTTCGCGCAGCGCGACTTCGACCTGATGTTTCGCGATCACGGGGCGAGCGAGTGAGGTGCCGAGCAGATACTTGTTTTCGTATACCGCGCCTGCTTTGAGCGCGGGCCAGACGTAGCCGGTAAGGAATTCTTCGCGCAGATCTTCGACTACCACCTTGCTGGCTCCAGTTTTGTAGGCCTTCTCCATGACGGCATCGAGGTCGTCCCCCTGGCCTATGTCGGCGACCATGGCGATCACTTCGTAGGCATAATTTTCCTTGAGCCAGGGAATGATGATGGAAGTATCGAGCCCACCGGAGTAGGCGAGAACAATCTTTTCTTTTTCAAGCACGTCTTTTCCAGGCACGTCTTGTTTAGGCATGTGCGCTCCTAGCGGGGAAGCGGCCGCCGCCGCCGCCCAATAGCCAAACGAGAATGGCTTTCTGAATGTGCAAACGATTTTCCGCCTGATCGAAGACGACCGAGTTGACCGAGTCGATCACCTGGTCGGTCACCTCACAGCCACGATGCGCGGGGAGACAGTGCATGAATAGCGCATTGGGCTTGGCGAGTTGCATGAGCGCCGCATTCACCTGGTAAGGCGCGAAGATGGCGGCACGGTCTTGCGCTTCCTGTTCGTGCCCCATGCTGGCCCAGGTATCGGTGTAAACGGCATCGGCTCCGGCAACGGCTTTGCGCGGGTCGGTCAGGAGGCGGAGGGAAGCCTTGGTCTGGTCCGCAATGGCCTTGGCCATGGTGACGATGACGGGATTGAGCCCGTAGCGCTGCGGCGTGGCAATGGAAACTTTCGCGCCTACGGAGGCTCCCGCCAGAAGCAGGGAGTGCGCCATGTTGTTGCCATCGCCCACGTAGGCGAAATGAATTTTCGAGAGATCGCCGAAATGTTCCTGGAGGGTGAAGAAGTCGGCGAGCGCCTGGCAGGGATGTTCGAGATCGCTGAGGGCGTTGATGACTGGAACGTCGGCGTAGGTGGCCATCTCTTCGACGACCGCATGGCTGAAGGTGCGCAACACGATGAGGTCGATCCAGCGTTCGAGGTTGTGGGCAATGTCGTAGAGAGACTCGCGGGCATTGAGGCGGCTGGCCGTCTGGTCGACGAAAAACGTGCTGCCGCCCAGGCTGTCCATGCCGGCTTCGAAGGTCAGGCGGGTGCGCAGGGAGGGCTTCTCGAAGAACATGACCATCTGCTTGCCGGCGAGCACGCCGCGGAAGTCCGCGGGACGCTGCTTCAGCATGGAGGTGAGGCTAAAGAGCGTGAGGATTTCGGCGGGGGCGAGGTCGTGGATGGAGACGAGATCGCGGGGCGCGACCGGTTCGGGCAGCAGGCCGGGGGGGTGCGTCTTCGGTGAGCTCATTTTCGGCAGGTTCATTAGTGTCATGGGATCGGTTTTCATCTGCTTTTCGAAACACTCCATAAGTCAGGTCTCAGGTGTCAGGTCTTAGGTCTTAGGCTTTGGTTTTCCTGACACCTGAGACCTAAGACCTGACACCTGCCTTTCTACGACAGCTCGCGAATACGTCGGGCGAGGGCTTGTGCTTGCCTTTTGTCGGTCGCGACGACTAGCACGGTGTCGTCGCCGGCGATGGTGCCGACGATCCCAGGCCAGCGCGAGGCGTCGAGGGCGGCGGCGACAGGCTGCGCACTGCCGACCGTGGTTTTCACCACCAGCAGGTTCTGGGCCTGGCGGATTTCGACCACAAACTGGCGCGCTAGATGCATGACCGAGGGCAAAACGCCTTCGGCGCCCACGCTCGCGCCATTGCGCCGATAGCCCTCGGGGCCTTTGACGAGCTTCAGTTCGTGGATATCGCGGGAGAGGGTGGCCTGGCCCACGTCGAAGCCCTTGCGCTCAAGCCGGTGCTGGAGAGAGTCCTGGCTTTCGACCGAACCTTCGTCGAGCAGATCGAGGATCGCTTTGTGGCGGGCTGTTTTCGACATGAATAAAAATGCAACTGAATGAATAAGTATCCATAAATCGGCAGGGTCGTGTCAAGCGGGAAATCGAAGAGCGATTACTACGGGGGGCACCCTTCGGCTCCGCTCAGGGCAGGCTCCGGAGCACAGGGAAAATCGGGTTTCCCCTGTGTTCCTTTTTGTCCCCTGCGTCCGTTGTGGTTAGTTATGCCGCGGTGAGGGGCTCGCGGGAAGCGATCCGGCGCAATTCGAGCATGCGGTGGCGTACGTAGCCGTCCTCAGTCAAATGGGCGGAAGCAATGGCCTTGCGGCTGCTGCCCACCACCTGGTCGAGGGGGTGGCGTTGGGGGAACTGCGGGTCGAGTTCCCGGCAGAATTCACAAGGCCGGCTGGAGCGGGTGTCGAAGCGACTGACGACGGCTGGGTCGATGTGTTCCACGGAAGGCGGCTCCTAGGAGAGGCGAGAACGGATTCGCCCGCTTTGTAGGGCAGAGTCACAATACTCCGCCCCGGCTGATTTATGGATTGTTGAACGACGCCGTATCTAGTACAGGCCTTTGTACTACAAGGAATGGGACCTGCACAAGGCGTGAGTAGTGGGCTACTTTGAAGAAAGTAGCCCACTGCCGTGGCGGGCGCAAACTTCCTGCTCTTTTTTCCTGTTCTTTCGCGCTCGCGGGAGGGCTCAGACGCAAAAAGCGCGGAAATTCCGGTTGTGGCTGAATTCGGATCGAAGAAAAAATCAGACTGCGGGCTGCTCGATTATGCTTTTAGAAGTTCAGCAAGTTCGCTCCGGATTTCTTCTAACCGATCCTGTCTGCGGTAATATTCTGCCTTGGCTGCATCGCTTGGGTTCGCCTGTCGCCAATACAGTTCGTTGGCGTAATGGATGAAGTCTATCTCTTCCTGCAAGACGGCGATCCTCGCTTTCCTCGTGGCTTCGGGGTCCATGGTTAAATCCCTGTCTCCATTTCATCGGCATCATCCTCCAAGAACATTAAAGTGTGGCTAACAGGCTAGGGAAAAAGTCTAACTTCGCTTCCCGGCCCCTAAAGGGGCGTCTGATTGCGAAAGATTTACGGCATCGCTAAAGCGATGCCTGATACGAAACGTTAGTTTTTCCGCAGCCTCCTAAAGGCAATCCGCATGCCAGGCTCTGGATGGGGAGCAAATTCAGTCACTGCCGAAATTCCTGCGGTGGTGAGCGGCGACGTTGGCCACGATTTCTGGCATGATAGGGCCACCGTTTTTTCTGAAGTCACTCTGGAAGCCGTGTGAATCGCGCTGACGCCAATCCGAGCACCGTGTTCTTCTTCGACGTGGACAATACGCTGCTTGACAACGACCGCGTGACGGAAGATCTGAAGCGGCACCTCACAAATAAAGTGGGCGAGGCCAGCGAGCGGCGCTATTGGGAAATCTTCGAGGAGTTGCGCACGGAACTCGGATACGCCGACTATCTGGGGGCGCTGCAGCGTTATCGCATCGAGCAGCCGCGAGAACAGAAGCTGCTGGCGGTGTCGCACTTCATGGTGAATTATCCCTTTGCGAACCAGCTGTTTCCGGGGTCGCTCGAGGCGGTGGCGCACGCGCGGCGGCTGGGGCGGCCGGTGATTTTGAGCGACGGCGATGTGGTTTTCCAGCCGCTCAAAGTTGACCGCTCGGGCTTGTATGAGATTTTCGAAGGGCACGTCTTGATCTATATCCATAAGGAACGGGAACTGGACGATGTGCAGGCGAGGTATCCGGCGACGCACTATGTGATGGTGGACGACAAGGTGCGTATTTTGGCTGCGATCAAGAAATATTGGGGGGCGCGGGTCACGACGGTGTTTCCGCGCCAGGGACACTACGCGCTGGATGCGGGGCTGGTGGCCGAGTATCCGAAGCCGGATATCACGCTGGAGCGGGTTGGGGAGCTGCAGAAATATTCGTTGGAAGAGATTTTGGCAGCGGCGGGGAAGTGAACGGCTACTCGGCTTCTTCTTCCTGGGGCGCGCCGGCTCGGACTAAATTTTCCAATTCCCGGCTCAGACTGGGGCGGCTGGCCTCGGGCAGGTCCAAAAAGCGGAAAGGCTGGAGACATCCTTTGGTGGCCCACATGGGAAATAACATGTGTGCGCGGCAGCGGATGCTGGTGCAGCCGAGGTGGAACAGGACGGTCACCAGGATGCCTTCGTCGAGCGGGCGTTCGAGCGAGAGCAGGCCGCCGTTGACGGAGAGCTGACTCATGCGGCCGCGGATCTGACGGCCGTTTTCGAGCACTACCAGGGCAAGGATGGAGCCGAGGAGCTTGACGCGCGAGCCCCGCCGTTGTCCCTTTTGCGCACTGGCTGAGGAGGGCATTCTCATCAATTTTGCATCAGGCGGTGGCAGGAGGGCACATTACGAAAGTCAGGCGGTTGGTTTTGGCCCCGTTTCCGACCGGTAGGCAGTTGAGAAGAAAATAGAAATGTGCGTGACAAAGGTCACATCCTTGCGGTAACGGGGCGTCTACGCTGAGAGCGTAAGGATGTCCTTATAAAGCTCCCGAACACATCGCAATAAGCCCGATAACCTTGACCTGTCGTCGTTGCAATGCTGAGCGCTCTGGAAAGATGCCGACCCTGACATCCTCATTTTGAGAGAAGCTAAGGCGGAGTACGCGAAGCTGCAGTAAAGTCGACTTCTCGCGTTTTATTGACGTGCATATCTCACCCCCGTAAGATTGTGCGCTAGTGATCGGCCAGACTATCTCGCACTACCGCATCGTCGAAAAGCTGGGCGGCGGCGGGATGGGTGTGGTCTATAAGGCTGAGGACATCAAGCTGCGCCGCTTTGTGGCATTGAAGTTCCTGCCTGACGAGATTGCCAAGGATGCGCAAGCGCTTGCCCGCTTCGAGCGGGAAGCGCAGGCCGCTTCCGCCCTGAATCATCCGAATATCTGCACCATCCACGAAATTGACGAGCAGCATGGGCAAGCCTTCATCGTCATGGAGTTTCTGGATGGAGTGACGCTGAAGCATCGGATTGCCGCCCGTCCGCTGGAAACGGAATTGATTCTGTCGCTGGGGATTGAAATTGCGGACGCGCTCGATGCGGCGCACTCGGAGGGCATCATCCACCGCGACATCAAGCCCGCAAACATCTTTGTGAGCAAGCGTGAACATGCCAAGATTCTGGATTTTGGGTTGGCGAAACTGACGCCCATGCGCAATCTAGCCGTCGACGCGGCGGGAGCAACGGCCCCAATGACCGCGGTGAGCGAGGAGCACCTGACCAGTCCGGGATCGGCGCTCGGCACCGTCGCTTATATGTCGCCGGAACAGGTGCGCGGTAAGGAACTGGATGCGCGCTCAGACTTGTTCTCTTTTGGAGTGGTGCTGTACGAAATGGCAACGGGCACAATGCCATTTCGGGGCGATACCTCGGGAGTGATCTTCGACGGGATCATGAACCGGGCTCCGCTGCCTGCGTTACGACTGAACCCCGACTTGCCGGCCAAGCTGGAAGACATCATCACCAAGGCGCTGGAGAAAGACCGCAATCTGCGCTACCAGCACGCCTCGGAGATGCGCAGCGATCTGCAACGGCTGAAGCGCGATACAGAGACGGGACGAGCCATAGCGGCGAGTTCGGGCACGGTGGCTGCGGCAACCGAGAGCGGAGCGAGAGCGGGGCAACCCGGAGCTGGGCAACCGCCATCGCCAGCATCCGGTTCCTCGCCTGCGTCTGCTGCGTCTGCTCCATCTGCGTCAGCAAGCGCGGTGAAAGTGGCTGACGTTGCCGTCGCGGGCCGGAAACTCTGGAAGGTTCTGGTCCCCGTGGTGGTGCTTGTCGCGGCTGTAATCCTGGGAGCGTTCTACTTGCGCTCGCGCCAGGCCACGCAGCGCTTGACCGAGAAGGACTCCATCGTTCTCGCCGACTTTGCCAACAGCACGGGCGATCCGGTGTTCGACGATACGCTGAAGACGGCGCTTAGCGTTTCCCTGCGGCAATCGCCTTTCCTGAATGTGCTCTCGGACGGCGAAGTCGCGAAAACCTTGCAAGAGATGACGCGTCCGGCCAACACGAAACTGACGACCGCGGTCGCCCGCGAGCTTTGCCTGCGGGCGGGCGGCAAGGCTTACCTTGCGGGCTCGATTGGCAGTCTGGGCAGCGAATATGTGCTGGGGTTGAAGGCGGTGAATTGCCAGAGCGGAGATGCGCTGGCGCAGGAGCAGGTGACGGCGACGGCGAAGGAAAAGGTGCTGGACGCGCTGGGCGGAGCGGCATCCAAGCTGCGGGGCGAACTGGGCGAATCGCTGGCGACGGTGCAGAGGTTCGATGTTCCGCTGGAACAGGCGACTACGTCTTCGCTCGAAGCGCTGAAAGCATATAGCTTGGGCAGAAAGGCCGATAACGAGAAAGGCTCCGCCGCAGCCCTACCTTACGATCTACGCGCCATCGAGGTTGATCCGAACTTTGCCATGGGCTACAGGGTGGTGGGCAACGACTACTACAATCTCAGCGAACAGGGGCGGGCCGGCGAGTACTTCACCAAAGCATTCCAGTTGCGGGAACATGCCAGCGAACGGGAAAAGCTGGTGATCACGGCCAACTACTACCAGCAATTAACCGGAGAGCTGGATAGAGCGGCCCAGACGTATCAAGAGGAGATTGAGAGCTACCCACGAGAATGGCGAGGGTACGGCAATTTGGGCATAGTGTACGCGCAACAGGGGCGGTATCAAAAAGCAACTGAAGTTACGAGGCAAGGCATGCGCCTGGCAACCGATCAGGTCGCTTTTTACGTCAATCTCGCCAACGACCTCCTGGCCTTGCAGCGGCCCGACGAGGCGCGGCAGATCATCCACGAGGCGCAGGGGCAAAAACTGGATGATTTCATCTTCCACAGTGCTCTCTACGCTCTCGCCTTTTTGGGGGCGGACTCGGCTGCGATGGCGGAGCAGCAAGAGTGGTATACAGGCAAGCCGGAGTATGAGAACCGGAGATTCGGGCTGGCATCCGACACCGAGGCGTATGGCGGTCATCTCGCGAAAGCGCGGGAACTGAGCAAACGGGCGGTGGACTCCGCCATACGGGCGGACAGCGAAGAAACTGGGGGAATATGGCAGGCGGTTGCCGCTCAGCGGGAAGCTGCTTACGGCAATCTTGCGGAAGCGCGGCAGTCGGCGGCGGAGGCTTTGAAGTTGGCTCCGACGAGCCGGAGCGTGGAGAGCGAGGCCGCGCTTGCGTTTGCCATGGCGGGCGATTCGGCACGGGCCGAGTCCGTGGCACAAGACTTAGGAAAACGGTTTCCGCTGGACACCCAGATGCAGTCGCTTTGGCTGGCTGCGATTCGGGCGCAGCTGACGCTGGATAGGAAGAACTCGTCTTCTGCCCTTAATGCTCTACAGGCTGGTCCACCCATCGAGTTGGGGCAAATTGGCTTCGTCGTAAATATTTCCTGCCTTTATCCGACGTATGTGCGTGGAGAGGCATACTTGGCAGCCGGACAGGGCAGCGCTGCCGCCGCCGAGTTTCAGAAAATTATCGATCACAGCGGGATCGTCTGGAACTGCTGGACGGGAGCGTTGGCACATCTGGGAGTGGCTCGGGCGAATGCCTTGGAGTCGAGAACTTCGCATGGAGGGGATGCCGATGCCGCCCGCGTCCGGGCGCTCGCTGCTTACAAGGACTTCCTCACGCTCTGGGAAGACGCCGACCCCGACATTCCTATTCTGAAAGAAGCGAAGGCTGAGTACGCGAAGCTGCAGTAGCGGGACAGCGTCTTTCCTCCGCGCTCACGGTTTATCGATAGTTGTGATGCGTCACTCTTTTGGTCCTTGGTGGATACCATCGTCGTACATTGCGCCATAGTCCAAATACTGCGCGGCGGGGTCATCCCAATAATGAATCTCGACCTTCTCCACTTCTCGATTCTTGCCAAAGCTGGCGGTCACGTGAGCGTTGATGCCGGCAAAGTAGGTCGGCAAATTTAGTTTCCGATAACGCGCGAGCACCTGGTCGCGCAGCGCAGGATCGAAGTGGACTCCGTATTTTTCAACCAGCGCCTTGATGGCGTCGTAATCGCCCTCCGCCTTGATGCGCATGAGTTCGGCTAGAAGCATGCCAACGCCCTGGCGCATCTTCTGATAATCGACGACACGAACGTAGGTTTTAGCGTTATCGTTGTCGCTGCGGGTGAACTGTTCGATCGAGCCGGGAACCTTGTCGGCGATGTAGTGGGCGATCAACTGGCGGTCGCGCTCGTGGTCTTCTTCAATCGTGTCGCCGCGGGGAATGCCCCGCAGTTGGGTCAAAGCGACACGAGCCGCGGTGTCATACATGGCCTTGGCCACTTCTTCCTGGTTTGAGATCAGGCCAAGATCTTTCAGTTTGGGATCCCAGGCGTTCCAGAGCGCCATCAAATCGGCGCGGCCTTCCTCGAGCGTGGAAAAATATTCCTTGAGGAAGGGTTGTGCTCCGCCGCTGACGCGCTCGCTCAGCTTGCCGGAGCCGTGGCCGATGACCTCGTGCAATGCCGTCATCAGGCTCTCAGCTTCCGTGCCGTACTTCGCGTTGCGCTCGATCTCGGCGGGGCCGGCGGCGAACTCCGCGATCGCCGCCTTGCCGGTGGCTTCGTCGAGGGCGCGGTCGCTTCCTGTGAACAGGAAATTTTTGGAGCCGTATTTCTCGTGGATTTCGTTTTCGTTCGGCAGATTGTCGCCGATGGTGGTTACGGCGAAATCGCCGGATTCGATCAGGGTTTCGACTGCTTTCACCACCGGAAGTTTGAACGAGGTGAGCTTGTACTTCGCGTCCCAGGGAGCCTTCTGTTCGAAATAGGCGGCATTTCCCGCCAGTTTTTTCATGGCGGAGGTGACGGGCTTATCGGTGATGGTGACAAAACTTTGCGAGCTTCCTTTGGCGCCGCGCGCGTCGCGATAAACCTCGATGAAGCCGTTGTCAAAGTCCACCGTGGGATCGTTCTGCACCCAGGCGGTGCCGAACGCCACCCAGTCCGCGTAATCGCCGGTCTGGTAGAAGCGGATGAGATGGCCAATCGCTTCGGCCTGCTCGGGCTCGGCGTAGAAGCGCGCTTTCTGGAAACATGCGACGGCCTTCTTCAGGAATGTTGCATAGACGCCGGGAGGGATCTTGCCGTCGGGCGTGCCGGCGCGGTAGACGAGTTCGGTAAGTTTGCCGTCCGCAGCTTTAACCACCCGCGAGTTCAGCGGGTACTTTTCTTGAAATCCGTTCAGATCGTCCAGGCTCAGGCCCGGATAAAAAGTGTTTGAACTGGCCTGGATTGTGTCTTTTCCTCCCACCGGACTCTTGGCGGTGATCATCGGCTCAAACGCGGCGTCAAAAAGCGAAGCTCGCAATGCGTTCAGCTCTCGCTTGACGTCGGCGGGTTTCTTCAACGGCGGGAGATCGGCGTAGGCGGTCCGAAACGCTCCGTTCTGCTGCGCGATCAGGGCGGCCTTTTCCAACTGCTCAAAAGTAAACGAGGGCAGAAGTTTCTGTGACGTCGTCTCGTTGTGATTGCCGCGGTTGGCCCAGAAAAGTTTCGCAAATTCGGCGATCTTGGCCATCGCGGCCGGGTCGATTCCCTTGGGACGCGCCATGATTTCCTCGAGCAGACGTTTCTGTTGCAGACCGTAGGCGGACAACTGATCGTAAATAATAGGATCGATGGCGATAGAAGCCTGCGTCAGCCAGTAGGCCAAGGCCTGCTGCCGGGGCGAAAGCGCCTGGAGGCTGGGCGCGCGCAGTTGAATGAATGCGGTGTCGCCGACGCGCTCGACGACGGTGGTCGCGGCGTTGTCCGGCTGGCAAAGTGCGGGGGTGACGAGGGTGAACATCATGAGCACGAGCAAAAGGGCGGAATTAAGCGGCTTCAAGGCTGGCCTCCGTGCGGTTCCTGCCGAACCGGACCAAACTTCGCAGGCTACCATAAATCACCGCCTGGTGAGGTTGTGTGGCGGCGAGGTTTTGCCCCGCCGGGCGGAGCGGAGCCCCGTCCCCACACATGCTAGAATCGTTGCAGTGACTCCCCGAACCGATGCTTCCTGAGATCGACAAATTGCTGGAGCTGCAGGCGGCGGACAAAGAGATCCGGCGACTGCAGGACGAAGTCGCGGCGCTGCCGAAACGCACGGCGGCGATTGAGCAAAAGCTGGCTGGAACCAAGGCCCACCTGGAAAAGGTGTGGGTTGCAGCCAAGGGCGACGAGGCCAACCGCAAGAAGTTCGAAGCCAATATCAAGGATCTGCAAACCAAGATTTCCAAATATCGCGACCAGTCGCTCGACGTAAAAACCAACGACCAGTACAAAGCGCTGCTGCACGAAATCCAGTTTGCCGAGCAGGAGATCCGCCTCAACGAGGACCGCATCCTGGAGGTGATGGTCAACGTCGACGCGCGCGAAAAAGAAGTCAAAGCAGCGGAGGCCGAGCTTAAGGCAGAGACGGCCGAGATCGAAAAAGAAAAAGAGGAAGCGCGAAGAGTTACGGCGGAAGATCAGACGAAGCTGGCCGAGTGGAGCGCCAAGCGCAACGCCCTGCACCAGGCGATTTCCGAAGATCTGCTTCGCCACTATGAGCGCGTGATGAAGTTCCGCGGCAGCGGGCTGGCGGAAGTCCGCGAGCACAAATGCATGGGCTGCCAGGTGATGCTGCGGCCGCAGATCTACAACGAAGTGAGGATTGGCGAGAAGGTAGTGATCTGCGATTCCTGCCAGAGAATTTATTATTACATTCCCGCGAACGAAGTGAAGCCGGAGCAGGAAGTGGTGACGGTTACCGGGAGAAAACGCGCGCGCCCCAAGGCGGATGCGCCCCAGGCATGGTTCTACCGTCCGGATTACGCCGAGGAAGGCGAAGTGCTGCTGGCGTTTATCAATAACGGCGGCAATTCGACCCGCCGCATCTACGAAATGCACACTGGACGCCAGGTCGGCGGTGTGCTGCTGCGCGAAGGGAATTACCGCCAGGCGTTTCCCGAGGACCTAACCGACGCCGCCCTGCGGCTCAACGGCCATTGGGAAGAAAAAGAAATCGACGAGTGGGGGTCTGAGATACCCTCGAATGCGCTCGATCTCCTTCATAAGGATCTGCTGGCCATCCGGCGCGAACACAAAGCGAGCCACAAGCATGCCGCCTCTGCGGCGGAACAGACGGCCGCGAGCTGATTTCACGCTGAGCCGCAGCCCACCTGCGTAGAGACAGCCAAAGGCAGGGAAATCCAAATTAGGGAAACATACAATGCGGAGGGTACTTTTGTAAGCGGAACCGTGGTTTCGTTCATGCTATCGTCTCGTCATTATTATTTTCGGTAGCCAAGGTGCAATAAGGTTCATGGATTCCACGGAGCAGAAGTCCGGCCAGCCCCTAATTGAGCCGTACCTTTTCCGATCCCCACAAAAACGGAGATTGATCTTTTGCCTTCTGCTTGCTTTGGCCACGATTGCACTCTATAACTCGGTCACTCGCGCTCCCTTTCTTAATTTCGACGACCAGGTTTACGTTACCGACAATCCCCAGGTTCGTGCCGGGCTCACCTGGAACACCTTGGTTTGGACTTTTCGCACCCCTGAAGCTTTGGACTGGCACCCGATGACCTGGCTCTCGTACGCGCTCGATAGCCAGATGTTCGGCTTGAACCCGGCGGGCTACCATACCACCAGCGTGCTTCTCCATGCCGCCAACGCGGTGCTCCTGTTTTTGATTTTGGAGAGTGCCACGGGCTTGGCCTGGCGCAGCTTGGCCGTCGCCGCGCTTTTTGCTTTGCATCCGATCAATGTGGAGTCGGTGGCGTGGATCGCGGAACGCAAAACCGTCCTCAGCATGCTTTTCTTTCTCCTCGCGCTGGCTGCCTATGGGTGGTACACGCGCCGGCCCGGCATCGGACGATACCTGGCCGTCACTATTGCCTATGCTTTGGGCCTGATGAGCAAGGCGCAGGTGATTACTTTCCCGTTTGCTCTTCTGCTGCTGGATTACTGGCCCTTGGGTCGTCTCGCGCCACATCCGGCGCGGCCGCACGAAGTTGGAGGCGAGCCGGCAGTCGCAGCCGCCGGCCTTTCTTGCTGGAAATTGATTGGGGAGAAGGTGCCTTGGTTTGCGCTGTCGGCCGTGAGCGCGGTCATCACCCTCAAGACGGGGGGAGCGGCGTTTAACTATATGGTGTTGACAGACCTAACCCGAGCGAAACTATCGCTCTGGCTACGTCTGGGGAATGCGGCTCTCTCCTATGTCAAGTATCTCGAAAAGGCCTTCTGGCCGGTCAATCTGGCAATCGTGTATCCGCATCTGGGGCCGGGGATCAGCATCCTCGGGGC
Organism: uncultured Acidobacteriaceae bacterium; assembly: GCA_963749275.1. Classification (GTDB taxonomy): domain Bacteria; phylum Acidobacteriota; class Terriglobia; order Terriglobales; family Acidobacteriaceae; genus Acidiflorens. The sequence continues at coordinate 141,279 of CAVVNA010000026.1, forward strand.
GGTGCTGTCGGCCTTTGCAATCGGCGCCCTCAGCATTCTTGCCTTGATCTTTCGGCGGCGGCGCCCTTTCCTGGTGGGGTGGTTTTGGTTTCTGGGGACGCTGGTGCCGATGATCGGACTGGTGAACATTGGGGTTCACGCCATGGCCGACCGCTACGCCTATATTCCTCTGCTGGGAATTTTCGTAATCGTTAGCTGGGGCGCGGCGGATTTAATAAAACGTTGGCATGTTCCGACGGGGGTGGCGGCGGCGGGCACGGTCGCCATCCTGCTGGCACTGGGAATTGCGCTCCATCGGCAGGTGAGTTTTTGGAGCGACAACGTCTCCCTCTGGACCCACACCCTGGAAATCACCGAAGCAAACTTCACCGCCGAAGATAACCTGGCTGGCGCGTTGATTACCCAAGGCAGGGTAGAGGAAGCCTTGCCGCACCTGCTGCGGGCACGAGCGTTGCGGCCCGACGACCCAATGTCCGCGCTCAATGTCGCAACCTACTTGCAAATGCACGGCAAGTATCAGGCCGCTCTCGATGGCTATGCGACAGTAATTCAACTCACCAACGCGCCTCCTTTGCTGGCTACGGCGCGAGCCAACAGCGGATATGCGCATTACTCGCTGAAACAGTATGGCGACGCGCAACAAGACTTCGAAGCCGCTCTGAAGGAGCAGCCGGGAAATTCGTCGGCCTATCGCGGGCTGGGCTTGCTGGCACAAAGGGCGGGCGACATCGCGCAGGCTACCAAGGACTACGAACGGTCGGTCGAGCTGCAGCCATCGCCGGTGGGCTATCTGCTTCTGGCGCAGGCCCTCGAGATCGGCGGGCACGGGGAGGCGGCCCGCGCGGCGCAGTCCCGAGCCGCCGGCATGACTCGAGATCTCGACGACGACATTGCTGTTGTGCGGCAGTTACTGGCAAATTAGGGCATCGATAGGTTTGGCTCACCAAGCCCCGCCAAATGCTAGGATCGAAGCGGAGGACCTATGTGGACAGTTGAGGATCATTTCAAAGTAATAATCGGTGGCAACACCTATATAGACGTGCCGAATTTGGTCGTCTACAAGGGGCAAACCCTGTTCACGCTGAAGCGGCACGACGAAAACGGTGAGCTTGGTATCTACTTCGAGCTTTACAATGCGAAGGGAAGGCACGTTGCCAGTGTGAAGCGCAACCAGATTTACATGACAGGCGGGCAGAAAGAACTCTATTCGGTTGAGGGTTCGACGGACGGATACGCTCTTCGAGAGAGGGAGACGGGACGGGTCGTGTGCCAGATTTGCAGAAAACCAGCCACGCCAGTAGAACTGGAAGTCTCCGTTCAACTCTATACGCCAGATGGGTTTTTATTCGACGCCACCCCTACCTCGACCAATCTCGGCGGAATTGTGATGGAGGGGAACGTAATTGTGCGTTGTCAAACAGGCATTAACATCGGGGCGTCTGGAGTGGGAATCGGCTAGTAACAGTTCGCGGCCTTCGTGAGTCAAGTATATCAACGTTCAAGTTAGTGGATCTCACCTCTCGGCGGGGCAACCGGCCGCCAGCTAGACCATGGGCGCATTTTGCGTCGTCCGGTCATAATTTGGCGTCGAATCCGAGGCCGATTTTGCGGTAAGATTGCGCCCACGAGGTGAATGATGGCTCACCGTCTCAGCCTTCCTTCGGCATCCCGACGTTCGTTTCTCAGCTTGTCTGCCGCCGCTTCGGCGGCGCTGGCATTGCGCATCGTCACCGAACCCATGCTCGCTTACGCCGCGCGGGAGAGCTTGCCGACGGATGGCGTCAAGATTGACGCCAACGAAAACCCGCTGGGGCCCGCTGCGTCGGCGCGCGAGGCGCTGGCCGCCATCCTGCCGCAGGGCGGGCGCTATTCCTTCTGGCTGAATGACGATCTGGTGAAGACGCTGGCGGAAACTGAAGGCCTCAAGCCGGAACAGCTTCGCGTCTATCCCGGATCGAGCGAGCCGCTGCATCACGCGGTCGCCGTTTTCACCTCACCGCAGCGCAGCTATGTGACGGCCGATCCTGGATACGAAGCTGGAATGATCGCCGCCCATGCCGGCGGTGCGAAGGTGGTGAAAGTTCCGCTGACGAAAAGTTACGCGCACGATGTGAAAGCGATGCTGGCCGCGGCTCCCGACGCGGGCGTGTTTTACGTGTGCACACCTAACAATCCCACCGGCACTTTGACCAGCCATTCCGATATCGAATACCTGGTCGAGAACAAGCCCAAGGGTTCGGTCGTGCTCGTGGATGAAGCTTACATTCATTTTGCCGACGCGGTTTCGGTGATGGATCTGGTGAAAGCCGATAAGGAGGTGATCCTGCTGCGCACGTTCTCGAAGATTTACGGGATGGCGGGCCTGCGCTGCGGCGTCGTCTTCGGCCGCCCCGACCTGCTGGAGAAGATCGAAACCTATGGCGGCTGGAATGCCATGCCGATCACCGCGCTCGTCGCCGCATCGGCCAGCCTGAAAGATGGGCAGTTGCTGCCCGAGCGCAAGCGCATCAACGCTCGCATCCGCGGCGAGGTCTTTGCCTGGCTTGAGCGCAACGGATACTCCTACGTTCCCTCAGAATCGAATTGCTTCATGCTCGACACGAAACGTCCGGCGAAGGCAGCGATCGATGCCATGGCCAAACAAAATGTATTTATTGGACGCATCTGGCCCGCTTGGCCGACCTACGCGCGCATCACGATTGGAACCGCGTCCGAGATGGAGCAGTTCCAGACGGCTTGGCAGAAGATGATGTCAGGCGCGGTGACGGCCAGCGTTGGCGGGATTCCTGGCGCGGGAGAATTGGGCCGGCGGAAGCGGAATTTGGACGGTATTGTGATCCGAGCTTAAGCAACCCGTGCTGGTGTGGGGACGGGGCTCCGCCCCGTCCAGGCGGGGCAGAGCCCCGCCTGCACACATCCCCTGCGCTACGCTATAACATCTATTCATGCCGAAAAAACGCGCCGCCTCCGCCTTGCGCTTGGAGGCTTCTGTAAGACTGTCTTCCCGCGGCGTTGCCCGCTTGCAAGGGCGGCACCCTTGGGTCTACCGCTCGGATATTGTGGAAGCCAAGGAGGTGCTCCCGGGCGCGACGGTCCGCGTTCTCGATTCGCGGGGGAAATTCCTCGGAACTGCGCTCTACAGTTCTTCGTCGCAGATCGCGATCCGCATGATCTCTCATGGTTCGGTCGGCGATCTGCCTGCTTTGGTCGCGGAGCGCATTCGCGCCGCCATCGCCTACCGTAAAGAACTGGTCCGGAATACCGACGCCTACCGCATCGTCTTCAGCGAAGCTGATTTTCTGCCCGGCCTCATTGTCGATCGCTATAACGACGTGCTCACGCTGCAAATCCTGACCCAGGCCATGGACGCCGCACCGGTGCGCGAAGCCGTCCTGCAAACGCTGGTGGATGGAGCTCACGTAGGGGCAGGTGCCCTCACCTGCCCAGCCGAGCAAAGCTCGGCAGATGCCGGTAGCACCAGAGAATCTGGACGCGCAACAACGGCAGCACCGCACCCGGCTGGAGTCGTAGAGCGCGTCGATGCCCGCATCCGAGACCTCGAGCAATTGCCGCCGCGGCAGTCCGGACTGCTCTGGGGAGATAAGAGTTCGACCGTGATCAACATGAACGGCGTTCGCTTCCACTATGACGCTCTCGAAGGCCAGAAGACCGGAGCGTTTCTCGATCAGCGCGAAAACTATGCCGCGGCGGCCGAACACGCGCACGGCGAAGCGCTTGACGCTTTCTGCTATCAGGGCGGATTTGCGCTGCATCTGGCAACGAAGTGTGCGAGCGTCACCGGCGTGGACAGTTCGCGTCCGGCGCTCGAAATGGCGGAAAGGAACGCGGCCCTGAACGGCCGCGAGTTGGAGTGGATCGAGGGGAACGCCTTCGACCTCTTACGGGAGTACGCCGCCGCGAACCGCCGCTATGACACCATCGTGCTCGATCCGCCGGCCTTCGCCAAGACCAAGCGCGACCTGGAAAAAGCCCTGGGGGGCTACAAGGAGCTCAATCTGCGTGCCTTGAAGATGCTGCGGCCGGGAGGGATTCTTGTCACCTGCTGCTGCTCCTTCCACGTCGGCGCGTCGGACTTCCTGGGGGTGGTGGCCGACGCGGCCCGCGACGCCCACAAATCCCTGCGCCTGGTGGAGAACCGGGGAGCGGCGAAGGATCATCCAATATTGCTGAATGTGCCGGAAACCAGCTACCTTCAATGCCTGATATTCAGTGTAAGCGACTGAAAAATAAAAAGATAGAATACTTGACAATAACACGCTAAGATTTTATGATTTGCTGACACTAATTAACAACCCGGGAGCTTCCGATAGCTCCCCGAATGAACTTCAAGTAGGAGGAGTTAAGTTATGACCATGATTACCCGTTGGGATCCTTTCCGTGAGTTCGTCACCCTGCAAGACCGCATGAACCGTTTGTTTCCCCGTGGTCCGGAAGGGCAGGATGAATCTCTAACCACTACCGCATTCGCGCCGCCCGTGGACGTCTACGAGGACGAGCACAACGTCACGCTGAAGATCGAAGTGCCGGGAATCGACGAGAAGGACATCGACGTCCGCATCGAGAACAACACACTGACCGTGCACGGCGAGCGCAAGTTCGAGAAGGAAGAAAAAGAAGAGAACTACCGGCGCGTGGAGCGGCAGTATGGCAGCTTCACCCGCACCTTCACCCTCCCCAGCACAGTCAACCATGACAACGTTCAGGCCGACTATGACAGGGGCGTGTTGAAGATCAAGCTGGCGAAGAAAGCCGAAGCCAAGCCGAAACAGATCAAGGTAAACGTCGGCAGCCAGAAGACGCTCGAAGGCAAAGAGCCGAAGGGCGTCGGCAAAGCGGCGTAAGGCAGTGGTCAGTGGTCGGTGGCCAGTTGCCAGTCGGGCAAAGCCCGGCAGATGTAAACTCAGCGGGAGGCGAGAAATAGCGCCTCCCGCTTTATTTGTAATTGGCAATTTATAAGGTAATTTGAAAAATCGAAACGATCTGTCATCCTGCGCGAAGCGAAGGACTCTGCATTGGTTTGCATTCCTTCGCTGCCTGCCAATTGCATAGGTTCTTCGCTTCGCTCAGAATGACAGGGCAGTACTACTCGCAGTACTACTCAAGGAAGAAAAAGCCATGCCCATTCGTTGGGACAAATTCACCGTCAAAGCGCAAGAAGCCGTCCAGCGGGCGAACGAACTCGCGTCGGAGCACGGCAATCCGGAACTTGTTCCGCTGCATCTGCTGGCCGCGCTGGTCGAGGACCGCGAAGGCATTGTTGCTCCGGTGCTCGAAAAAATCGGCATCGGGCCGCAGGCGGTGCTCAGCGACCTCTACAAAGAAATCGAGAAGCTGCCGAAAGTCTCGGGCAGCGGCGGCGGGCAGCCGCCGGCTATGTCGTCGGCGATCAATCAGGTTCTGGAGAAGTCTTTCAAGGAAGCCGACACCTTCAAGGATGAATACGTCTCGACCGAGCACATGCTGTTGGCGCTGACCGGTCTGAAGCGCGATTCAGCGCAGGAGTTGCTGGCTCGTCACGGCGCGACGCACGACGCCATCCTGAAAGCGCTCACCGCGGTTCGAGGATCGCAGCGCATCACCGACCAGAATCCTGAAGGCAAGTACCAGGCGCTGGAGCGTTATGCGCGCGACCTGAACGAGCAGGCGCGGCGCGGCAAACTCGATCCGGTGATCGGGCGCGATGAAGAGATTCGCCGCGTGGTGCAGGTGCTTTCGCGGCGCACGAAGAATAATCCGGTGCTGATCGGCGAGCCCGGCGTGGGTAAAACGGCCATCGTCGAAGGCCTGGCGCAGCGCATCATTTCGGGCGACGTGCCGGAAGCGCTCAAGAACAAGCGCGTCGTGGCGCTGGATTTGGGAGCGATGCTCGCGGGCGCGAAGTATCGCGGCGAATTCGAAGACCGCCTGAAGGCTGTGCTGAAGGAAATCGAAGACTCGCAGGGCAAGATCATCCTCTTCATCGACGAGTTGCACACTCTCGTCGGCGCCGGCGCCGCCGAGGGCGCAATCGACGCTTCGAACATGTTGAAGCCGGCGCTCGCTCGCGGAGAGTTGCGCGCCATCGGCGCCACCACGCTCAACGAATATCGCAAGTACATCGAGAAAGACGCCGCGCTCGAACGCCGCTTCCAGATCGTGTTCGTGGGCGAGCCGAACGTCGAGGACACGATTGCGATCTTGCGCGGGCTGAAAGAAAAATACGAAGTGCACCACGGCGTGCGCATCAAAGACTCGGCCATCGTGGCGGCGGCTACGCTGTCGCATCGCTACATTTCCGACCGCTTCCTGCCCGACAAAGCCATCGACCTGATCGACGAGGCCGCCAGTTCGCTGCGCATCCAAATCGATTCCATGCCCACGGAAATCGATCAGCTCGAACGGCGGGCCACGCAACTCGAAATCGAGAAGCAGGCGCTGAAGAAAGAAGACGACGCCAATTCGAAGGAGCGCCTTGCTCACGTCGAGAAAGAACTGGCCGGAATTCGTGAGAAGTCAAACGCCCTTAAAGCAAAGTGGAAGCAGGAGAAGGACGTCATCGCGAAAGCGCGCGCCCTGAAAGAAAAACTCGAGCAGCTGAAGATCGAAGAAGCCGCTGAGGAGCGCAAGGGAAATCTGGAGCGCGTGGCGCAGATCCGCTACGGGCTCATCCGCCAGACCGAGGGCGAGTTGACTAAGCTTACGGAAAAGGCAGCGGGCGAGGGCCCCTTCGACTCCCGCTCAGGGCAGGTCCGCTCCACACGCATGTTGAAAGAAGAAGTCGATGAGGAAGACGTTGCCCGCATCGTCTCCAAGTGGACTGGCATTCCGGTTTCCAAAATGCTTGAGGGCGAAGTCAAGAAGCTTATCAACATGGAAGACCGGCTGCGGCTGCGCGTCATCGGACAGGACGCGGCGCTCGAACGCGTGGCCAACGCCATCCGCCGTTCGCGGGCCGGGTTGAGCGATCCCAAGCGGCCGATCGGGTCTTTTATTTTCCTGGGGCCAACCGGCGTCGGCAAAACTGAACTGGCGCGCGCGCTCGCTGAATTTCTTTTTGACGACGAGCGCGCCATGGTGCGCATCGACATGTCCGAATACATGGAGAAGCATGCCGTGTCGCGTCTGATCGGCGCGCCTCCGGGATACGTCGGCTACGAAGAGGGTGGACAGCTCACAGAGCAAGTGCGGCGGCATCCTTACGCGGTCGTGCTCTTCGACGAAATCGAAAAAGCGCATCCCGATGTGTTCAACATCCTGCTCCAGATCATGGACGACGGCCGCCTTACCGATGGCAAGGGGCGCAAGGTGGACTTCAAGAACACGGTCATCATCATGACGTCGAACCTGGGCTCGGCGTACCTGCAGTCGGAAAACATTCGCTCCGCCGAGGGCTTCGAGCGCGCCTCGACGCAGGTGATGGAGGCGCTGCATGGGCATTTCAAACCCGAGTTCCTGAATCGCGTGGACGACATTATCATCTTCCATCCGCTGGGCAAGGAACAGCTGGTGAAGATCGTCGAGCTGCGGCTGGAAGATTTGCGCCGACTGCTTGCCGACCGCAAGATTTCTCTGGAGCTGACCGACGGCGCCAAGGAGTTGCTTTTTACCGAAGGCTACGATCCAAACTTTGGTGCGCGTCCGCTGAAGCGCGCTATTCAGAAGCTGGTGCAGGATCCGCTGGCGCTGAAAATTCTGGACGGCGAGGTGCTGCACGGGGACCATGTGGTCGTGGACTCCGATAAGAAAGCGGGCAAGATGACGTTCAAGGTTAGTGAGCGGGTGGGGGAGAAGGAGACGGCGCGGGCTAAGAAGTAATCCTTATGTGGTGGGGCTGCGGAAGCCTACCGAGCTTTGCTCGGCTGGACGGGCGAGACGCCCCTCCCCACACAACCCTTTCCTGACGCAAGAATCTCTCTGAGGGACGACTGCATTGGCCGACGACACCAAGTTGCAAGATTTCTTGCAGGAACTGCTCCGGCGTGGCGGCAGCGACCTCTTGCTGGTTCACGGGACTGCGGCTGCGATTCGCAAGAACGGAGAAGTCGAGAAAATCGGCGACGCCCTGCTGGATGGCTCGGAAATCGAATCTCTCGTTCAGCCCGTGTTGACGCCGGTCGCCGCCGGACAGTATCGCGCCGTGCAGATCGCCGATTCTTCTTATCGAATAGCCGGCGTTGGACGATTCCGCATTAACCTGCATCGCGAGCGCGGTCATGCCGCGGCAACGATCCGCGCGCTGCCGATGAAGGTGCCAGCGCTCGGCGAACTGGGACTTCCCGTCGAGGTCGGCAATCTGGCGGGGCTGCGTCGCGGGCTGGTGCTGATCGGAGGCGCGGCGGGCGCTGGGAAATCCACTACCCTGGCAGCGCTGGTCAACGAGATCAACCAGCGTGATGCGCGCCACATCGTGACCATCGAAGATCCTGTCGAATACGAGCACCAGCACCTGCGTAGTGTCATCGAGCAAGTCGAGGTCGGAACGGACGCGCCCGACTTTCCCACCGCTCTCCGGGCGGCACTGCGCCAGGCGCCGGACGTGCTCGTGGTCGGCGAGATGCGCGATCCGGAGAGCATGGCCATTGCCGTCTCGGCGGCCGAAACCGGACATCTGGTGCTCTCCACTCTGCACACCACCGACGTAGCTTCCGCCATCTCGCGCATCTCCGATTCGTTCCCGGTGGAAAGGCAGAGCACGATTCGGCAGGAACTGGCGATGGCGATCTCCGCAGTCTTGACGCAGATACTGTTGCCGAGCCGCAAGGGCGGGCGCGTTCCGGCGGTGGAGCTGCTGATGATCGGATACGGGGCGCACCAACACATCCGCCACAACGCGCTGCAACACCTGAACCAGGAAATCACGATGACCAAGGGGAAGGGATCGATCACCCTGGAGGAGTCTCTGGCACGGCTCGTGAAAGGCGGGCACCTGGAGCGGGAGGAAGCCATCGAAATTGCGGTGCATCCGGACGAACTGAAGAGCCGGCTGAGGGGGCTGGGGTAATTGTCGGTGGCGGCCTTTATTTATACGGGGCGGTATTTATGCGGAGCGGCGAAACGCGTCCGCCACTTCTCCGCGCGACAAATGAAGAGCGGCCCGTAGAATACAAGTCGTGGCCGCGCCTTCACAAACAAAACTGATTGTTCTGAACCTTAAGGCGGGGATGCCGACGGTCGAGCAGGCGAAGCGGCGATTGCTGGAGTCGTTGTATGCGCCGCGGGGAGCGAGTGGGCCGGTGGTGAAGATCATTCACGGCTACGGATCTTCGGGGAAGGGCGGGACCATCCGCTCCGCGATCCGCGAACAGATAGCCGAGTGGCAACGCGAAGGCAAGGTGCTCAAAGTGGTGCCGGGCGAAAACTGGAGCATCTTCGACACGGACTCGCAGGATCTGCGCCAGCGCTATGCTTTTCTTGGCAAGGATGAAGATCTCGATCACGGGAATGCGGGCATGACTATCGTTGAGTTTCCCGCCGATACTTCGCGTATCTTTCGTTAGTTCACGTTAGCGAATCTCGCTGGAAAATCAGCGATGACGGTCCGCGCTAGCGGGCGCGTTTTTTCGCGGCCTTCGTGGATGCCTTCGCGCGCCGGGCCCCCGGCACCTTTCCGATTCGAGGATCCCCCGCGAGAACGAGTTCGCAGGCCCGCAACGCAGCTTCCTCGAAATCCTCCGCATCGGACGGAAGGACCTGCCAGCCCGTCACTTTCTTTCCCAGCACTTTGATCGATCGCATGTTGGGGAAATCTCGCCGCAGACTTTGGTGGTGCTCCTCGGTGGTGGCGAGCCACACTCCGTTATCCGTGGTCTGGTCAGGTTTGTCTTTGTTCCTGAGGATGAGGACAATCTTGTCCTCCACATAGATCGCGAGGCAGCCGAACATGGGGCGCGTCCGGGGTGAGAAGGGCGCGAGCGCGTCGAGCACAAATCCATGCGGGACCGGCTTCCGCTGTTTGACGGCAAAGAGAGAGTCGTCTGGTGGGAAGGCCGTTTTGCGACGGGGCTTCGGCATGTGAGGTTTCGACATAGGAACGGGGATTCTCGTCCCGTTTACTTCTGCTTCCAGCAAATACTGGCTGTATATTACTGGCCGCTACGCGGCGGATCGTCGGCGACAGCAGCTCCCTTTTTACCACAGAGGACACAGGGGAGAGCCATTACGACGGAGAACGCGGATGATCGCAAGGGAGATCGAAAGAGGATTTACGACAATCTTCCGTTAGAATCGCCCCGTGCCTGTTCGCCTGCAGATTGATGCTAGCCGCGGGTCCGCCCGCGCCGGCAAGCTCATCACTCCTCACGGAGAGGTGGAGACGCCTGTGTTCATGCCGGTCGGAACCCTGGCTTCGGTCAAGGGCGTCTCGCAGGATGTGCTCGAAGAACTTGACGTCCAGATTCTGCTGGGCAATACCTATCATCTTTATCTGCGCCCTGGTGTTGAAACGATTCGCCAGATGGGCGGGCTGCATCGGTTCATGTCGTGGGATCGAGCTATCCTCACCGACTCGGGCGGCTTCCAGGTTTTCAGCCTGAACGATTTCCGCAAGGTCAGCGAAGAAGGCGTGGCGTTCCGCTCGCATCTGGACGGGTCCCCGCACTTTCTGAGTCCCGAGAAGGCCATGGAGGCGCAGATCGGGCTGGGAGCCGACATCATCATGGCCTTCGACGAATGCACCGAGTATCCGGCCGACGCCCATCGCGTGCGCGCGTCGATGGAGCTGACACTGCGCTGGGCTGAGCGCTGCAAGAATTATTTTGAAGCACACAAACAAGAAGTCCCGTGGGCCAGCAGTGCCCATCGACAACGACCGCGTGGAAGCGGGGCAGAGCCCCGTCCCCACACGCAATCTCTATTCGGCATCGTGCAGGGCGGAATGGACCGGGAGCTGCGTCGCGAATCGGCGGGCCGGACCATCGATATCGGCTTCCCCGGATATGCCATCGGCGGCCTTAGCGTGGGCGAACCGCGCGAGCTTACGCGCGACATCGTCGAATTCACCCTCGAGCACCTTCCCTCCTACCAGCCGCGTTATCTGATGGGGGTCGGCACTCCGGAAGAGATCGCCCAGTACGCGGAGTCGGGCGTCGACATGATGGATTGCGTGCTTCCTACCCGCGCCGCCCGCCATGGATTGCTGTTTACTTCCGAGGGTAAAGTTTCGATCAAGCAGGCCCGGTACGCGCAGGACGAAAGCGCGCTCGATGCCGCCTGCGATTGCCGCGTTTGCCAGCGTTATTCACGGGCCTATCTGCGCCATCTTTACGCCGCGAACGAACTGCTGGCGCAGGTTCTGAATACGGTCCACAACCTGCACTATTACCTGGCCACCATGCGAACCGTGCGGGCGTGGATCCGGGCAGGCCGCGCGCCCACCGGCGGCGTGGCGCGCATGTAAATTCGGCGTGGTGTCCTTGACACGTTGCGAGCCGTCCGGCATTCTATTTAACTTGGGGATAAGGTGCGTTTCTTTCTGTGGCGTTCCGATCGAAACCGGGATGCGGCATCGCCGGTTCTAGCCTGCAAGCTGTAGGATCCTCCGGCCATAGAAGAAAAGAATTCCCGAAGCTACGCACGGAAGGTTCAGCGGCGAAAGAAGCAAACTTTTGCCGAGTTGCGCTCGGCTGGCCCGAAGAGGAGGGGTCGGGCTGCCGCTCGGTTTTAATCAGGTATTTCGTCACATATTCCGTTCCACAGGATCGACTTGGCGGTGGAAATCATTTTATCTGGCATGTCGTCTGCTATGACTGGCGGATTGGCGTTTTGGTTGCAACTACCCGGGGGCACGAGTCTGCTCGGGCTGGCGCCGCTGCTGTTCATCTTTGCCATTTTTTACTTCCTGCTGATTCTGCCGCAGCAGCGGAAGCAGAAAAAGTGGCAGGCTATGCTGAGCGAGTTGAAAAACGGGGACAGGATCGTAACCAGCGGAGGCTTGCGCGGGACGATCGTCAGCCTCAAGGACGATGCGCTGGTCTTGCGCGTGCCGCCAGACAATCTGAAGCTCGAAATCAGCCGCGCGTCGGTGGTATCGGTGACGACGGCGGAAGAAGGAAAATAGTCGATGGTCGATAGTCGTTGGTCGCTCGCGAAGCGGCTGTGGTTTTGATCGCTGTGGCTTTGACTAACGACCAACGACCGAAGACGATCGACTGGTTTTCATGAATAAGAACCTCAGCTGGAAGTTGGTAGTTATTTTCGGACTCCTGATCTTCTTCCTGTTCGGCATCTTCGGTATTCCGAAGGATTGGTCGGGCAGGGGGATGCTGGCATCGATCACCGACCGCATTCATTTGGGCCTCGACCTGCGAGGCGGGACGCACCTGATCCTCCAGGTGCAGGTCAACGACGCGGTCAACGTCGATTCCGACAACGCGCTTGCGCGCCTCAAGGAAGACTTGCGGACGCACAAGATCAGTTACGCCGACATCACCAAGCCCGATCCGGTGAACCATCCCGAAATGATCGTGGTCAAAGGCGTGCCTCCGGATCAGGCCAGCGATTTCAAGAACATTATTGCCGACCGGCTGCCGGAGTACGACGCCAGCTCGGGCGCGGAAAATTCCTGGACGATTTCGATGAAGGGCCAAAACCTCGCCGACTTGAAGAACCGCGCGGTCGCCCAGGCCATCGAAACCATCCGCAATCGAATCGACCAACTCGGCGTGAGCGAACCGGTGATACAGGAGCACGGCCTCGGCCAGTACCAGATTCTGGTGCAACTTCCGGGCGTGGACGATCCGGCGCGGGTGAAGGAAATCATGCAGTCCACGGCGATGCTCGAAATCAAGCAATCGCTGGGCGGGCCGTATTCGAGCGAGCAGTCGGCCTTACAGGAGCACGGCGGGGTGCTGCCTCCGGATACTGTGCTGATGCAAGGTAGGAGCATTGGCTCGCGCAACAGCGAAGGCGGCGAACAGTGGTACATAATCTCTCGCGCCTCGGCCGTGACCGGTCGCGATCTTCGCACCGCGGAACCGTCCAACGATGAAAATGGGCAGCCGGCGGTTCGCTTTATCCTCACCGCTGAGGGTGGGCGCAAGTTCTATTCCTTCACTTCGGCCCATGTCGGCGACTACCTGGCGGTGGTGCTCGACAACAAGGTGCAGGAAGTGGCGGTGATCAAAGAAGCCATTCACGACACCGGCGTCATCAATGGGCGATTCACCTCGCAAGAGACTCAGGACCTTTCGATGACTTTGCGTTCCGGCGCTCTACCGGCGGGCATCAAGTACCTGGAAGAGCGCACGGTGGGGCCGTCCCTGGGCGCCGATTCGATTCGTTCCGGGGTTCGGGCGGCCATGGTCGGCATGCTTGCCGTGCTCATCTTCATGCTGATTTACTACCGCTGGGCGGGCGTGAATGCCGATATTGCGCTGATCCTGAACCTGGTGATACTGCTCGGGTTCATGGGCTACTTCGGAGCGGTGCTGACGCTGCCGGGCATTGCCGGCGTCATCCTGACGGTGGGTATGGGAGTGGATTCGAACGTGCTGATTTTTGAGCGCATCCGGGAAGAGCTGAGAAACGGCAAGACGCCGCCCTCGGCGGTGGAGCAGGGATTCAGCCATGCCTGGATCACCATCGTCGATACCCACGTCACGACCATTGTTTCGGCCGCGATTCTGTTCATCTTCGGCACCGGGCCGGTCAAGGGTTTTGCCACGACGCTGGTGTTCGGTCTGGCGGCAAACCTGTTTACGGCAGTGTTTGTATCGCGCGTGATTTTCGATTGGGTGCTGAGCAGGAAGCAGCGCGGAGAAGCGTTGAGTATTTAGAAGACGCTGTTCGCTATTCGCTATTCGCTGCTCGCCGTTCGCGAGAATCGTTTGCATGGCGAAAAGCGAATAGCGAACGACGAATAGCGAATAGCAGATTTTGAAGGGATCGTAGGCAGCGTGGAATTCTTTAGAGACACGAACATCGATTTCCTTGGGAAGAAGTGGTACTTCCTCACTTTCTCGCTGATCTTCAGCGTGGCTGGAGTGCTTTCCATGGCGTTCTGGCACGGCATCCCGCTGGGCGTCGACTTCCGCGGCGGGACGCTGGTCTATGTGAAGTACGCGCATACTCCCGATCCGTCCGCCATCCACTCGGAGATCGAGCGCGCCGGCTTGAAGAATGCCCGCGTTCAGAGGTACGGCCAGCCCGGCATTAACGAAGTGCTGATCGCGCTCGATATTCAGGAGACCAGCGAGCAGGCTCTCGACAAGGGTAAAATCCAGATCCTGCAGGCGCTCGAAAGCCACGCCGCCCCGGGCAAGCAGGACCTCAACAACTCCAGTTCCTTGACGGTCGCGAATTATCTTCTGGAGAAGGACCCGCTCCACTTGGGATCGGGCGCCGAGGCCAACCCCCGCTACGCGGCGATAGCTCAGGCGATTGTGAACTATCGCGACAAGACGAAGAGCGGCGTGCTCGGTTCGATCGATGAGCTGAAGAGTGTGGCCGATCCTGCTGTCGTTGCCTCGCTCCAGGACAACTTCTACGTCTCGGACTTTGGTATCCGCAACGTCGAGATTGTCGGACCGCAGGTGGGGCAGCAGCTGCGCAAGCAAGCTATCCTGGCCACCCTTTATTCGCTGGGGGGAATGCTGATCTACCTGGGGTTCCGCTTCGAATGGATCTATGGGGTCGCGGCCGTGTTGACGGTTTTCCACGACACTTTGATTACGGTCGGCGCCTTCTCGCTTTTGAACTGGGAAATTTCGCTGACCGTGATCGCCGCCATCTTGACCCTGATCGGATACTCCAATAACGACACCATCGTGGTGTTTGACCGCATACGGGAGAACATCAAGCTGTTGCGGCGGGAAAAGCTGGCGGACATTGTCAACAAAAGCATTAATCAGACTCTGAGCCGAACGATCTTGACAGCGGGGCTGACTTTCCTTACCGTGCTTGCGCTGTTCCTTTTCGGCGGCGAGGTGCTGCATGGATTCAGCTTCGCCCTGGTCATCGGAATCCTGATCGGGACTTATTCCTCGATTGCGATTGCCGCCCCGATTCTGGTGGCGTACCAGGATTGGCGGGGTGGCCGGGGCAAGAAGCCGATTGCCATGCCGCTGCGGTCGGGTAGCGGTCCGGCGCAGCCGAAGGAAAAAGTTAAGGTCTGAATCCTGGCCATTTGGCGTAAAATCATTGATCTGGCCGGAGAGGCAGGAGTTTGCAGGGGGAAGGTCGGAAAGAGTGGGAGCAAAGAGGATGTGGCCGGTGTCTAAATTCTCGTAATGCTCTGGTGTGCGTAGGAGAAGCTTATGTTTGAAGACAGCCTTATTGAGTCAGGAAACAGGTTCAGGGCCAAGCGGCGGTTGAGCACCACGATCCTTTCCTTCGTGCTGCAGGTCATGCTCATCGGGATCCTGATCCTGATCCCCCTGATTTATACCGACGCGTTGCCCAAGACGCAGCTGATGACCTTCCTGGTAGCGCCCCCACCGCCGCCCCCGCCACCACCCCCTCCGGCGGCTGCTCCAGTGAAAGTGGTGAAGATGCAGAGCGAAGTCATCAACGGCCAGTTGCGTACTCCGACCAAGATTCCAGAAAAAATTCAGATGATCAAAGAAGAGGAAGCGCCCCCGGATCTGGGTGGCGGCGGCGTCCCGGGGGGTGTCCCGGGGGGCATTCCCGGAGGCTCGGCGGGTGGCGTGATCGGGGGCATCATCAGTTCGACCGCGGTTGCTGTGCCGAAAATAGCGACTCCAGCGCGCATCCGCGTTTCGTCGGGCGTGTCGACCGGTCTTTTGATCAAGAAGGTTACGCCCAATTATCCGGCCCTGGCAAAACAGGCCCGCATTCAGGGGCATGTGCTGCTGCAGGCGGAAATCAGCAAGGACGGCACGATTCAGAACCTGCAGTTGATTAGCGGGCACCCCATGCTGGCGCCGGCAGCGATTGAGGCTGTAAAGCAGTGGCGATATAAACCATATCTGCTCAATGGCGAGCCGGTGGCGGTGGAGACGCAGGTGGATGTGGTCTTTAGCTTGTCGGGCGGCTAGATTCTCCGGTGAGCTTTTGGAAGGTTTCGAGGTTTCAGGGATCACAAGTCAAGATTGTTTTGGCTCTGAGACCTTGAAACTATGAAATCTCGTTCTTGGTTTGTGGCGGTTTAAGGCCCTCCCCGTCCCACCTTTTGCCGAGACGGGAGCCATGGTGCGGTTGGCACCCGCGGGCAATTCCGCCCCTGGTTTTCTTGCATCATTGGTTTTCTTGCATCAAACGATTCTGATCATGCTGCGAACCGCTGGTGGGCAACAGTTGTTGGCAACAGGGGGCCCGGGATCGCTGTATAGTGGAATGACTGGCTGAGAAGAATTCGAAGCGAGTTCCAAACAGTTCTGAGGAGGAGAAGCAACTCATGGTAGTGAACCTGGCAGCAGTCGCACTGTGCAATTTCCATCTTTTCGCCGCCTGGCTTTTACAAGACAACAGCTCGGTCGGTTGGGACCCGATTTCGCTCTGGAAGCAGATGGGCATTCTGGCGAAAGTCGTGGTTATCATTCTGTTTATCATGTCGGGGTGGTCGATCGGCGTGATGATTGACCGCTGGATGGCTTTCAACGCGGCGCGCAATCAGTCCCGCTCGTTCGCTCCCGCGGTAGCCGGAGCGCTGCGCGAAGGTAAGATTGACGAAGCGATCAAAGTCGCCGAGCGCAATAAGAAGAGTCACCTGGCCAAGGTGGTTACCGCGGGCCTGATGGAATTCAAGGCCCACCAGGATAGCCCGGGTGAAATTCCGGGCGAGACCATTGAAGCTTCCAAGCGCGCCTTGGAGCGCACCGAAGCCATCGTCCACGCCGAACTGAAGCGTGGCTTGGGCGGATTGGCGACTATCGGTTCGACGGCTCCCTTCGTGGGACTGTTCGGAACCGTGGTCGGCATTTTGAACGCCTTCAACGGTATTGCCAAGGAAAAGGCAACCGGGTTGGCAGCGGTCGCGGGCGGCATTTCGGAAGCGCTCGTAACCACCGCCGTCGGCTTGTTCGTGGCGATTCCGGCGGTCATGATGTTCAACTATCTGACCGGCCGCGTGGAAGCGTTCGACGTGGAGATGGATAACTCCTCGAGCGAACTGATCGATTACTTCCTGAAGCGCCGGAGCATGCGCCGGTCGTAAGAGCAGGTCTCAGGTCTTAGGTGTCAGGTCTCAGGACTTGAATCTTCGATCCTTGGTTTTCGACTGGTTGGTTGCTACCCATGAGTTGCGGAGGTGGAGGGCGGGCGCAGGCCGGCTCTCCGCCGAGGCAGTGAACGGGGCGGCGGCAAGAAACGCAGGAGACAGAATTCCATGGCATTAGCAAAGCGAAACGAAGGTGCCAACGTCACCTCCGACATCAACGTCACCCCGATGGTGGACGTGATGCTGGTACTGCTTATCATCTTCATGGTGGTCACTCCCATGTTGCAACATGGCGTCCCGGTGGACATGGCCAAAGTTAATAATCCGACGGATATGCACGACGCCGACAAGGAAGACGCGCTGCAGATTGCCATCACTCGCGATGACAAGGTCTTCTTCGGGAACGATCTCATCAAGCCCGACGATCTGACCCAGAAGATCAAGGACAAGTTGACGAACCGGACCGACAAGCGGGTCTTTCTCAAAGCCGACATGCGGGCGAAGTTCGGCTGGGTGGTCGAAGTCGTCGACAATGTGCGCGCCGCCGGGGTGGACCAGCTTGGCCTATTGACGGATCAGAAAAAGTCCGGAAACCTTACCCCGCCGCCAGGTGCCACTTCGCCGACGGGTGGGCAATAGCACGCAATCGTAAGTAGAGGAGATCGATTATGAGTATGGTCGTCGGCGCCAAAGGTGGTCAGAACGCGAACATGAACGTCACGCCGCTGATTGACGTCCTGCTGGTGTTGCTGATTATTTTCATGGTGATCACGCCACTGACGCCCAAAGGTTTGGAGGCGTTGGTGCCCCAGCCTCCGCCGCCCAATCAGAAACAACAGGCCACGCCCGATCGCACCATCGTGGTGCAGTTGATTGACCACGGCGCCGGCAACCCGCCCGGTCTCAAGATCAATCAGGACGAGGCTACTTGGGAAAATCTGCAGGGGCGTTTGGAAGATATTTTCAAAACCCGGGCCGAGAAGGTCATGTTCGTGAAGGGCGATGACAATGTGCCCTTCGCCGACGTCGCCAGCGTCATTGATATTGCGCATTCGGCCGGCGTCGACAAGGTCGGTTTGATCACAGCCAGAATCGAAGCGGGCGGCTAGAATCGGGCGATCGGGTCATCGGGTCATTGAGCGATCTGAGTAACTTTGTTGGACCACTTACAAATTGTCATCCCGAGAAAATCAAGGGATCCGCAGTTCGCCGCAAAAAGCAGGTCCTTCGCTTCGCTCAGGATGACAGGTCATGATGAGGTTTCGTTCCACTCCGCAGCAAGGGAGATTCATAAAGCAATGAAAACTACGCAAAGGCTCTTGGTGGTGTTCGCCGCCGCATTGATGCTGCTCTCCGGCACCGGCTGCAACAAGCTTAAGGCGCGCGACCACCTCAACAAGGGCGTGCAGGCTTACAAGAACTCCAAATTCGAGCAGGCGATTGACCACTTCCAGCGAGCCGTCGCGCTGGACCCGTCTCTTATCAATGCCCGGCTGTATTTGGCCACAGCTTTTGCCCAGCAGTACATTCCGGGCGCCGATACTCCCGAGAACAACCATTATGGCGAGCAGGCGATTGACCAGTACAAGCAAGTGCTACAGGTCGATCCCAAAAACATCAACAGCATCAAGGGCATCGCCTATCTCTACCTGCAGATGAAGAAATTCGACCTGGCCAAGGAGTACTACAAGAAAGCTTCCCAGGTCGATCCCAACGATCCCGAACCTTATTACTCGGTTGCGGTCATCGACTGGACGCAAACCTACGTGCCGCGTCAGGAAGAGCGCGCCAAGCTCGGCATGAAGCCCGATGACTCTCTGCCGGCCAAGGACAAGAAGGTCTGTGCCATGTTGAAGGAGCAAAATACCCCCAACGTTCAGGAAGGTATCGATAACCTGAACAAGGCGCTGCAGCTTCGTCCCGATTACGACGACGCCATGGCCTACATGAACCTGATGTACCGGGAACGCGCCGATATCCAGTGCGATGACCCTGCCGCCCGCGCTGCCGATCTGAAGACCGCCGATGAGTGGGTCGACAAAACGATGGCCACCAAGAAAGCCAAGGCAGAAAAACAGCCAGGCGCAGGCGGCATTGTCATGGATCAGAACAAGTAAAGGCGCCGGTGTGAGGTCGGGAGCCCTCGCGTTCAACCTAAGATGTTCAAGAAGATCCTGATCGCCAATCGAGGAGAGATCGCGGTGCGCGTTATGCGCGCCTGCCGCGAAATGGGAATTGCCACCGTCGCCGTCTATTCCGACGTCGACCGCGCTGCACTCCATGTCCGTAAGTCCGACGAGGCCTACCACATCGGCCCGGCTCCAGCCTCCGAGTCTTATCTGCGGATGGACAAGATTCTCGACGTCGCGAAACGCTCGGGCGCCGAGGCGATCCATCCCGGGT
>CAVVNA010000027.1:0-116705 GCA_963749275.1 uncultured Acidobacteriaceae bacterium
GGCAAGACGCACAAATCGCAAGATGCTCCCGCAACCGTCTCTGCTCGTCATCGGTGAGGTCGCCAGAGGTCGAAGCGGCGCAGAGCTCTAGGAATTCGTCATGGGGTCCGTTTTGAGACAACGCCCCTGCTCCTAGCTTGGGCAAACCTTGTATCATACTGCTCTCGCGCCCGGCAATTTGCTACCAAAAATCTGCTTTCGCAGCCGTTCCAGCCCACGGAATGAATGGTGCCGGACGTTGCCCTTGGTCTGTCCGAGCATTTTCGCGACCTCATCCAGCGAATAGCCTTCGATGAAGTGCAACCGGAGAGTCTTCTGCTGGTCTTCCGAAAGGGTAGCGAACATCTTCCGCAGGTCCAATTCAGCCAAGATTTGGTCAATTGGAACCTCGAAAATGCCCAGATCGGGGTTCCGCGACTTGGAATGATTGATCATCGAGTTCCACTTGCGTATAGAAATGGCGGGAATTGAGATAACGCCGCCGCGAGATGGCGCGACGATAGGTCATTTGGAGAATCCAGAACTGAGCTGAGGCTTTGGAACTGTCGAAAGTTCTGCAAAGACGATGTATTAGCAGGAATATGTCCTGCAGGAGATCGTCTGCTTCGAATGGGTCCTTGAGGACTCGTAGCGCAACTCCACGAACGACACAGGCATAACGCTGAAATAATGATGCGAGCGCGTTCTGGTCACCTTGGCAGATCAGGGAAATCAGTCTTTCGTCGAGGGCGGTGCTGTGAGCGTGAGCCTGCTGAGAAAGAAATTCAGTCTCGCTGTTTCCCTTGGGAAATCGAAGACTAGGAAGCCGCACTGTGGCTGGCAGACTCATGTCAACTTCGCGGCTGATGCTTCACCCGCACGCCCGAACTCCTTCAGCTTCGATTCACAACTTCTTTAGAGTTATTAACCACGTATATATAACTCTATCGCGTTGTTTATTCAAGAGAAATACACTTCATCGAGTGTGGTATAGGCCTCAATCGCACTCTATTGTTGGGGCGTGGCCTCCCTCCCGGACTATAGAGAACGATTCGCGAACCGCCTGCGCTCTCTCAGAGAGGCAGCCGGACTGAGTATCGAGAAAGCGAGTGAGCAAGGTGGTCTTTCCACGAACTTCTGGGGCGGCGTCGAGCGCGTGGCTCAGGAGCCTTGTCTCGACAGCATTTTCGGGTTTGCCAAGGGGCTGGGAATCTCAGTGCGCATGCTGATGACACTCGAGGGGGACAATGCGCACGATCCAGAACGCGAAGAACTAAATGCCCTTCTCGACCTGCTCACTCCCGAGCAATTGCTGCTTACCCTCAAGATTTCCAAGCTGATCTACAGCTACAAAGCGGAGAGACCACCGCGTTCCGAACCGCAATCTTCCTAGCACCGTCGCTCCGCGCCCGAGCGCAACGCTTTCGAGTGGGAACGAGGTTTTCAATAAACACTATAGGCAACTATTTCCATCATCAGTAAACTCAATGGATTGTTTTATATAGCTGCATCACCCGCTATCGTTGTGCTGATGGCTGGTGTTAAACATCGTACCCTGTTTGCGCAACGGATCAGAAGGCTGAGAAAGGCAGCAAAACTCAGTCTCGAGGAAGCCGCCGAAAGAGGTAACATCACCGGCAACTTTTGGGGTGACGTAGAGCGCGGGAAAAAGGTGCCGAGCCTCGATACGATTGTGGCAATGGCAAAGGGGTTAGGGCTCCCACCGAATGTCCTCCTCCTGCTGGAACGAGAGGAAGATCCACGCGACATCCGAAAACGCATTGACACTCTCCTCGCTACCTGCACGCCGCAGCAACTTGAGCTAGTGCACCGGATCATCAAAGTGGTCATTCAACCGTAAACAACATTTCGTATTTGACGGTCCCGTGTGGATCGGCAGTGTAGATACGCCTTCAAGCACGGGATTCTCGACAACAACGCCTAAGGTAAATTGGGTGCCCGGACCAGGCACACAAGGAGCACACAGGACTGGGGTGAACCCCTCGGTTGAGACAAACTATATTGGCACACCTGCTGTAGTTTCGTTTTCCGAACCCTTCCATTGAGACAATCTATCGTTGGCACATTTGGCATTCATCGATTCGTCTCACTGATTTTCTTCAGCAGGGATGGGGTCTGGGGAAGGGGACGGCGCTTGAGTCCCCTTCCCCAGCAGCTCTGTAGAAGATTGCGCTGAGCTGGCGAAGAAAGTAAGCGTCGCCCCCTTCGAATCTGCCATCCCACTTTGGCACTCGGCTTGTCGCTCAAACTCCTCCGGCGAGCGATACCCCAATGCCGAATGTAACCGTTGTTGGTTGTAGTACTGCTCGATGAAGATTCCAATGTTCCCCCGCAAGTGCTCCACATCTTCGTACGAGCTGGCGTAAATCTCTTCCCGCTTCAGAGTCTTGAGGAAGCTCTCGCAGCTGGCATTGTCATACGGGTTTGCCGGGCGACTCATGCTCGGGATCACCTGGTGCTTGGCCAAGATTCTCACGTAGTCACCGGAAGCATACTGTACTCCGCGATCGGAGTGATGCACCAGGCCCGGAGGCGGCTTTCGCTCTGCGATCGCTTTCTCCAACGCCGCAATCGGCAACCGCGCTACCAGCGTTCCGGCCAATTCCCAACCCACCACTTTACGAGAGTAGGCATCGAGAATCACGGCCAGGTAGACAAACTCACGATGCAATCGGATGTAGGTGATGTCGGCCACCCAAAGCTGATTGACTCCGGTCAACTTCATTCGACTAGCCAGATTCAGGTAAACCTCCAACTGGTGTTGAGAATCCGTGGTGACCACAAAGGCACGCGGCTGCACCGCAAGTAAGTTATCCTCCCGCATGATGCGAGCGACACGCTTGTGGTTCACCAGCATCCCGCACCGTCGCAGCTCGGCCGCAATTCTTCGATAGCCATAGCGCCGCCGGTGCTCCACGGCGATCTGCTGAATCGCCGCCCGCACCTCCATATCCTCTTCCACCGGCAATCGCTCCTGTAGGCAACGATAGAAACTAGCTCGACTGACCCCAGCCAGTCGACACATCCGCTCGATACTCAGGCCGCCTTGCATAGGCATCACTTCTCGGATCTGTTCATAGATGCCGTCTCGCCAGAGTTGCTTCTGCTCTGGCGTCGAGCCTCGATTTTTTGCAAGGCACCTTTGAAAAAATCCGCCTCCAGGGTCTTGTCCGCCACCACGCGCTTCAATTGCGTGACTTGTTGCCGCAGTTCACGCTCCCGCGAGTTTGCCGGCGGTCCTTCGCCGTCTTCGATGGGCTCCAACTGATCTCGCCATTTGTAGAGCAGTCGGCGGTGCACCCCCAGTTCCTGGGAGAGCGCGACGATATTATCGCTGCGCTTCAACCGCTCGACCGCCATCTTCCGAAACGCCTTGGGATATCGACCTATCGCTCGTTTCTTTGCCACTCGCAGTTTCCTTTCTCTGCAAAGTGTGCCCATTGCGAGTGTCTCATTTGATGGGTTCAGTCCATGAGGAAAAAAATCACGGTTCGCGGTGGTAACGGCGTTGGAAGGTGCTTTAGAATCGATTTTGTTAATCATGTCGGGGCGTAGCGCAGCCTGGTAGCGCACCTGCCTTGGGCGCAGGGGGTCCGCGGTTCAAATCCGCGCGCCCCGACCATTATCCCCTGTGCCATCAGCAAATTGTGGAAGCAGCAACTTCGGAAATCCCAAACTTGGGTCCGATATGGGTCCAATAATTAGAGCTTCCAGTCTGTTGACCGCCGATCGGCGATCTTCGGTCAGCGAATGCAGGTATACCTGGCGAGTGATTTCGCTCGACGAGTGACCGAGCAGGGCCTGCACCGTTCCGAGAGGAGTGCCGATCGAATCATGCAGCGTGGCATTCGAGTGTCGCAGCAGATGCCAGTTCACGTTGCCCAATCCAGCTGTTTTTGCCGCTGGCTTGAGCTGCCGTGATAACAGCGTGCGCCGGTCGAGCACAGTTCCCTTCTCACTTGGGAACACTAAAGCTCCAGGATCTTGCGGAGCCCTAGCCTGCCTGGCCGAAAGAACCGCAACTGCAATCGGCCCCAACGGGATGAGGCGTATGCTGTGTCGGCTCTTGGGTTCATCGAAGTGCCCCTCGTAGACGGTTTCCTCTACGCGGAGCCAACTGGCATCGAGATCGACGTTCCGCCAGCGCAGCGCCAGCAGTTCCCCGACTCGAAGTCCAGTGAGCGTTAACAGGAAAACCAACGACCGCGCCGGCTCCGGCAGCCTGGCCAGGAGCGAGCGCAGTTGCTCCGGGGTCAGCACCGCTTTCTGCCTTGAGCGCAATCGTCTTGGAAGTCTCGTCAAGCGCACTGGATTAGCCTCGATGTATCCCCATTCCGTTGCCGTGCCCAATATTTTGCTGAGAGCGCACGGCAGGTGATGAACGGTTTCCCAAGCCAAACCTTTCGTAAGCTTGGCGTTCAGCATGGCCTGAATCCGTTCCCGGGAAACATCCCGCAGCGAGAGGTCGCCGAGAGCGGGAATCAAGTGCACTCGAACAAAATACCGGTACGACTTTTGCGTGGCATATTTCATCGTCGGCAGCATCACAGGTTCCCAATCCACGCGAACGAAGTCGGCAAACTTGCGAGTCGACTGGATCGAGCAATGATCGCTGTTGACCCTTTGCATCCGCTGGATGAGCAACTGCTCTGCCCGACGACGACTGGTGAGTTCGGCGACCGTCCCCAGAGTCTCAGAACAACGGACCCTGAATTCCCTGCCCTCGGAATCGATCCTTGGTTCCCACCACCGCGCCACCCATACCTTGTTACGTTTACCTCTTTGAAACAATGAACCGTACTGAAAACGTTTCTTGCGAGCCAATTTTCCTCCTTTCAATGGCCCGCTCAGCCGGTTCTGCGTCGGTGGCAGTGTAGTGTCTTTATTCATAGGCCGCAAGTCAATCTTGGTTGAGACCCTCCAGCCATTGGCGCACGGCGGCCCAGCGAAATCGCAAGTACTTGCCGAGCTTGATATGCGGTATTCGGTCGCAGCCGGATCGACGGGTGCGTTCGTAAACCCACGAGACCGGCACTTTCAACACTGCGGCGATCTCGGAAACCGTGAGGAGCTGGTCTTCCAATGCGCTACCGTTTTCCATCGCGCATCCTTTCGAGCCAGGCAGGAGTTCCAGTTCGCCGCTTAGTTATGTGCGTCCCAGGCGCGCTGTTGCCGCTGTTGGTCTGGGGTAATCGCAGCAGAGAATTGATCCAACCCTGCAGATCGGATTCACGAAATCGCCAGCCCTGCAGGATCTTGATTGCAGGCACCTCGCGGCGGATGGCCATGTTCTGCAGAGTTTTCGGATGAAGGCGGAGAAGCGAGGCCGCTTCCCTCAAGGTCAGAAGTCTTTCACATATCGCCACGTCAATTTCCGATCCTGTGATCGACTCGGATCATGACCGCACGCGATGCGCCTGGGAATAATGGGCAGCGCGGACGGACGCTCGATCAAAGAGCGAACACAAAACCAGATTGTCCGTGGGGGGTGTTCACCGAATGGCTGCAAGGAAAACAGTAGCTGACCGAGCTTGAACTTGCAAGAGAAAAAGAGACCCAGTTTGGAGAGCGCTCTCAGTTTTGGTCTTGTTTCCGGAATTCGATGACTTGAGCTTCAGTAGTCTACTGTAAGTAGAGTACAGTACACACTGTTTCTTCGGAGTGTCTCGGAGCTTCTCAGAGCTTTCCCACTTGAAAGAGTTTCAAGAGTCGGTTTCTGGGAAGATTTCTGTAGGGAAAACTCAGCTGGGATCGCAGTCGGTTCCCAGTCCAATTTGGGTTGTAAACCCAACGGTCAAGGCCCGCGGGTGGTGATCTCCTACAAGCCCGTTTCTGGATAACTTCCGAGTTGCCGACAACCGGGAGTTATCCCGCCGCTTCTACGTTCCCCTTCCAAAGCAAATTTCCCGAGTTTGACACCGCTCGGGCCAAGTCATCATTCATTGACTGCCCGATGCGACTGTCTTTAAGATGAAGCGACCCGAAAGCCGGGCATATTCCGAGCAGAAGCTGATGACCTTAGCGCTCGACGAGTTCCTGCGACGCTTCCTGTTGCATCTGCTTCCCAAGGGCTTCGTTCGTATCCGCCACTTTGGTCTCCTTGCCAACCGCCGACGCTCCACGCTACTGCCGCTGTGCTTTGCTGTTCGCCGCCAAGATCGGGTACTCCGGTCGAGCGATCGCATAAGGGGCGCAACCATGGAATCTCAGCGAGTAGCTTTGTACGCGCGGGTGTCCACACTCGCGGCCCAGAATCCCGAGATGCAGTTGCTGGAACTGCGAGAGTACGCCACACGACGCGCCTGGCAAGTCGTCGGCGAATACGTCGATCACGCGTCGGGTGCTAAGGAGTCTCGCCCGGCGCTCAATCGACTGATGGCTGATGCGCACCAGCGCAAGTTCGACGTGATCGCAGTCTGGAAGGTCAACCGCTTCGGAAGGTCGCTCAAGCATCTGATCAACGCTCTCGCGGAACTGGATGCCGTCGGCGTGGCGTTCGTCAGTTTGAGGGATAACTTGGACCTCGGCACGCCTTCAGGACGACTGATGTTCCAGATTATCGCTGCGATGGCGGAGTTCGAAAGATCGCTGATCCAGGAACGAGTCAGGGCTGGCCTGCGACACGCCCGAGCTAGGGGCAAGCGGCTCGGGCGACCAAGAGTTGTTGTGGATGCCGCCAGGATAGCTTCACTTCGCGCCTCGGGCGCTTCCTGGCGCACGATCTCAGAAAATCGGCGTCGGTATCAGCACTCTCTACAAGGCTATCCAGACGCGTTCAAAAAAGGTCTCTCCGTCCGCTCCTGCAGGTCGTTGATTCCAAGTGGCTGGATTGGGCGGAAAAACTCGTCAACTAACACCTGATTTTCGAACGCAACCCACTCGGCGAACTCACAATGAGTGAAATAGGTTTGCGACAACTATCGCTGGCGGGCCCGATGCGCAAGGCAACCGAAGTCGTGCTGGAGGCCACAAACCGCTGGTCTCCGTCCGGCCCGATAATCGTATATACTGCCGGCACTAGGAAGTACCCGCAGGCGCTCGCTCGGGTGAAGTCGATGGAGGCATGGTTTCGTCAGCCTCCGGGCCGTTCCTACTTTGCATCATGGATGATTCCAGCTTACGGCCGGACGCAAAGTCTCTCTCTAAGAAGCCCGCAGCCCCCGGTGTCAAGGCTCCGTTTGCCGGGGAGAGTTCCGGCAGCAATGTCCCGGTTCCTCCTCAGGACGAAGGCACGCTCGTGGATGCCGGGCCCTTCCGACACGATCCCGACGCCACCCTCGTCGATGCTTTCCCGAAGGCGATCGATCCTGAAGCCAAGCTGGTAGACGCCGACGCTACGATCGCGCCGGGAACTTCATTTCGCCGGACTCCTTCGCCGACGCCCAACCGGATTTCCGATTCGTATGCCAGCGCAGCCGTATTGCAGATCGGCGCCGTGTTGGGCGGGCGTTATGAAATTCTCCAACTGCTCGGCGAGGGCGGTATGGGCGCTGTGTACAAGGCCGCCGATCGCGAACTTGACCGGTTCGTCGCATTGAAGGTTATCCGGCCTGAACTGGCTTCGAACCCCTCGATCCTCGCCCGTTTCAAGCAAGAGTTGCTGCTCGCTCACCAGGTCACGCACCGCAACGTGATCCGCATTTACGATCTCGGTGAAGCCGAAGGCGTGAAGTTCATCACCATGGAGTTTATCGAGGGCCAAGATCTGCGGGCCCTCATCCGCGAGAAGAAGAGATTTACTCCAGAGGAAGCGGTGGATGTCATTCAGCAGGTGTGCCAGGCTCTGAATGCAGCCCATAGCGTTGGGGTAATTCACCGCGACCTCAAACCGCAAAACATCATGCAGGACGGCTCGGGCCGAATTCTGGTGATGGATTTCGGCTTGGCCCGCACCGTGGAAGGCGACGGGATGACCCAAACGGGTGCGATCGTGGGCACCATGGAGTACATGTCGCCGGAGCAGGCTCTGGCCAAGGATCTCGATCAACGTTCCGACATCTTCGCTCTCGGACTGATCTTGTACGAAATGCTGACAGGCAAACAACCCTTCGTAGCCGAGAGCGCTCTAGCCAGTCTCATCAAACGGACTCAGGAGCGTGCGACGCCAGTGTCGGATATTGACCCTCAGATTCCCGAGGCGTTGAGCGGCATCGTAAGCAAGTGTCTGGAACGCGATTTGGATCAGAGATACCAGGATGTCTCGGCCATTCTTGCGGACCTGAACACGTGGCAAGACAAGCGAGCCGCCGGCACAATCAAGTTAGACGCAGCCGTCAAACCATGGGGACAGACTCTCCCGTGGCGCCACATTGCGGGGATTGTGACCGCCCTGGCGCTGGTGACCACCGGTTTCCTGCTGCGAGGGAAATTGTTTGACCCGAGCACGCAGACCGCGACCGCGCCGGCGGTCTCGCTGGCCATTCTGCCTTTCCGCA
The DNA here is from genome assembly GCA_963749275.1 of uncultured Acidobacteriaceae bacterium. Classification (GTDB taxonomy): domain Bacteria; phylum Acidobacteriota; class Terriglobia; order Terriglobales; family Acidobacteriaceae; genus Acidiflorens. The sequence continues at coordinate 8,436 of CAVVNA010000027.1, forward strand.
ATGCATCCGCTGACCAGGGTCTCAACTGGCTCGGATCGAGCGTGGCGGAAACGTTGAGTACAGACGTCGGGCAGTCGTCACACCTCCGTATTGTCTCTCCCGAACGCGTGAGCCAGGTGCTGCGCGATTTGCGGATCTCGCCCGACACGTCGCTCGATTCGGCCACGGTGCAGCGGCTCGCTGAATTCAGCAACGCCGACAATATCGTCTGGGGTCGATACACCCGATTTGGAGATCAAATTCGCATTGACGCGACGATCCAGGACATGAAACACGGCCGCACCACCCCACTGTCGGAATCCGCGACTGAAAGCAACATTCTGAAAGCGATCGACCTCCTTGCCAGCGACATTCGGTCGAACCTGGCCCTCTCACGCAGCACGGTTAAGGAACTCAAGGGGCAGTCTTTCAAACCCTCGACCAACTCTCTTCCGGCCATGCGCGATTACGACGACGGGCTGCAACGCGCGCGTCTGGGAAACTTCCTCGATGCCGCCAAGCGATTCGAAGCCGCCACCAAAGAGGACCCACAATTCGCGCTGGCGTACTCGGAACTCGCGAAAACCTATGCCAACCTCGGCCAGGACGACGATGCGGAGCGTGCTTCTCGGAAGGCAGTTGACTTGAGCGACCAGCTTCCCACACAGGAAAAGTATCTGATTCGGGCAAGCCACGACCAGATCCAGAGGGATTATCCCAAAGCAATCGAAGCCTACGACAATCTCGCGAAAGCCGCGCCCGACAATGCTGACGTGCTCTTCGAACTCGCCGGGCTCTATGAGAAATCGAGCGCGTACGACAAGGCCCGAGAGGAGTACACAAAAGTGCTGACACTCGACCCGAAGCGCTTGGACGCTCTACTCGAGATAGGACGGGTCGAGAATTTTAGTGGCAACTCACAGAAAGCGCTCGAATACTTGACGCGCGCCCAGGCCCTGGCAGTCGAATTCGGTAACGACGAAGAAAGATCCAAGATTCTTCAGACGATGGGCGTGGTCTATGCCAATCTAAACAAACACGAAGACGCTCTGCGCAATTTTCGGGAGTCGCTCGAAATCAAGCGCAAGCTGGGACTCAAGAAGGGCATGGCCATGAGCCTGGACGGGATGGCATCGTCGGAAGATGTTCTGGGCAGGCCGGACGAAGCGCTCAAGCACTACAAAGAGGCGCTCGCTTTGTGGCAGGAATTGGGCAACAAAGGGGGAACCGGCGACGTGCTGAACGACCTTGCTCAGTTTGATGTCGATCATGGCCAATATGATGAGGGGTTGAAATTGTTTAAGCAGGCGCTCCAAGCCGAGGTCGACGTCGGAAACCAGAACAACCAGGCATTGGTTTTGAACAACATCGGCAACGCATACTTATCCAAGGCCGACTACCAGAACGCGCGCAGCTATTTCGAGCAAGCCCTGCCGCTTCGCGAAAAACTCAAGGTCCCCAGTAACATTGCCGACACCCTTCACAACCTGGGTGAGACCTCTCGCCAAATGGGTCAGTACGACTTGGCGGTCGAGCAATATTTGCGCGCGCTGGATTTGCGACGCAGCACTGGAGATAAGCGTGGCGCGGCCATCGAGTCCTCCAGCCTGGGCACCTTATTCAGCTATCAGGGCCGGTACGGCGCCGCTCTGAGCGCTGAAGAGGACGCCCTTAAGACATTCCGGGAACTGCAGGAGCGAGGCTTCTGGCTGGCAGAGATTCTCGGCTGGTACGGCAATGCCCTTGCACAAGTCGGACGAAGCGACGACGCGCAGAAGAGTCTCGAGGAAGCAATGAATGTGGCCCGCGAGCTGAAGAATCAAGCCACCAGTGCCGAAATTCAGGGCTACGAAGGCGACAACGCCTTCTATCGTGGAGACTACCCAGCCGCTGCTGCCCTTTACGATGAGGCGCTGAAGACGGCATCGCACGCCAGCGATTTGCAACTGATTCTGATCGCGAAGTTCAATGTCGCAAAAGTCGCGGTCAGGCAGGGGCGCTTTCAATCGGCCGCAAGCGTACTCAGCAAGCTGTCAGAAGACGAAGACAGCCTGGGAGTGAAGCATGTATCGGTGGAATGTTCGATTTACCACGCAGAAGCTCTCATGAACCTGAAAAGCTACGAGCCGGCAAGAAAAGAGCTGGAGAACGCCCTCAGCAGAAGCGAGAAGCTTGGCCTGAGGGCGATGCTCGCCCAAAGCCATTACCTGCTGGCGCGTGACCTTGAACTCTCTGGCAAAGCTGCCGACGCTCCGGAACACTATCAGCAAGCCCGCAAAATTCTGGATGATATTCAAAAGGATGCGAAGACCGACAGCATCGTGAAGCGAAGCGACCTCAGCCCTATCTACGCTCACCCCGTCAGCTAGTTCGAAAGCTCCCTTCCAGCAGCCGCCCCCGCCACAAGCTCCTGATGCCCACCATCAAGAGGAGCCCGTGGCCGCCTCTGTGACAATTCAGCGCAGTGCACCTACGCCTCCATCCCTATCGGAGTAATGTCGTGCCCGACAGCGTGATGAGTTGCGGACTGTTCTTTGCATTGTCCGGAACACTCAGGGTGCCGGTAAAAGTCCCCTTCGCCGTTGGAGCGAACTTGACACTGATCACGCACGCGCCAGCCGGTGCGACAGTCGCGCCAATGCAAGTCGAGGTGCCGGTTACCACGGTGAAATCGCCGCTGCCGCTGATCGCCGGAGTTCCGAGAATCAGCGCTGTGGTTCCGGTGTTCGTCACCTTGATCGGCACCGTGTCGCTACTATTCACGGCTGTGATGGGGAAGGTGAGCTTGCCTGAGCTTAAGTAGGTTGAGCTAAAGGTTGCCACTGGGTTGATCACATAGGTCGTCAGCGGCACGTCTATGGCGCTTCCTACCTTGGGAGTAATGATGAGATTGGCGGTCGCGGTGAAAGGGGTGGTGGAGGAGGTGGCTGGGGGCGCAGGGACCATCCACGCGTCCACACCAATCTCACAGCTCGCCCCCGCAGGTAATGTGCCGGGCATTTTCGTAAACCACTTTGTACAGAAGCTGAGGTCGCCGAAGTAACTGATGTTGGGACCGCCCATCGTTACGCTCGAAATCACGGCCGAAGTAGACGCGGTGTTCTTCACTGTGACGAACTGGGGGATGCCACTTTGTCCCGGATACAATGGGGTCTTCGTTGTGCCGAAGATCAGGCTCGTTGGCGAGACCGCCAGCCCGGTCACCGGGAAGCTCTGCTTCACCGTCTGAGCCTGATTGTAGTTGTTATTGCCACCCTGGTTGGCATCAAGCACGCATGTGCCAACCGCGGTGGCCGTTACGACGCCCGAGCTCAACGTACACCCCGTTGACAATGGGTCGAGGGTGATAGTCACCGTAAGTAGGGAAGTCGCCGTCGCGGTCGGTGTGTAGGTAGCTCCCACGGTAAGCGAGGTGGGCGCGGTGCTTGTAAACGTAATGGTCTGGTTCGCCTTCACCAGGGTCACCGTATACGGCGCGCTAGTTTCAGCGCTGTAGATGCCACTCGCGGGATTCGTCGCCGTCAGCGAGCAGGTCAGGCTGGCGTTGATCACATTCACCGTCGTCCCTGACACCGAGCAGCCCATCGATGATCCGGCGCTGAAGCTCACCGCGATCATGCCGCTGCCGCCTGAGTATGTGGCCGTCCCGGTCGTCCCATAGGTCACGCTGGCCGGCCCTGTTACCGTCAGCGTCGCCTGGCTCGCTGGCACCACGACGAGCGTGTAGCTCAGCGTGGCATTGGGGGTCTTACTGTTGGCGGCAGTGAAGGTGATGGGGTGATTGCCGGCCGTGCCGGCTGCGGGCGTGCCGCTGATCAATCCCGTTGCCGCGGTGAACGTCAGTCCGCTCGGCAGCGTACCCACTTCAGTCAGAGTTGGTGGCGGGTAACCTCCTGTCACCGAGACCTGGAATGTTCCTCCCGTACCCTCGGTAAACGTAATGGTGGGGGGGACGGGCGTGGTGTTGACCACGCATCCATTGACGCAACTGCCAGCGATGGTCGGGGCAGTCGCCGTGGGACCGGAGACTGGCGCGGCGGACGGCAGGAACGCCACCACAAAATCGCTGCCGGAATTGCTTTTTGTGCCGACCCCCGAGTCTACCGGTTCTGTCGGGTTGTAGAACAAGGTGACGTTAGCATCGAACTGGCAGTAAATCGGAGGCGATGTCGGCGTCGTCCCCCCGCTGTTGTCCATAGGCGTGGAGCAATTGTCGCCCCAGGGCATCGGAGGAACCTCATCGGAACCCGGATCGATGAGCCCAACCGGCGTGCTGCCCGCCCAATACCCCGTCGGGGTATATGTGTCGTTGTTAAATGTCAAGTCCAAGAAAACCCCGCCGCTAAAAGTCCCCGCGGGCAGCGCCGACAGCTCCGCCCCGTTTTCCTGGGTCAACAGGAAGTGGACGATATTTCCATTCGCATAGGGGTAGGCAAGCGGCACGATGGTATCGCCAGTCGTCGGGTCGGTTCCATAATTGAAGAAGCTCACGAACCGGCAAGCGAAGTCGCTCTCTACGGTTCCGCCCCGCGGGCAAAGTCCGTTAGGATCACCTGCCGTAGCGTTAGGATTAACTTCGATAGCGTTGATGCTGACGGAAAAGGACGACGTCACCAGCGGGAACAGGATCGTCGCCCCATACGCAGACGAGTCCGTGCAAGGAGTTGCCGGAGTGGGGCTGTTGGACTGGCTCGGGCAGGCGTACGCGGCCGTCGCGGTCGAATTCGTCCCCGCAGGGATCGTCAAAGTGACGGTTCCGCCTCCCGCAAAACTCGCGTTAACGGATTGCGACGAGGTCATCGTCACTGAGCACGTCGTCGTTCCAGAGCACGCGCCGCCCCAGCCCAGGAAGGACGCAGAGGTCTCCGTCAATTGGACCACTGTCCCGCTCACATATGTGCCTGAGCAGATGTTTCCCGCCGTCACAATGCCGTTCGCTTCGCTGCAATTAATCTGGCTCTGGTTGTCCATCACGGTGCCGGACCCGGTTCCCAGTTCCGTCACGCTCAGAGTGTAGGTGGTTGTCACAGCCGCATTAATCGTGAACGGGCAAGTTGCGTTACCGACCACACCATTGGCATCCGTTACCTGGATGGAGAATGTGCCAGACGCCGTCGGTGTACCACTCACCGCTCCCGTCGACGTGTTCAGGGTCAGACCTGCCGGCAAGGTGCCGACGATCGAGTAGGTGTAGGGTGCCGTGCCGCCCGTGACCGTGACCGTGCCGCTGTTAAACGGTACGCCCACTTCGCCCGTGCTATTTGTCGCGGAGCAGCTCACCTGCGGCCCGCCAATGATGACCACGAAGTTGAGAGCCGCGGATGTGCCACCTCCGGGCGCGGGATTCGTGACCGTGACTTTGAACGTTCCGGCTTGAGCAACATCGGTGGCGTTGATGGTGGCCGTAATCTCAGTCGCGCTCACAAAAGTCGTGGCGCGAGGAGATCCCGCCCAATACACCACCGAGGTGCTGACGAAGTTATTGCCAGTCACCATGAGCGTGAATCCGGCACTGCCCGCGACCGCGCTGCTCGGCGCGAGCGAGGTCAGCGTTGGCGCCGGGTTGTCGATCACGAGTTGCGCGGTTTGCGTACCGATCTCGTCATTAATAAACAGGGTCGCTGTCTGCGCACCGGCGGCCGTCGGTTCTGCCGTCACCGTAATCGTGCAGTCGGCGCCCGGTAGGAGGCTGGTTCCGCAGTTCGAATTCGCGCTGAACTCTCCTGGATCGGCTCCTCCCAGCGTGATGCTGCTAATTGCCAGCGACGTGCTCTGGTCGTTGGTGAGAATGACGGTTTCGGGTTCGCTCGCGCCCACCGTCATCGCCCCATAGTTGACGATCAGCGGCGACACGCTGACTGGCGGTGTGTTGTTGATCAGCATGGTCACGAAAGGCGCCGCGCCGTAGTTGCCGTTCCCCCAGTGTTGCAGCACGGCGGCATCGGTCGCGCCATCGTTGTTGAAGTCTCCGGCCACGACTTGGGTCGAGTCCCATCCCACCAGGAACGGTCCGGCGGAGTCCTCGACAAAAGTGCCGTCGCCGTTGCCGAGCAGCACAACCATGCCCAAGTTCCCGCCTTCCCCGCCGCAGTTGCAGGGCGTCCCGGCGCGGGTGACACCCAAGGGGATGAGTAGATCGAGATTGCCATCTCCATTCACATCGGCAGCGGCGAGAGCACCAGGGGAAGTGCCCGGAGCACCCCAAATGTAATCCGCGGAAAAGGTGAAAGTGCCATCTCCGTTGCCCAGAAGAACAGCGACGCCTCCGCCGTCGATGCTGCCCGCGGTAACGGCGAGGTCGAGTTTGCCATCTTTGTTGAAGTCTCCGACGGCGAGTCCCCCGGGACCCGAAGGAACATTCGGCACGGAGGCAGGCGCCTGAAAAGTGCCGTCGCCGTTGCCGAGCAGTATTTTCACCGTGTTGTTGATATAGTCGGGCAACGCCAGGTCCGGCTTGCCATCCCCGTTGAAGTCTCCGGTGAGGATGTATTCGGCGGTTCCTGTCACCCCCGCAATCACGGTGGCGGCGCCGAAGATGCCACCGCCTTGGTTCAGCAGCACGCTGAGGCTGCCATCGTTGTTGCTGACGACGATGTCGAGGCTGGGATTGGCCTTCAGGGCCGCCAGCGCGACCACCGCCCCGGCGGCGTTGTTGGTGGTATTGTTTCCAATCGAATAATAGACCGGGGCTTGGAACGTTCCATCACCGTTGCCCAGCAGGACGGCGACGGAGTTATCGGCGACGCCGCAACCGCTGTTGCCGCCGGCAATGGCAACCAGGTCGGGTTTACCGTCGCCGTTCACGTCGCCCGCCGCCACCCACCAGGGCGTTAAGCATACCGGGATCGTGCTGGGCGCGCCCAATACTCCGTGCGAACTGCCCAACATGACGTGCAAAGCATGGCTGTAGGGGTCGGCTTCGACGATATCCAGATTCCCGTCATTTCTAAGATCGGCGGCGGCGATTATATTGACGCCTGCCCCCACCCCTAGGGCGTAATTCCTGCCCGCGCGGAAAGTTCCATCGCCGTTGCCCAAGGCCACCGTCATGAAGGGGCCATAGTCGTTGCCCACGGCGAAATCCAGGTTGCCGTCGCCGTTGAAGTCGGCCACAACCAAGCCCTGGTCGCCCTCATCCGTGGCATAGGCTACGCCGGGCTCGAATGTGCCGTCGCCATTGCCGAGAAGAACCCATGTGGTGGATTCGACATAATCCGCCACAATCAAGTCTTGCGTGCCGTTGAGGTCGGCGATGGCGATGGTGTTGGCGTAAGGTGCGGGATAGCCGACGGCCGGCTTAAAAGTGCCATCTCCGTTTCCCAGGAACACGTTTACGATGTTCCACGTCCATGCGGCCGTGACCACATCCAGGTTGCCGTCGCCGTTCAGATCCGCGATGGCAACACCGTTTGCCTGCACCCCCACGCCCGAGTTGTTGAGAACGTCCGAGTAGAATACCGGGGCCTGGAATGTGCCGTTTCCATTGCCCAGCAGGACACTGATTCCCCCTCCCCCCGCGTTCCCAGCGTCGGCGGTGACCAGATCGAGGTAGCCGTCTTTGTTGACATCCGCAATGGCTACCCATTGAGGAAAGGTGTTGAAGGGGTAGGAGCCGGTGGTGGAATACGCCACTTGCGGCTGAAACGTCCCGTCGCCATTGCCTAGCAGGACGGAAACGGTGTTGTCGTTGCTGTTGGTGACGACCAGGTCGAGGTTGCCGCCGCCATGAAGCTTGCCGACCGCGATGTTGGAAATCCCCCCACCCTGGTTACCGACAGGGTAGGAACCTACCTGGGTCAGGTTGCCGGTCCCGTCGCCCAAAAAGATGGCGACCGACCCCGGATTGCCGACGGCCAGCACCGCGGCGTCCAGATTACCGTCCCCGTTGAAGTCTCCCACCGCGACTGCCTGGGCGCCCGGCAAAGCATAAACGTGGTTCAAGGATTGGAAGGTACCATCGCCATTGCCAAGGTTAACGGTAACCTCCGCTGACCAGCAGGCCGCGATGATGTCCAGGTTCCCGTCGTTATTGAAGTCGCCCACCGCAAGGTCGTACGGCGCCGTGCCATAATACGCAATTGGGTTCCCATACCCGGTGCCAACTTGGAACATCTTCGCAGTCACAAATGACGCCGGCGGCGGGCTCTGCGCGATGCTGGTGGCCGAGCCGGTGCATATGAGCAGCATCAGAACCGCAACAAAAAGAGCGCATCTCGCACCGAGGCAACAGTTGACGCCAAGCCAGGATTCTGCCGAAGTGTCCTCTGCGTCAAAGAGCGCCGAGGTTTGATTCCGTGAAGGATAGCAGCGCGTAGATTTCATTTCCCACTCCTAAGACTTTCCTGAGCTTCCTTGCCGCACTAAGTAGCAGCCGACTGGCGAAACGGCTGGGTAGCTAGCAGCGACATGCGACGGCTATCCAACTCCGTGAGCGCCTGCTCAACCTTGTCCAGTGCTCCGGGAATCGGAACGTCCTCCAGGAGGTCGAGTAGAAAACAAAGTTCGGAATGCCTGTCGGGATCAGATTCAGTTGGTTCTACATCTCCCTGTTTTTCCTGCCGTTCCTTGATCGCGTCCTGGAATGCGCTTAACCCAACAGACGGTCCCGCCTTCGCGGTTACCTGAACTCGCGCGCAGGCGTACCCGTCGTGAAAGCCGTACAACCAACAATCCACTTGCTCTCCTCCAGCAACAACCAGGGACACTCCCAACGGTTTGACACCGATCTGATCTGGCAACTCGGAGAGCAGCAAATCCCGTAGCAGTTTCTTCGGAATTGCCACTTCCGGCGGATCCTTCCGAACCAAGAAAGATTGGCCGGCTGCTACGATTTCCGTCTGCCCATCGGGCCGCTGCTGGATCACGAGCTGCATAATTCCTCGCTATTAGCGGACAGGAGGGGGCGGAAGTCAACAAAGATACGGTAATGTTACGGTAACCTGGTTGTGTTTTCAGCAGCTTGGCAGGGGGCTGGACCGCTGGTTGATGTCGAAGTGAGGCGAACCTAACTCTTAGGAGGGCAGTGGGTGCTGCGAAGGTTTGCCCGGAAGCGGGGGTTCGGAGCGACAAGCATCCCAGGTAGCGGTGAACTGGAACTCCAAGCAGACGGGGGGAATGCTGCTTGATCGCTTCATAAGGCCGAGGTCAGAGGTTAGAGGTCAGATTGCAGAGGTAAGAAACCGTGGGACGTATCATGACTTTACCCCTGCAATCTGACCTCTAACCTCTGACCTTTCGTAAATCTGGCCAAGTAACAAAGAGAATGTCCGCGTCGTTTCCCGCGGAGGAAAACCAACGCCCCAGAAAGTCACTTCAACCTCGCATACTCGGCCTTGGCTTCTTTCAGGACGGGGATGTCGGGGTCGGCATCTTTCCAGAGCGTGAGAAAATCTTTGTAGGCGGCGAGCGCGCGCACGCGGGCGGCGTCGGCCTCTGCACCCTGCGAAGCTTTGAACTGCACGGCGTTCGCACGCGCCAATCCCAGATGTGCCAACGCTCCCGTCCAGCAGTTCCAGACAATGCCGTTGTGGTCGATGATTTTCTGAAACTCAGCAGCTGCAGCTTTGCTTTGCCCTGCCGCCAAGTACGCCTCACCCCGCACATACACGGGATAAAGGCAGGAAATATTATGGATGAACTGAATTTGCCCCAATTCGAATGGCAAAGCAACCTGCAGGGTAGCAATGGCGGTGGCGGGGTCTTTTCTATTCAGTGCCAATTGTGCCCGCGTGGCAGGCAGCCAAAGCGACTGAATCTGAGTATGCAGTGGAAAGCGTTTCCCTAACTTTTGTGCCAAGGATTCGGCTCTTACCTTATCGCCCGCCATGGCTAACGCAATCGCGGCTTCGCTCTCGACGCCAGGACTCATGGGAGCCAGTTTCAAGGCCTTTGCCGCCGACTGGCGCGCTTCCACAGGATTGCCGTAGGCGGCTTCTTGCAGAGCAGCGTTCGCCAGATAGATTGCTCCATTTTCTTTGCTGTCCGCATGGACTGCGGAATCGACAGCCTGCTGGGACAGTTCCCGTGCCTTGCTCAAGTGGCCAGCGTAAGCCTCGGTGTCAGAGGCGAGCGCGAGCCCCCAGTCTTCGTAATCAGCCTTGCCGACAAGCCACCGTTGCTGTTCCGTCATGCCCCTGGAATCCCCTGCGAAAAAGGCGAGAGCATAGAGAATCGTGTGGAACACCGAATGATCCATTTTTCGTGCCTGCGCGTCGTGGATGATCTGGCGCGCTTCGTCAAAATGCTGCAGGGCGATGGCATCGTTGGCGAGATTGCCGTGCGAGCCTGCACGAACCGGTGTGAGGCGGATATTTTGGCGAGTGACGTCCGCGGCTTTCTCATACTGTCTCTGTAAGGCATACACCAGGCCCAGATTGTTGTACGCGGCGCTGCGGAGCGGGTAGCTCGTAATTTGTTCCTCGTACGTGCGGCCGGCTTTATCCAATTCCCCGGTTACATCCAGATAGTAATCGGCGGCGATCTTCAGCTTTTCCCACTCGCTGGTGTGTTCCCGCAACTGGAATGCTTTTGTGAAATATTCACTGGCCCGCCCTTGTTCGCCGAGATTGCTGTAGTCAGTGCCCACAGCCTCGTAGGCAACGGGAAAGGCCGGATCCAACTCGATGGCGTGCTGATCATAAGGCAGGCCTGCGTGACCTTTTTCGTTATCGGCCTTTCTGCCTAGGCTGTAAGCTTTCAGCGCTTCGAGCGAAGGCGTGGTGGCGTCTTCCAAAGGAACGTCAAACTTCTGCACCGTAGCCAGCGATTCGCCCAATTGTCCGCGCAGCCTGGATGCCGCTTTGCCCAGCGCATCCAGCACTTTTTCCTTAGAAGGGGTCGTGACCTGCTCCTGCGCCAGCGTGTCTCCGCTCTGGCAGTTCACCGCCTTTAAACCCAACACGTAGTCGCTGCCCAGACTGGCGATGGCTCCGGCAATATAGGCCTTGCTGCCCGCCCGTTGGCAAAGCTCGCGGGTTACGTCGGCGGTGAGTTTCGTGCCGGCGGGACGCGTCATCTGTTGCAAGGTCTTTGAGACTTCGCTGTCGGAGAGCACGTTGAGGAAGGGTGACTGCTGTAAGGAAATCACGAGCGCGGTCTTCAGGGTATCGTCAAACACCGGATCGCCGGTGTTGTTGGCGAAATCGGCGAGAACGATGGTGTCCTTGTCGGTCAGGCGCTCGGTTTGACGGGAACGATAGTAAAATCCTCCCGCCATCAAAGCGGCACTCACCAAGGCCGCCGCGGCGGCAAGGGTCCGACCCCAACCACGAGAAATAACCTGGGGGCGGTCGAAGCTTCGCTGATCGACTGGTCCGGCCACATCCCTGCACAGGGCTGCCTCCGGCGGGGTACCTGCGACAAAAAAGGTAGCGTACCCGCCTTTGGGGACCTCGATGCGAACCAGGGAATCGCGACCGGCATTTTCGTAGTGCTCCCGCAACTTGGCGCGGAGACGGCGGGCAGCCATTCTGACCACCGGGTCAAGCCGCGGGTCGAATGAAGCATCCCGACCAAATACATCCACCGCCAGCCGGTATTCCTTGAGCTGGTCTCCTTCTCCGGCAAGCGTATGCTCCACGATGTACCGCAAGAAGCGCTTCAATAGATCGGAGTCTCGGAGGGAGCGGCTCGCCAGCAACCGCTCGAGTTCGCTCCGCACTGCCGCTTCAGGCACGGCGTGATTCCCCTCTTGGCCGTGAACCGAGGCAAGCGATTTTTCGGCGGACGGTAACTCCATCCCCATGCTCCTGCAACTTCTCTTGGAGGAGAGCCCCTGCCGGTGCAGAGAGTCAATATTACCGTAAATTTACCCCAAGATACTTGTGGAAACTGTTGGCTGAACGCAAAATGCGCCCTTGGGCTAGGTTGTACCAACCGCAATTCCGAAGAGACTACTGCAGGATTTGTTTCTCCGAATTGCCGGGAACACGGCGCTGGAAAAGGGCCTCGTCAGCATCTTGAGAGGCGAACGCGGGCTTGGACCGGACTGGAGTCGGCGGAGGATTAGAGAACCGGAAACAGCACAACCCAAAGGGAAATCGAAGCGTAAAGCATTATTAGAGGTGAGCGATGAGTCAGAAGGGGGAGTATTTGGTACGAGATTTTAGAACAGCCGACCCAGGTGAAATCACGGAGTACGTCAAAAAACTCGCGGAAAACGGCTGGGAACTGGTAAGCGCTAATCCGCCGCTTCACTACTTCCGGCACTCGAGGAGTGAACCGCCGCAGGTGTTACCTACACAGCAAGGACGAAAGATGCGCTGATACGCGTCTCTTCGTTATTGAAATCGTCGAACTGCATTCTGTTGGCGATTATTCCCGACCTGAATAGAGACCGTCAATGTGCCGCATGATGCGCTCCGCCCAAGCCACGGCGTTAGAAATCACAGATTGAGCACGCGGACTGACGCCGTTCTGCCGAAAAGTCCTCCTCACGAAACTGCTTCACGACGAGAATCCCCCCGATGATTGTCAGCACGCGCTTGCGTCCCTCTTCCACGACAGCGATTCTACGGTTTCGCCGTTTGTTCGTCTATGGCTGTCCAGTTGCTCCTGCTCTTGATAATAGACGACTATAGACTACATTATGGATTTATGAAAGACGTTTCCGATGTATATCTGACGCCGGAGCAGGTTGCCGAGCAGCTTCATCTCAGCACCGAAACAATCTACCGCTGGCTCCGAAGCCGCAAGCTCCGTGGCAGCCGCATCAGTCACAAGGCTTGGCGCGTGGCCGCTCGTGATGTTCAGTCCTTTGTGCGTCGGCGGAATGTGTCCGAACTTCTGTTCGAGGAGTATGCGGAGGAGTACAACCTCGCGTCGATGGAGTATGAGCCTCAATTTCCCGGCTCATCTCGTCGCATTGACTACCGCGTCTCCCACCCGCAATATCCACTGTGGTTTGAAGTGAAGCAGTTCGACGCAGATCCCCAAATCACCGGAACTGGCGGCGGAGCCTTCGATCCCCACATCGGTATTCGCGCAAAGATTGGGAAGGCGGCGGAAAAGTTCCGGGACTACGACAACGAGTGTTGCTCGCTTGTTTTGTTCAACGAAGAACTCAACCTCACTGACATCTGCACACCGAGTATAGTGCTCGGCGCAATGTTGGGCAGCGTCGGCTTCCGCATTCCGATGAACCTTACGACTGGAGAGCAGGTCGGTCCGATCACCGACACCTTCATGGACGGCGGCAAAATGATTCACCCGCACATCAAGACTCCGCAGAACACGACCATCAGCGCGGTGATTGCTTTGGAGCGGTTCACCGTGGGACAGTCGGAACTTCAGATCGCAGTAGAGCGCAAGGAAATGGCGGAGCAGCGCGTGCTTAACATCGAAGAGCATTTGAAGATTCTCGATGACAACCGCCAGATGTACTCCCGCCGAGTTCTGAGAACGATCGTCTACGAGAATCCGCACGCGAAGAAGCCGCTCCCGCGTGACATCTTCGTCGGGCCGTTTGATGAGCGGTGGGGACAAGAAGGCGATCTGATCAAGCAAGTATTCATCGGGCCGGAACTCAGGAAGCTAATCGAGACGGAACACGAACTTAGACTTGATCAGAGTCCGTTCATGCGTCATGCTCAAAGGCGAGCGCGGCAATCAGGAAATGATAAAAGCACACGTCAACGAGATGGGGATCGTCATGAGATTTGATTCGATGGCGGACAACCTGTCGAACGACCAGTGGAACTCCCTGCTGGATGAACTCAAGTCTCATTACATCCCGAGCTTCTACCAGCACGGGAAGCGCATGCACATTGACTTCAACGCTCAAGGTGGCGGGATGCGGGCCGTCGTCTACTTCACGCCGCAAACGGTGTCTATGGACGAGGCCATCACGATTCTTAAAAAGCGCGGCATGGAAGTGTTCGACGTGCGGGAGACTCCCAGCGGCAAATGAAAGATTTCTTCCAAACCTTACAGGAAGCATTTCCGGTCCTGAAGACCCATCCCGTGTTGATGGCGCGGCTCCTGCTCGCGACGATAGTCATCGGTGCAATGTGGGCTGCGAAGCCCTTGAGGAAGAAACTTTTCTGGCCGCTGTGTACCAAGATGTACGAACGGATCGCTGTCACCAATCGCTACCTTTTCGTTTTTCACAACGGCGATTTAACAAACAACTGGAAATACTACACGTCCGAAGTCACCGGAAAAGGCGATACCGGAGATGACATGATCTGGACCCTTGTTCGGTGGCCGAGTCTGAAGCCGATAGATTCATTCAAACTGGTAGGAGTAGTCGGCATGGATCATGCGCTTCACGAAAGCACCGTGAAGTTGGAAGGCCACTGGAAAATTGTTCACGCCCCCTATACATCTGTCGGCGCGGTTCCCGCTCGTGGTCTGCTTAGCAAGCTACGGCGCGTCTGCGCTCAAGTCCTGCTGGCTCTCTCCGGCGGTCCGGAATCCGATAGCAAGTAGAAACCTCGCTTGATTTAGTCACCCCATTTCCAATTACGAACGCTAACTTACACGTCTGTGTGGTTTACGCAATCACTGTGAACGAGCTATAGTAACCTCGTTGTTTACTACTTGTGTAACATGGAGGGAACTATGGCTACAGCTAAGAAGGCTCGCATGTCGCAAACCAAGGTTGATGGCAAGAAGCTCGCAGCGAATGACAAGTCTGAAACTAACACAGAGATCGCAGTCTCCAAAAAAGGACTCGTGGCTCGGGCCGCTGGCCTTCAGCTTTACATCGCGGCGGGTCGCCCGTAGCACGCCGATTTCCGCAAGGTGTTCGGCGCGAAAGGAGCAGCAATGACATGGCAGCAGAGAGCCGAGCACGTGGGCCTTGAGTCGGCAGAGGAAGCGGCGGCGAAGTTTCAGGAGATGTTGGCGAAGGCGGCTCGGTAATGTCCGGGCCGGTGTTTCCCCTCGGCAACCTCTATATCAGCCCGGTGCGGCAGAAGCCTTCGCTGCATCGGGCGATGACGTTTTGGCTTATATCATCAAACACGTCGCGCTCGACCCTGGCGATCTGGACAAGCACGCCATCGCCGAGAACAAGCTGAGCGTGCGGGAAGGCTTCGGTATCCTGTCGGCCTAGAGGCTCACCAGCGGTGTGAGGGTTTGGGTCATCACGGAGGCTGACAGCCTCTACAACCGTTTGTAGTCGGCCTTCAAATATTCGTTCACTTGTCGCGCTCGATCTCCGTCCTCTTTTTCTAATAGTTCGAGCGCATCCATTGCTTTAATTCTTCTAACCCTTGTGATTTTCTGGTCCGCAACTGCTTCCTAATATTCCTCCGGCAACAGCACAGTAGAAACTTGCTCATCCGACGGAGACTGGGAAAATCGAAGCAAAACGAGTGCGCGGTAATCTTCCGGGCACGGGCTTCGATGTAGACAAGCAGCTTAAGGACATGACTCGCAACAAGCTGGCGCTAGAGGAAATCACGAATCCGCCAATAAAACAACAGTCGCAGCTACCGAGTACTGATGCAGCAACACAGAAGACTCTGGACGGGTCATCAGAAAATTGAGTTTGTTCGCGAACGCGGCCCGCGTCTCCTAACTCCTTCCAGAGTCAGGCGCGGGCCGTTCTGTTGCTGGAAAGAAATATTTTGCGCTTCTGGGTTTCGTGATCGCGGTCAAGATAAACCCGGATGAGCCATGTGCGGTCGCCTCGTGCGACGATTTGGCCAACTTTGCGAGCCATAGAGTTCCCTCCTTGGCTCGCAACAGAGGCACACACCTGAAGCACCTCCGCGGCATCAAAGCACTGATATTCAAGTCGAATTAATGGAAGATGGCTGATCGGCCGTCGGTCGGACGCTGGCGGCGTTCCCGCTCCAGCTAGATTGCACTCGGATTGGTGTTGGAAGGTAGACATATGTTTGGATTTTGGTTCGGAACCCAAGGTCTGATGCCAAAGGACCTCGATCGGACCCCAGCGGGCCGAGACTGTCCATGATCTCCGCATTCGCCGTGCTTGTTCCCCTGCGGGGACGGCAGGGTCCCTGTGATGCGGGGAGCATATATTGAGCAACAGATAACACCGACTCTGAAGCTGTCTGGGAGAATCGTTCGGGGTTCCGAAGCGAAACCGTCGGGGTCGCACTCCCCTTACAGGAACGCAGCGCGGCTTGTGAAACCGCCATACGTCACAAGTCACTGATAGTTAATGCCAAATAGCAGGTGGAGCACAACCGGAGAGCATCCAACCGCTGGGTGATGCCTCCTTACTTCCTTCGGTTATTTTTGCATGGTCAGGTTTTTGCCGGTCCGTGTCAATGAGCGATATCGCGATTTTGCAACAACAACCCTTTCGAGACACCGCCAACCCCACGGCTTTCATTGACTTGCCCGTTTCACCCACGTAAGATTTGCCCCTAATGATCGGGCGGACCATCTCGCACTACCGCATCGCCGAGAAGCTAGGCGGTGGCGGGATGGGTGTCGTCTACAAGGCCGAGGACACGCGCCTCGATCGTTTTGTGGCTCTCAAGTTTTTGCCGGACGAAGTAGCCAAAGACCCGCAAGCCTTGAGCCGCTTTCGGCGTGAAGCCAAGGCTGCATCCGCACTGAATCATCCGAACATCTGCACGATTTACGACATTGGCGAGCAGGACGGGCAGGCTTTCATCGCCATGGAATTTCTGGATGGACTGACGCTGAAGCACCGCATTGCTGGCCGACCGATGGACAACGAACTGATCCTGTCTCTCGCTATCGAGATTGCGGACGCGCTCGACGCAGCCCACGCAGAAGGCATCGTCCACCGGGACATAAAGCCCGCCAACATTTTTGTGACCAAGCGAGGACATGCCAAGATTCTCGATTTTGGGCTGGCGAAGATCGCACCCACGACCGGTTCGTCGAGCAAAGTTGCGGCAGCCAACACGATGACAGGCACGATCGACGAGCAGCATCTCACCAGTCCCGGTTCTGCGCTCGGCACCGTCGCGTATATGTCGCCCGAGCAAGTGCGAGCCAAGGAACTGGACGCACGCACAGATTTGTTCTCGTTCGGAGTTGTCTTATATGAAATGGCGACCGGTGCGTTGCCGTTCCGGGGAGAGAGTTCAGGTGTCATCTTCAAAGCGATATTAGACTTTACCCCGACTCCTCCGATCCGTTTCAATCCCGACCTCCTAGCCGAACTGGAACACATCATCAACAAGGCGCTGGAGAAAGACCGCGATATGCGCTACCAGCACGCTGCGGATATGCGGACCGATTTGAAGCGGCTGAAACGGGAAACGGAATCACGGCACGGCGTACCAGCTAGTTCGGGGACAGTAGCGGTCGCACAGGAGAGCGGCTCTCAGGTTGCAGCCCAACCGCCGTCGCCAGCATCCAGTTCCTCCCCTGCGCTTGCTCCATCTCCGTCATCGAGCGCGGTGAAGGTCGCCGAAGTTCCTGTCGCGGGCAGGAAACTCTGGAAGCTTCTTGTTCCCGCCGCCGTAATACTTATCGCTGCTGCCATCGGGGGAGCGTTCTACTTGCGCTCGCGGTCCGCGACGCCGGTGACGACCGCTACACCGCTCACCGAGAAAGACACCGTGGTGCTCGCCGACTTTACGAACTCCACCGGCGACCCTGTTTTCGATGATGCGCTGAAGCAGGCACTGGGTGTGCAGCTCGGACAATCCCCCTTCCTCAATATCCTGTCGGATCGCAGGGTAGAGGAAACGCTGCGTCTCATGGGGCGTCCTTCGAATGAGCGGATCACGCGCGATGTCGCAAGGGAACTCTGTATTCGAACCGGCAGCAAAGCATTCCTGGCAGGGTCGATCTCGAAGTTGGGAGGTCAGTACGTTGTCGGGGTGGACGCCATCGGTTGCAGCAACGGCGATACGCTGGCCAAGGAGCAGGAGGAGGCTGCGACCAAAGAAGATGTGCTGAAGGTGCTGGGTAAAGCGGCGTCGAGCCTGCGCGGGAAGCTGGGTGAATCGCTGGCGACCATCCAGAAGTTCGACGTCCCGGTGGAGGCAACGACGGCCTCCCTGGAAGCCTTGAAAGCCTTCAGCATGGGCATCACGACCTTCCGTGCCAAGGGGAACGCTGAGGCCATTCCGTTCTATAAGCGCGCTCTGGAAATCGATCCCAATTTCGCCGTAGCCTACGCCAGCCTTGGCGTCGTATATGGCAATCTGGGACAGGCCAGTCTGGCGGCGGAAAATATCAGGAAAGCTTACGAACTCCGCGATCGAGTCAGCGAGCGGGAAAAATACCGCATCTCGGCTTTGTACTACCGACACGTCACTGGGGAGTTGGAGCAGGCCACGCAAGTCTACGAACTGTGGGCCAAAAGCTATCCGCAGGATGTGGTGCCGCCCGGCAACTTGGGAGTCATTTACATCGAACTTGGACAGTACGAGAAGTCTTTGGCCGCCACCGAGGAGAGCCAACGTTTGGCTCCAGACGCAATCGGTTACTCCAATCTCGCAGGGACCTACCTTGCACTCAACCGTGTGGATGACGTCACGAAGACGATCGAGGAGGCTCAGCAGCACCACCTAGTGAGTGACTTCCTGCACCTGGTGATCTACCAATTAGCATTCCTCAAAAGCGACGCTGCAGAGATGGAGCGGCAGGTAGGCTGGGCGGCCGGTAAACCCGGAACGGAAGACTTCCTGCTGTCGTTCCAATCTGACACTGAAGCCTATTACGGACGCCTCACCAGGGCACGGGACTATTCCCGCCGTGCGGTAGATGCCGCAGTCCGTGCTGACTCGAAGGAAACGGCGGCAATCTGGCAAATAAATGCTGCTCTGCGAGAAGCCGAGTTTGGCAGCCTAGCAACCGCGAAGCAGGATATCGCCGCCGCCCTGACAGTGAGTCCGGGGCGAGATGTCAAAATGCTTGCTGCTTTGGCACTGGCGCAGAGTGGTGAAACCGTCCGGGCCAAGACGATTGTTGGAGAACTGGAAAAGAGTTACCCGTCGGAAACCATGCTGAAGGTCTACTGGCTGCCCACCATCAAGGCAGCGGTCGAACTGAACACCAACAATGCTGCGCAATCCTTGGTGTTTCTGGAAGCAGCCGCGCCCTATGAATTAGGCGGGCCACCACAATTTCAGCTGGGGACTCTGTATCCCGCGTACATTCGCGGCCAAGCCCAGCTCATGGCGCACAACGGCGCGGCCGCAGCCGCTGAGTTCCAGAAGTTTCTCGACCACCGCGGCATTGTCATCAACTTTCCGCTGGGCGCACTGGCCCATCTCGGCCTGGCCCGTGCCTATGCCCTCTCCGCCGATACCGCCAAAGCCAAAACCGCTTACCAAGACTTCCTCACCCTCTGGAAAGACGCCGACCCCGACATCCCCATCCTGAAAGAAGCCAAAGCGGAGTACGCGAAGCTGCAGTAGTTCTCTGCGGGGCAGAAGGATGCATTGCGCTTGAGTTATACCCACAGTACCCACAACGCCCGTAAGGCTCGGGGAAGAAAGCACAAGCATTGCTGCGGTGTTGCGACCAAGAACGAGTCTCGAAGGTGAATGGTTTCGTCTATGGCTATCGTCAGATTAAAGATTGACGTTTCCGGCACGGTGGGCGATGAAGCCTGGCGCGAACTGAAGCGGTTTGACCAGATCCAGAGTGCCGATTTCGGTCCTCAGTTCGGCTGTGGCGGGCGTTGCAATCATCCGCTCAACAGGCCCCACAACAAAGGGGAGTGGATCAGCGCTGAGATCCGGCTCCGGACGCCGCTTCTAGCCCAATACGCCGTCTCTCACTATCTGGAGCAAGACCGCGTGCTGGATGCAGATGTGGTGGAGTAACGCCTGGAAAGACCTAAACCGGCGCAAGCAGGCCACGGCTGAAGCCAAGCACATTAGCTGTGTGCGCCTCTATTTTGCAAGAGCCGTGACGAGGGTTGTTATCTGCGACTACGACCAGGGCGAAGGCCCATGTGAAACTCAGAACCCCCGTCAATGAGCGATATCTCTTGAGGATTGTCGATTCCCCAAGGAGCATCTGGCCGCGAAGTAGGCTTGATACTGAATCGGTCAGAAGAACCCATCATCAGGCGCATTAAATGGGTGTGATTAGGGCTCGTACTTCCACAGGTCGTTGAGCCAACCGGCTGTCCCGGTCGAGTCGTAACCGCCTCCACCGAAGAGCCACAGATTTCCGGACGCGTCAGTCCAACTAACACCTGCAGATCGCGCCCCAGGAACGTTGCTGGAGGTAGCCGTCCCTTGAGTTCCGTAGGTCCCTGCTTGGTTGGCCACGTTCGACCCACCCATCCACGTCCATTCGCCCGAACTGTGCTTCCACAGATCGTTGAGTTGTCCGCCGTGCCCGGTCGAGTCCAGGCCAATCCCACCCAGAGCCACAAATTTCCTGACGCATCGGTCCATCCAACAGAATAATATCGCGCCCCTGGAACATTGCTGGAAGCAGCCGTCCCGTGAGTTCCGTAAGTCCCTGCTTGGTTGACCACGTTCGACCCGCCCATCCACGTCCATTCACCAGCACTGTACTTCCAAAGATCGTTGAGGCTACCGTCTGACCCGTTCGAGTCCACGCCAATCCCACCGAAGAGCCAGAAATTTCCGGACGCATCGGTCCATCCAACAGAATAATATCGCGCCCCTGGAACATTGCCGGGAGCCGCTGTCCCCAGAGTTCCGTAGGTCCCCGGTTGGGAGACAACGTTAGCGCCGCTCATCCAAGTCCATTCGCCCGCACTGTACTTCCACAGGTCATTCAGAACATTGGTATCGCTTGCTGCTGAGCCGAAACCGAATCCACCGAAGAGCCAGAAATTTCCGGACGCATTGGTCCAACTAACGGCAAAACCTCGAGCCCCGGGAACATTGCTGGAGCCAGCCGTCCCAGAGCTCCGTAGGCCCCCGGTTGGGAGACGACGATCCACCGACAGATGCTCTCCTCGCACCAGTCCCACTTCCACGCATTGCTTCACGATCTCTTCAAACAGTTGCTCGAACAACTTCGACGCCTGGAATCTTCCGTGCCGATTCTTCGAGAACGTGGAGTGATGCGGTATCTCCTGATCGAAGCCCAGACCGGTGAACCACCGCCAGGCCAGATGCATGCGCAGTTCCTCGACCAGCTTGCGTTCGCTGGTGATGCCGTACAAATAACCAATCAGCATGATGCGCAGCAGCAGCTCCGGATCAATCGAGGGACGGCCCATCTCGCTGTAGCTCGCCTTCAGTCGCTCGCGCACAAAGGCAAAGCTGATGTGCTTCTCGATCAGTCGTAGCAAATGGTTTTCCGGAACTTGATCTTCCAGACGGAAGTAGTAGAACAATGCTTCCGAGCGGTCATGGCAACCCATCATGATTAGCACCCCTCCGAGAATGGTGATCCAGCAGAACATGGAAAAGGATTTCTTCCTTTTACCACGCTTCCGCTACCACTCCGCTGCTAATCACGGGGACTTTTTCAACACCCACAGGCGATTTCACTCAGAACCCCAACAGGGGCAGGGTTGTGGTTGGGGCCAATTGCCGATCTTCCGTCCGAGCTGCTTGACTCCCTTCACCCGCCGGATTCCAATCGCCAGTTCTGGGCTTAGCCAACCGCTCTTCAGCAGACTCGTCGGCCAGCCGCCGGATCGCTGAAAAATGTAAAATTAATCGTGGCGGCGGACAGTGAGAGACGTTCCAGGAATGAGCGGTACCGCACCACAACAGTGCGGTTGAAAGTTAATCTAGGTTCAGTGCAGTACCAAGCGATGAACCTTTCGATCGCATATGCATAGCTCCGCCTAGAGTGCGCAGAAGCGAGCGTATTGAGCACGGCGCTTTTGGATTGTTGCAGTTCAGGGATGGTAAGGGTCGCAGAGCGATCCTCAGAATTGGGCTGCTTTTGTGGAACCATGGGAAGCGGCTCCTTTCGGCCGCCTCCATAGTTTTGTACTCACGGGATCTCACCCGAGAAATAGTTCCCGGACACCGGAATCCCTACTCCAGAGAAGAGCGGTCTGCGGTCATTGAAGCAAACGTCCTTTATCACACGCTATCTTTCGACAGCGCTGCCTGTGCGAATCATTAACATTTTGCGATCTGGGCGCGATCTCTGACGAGTATGAAATGGAACACCCGCATTTCGCTCCGAGCTAGCACAAAAGGAAAGGCGAATGATCTCCGGTTCATTTGGGTCGTTGACCACGTTTTGGAGCCCCGAACCGATCCTGCTCACCAGATATCCGTTTCGCCATCCCGGAAATGATGTCCCTGCGAGTTTTTGCTGTTCGCAGGTCCCCGGGCGTGATGGTCGTGGCGTTCGACAGCGCCGCTGGCGGAAAATACAATTCGATGGAATTTTGCGGAATCCTGTTGTCGAGCTGAATCAATTCATCGATGACCGCGGGGTACAAGTTGTTTTGTCCTGGCGTGATTACGGAAACGACGTCGAGACCGTAAGGACTGACGACATTCAAACCCATCAATCGTGGGTCAGC
Organism: uncultured Acidobacteriaceae bacterium; assembly: GCA_963749275.1. GTDB lineage: Bacteria > Acidobacteriota > Terriglobia > Terriglobales > Acidobacteriaceae > Acidiflorens. The sequence goes on from CAVVNA010000027.1 coordinate 30,802, forward strand.
AGGCACGGAGGTATCGTAGACAAAAATGATTCCTGCGTTGCCGGTGCCTACATACGCCAGCCCGTTTTGATAGGCGAGGCTAAATGCGGTCAGAATTCCTGCACTGGAGCTGGGGGCTGGAAACGGATTCAGAAAAGGAAGCTGCTGTTCATTCAAGACTTGAGGACTCAAAGGATTCGCCAGGTCCAGGATGATGATGCCATCGCTGTCGGCCGCCAGGATCACCGCACCGTTGACCGTCGCTATAGCGTCCCAAACAGGGGCATTCCCCGGCAAGTACTGAGACTGCTTTGCCGGAGCGCTCGGATTCGAAATGTCGTAAACCAGCAAACCGCTTTGTCCGGCAGCCACAAGCAGGAGCGCCCCGGAGATCGACATGGTTGACGCCACGGGCATGGGGGCACTGGCCAGTTGATTCGGTGACGCTGGAGTTGTGACGTCGTAAACAATCAGCCGCCCGTCTGTTGTACTCACGAACAAGTCATTGCCCAGTAAGGCCAAAGCACTCACGGGAACAGCTACGCTTCCGATTTCTACGGGAGCTGCGGGATTGGATGCATCGATGATCTTGAGGTAATTCGACAGGCCAAAGAAGACCGTCGTACCTGAGGCCTGAACGGCAGAAGGCGAGTTGTTGTCATAATAAAGACTGCCTACGAGACTGGGAGTTCCTCCGCTCACGTCGAGACACGCCAGGTCGGCAGCGGCTGCGAACTGCGAAGCCGAATAGAGCATTTGCTGACTTAGGGTCTGACCATAGGTGTAGGAAAACAACTCCTGGGCCGACGCAGCTGCCGGACCGCCTGCTGCCGACACGTCGTACACCGCGATTCCACCGGTTCCATCCGCGGTGTAGAAAGTATTGCTGTTGGCCCACGCCGCACTTTGTGGATTGAAAATATCCGAACTCGGGAGGTCGACCACATTGGCCTGCACGACAGGCGCGGACGGAGAGTTGGTGTTCAGCACCACATGGTTTGCCGAAGCGCCGTAGTTCAGGAATCCTCCGGTTGCAAGGACATTGTTTCCTTCTGTTCCCCAAACGTACCCCAGCGGCATGGGAACGGTCGCGACTTGAACGGGTATCACGTTCGAAATGTCGTAGGCCACAGAATCAGCGAAAAGCAGGTTTCCCACTACCTGGAGGTGAAATTCGGTGCCGCTGGTAGTCGAAATCGTTGACAGCAGAGTGGGTGGCGACTGCGAAACATCGTAGGTCGCGACCGTATATGTAAGGGTGTTGCTAATGCTCTGGAACCACGAACCATAGATCGTGTTCCCATTTCCCGAAACGCCGTACACCTCGCCCGCACCACTCGCAGGTACTGGCAGATCGTAATGAGTATGAATCGCGGTTCCCGTTGTCATGTCGTAGACGTCAACAGGTAGGGGTGCAGACCCACTCGTCCCAAGGTTGTTGTAATCGAAGTACAAGATTCCGTTGTTCAGACTCCATTCCCACGGGGCGTTGGTGAGGGGAGTTACCTGGGTAAGAGTTGGCACCTGCGTCATCAGGCTATAAACGACGAGATCCTCGGAATCGATGCTGAACAGGGTGTTTCCATAGGTAAACAGGTTGGCGGGAGCATTGCTCGCCGCCTCGCCCGCGTCAATCCAAACAGGTTGGTCCGGGTTGGTGATGTCGTAAACATTGAGTGCCTCATATGTGGTCGCAAGCTTGAATGCGTTCCCAATGCTCAACGTGTATGCCCGATTGCCACTGACCGCGACTGATTTCACAAATCTAGCTTCCGGCGGTTCGGGAATGTTGAAGTTGGCATAGTCGTAGACACGATTGACCAGCCCGGGAAAAGCCCCTGTGACAGCGACTTCAGCCTGCTCTGTCGTCGAGCCCTTCTGAGCCTGCACCGGAACGCCACCAGCCCCGGCCGTCGTAGTCGGCGCTGTGTACAAGCCTCCTAAGTTGATCGTTCCTCCTCCCGCCAGCACCGACCAAGTCGGCGAAAGCGTGGAGCTGCCCTCAACGGCGTCGAACTGCAGCGTATTCCCTAAGCTCACCATCGGGTCCGAGGGCGTAATGCGAAACGGCAGAATACGGAGCAACACAACGTCGCAGGAGTTGGTGCCTCGCAGGCAGCCCGTCACATGAGAATAACTTTCGCCCGAAACCGTCGGCGCGGTAAACAGTCCGGACGACGTAATGTTTCCCGAATCCGACGTCCAAGCAACGACGTTTGGCGTGTTTGCTCCGAGAAGCCGATATTCGAACTGCAAGGTCTCGTCAGACGATAAGTCCTTGTTCGGGGCATGAATCAGCAGATTCGGTTGCCGGGTGAACTGAACCGAGTTGCTTGTTTCTGCGATTGTTATAGCACCTCCCGGCTGGGGAGGGACGCTTATGTACACAGGCCCCGAGGTCGCTCCGAATGGGACATCGACCGTGAGACCATTGCCGGTTTGGAACGGCATGGAAACGCTCGTACCATTTGCGCCCGAGAAGACCATTTGCGGCGTTTCAATGACGTTGAGATTGAACGTTGCATTGACGGTTAGCACCTCGCCCGCACTTGCTGAACTCGGCGTTATCGAGTTGAGCACGACAGGAACCAGGATAGTTGTGGTCGAATTGCCGAATTTTGTTGGGTCCTGGACGCTTGTGGCCGCGATGGTGACGCCGCTTGGATTGGGCGCGGTTGCCGGAGCCGTGTACAAGCCATCGGCGGTGATCGTTCCGTACGTGCTGTTTCCGCCCACAATCCCGTTCACTGACCACGTCACAGCGGGATTGAACGCCCCCGTTCCCTGAACCGTGGCCGTAAACAACTGTGTTGTTCCCACTTGCATGTTCGCGGTTGCGGGACTGACGTTCACGGAAGTGACTTGTCCCGGCGGAGGTGTTGACTGAGAACCAGAGCCGCCGCCTCCACAGTCCGCCAGGACCAAGCAACTCGCAAGCATACCCCAGACCTAGAATCCGCCGGCTGGAGACGCGTCCTCGGATGAGTTGTGTAAAAGATCGAATGCATGCGATTGTGTCGCCCATTAGTTCAACCTGAACCGAACCGAATTGTCAGCTTACAAATTATCAGCTTATGAAATCATACTCAGCTTTGTTCCGAAAGGGGGAAGTAGGTCAAATGAGGTTCGCCAACGCCTCTTTGCCTTTTTTTCAAGCTCTCCAGGATCACCGCCTTTCGGCGTGCCCGGGCTCCTGTCTTCATTACTCACGGTTTTTTCAAGCCATCCAACTGTAGTGTTCCCGACTTGCTGGTTGTCTACATTGTTATTCTGCGCCCTTGCTGCCTATCGGCTCCTTGCGGCGCCACGCGAATAAGCACGATTTCATGCTCGCAGTGTACCGCCAGCACAAACCAAAGGGAACTCAACTGTCGCAATCAGGCGATAGCGCTCAAAACCCCTCAATGAGCGTAACCGCGATTTGTCGCCAACCATCCCTCAGGGGAACATCAATGTGCCTTACTAACCCTAGCGGCCTGCAACCATCATTGAATCGTGACGCTGACCGTAGCCTGCGTCTGGCTGACTCCGTTGGCTGAAAAAGCCCCATTCACCGTGAACGTGTAATTGCCCGCGGTCGTACCCGGAACCTGCTGCGTTCCGCCGCCATTATTTCCGCCCCCTCCGCACGCCATGAAACCGCCCAGCACAACGAGAAGGCCCAGAGAAATCGCCAGGTGACGACGTTTCGACGATGCGAAACATCCCACTAGGAGCAATCCACAAAAGAAGAATCCGCCATTTGCCGAAAACGAGAATCGATCGTTGCGCCCAGGTATGATCGACGAAGTAGTGATCGTGCTGGGTGCGGTCGAAGTGATCGTCATTGCCGCAGTTGCCCCTGTCGCGCTCGTAATGTCAACCGAGGCCGGAATGCTGCAGGTCGGTAGATGAATCGCTCCTTCCGGAGAAGAAGCGAGAGCACAGGAGAGATAAACATTCCCCGTAAAGCCGCCTTGCGGCGTCACCGTTACGGTCGATGTGTTGCCCGATGTCGCCCCCGCGGTAATCGTCAACGGACTCCCGCTCAGCGAGAACGGCAGAGTCGTGCCTGCCGTGACCGTGAAAGTTACGACTGTGCTGGCAGGTCCATATGTCGAGTCTCCCGTGTAAGAAACCTGCACCGATGCCGTTCCTGGGATCGGTATACCGCCCGGCGCCGGCGCGGAAGTCGCCGAGCCACTACTGAGCGTTTCCGTGTCGCTCCAATCCGACCCCGGTCCGGCCATGAAGTAGCTGATCGTGCCCGTGGGCGTCGGCATGCCGCTCACTCCTGTAACGGTGACAGTGATGGCCGTGTACTCCGCCTGATTAATCGAACTCGGATTGGCCACGCCGGAAAGCGTCGACACCTGTCCCACCATCACATTGAATGAACTTGTGGCCGAGCCGTAATTGGCGTCCCCGCTGTAACTCGCCGTCACCGTATCGTTGCCCAACGGCAGAGAGCTCACATTCAGCGTGGCCCACGCATAACCGCTGGCGCCTGTATTTGGGACCAGCGGCGCCGTTCCGAGTTGGGTGTTGCCGACGCTGAAGGTAGCGCTTCCGGTCGGCGGAAGTATAAAGGGAAACAGAAACGTACAGCCGCCGTCTTCACAAGGCGGGCCAGAATACGGCACCGCAACCATCAGGCTCAGAGTCGTCGTCGATCCTACGGCGATAGCCCGCGGGCTCGCAAATAAATCCGTAAACGTCTGCGCCTTGCTGATGGTAAAGGAGAGTGGAGGATTGCTGGAGGATGCTTGGAAACTGCCGTCTCCCGGGTAACTGGCCGTTACGCTGTTATTCCCAACCGGGAGCGTGGTCGCGGGCTGCCACTCCGCAATCCCTAAACGATTGATGTTCACTGGCCCAGAATTTACAGAAGACAAACCAACCGGATCCGTAAAGGTCACACTTCCGGTTGCTAATCCGTCGAGTTGTCCTGCCGGTGCATTCACCCCCCGAGGCTGAGCGTCTAGCACGATATAGGTGCCGTAAGGATAACTCACGCCGCTGGCAAGAGGAGCGAACGCGTTTGTGCTATTGCTCCAGTAATTCCCAGTCAGAGAAACCGTGCTGTTCTCCCGCTGCACATCAAGCGAAACGCTCGCATTGCTGGGCGCGAAAATCGTATCTCCGGTGTACTTCGCGGTAAGTTGGTATTGTCCGCCTGGAAGATCATCGAGCGTGGTTGAAGCCGCTCCGCTGGCCAGCGTCAACTCGCCTATACCCGTGTCGCTGGCGGGAATCGCATTCGTCACCAGACCCACGTCGCCTGTGGGCGTTCCTCCCGTTGCGCTGACCGTAATACCGAGAGTCACAGGCGTTCCGTGCGTGAAGCTCGTTTGACTGACGGTCAACGCTGTCGAGCTTGGCTTGAAGTTCAGGCTATTCCAATTCTGCACGAGTAGATTCGCATCCACGCTGCCCAAGCCCGTGGCTTGGTCATATCCGGCGGTCGCGTAGTAGTGGCTGAGCGTATCAAAGCCATTCGTGTTGTCGTTGGCCGTGCTCAAAGTGCAATCGGTCGTGCCCGGCTCGCACGGCACATCGTTGCTCCCGATTGCGATGTCATGGAAAACCGAAGGATGTTGCACCGCGAGTGGATAGAAAATGAAATTCGCCTGCCCCTGAGCGCCGTACTTCTGATCAACAATGGCCATGATGGCGGCCAGGCCCGGGGAAGAGGCGGATGTACCGCCCACTGCGTACACCTCGTAACCGGTCAGGTCTTGAGTACAACCATAGGGCCCTCCGCACTCCAGCCAGAAACTATCGTTCCCGCCCCCGGAGGCGAACAGCGAAACGTCGGGTAGGTCGCGCGCTTTGTCCGCCGGCACGCCCTTGCCGATTGCCAGGCCGGTTTCGGATAAAGAATGCTCGCGCCACCGCTGCCGGCGACAATCGTCGGCCCGTTCGCATTCGGATTGTAAACTCCGCCATCATCGAGATTCAGGCCAAACGCCTCGTTCCACGGCTGCTCCGGCACAGGTTGCAACAGAGACACCGCCGGTTGCGTCGTCGCGTTCAAATTCCAGTAGTTCCCAATCTGCGCGAGCTGTGCGCTGGCACTTCCGGTGTACGTGCTGTAATAAAAATCCGTCCCACCCACTGAAACGTTCCACGGAGTCGAAGAGAAACCGCTCACCGCAAGACCATATTGAGCCGGCTGCGCCGCGCCGAAATTGTCGCAACCCGCCGAGCCGTTGTCGCCCGCGGATACGAACGACGTCTGTCCCTGCGCCGCCGCCTGCTCCCACAGCCCCGCCCAGAACTGATTGCCCGACGCGCCTAAATTCTGTTCACATTCCCCGTAGCTGGTGCTGAGAACGGGAGCTTGATCGTCGTCGACGGCTCGCTGCGCCGCAAGCAGCAGTCCACTCTGCACTGAAGTGTCGGCCGCTGTGTAGAGATTGACCATAGCGCCCGGCGCAATCGAACTGGCAACCTCCACATCAAGATAGGATTCGCCCGTGGCCCAGTTGCCGGTATTCGGGTTCGTATCGATTCCATCAATCACCGCAGTGAAATTCAGCGGAGGCAGTCCGAACATGGTGTGATAATTCACCACCGCCGTGGGATCGATGTCGGACGCTCCAACGATTCCGATCGTGACACCGGTTCCATTCAGGCCTGCGTTATAAAGAGGATTCAAGTCGTACTGCACCGCAAAGTCGCCAGGACCCAGCGCGAGTTCCGGCGGATTTCCTAAGATCGTCCATTCGGGTGTGAACTCGTGTGTGCGCGGATCATAGAGACCTTTGCCCACCACCTTCATAGTTGATCTCGGCCGGAAATTATTGATCGGTGTGATTCCGGCAATTACCGGCGCGAGCGCGGCAGGAATTTGCGGATCGACGTTGTTCGCATAGTGCTCTTCGCCATTGATGAGGTAGGCATGAATCTCCGTGTGGAACGTCTGCCGCACGTCGCCGGCCGTGCCGGAAAATTCAATAGCCGTTTTCGCCGGCGTCACGCGGCCAATGGAGAAGCCATGCTGCTGCAGCCATCCGGCGACCGCCGCAACTTCCGCATCCTGCGGTCCGTAAAGCGCTCCGAACTGTTTCGGCGTAAGCCACCGATGAAAATTCCGATTGCCCGGCGTGTGCGCATCCTGCAGGAATTGTTGCAGTGCCATCTCTTTCTCCGGCGAGCGTTGCAACAGCAGGATCATGCGCGACGCCACAAACGAATCGGCAACCGCGCCCACATCGAAGCGTGCCTGCGCCAGCGGATGCACATTCCCCTTCAGCGTCACGCGAACATGATCGTCAATCAGTTGCGTGATGCGGGAAGCCCCAGGAGTCTGCGCCTGGCCAAAACGGCACAGAATGAAAATCAGCAACAAAGTCAACTGAGAGAGCCCAGAAATTTTCGACACTTTCACCCTCAATTCAAAAACGCGCGCGATATCACTTTCGTTAGCGAGAATGCGTCACGGTTGTCGTATAAGAACAACAAAGTACCCTTTATTTGCACGCTAGAATTATGCATTCGAGCAACGGAGAACTCCAGCGTCAGACGCGATGGCTGGTGTAAACAGGCGATAGCGCTCATTGAAGTTTTCGAGTTTGTGATTTGGGCTTGCATATAGGACAGTCCTGCAGTCGGTGCATGAGCTTTTTCCAGAACGGCCAGCCTTGCTTTTCGATCTCGTGTTCCCATCTCGGTCACCTTCTTTTGAATCTCGGGATTGCTGATGCCCATGGTCTTACTCCGACGTTTGCTGGCTTTGGGACCCAAAAAAATGCGGCTCCGTCCCCGTGTGATTCGAGCTTGCACGCGAGCCGAGCTTACCGTATTCCGACTGCTGCGGCACTGGAGGCCGTCGTCATGGGCAAACCGAGAGTCAAGCCGAACTATCGTCGCCGAGTGCTCCGCCTGCCAGACCTGGATCATTGTAAAACGGCAGTTCTCAATAGCCTCGGCTCGCCAGCTTCGCGCCGAGTCTACGAGTACGCCATCGACCAGTTCATCGCCTGGTACTGCTCCGAGCCTCGGCTGGCCTTCAACCGCATCGTCGTCGTGCGCTATCGCATGTACCTGGAATCGCGGCATCTGGCCGCCAACACCATCAACCAGCAGCTTGCAGCCGTGCGTCGCCTGGCTCACGAAGCCGCCGACGCTGGCTTGCTGAGTCCCGAGTTGGCCGCGGGGATTAGCCGCGTCAAGGGAGTCAAGCAGCTCGGATTCCGGTCCGGGAATTGGTTGAGCGCGGAGCAGAGTTCGGAAGTGTTCAAGCATGCGGGGGAGACACTATGCGCGCCAAGCGCGATTATGCGATGTTGGCCATGCTGTTCGGTTGTGGCTTTCGCAGGTCGGAACTGGTCGGTTTGGAGTTGGACGACATCCAGATGCGCTAAGGACACTGGGCCGTTGTTGATCTGATTGGTAAAGGTGGCCACATTCGCACGGTGCCCATTCCGAACTGGGTGAAAGCCGCTCTCGATCAATGGACACGAGCCGCTGGGGTTTGTGAGGGCAAAATCTTTCGAGCGGTCGCCAGACGGGGAAAAGGTGTGGGGCAGCGGCCTCTCGCAGAACGTTGTCTGGTACGTGGTCAGAACCTGCTGCGCGAGAGCAGGCTTGGAGCACATTGCACCGCACGACCTGCGGCGGACCTGCGCGAAGCTGTGCCACGATCGCGGCGGTGAGCTAGAGCAGATTCACTATCTCGGCTGCAAACAGAATCTCGGGCATCCAGTGAACGACTTTTTCGGACCTCAGAACGGATGGGCAGCAGCAGGCGAAACATGTGGAATCTGTCCCGGCGGACGGGGCCAGCGAAGCTGTAGAAAAGGCATCTGGGCAAGGGGTAGAATGCGGCCACGGAGGACCGGAACATGACCAGCCCGTCTGTGAGTCAAGACAGCTATCCCTACCAGAACGAACCGATTTGGTCGAGGTCAGAAAAGGCCATCGCCCGCACAGCCTTCGACGCTGCCCTGGGGCGAGAGCTTCACGAGGTGATTCAGCAAGCAAAGAAGATGGCCAGCCAGATCCAGCAGTCGTCGGATCTGTGGGACTTGGAACATTACCTGACCCAACGTCGTAAGGAGATCGACCGCAAATACGACTATCGTTATTCGCAACTCACGCAGGTGTTCGGGAGACTTTTGTACGAAAAGCGACTCCGTGAGGAAGAGCTGCACGGCTTACGGGAGGACAAGCTGAAGCCGATCCGTTCTTTCGCCAAATACTTGGCGGAGGACACGGCCGCTTGAGACAGCCCGAAACCCGCGTGGAAGTGTATGCCATCAAAGTGACCCTCCTCGGCACAAGCCCGCCGGTCTGGAGGCGCATTTTAGTTCCTCGTGAGATTACGCTTCGCAATCTGCACCGGACCTTGCAGACGGTGATGGGGTGGACCAATTCCCACCTTCATCAATTTGTTTGCCAGAGACCAAGGTTATCTGACCCGGGATCTAGAGTTGGGAGCAAGATCGCAGATGAGAACCGAACTAAGCTCGGGGGATTGATCGGGACTGTGGGGGCGAGGTTATTGTACGAGTACGATTTCGGGGACGGCTGGCAGCACGAGCTTGTTCTTGAAGAAGTCTTGGTGGGAGACGAAACGTTTCAGCAGACATGCGTGGCGGGTAAACGATGTTGTCCGCCCGAAGACTGTGGAGGGCCGCAAGGATTTGCAGAGCTTCTCCAAGCACTCCAGGACGCCAATCACCCGAGTCACGATGAGGCCTGTGAGTGGCTTGGCGATTTTGTCCCTGAATCCTTCTCTGCAGATGAAGTTAACCGACGACTATGCCGCAGGAAACACTGACGCACAAAAGCCCGGTCGATGAGCGCTATCGCCTGTGTCTGTTGAAAAAGTCCCGTCGGCGCTGCGGTTTTCCTTCGATACTTTCCTCTGTGTGTTTCTAGTTCTTTAGTTCTTTAGTTCTTTAGTTCTTTAGTTCTTTAGTTCTTTAGTTCTTTGGTGACTTCCGACTCACGCGGTTGCGGTTTGGAGTTCAGGCCTACGGGTGAGGAACCGCACCAGCCGTTTCAGGTTCTGCGCCGTTGCCGCCAGGTAGAACTGCTCGCGCACAAAGCGCATCCGGCGCAGCCTCAGTCGGCGTAGTCCGATGTAATTCTTCAGTTCTGCGAAGAGTGCTTCCACCTTCCGCCGAGCGCGCTGCGAGATTGCAAACGCTGGTGTCTGGGCCAGGGCGTGGGCACGCTGCCGCGCTGGCTCGCAGGTGTGGATGGCAAGGGTCCGATACTTGCCTCGCGTGCAGCGGCTCTTTTGCGAGCAGTCGCGACGGCGCTTCACCGTCGAGTAATACACGTGTGTGCGGTTGCGCGCATTGATGCCGACGTATTTCAGGAGTTTGCCTTCCGGGCAGAGATAGCCGTTCTCCTCGGGCACGTAGGTGAACTGGTCGATGCCATAGAGATCCGTCGGCCCATTGGGATTTTCCTTTACCCGGATGTAAGCAGCGATGCCACGCTCATCGAGCCATTGCAGAGGTTCGCCGTTGCCGTAGGTGGTATCCGCCGCCAGAGTCTGCGGCAGGTGGCCGTAACGTTCGCGATATCGTTCGATCATGTCTCGGGCCGCCACGCTCTCCTGACTCAATCGCGCCGGCGTAGCTTGCACGCCCACGATGACGCAACTGGCGTTATCAACCAGATAGTTGTCGTAATACCCGAGCCGCGCTGGACCGCCTTTGGTCGCATAGGTAGAATCCGGGTCGGTGGTCGAGACCTTCTCTTGCTGCGGGACGGGAGGTTCGACCGGGTTCTCCTGCTCCAGTTCGGCTAAATACTCGCGCACCGTACCGTTCACCTTCGCGACCTCCGCCAGCTGCTCCCGGGGAACGCGGCTGTGGTGATCGGCGTTGGCCTGGATGAAACTGCCGTCCACCGACATGCGCTCGCCCTTCACCAAGCCAGCCTCCACGCAACGGGCGACGATCTCCTCAAAAAGCTCCTGAAACAGATTCGATTCTTGGAATCGTCCATATCATCCGTCTTCCGCATTCACTACCCGTACTGGTAGGTTAAACTTGGGTCCGATTTGGGTCCAATTGGGCCCGAATACGGTCTAAAACCATGGTATATAACGCAGAGCCGACCTAAGCGGACCAATCACATAGCTTAGGTTAGTTTGCCTTGGGCGCAGGGGGTCCGCGGTTCAAATCCGCGCGCCCCGACCAATGTCGTTCGATTTGCGCTACTTGCCGGCCCCAACCGGTTTCAGCACTGCCCTATTCCGCTCGTCTTCGCGCATGACCGCGGCAAGGCCGCGCTGCGCGCGGCTTGTGCCGCCCGTCTCCACACGAAGCTGCGATAGAAATTGCTCAGCTCGTTGCTCAGTCTGTGCCGCTCCGCAGCTCCGGCCAGGAAAGCAAGAAAAATCAGAATGCGTAACGCAGGGACTCGGTCACGTTGTTCGCGTGGAAGTAGCGTGGCGCGGTGGGGCCGACGAACGAACCCTCGCCGTACTGGTAATAATTCCAGCCCATAGTCCAAGCCAGTTTATGGCCCAGATCCACGCTCAGGTTGGCCACCGGTTGCTGGTACTTGTACTGTAACGAGCCGAGAGGCTGCAGAACGTTGAACTGCGGAATGCTGCCGTCAACACTGGCGATGCTGTAGCCGACGTTGGCCGTCACTCGCTTCTCGGGCTTGAACCTGATGGCGGTCATTCCGAAATTGGTGTGGTTGGTGTAGTACGACTTGTTCAGCAGTGGGTTGGCCGACTCGTTAGTTGTACAAAAAGTGCCCTTGCCGGTGGTAGCCCCAGTCACGAAGGGAAGGGTCACGCCGGTCGGCGGCGTGTCGTTGAAGCAGATCAGGGCATTCTGGATCACGCTGTTGAAGTTGTACGCCAAATCAAGCCCGATGCGTTCGCGCGGTGCGAGCGAGGCGGTGAGTCCGTAGTTTTGGTTGTGTCCCACGAACTGGGTTAATGCATCGGCGTTGGCATCTTGCCGAAGGTTGATGGACCCGCCCAAGATCGCCCAAGGACGGGGTGTATAGGTTGTCTGGAAGCGGTACCATGATTCCTTGCGCGGAGCCATGCGAACGATGACGTTGTCGTAATTGGTGTGCTCCAGATCGAAATTCAATCGCAAGGCATGGGTGGGCCTGGCCCACAAGCCCAGGAGTCCCGTGTACTCGTTAACTGCAAAATGGTCCTCGCCTGTTGTTGAAAAACCGTTGATGGTCTCGCCTGCCGCATAATTGTTGAAGAGGTCAAAGACCCGATCACCATAGCGGAAACCGATGCGGGCTCCCGCTTTTTTCGAAACGTCCCAGGCTAGTTCAGTTTGATTTCTCGTCCAGGTCTGGTTGAAGGACGACTGGGTCAGGGTGGTCGACGGGGTTGGCGTGGTCGTGGTCGGGTTCACCGGAGTCAGCAGCGTGCACGTAGCTGTAACTGTGCAATCACTGTCGACCTCGTTGAAATTGCCATTTTCTGGAATGCGGTAGGCCCAATAATAGAATTTCTCGACCAGACGCAGATGTTGAGTCAAATGCAGCGTGGCCTCGGCATCGAGTACGTTGGAAATTCGGTTCGCGGTGCCTTTGCCAGTGCCGGTGAAGGCGAGGGTGTGGGTACGCGTGATCAGACCAGCAAAATTCTCGTCCAAGGGCGTGCTCATGTTGGCGGAACTGTAGGAATAAGAAGCGACCAGGTCTAACCGCTGGATGTTATTGCTGCGCAGACTGACCCGCTCGGTGGGTGTGGAAGTGCGAATCCGCTGGTTCCGCGAATAGCTGAAATAGGCGCTACAGTTGTTGTTTTGCAGGACTCCACCGATAACCAGACTGGTTGACCCTTTCGGTACGGCACAGGGTTCAGCGTTAACAGTGTCGATCGGCAAACCCAAAAAAACCGGGGTTCCGGTGGACAGGGAGTACTGCGCGTTCTGGCCGGCGCCGGTAGCCAGAGAGTAGTCCGTGTCTCCCTTGTAGTAATTGAGAAATTGGTCGTAGCTGATAACCGTTCGCGGCGCGGCCTTCCAGTCCACCCCGAAGCGGTAGGAATCCATGGTGGTGTTCCAGTTTTGCAGGAGCAGGGCGTCCGTACCCTCGTGGATGCTGCTGTACGAAGGCCCGGTCATGTTGTTGCGCGAATACCCCAGGCGGAAGCTCACGCGGGACTGCGGAAGCAGCGTAAGGTTAACGTCGCTCATGCGTCGCACCGTGTCAAATAAGTGGGGCGAGTTGAGCACCGGAATCGACGGAGTGGAGCCCCCAGGAGCGGGTGGAGGGGGAGGATTCAGGGGGTTGACCAGCAAGTCAAAGTCGGAAAAATTCTGATCGCGACGGAAACTGCCGACAAAGTTGTACCACTTGCCCTTGTCTGCCCGAATCCGCAAGGCGTTGTTCGGATCGCCACCCCAGCCAAAGCTGTTGAGGTAAAGATTGTCGAACAGGAAGCCTTGGTGATCCAGCGATTGCATCGAAAGCGTCTGGTCGAGAATGCGCGGGCCGGTCTGCAGATTCACCAACGTGTCGTACATATCCTCACTGCCGGTCAGGTTGTTGACCCGGACGCCTAAATCAACCGAGGAGTGAATCCTGTAACCGCCGCTGGTTACGCCTTCCGGCTCGCCCGACGGGCTCTGGCCGGCGCTGGAAGATTGCGCAAAGAGCAACCTTGGCGACGACACCATCAAGACCGCAGCCAGCACGGCGAGGACTAGCGCGAGGCGCAATGATTTGGCCTTCAGCTTTCGCCCCAGTGCGACGGCTCCGGTTACAGAAGAGCCGAGGAAGGATTGCAGGTCGAGTTTTCTTGGCTTCGCCATCGGTTCCCCCTCACTTGAAAAAGATATCGCTGAAGTTGGACCCATGAATTTGGGTGTGACACAGGGTGCAGGCCTGATACTTCGCCGATTGATTGTGTGTGGGCCCGGCTGGACTCACCGTCGGGAAGGTATGGCACTGCAGACAGAGCATATTCACCAGGCTCACTTTGAGGAGCCGGGGGTTAGTGGAACCGTGGGGCGTGTGGCAAGCGATGCAGCCCTCGGTCTTCACCGGCACGTGCTCGTAAACGAAGGGCCCCTCCTTGTCGGCATGGCACTTGTAGCAAATGGCATCCCCGCTCGGAAAGGTCCGCAGCTGCCGCACGGTCGCGGTGCCATGAGGGTTATGACAATCGTTGCATTCGACCAGACCCTCGTTGACCCGGTGGTGCCAGGGTTTGGCAAAATCAGCCTTGGCCGAGGTATGGCATCCGTAGCACAACTGGGGCTGGTTCTGAACCAGCAAGCGCTGCTCTCCCTTGGCGTGATGGGGAGAGTGGCAGTCGAGACAGCCGACCTCGCTACTGGCATGGGCGGATTCGGCAAAATGCGACTGCTCGTGACCTTCGCCGTGGCATTTCAGACAGCGAGTGCTGGTCTCTTGCCGTGAGTGGTCCTCGAACACGTATATCTTGGTCTTGTCGCCGCCACCGGCCACGTGGTCCGCTCCGGGACCATGGCAGCCCTCGCAACCTTGGTGCGAGGGCTCCTTATTTAGTGTGGTCTTCCAGTGCGGCGTTTTCTCCCAGGCGTTGTAAACATCCTCGTGGCAGGTCTTGCAGGTCTCCGCTCCCACGTACTTGGAGACATCGGATGAAGGCGCACTGGCCGCGGGTGGGTTGGCGGATTGAGCGCTCTTATCGGCGACCTGCTGGCGCGCCTGGCCTGGAGCAAAGGCGACGACCACGAAAAGGAGTAAGACCGGGAACAGAAGAACTTGAGCAGACCTGGAATTTGCTGGCATTCTCATTAGCACGCCCCCCTTCGACACCGGCGGTTTGTCATGAATGTGTGACCAAGAAATCTTGTGGCGGCTCACAAAGTCTAAGTCGCCCGGTTTCATCTCATCAACCAATCCTCTCTCATCTCTCATCTTTCATCCGCGAGGCCCGCCATTTCGCATCGCCCGGACCCTGGACGGTAGCGTGCGCTAAATCCTCCCGGCCACGTTGCCCAGATCGCGATAGAGAAGCGCTTTCATGGTAGTGCTGGTGCTTAGCGTTGCGGCACTCGTAGCCGGCAGTTCGAGTTCAGCAGCTGGCAGCGATATCTGCTCGAAAAACGGATCAGGATACGGCGCTTCACAATGCCGCAACCGCTCAATATTGCACACTTTTGAAAAATAAAAAAGAGAAAGAGCCGCGTAGCGCACATTAACCTCAGGCTGTGGGACAAGGCACAAGTCGAGTCAGCTCCAGTTATGCTGCTCTCAATCTGCCTATCTCTTACCGATTCATTCTCTTTTTCACTATTCCTCGAGTTTTTGTTGAACAGACTTCCAGACTTCGAGATTTCCGCAATGGCCAGTCTCTGTCAGAGCCATTTTGCGAGCGAGACGAACCCTTCAGTACCTGTCCACCCACGCGGTTGATTCGCGATGGGTCAGCACCGCTCGGTCGCGATGTGAAACCCCTGTCATTAAGCGAGCAAATCGTATTGAAGATCGCTTGCGGCTGTCTGTGACGAGTGAACTGAAAAAATGTGACAAATCAAATGCTTGGTTTTATGCGGTAACCGCCTTCGCCTCTTGTTGAGTCACCTCCGAATTCTGCTGGCAGCCAATCGTCTAGTTCATGCCATCGTCTCTTCCACGTTGCTCATACAGTTCGTAGGCACGACGACGGATCTGCTCTGGAAGTTCGCAGCGCAGGCCGTTCGTAGATCCGACGTGGTTTCGTTGCCATGGTCGGACAACGATGGGGAAGTGAAGGGCGGACGTAGCCGAGCGGATTCGGCCGAAAAGGAGAAACAAAAGATGCTACCGAAACTGGATCTATGAGGTGGGTTCTAGCCTGGCCACAGTCCGTTGCGAAAAGATTCGCTTCCTGGATGGAGCCGTCCCCGTAGAGCTGGTGCAGACCGATCTTATCGCTTAAGGTGGGGCCAAATCAGACGGCCAAAATGGGGCCAGATGAGAGTAGCGAAATCAACGTCCACTCCTATGGGCGAGATGGTGTTCACCGTGCTCGGCGCAGTCGCAGAACTGGAGCGCTCGCTCATCGTGGAGTCGCGTGAAAAGGGCAAGCGATTGGGGCGACCGGCGGGCGTTTCAGTTTCCGCGACGAAGATTCAGGAACTGCGCGCGGAAGGTCTGACGTTGCGCGACATTGCCAAGCGCTGCCGTGCGTCGAAGACCAGGGTGATCAGGGCCTTGAACTAAGCAATTGCCGCGTTATCGGTGAGCTTCCAGCTTCCGCGATTGCGCGCAGCCCGGCCCCGACCACCCGCCCGGATTTTCTTACGGCTCGACAAAGTTGACTGAGGTCCCCCAGTTTGCGAAACCATCCCTGGTTCCGCCACAGGTCCCGAGTGTCAGGGTAAACTCAGGCTCCCCGCAGTTCGGGTACTGGATGTAGTTGGTAGAGAAGTAGATCTTACCGCCTGACCACGGCAGGAAGATTGCGCTACTGTAGTCTCCCCAGCGAGGTCGAGTAGGACCTGGATAGCCCGCATACTCTGAAAAGCCGTCTTGAGGCGATTCGCCCAAATCTGCAATGTTGACCTCAGATCCCAAGAGGCCGTTCGAAAAGCTGGTCAGCCGACCGTAGGCGGTGCTGGGGTAAAAGCCTCCGTCGTCAGCCCCGGTAGGTCCGCCGTTACCCGACAGCGTGAAGGTCATGATGGCCCCACCGTTTCCGCCGTCCTCAAAGAAATAGCCTTCCGCGGCCATTGCCGGGAATTCCAAGTCCTCATGCGCCGGTGAAACATACCCCTGGCTCGTGAGGCTGAAGACCCTGAAGATGTCGAAAGTGGTTGTGCCGATGACCCAGTAAGCGGCGCCCTGGTGCACTTCCGGGCTTCCCGACGAGTACGTTTGGTTGATCTCCGTGGAGATGGCGCCCCAGATCTGGCCCTGCGCCTGCGAGACCTGCGTCATATTGTCGCCGTTGGTAGCGATTCCGCTCTCGGGGCAGCTGGTGTCGGTACTGAGGCCGGCGGCTCCGCATTCGTCGCCCAACGGTATTGGCCCACTCTTTTGCGCACCCAGGAATCCCTCGCCGTAGTAAAACGACACACCGGAGAATAGCTGGCCGCCGAATTGAATACCGGCGCACGTGAAGCAGTTGGGGCTGTTCAGGTTGTCGAGGCCGGTCCAGTCGAAGACGGCGATTCGGCCGTCACCCTGGCCATAAAAGTCGAGGGTTTCAAGCATGAATCCGGAGCCTCCATGACTGTTGTCGTACTGGGTTGGGTCGGGTGGTTGCGCCGGAATTACGGAATACCAGCACGTGATGCCAGGCAAACCATACTCATCATCTTTAGAACAGGTTCCGTTTGGTGTCGGTAGGAGACCCATGTTCTCGATGGCGACGGTGAAGGCAGGGTTTGGTTTTCCATGCAGTGTGACGGGCAGGCCCAGTTCCAACGCATTCTTGTTAAACGCAAATTCTTGTGCTCCGTTGAAACCGCCGCCGCCCAAGCCAGGTACGACGAGCGGGAACTCGTCGTAGAACACGAGAAAGGCGTCTCGAGTGGTTGAGATCTTCGCGAAGTCATTGAGCAGGTAGGGGTAGCCCGGCTCGGATGGGTTGTAATCGGCACTGAGGAAGTAGACGTTGTAGGGGCCAAATGGATCTGAGCCTACAGTCACCGCAATCCCTTCATAGCAGGTATTGGCCACGCCAGCAAAGCAACCTGCAAAAGTACCCCCACTGGCTTCACTGGTTGAAGAGACAAACTCCGTAAAGAACCAGTGTCCGCCGTTGTTGTAATCGTACAGGCACGAGATGTCTCCGCCGCTGCTCCATCCTCTGCTCGTGAGTCCCATAAGGGTGTCCAGGGGGATGACCGATGATTTCCGATGCAAGGCTGTGTCGAAAACTAGAATCTCCCCGATGTTGTTAGACTCGACCACATACCCATTACCGGCACATAGGCCCTGGTCTGCGGGTTCAACGTCTTCCAAATACGCCTCGCCGCTGTCGACCGCGTTCAAGCCTTTCACGCCGGTGGCGCCGCCCGAACGTGAACTAATGATGTCGCAGCCTGGACCAAACGGTTGGCAGCTAACACTTGGCGGCGTAGGATCGGAGTCGCTACGCGGGAGACCTGAGAGACGCGAGAAACGCGGTGACAAAAAAACTTTCGGGCTCGACAGAATCCCAGATTCGGTTAGCGGGTTGGCGACAACTGCGTCGCTCGAGGAGAGAGACGCCGTGGACGGAGAGAAGAAGGGGCCTATGAGCAAAGAGCAACCAGCGGAGGCGCAACCAGTGGCGGCTGGACCAACAAAGGTTGGCGAAAATTCCCCTAAACTTGATGATGTAATGGCGCTCGTTGTGGCGGCTGAGGCGATGGTGCCTGCTTGTGCCGGATATGTGAACCCGGAGGCGACGACCAGCGCGACCGCCAGCGACAGCAGTGCAAATCTCGATTGGCGATACATATAGGGTCTCTCCACTTAGGATAGATTTAGAAGCCAAGAGATATAAATTGGGCCCTGAGGCGGGATTGCTGGTGTAAACATAAATCCTCAGGGTGTCAAAGGCAGCGGGATCGCGTTAACGCAGCTCCACTCGGAACTCCACCCAGCGAACCGGGCGCAATAGTACACACGGGCTTAGTCGCTGTCAAGATGCAGAGTTTTGCGGTAGTAGGGCTACTTTCATCAAAGTAGCCCACTACCAGTCTTGCACTTCAACCTGCAGATTTCTGGCGCAAGTTGCAGTGGTGTGATTTGCCAACAAAGACCTCAGTGGGGGAATGCGGCGTTTTGTCAGATACTCTTAGGGAGACTCTGATTAAGTTCTTGATGGCGACTTGGGCTGCTCCGGGAAGTCGGCCCTCAGCGGCCAAAGCCGCATATTTGGCGGGCTCTAGCGGCACGGCTGAAGCCGTGCCTTTCAGGGCTCTCCGTGAACCGACTAAATCAGAGTTCCCCTAGTGGATTCCTTCTACATGCTCCCAGCTTCGGTTTCTTGGTGGAATGGCGACAACCATTTGCTGCCTTTCTTCTGCCAAATCGACGTGGCGAAAACTTTCCCCGCTTGCTTTTTGCCTCCGCAAGTTGCGTCCTGCGTCGCCGCGTACGTCATGACGACCGTGCCTTTATCGAGCCACATATAGGAGAAATCGGAGAGCGAGAAGCTGTTGACCACACATCTCGCGTCAGTAATACTTTTCAGGACCTGCTCCTTGCCCTTGAATACCCCTCCATCGGCGACGCTAATGGAGTCGTCCGTGAACAGCGCTTCCACTGGCTTTGCATTGTGGTCTTTCCACGCCTGCCAGCCAGCTTGTTCCTTACTTTCGAGTGCCTTCTCTACGGTAGCATTCATCTGCGAGAACAACGGGACTCCGGATAACAGCAGAGCGAAACCAAGTGCCGTTAAAGCGATTCGACGCATACTCCTCCTCCAGTCTTACGTGGTGACGAGAACTATAGATGGGGCAAGAAATCGTGTCAATCACTGCAACGGTTTCCCCAAGCCGAGCCAGAGTGTGTTTGAACCTCACAGCTTGTCGTGCGTTGAGTCACTGACTTTCATCCGTAACGGCATAGTCTGGTACCGATTAATGATTGACGCGCAAGCAATCCGCTCCCGGCGGGTCGGCTTGCGGTCTGCCAACCAACCAGCCTTGCCAGCCTTGGAGGAAGTCATGGAAGACCTCGCAGAGTTGATGCAACGGCTACTTGAAATCCAAAGTGGCGGAAGACAAAGAAGCCCAGAACTAATCGCGGAAGACGAGCGATTGAGGGATGGCCTACGGAAGAGACATCTGGCCGGAAAGCCCCCACAAGAAAATGCCTCGCAGCAAGCACTGCGGTAAGAGGGGCAAAGTAGAAGCTGAGAGCCCTCCGTAGCGGAACAACCTTGACGCGACCAAGAACTACGGATATCCAGCGCGGGAGGCGGGGCGCTACGGCTCGCATCCGTCACATGACGGTTTCGACGGTGAATCCAAACCGTGAGGATGGGGCGACGGTTGTTATAGCTTCATGAAAGTGAAGTTATATGCCAACAACTAATCTGCCCATGGTCGTGTACCACGCCGATTGGGGAACTGCCCCCAAAAAGCGATGGCTCTGCAACGCCGTTCTAGAAGGCGACGGCTACCGGGCGCACTCACCCGCGCTGGTTGGCGATCACCGTGGGTTCATGAATCGAGTAAAGAACGAGACTGGAGAAACTGGAGCCGCAGTTGTCGGTTTCGATTTCCCAATCGGAATCCCTGCTCGCTATGCGGCCCTGCTGGGCGTCACAGAATTCAAACCCTTCCTTTTGCAACTTGGAGGCGGCGATTTTGCGGATTTTTGCCGCATTTCCGTGACCTCTTCGGAGGTTTCCAAGTATCGACCTTTCTACCCTCAAGCGCCGGGCCGGACGAAGCACAGTCATCTCTTGTCCGCTTTGGGACTCACCTTCATTGATGAGCTTCGCCGGAAGTGTGATCTGGCAAATGATGCAAGGCGAGCCGCCTGTCCTTTGTTTTGGACACTGGGATCGAATCAGGTCGGTAGGGCAGCGATCATCGGTTGGCGTGACGTGATTGTTCCCGCCCTGTGCGGCAATAAACCAGTTCTGCTCTGGCCGTTCGACGGCTCAGTCGATTCACTGTTGAAGCCAGGAAACATTGTCGTCGTGGAGACTTACCCAGCCGAATGCTACTGTTGGTTCTTCCAAAGTGAGCCGCTAAGGAGTAAAGGGAGGTGGGAGGCTCGTAGGCGAGTTGCTCCCACCCTGCTGAAGTGGGCACAATCCGCAAACGTCATGCTCGCTCCCGAACTGCGACGTACCATTGAAGACGGGTTCCCCAATGATGATGCGTTCGACGCCACCGTAGGGCTCTTTGGGATGCTGGAAGTTCTGATGAACAGGCGGGGATCGGGGGAACCCGATGAAGACAGCGTGAGGAAGCTGGAAGGTTGGATTTTCGGTCAATGTTACCCTCATCTTGTGGCATAATACGTCCGCCTCTCCGAAGAGCAGTTCCCGTCACTTGAGGCTGCTGGCGCACGCTTTGAGGCGATTGACCCGAATCCTGAGGTGGATTGTGAGCAAGCTACGTTGGAAGTGCTACCTGTTGTCCCTCGTGAGAATCCAGCATCCGGACTGTGAACTTTGCAATGCTCGTGAAAAGTACGGAGAGGAGATGCGAAAGCGGCTGGAAGAGTTGAACTGGCGGACGCAGCCTCGTTCGCATGGCGATCATGGAGAGGTAGTGAAGGTCTTCGATTCCAAGCCCGCAGAAGTTGTAGCAAGTCCGCCTATTTCGCTGGCGCAGCAGCAGAAAAAGATTGCTTAGAGCCGAGGGGTCTGCTGCGATTGCCGCTGCGGAGGGTGTTGGGGCGCAGGCAGGATCACGGATTTAACGGCTAGGCGGATTTCTTTGCCTGCGTGCAAAACTCGATAACCTTTCCGCATCGCCGCCGCGATTTCCCCTTCAACGGTGTGCGAAAGTCGTCGGTACGTAAAACTCAATCACCTTACCCATGACTATCTCCTCATGCGTGCCAATCTTTGAGGATAGGGCTGCAATAGCCTTCTACCTCCAGTGAGCCCCACCATAATCCATCCCCAACTACACCGTAACCGGATCGCACGACCGGAGTCTGAGCAAGAGTGCTCTATAAGTGGTGCATGACCTCATCCACATCTTTTCTCCCTTTCGGTGCGCCCTACGGGGCGGCTGAAAATAGCTCTAGCTCAGCCCCGACCCACGCCAAGATTGCCCAGCAAGTCTGGCGCAAAAGGCTGCTAGGGCTTGTGATACGCCCGAGCCGACCGAAACCCCGTCCGGGCGGCCAAGTCCCCTGCAAATCCTCTTCCTCACCGACCACCCAAGCCACAGCCGTCCGTGGCAAAATGAAATCCCCACACATGACCGCCGCAATCCCGGAACGCGAGTGTCAACGCGAGTGTTATTGACAAGGCGCGTTCAGCGTCACATAATGTCTGCGAGTGGTTCCGACCATTAGTAAGGTGACTGTCGACCGCCACTCCCTCCCCCCTAAAGCTGGAATTCAATTTAGATATATCTACGCGATCACAGTTTCGACCAAGAGGGTTCCGGTCACAGGAGAACGCCAATGTCCATGGCTCCGAGCAACGACGGCTTCTTGCTGCTAGATGCTGGATTGAATCTGATTGCATCGAATGACCCCGCCCTTCAAGTCCTCTGCTTCCCCAGCGGGGCGGATCGGATCAAGCAACCCAAGGTCTTTCTTGCGGATCGGGTCCGCACCACCCTCCTAGACCATCACCGTCAGGGCGGAACGGATTTCGTGAAAGAATTCACGTCCGGTAAGCGCCGTTACATCTGTAAGAGCCTTCCAGTCGCCTGTAACGGAAACGATTCCCCACAACCTGCTTTCGCCGTGTTGCTGGAGCGGAATACAGGGAACAGCCATTCGGCGCTTGTAGAAATCTCCGCACAGTTTGGTCTGACGCAGCGAGAAGGCGAAACCGTGGAGTTCCTCCTCCAAGGTCTCACCAGCAAAGAGATCGCCACCCGCATGAACATCAGTGCCAACACGGTAAAAGC
This sequence comes from uncultured Acidobacteriaceae bacterium, assembly GCA_963749275.1. Taxonomy (GTDB): domain Bacteria; phylum Acidobacteriota; class Terriglobia; order Terriglobales; family Acidobacteriaceae; genus Acidiflorens. The sequence goes on from CAVVNA010000027.1 coordinate 53,235, forward strand.
GTTCATTCGACTAGTAATGGTCAAAATGAACGTTTCAACACGTTCTGGGATTGCTGGGAAGGTTGCAGGATCAGGGACAAGACGTTCGCCTGTAGTCCGCCAGCCAATCGAGGGTGCTAACGTAAACCGTCGCCGAGAATATTTGGAGGTGTGATAGGTAGGCACACCTTGAGGAGGTGCTGCTGCCCAGAAATCACACTTTTGCCGTCGCGAACAAATGCCGATACTTTCTTGCCAGAGACTGTGCTTGCGCCATCCCCGATAGGACAACCAGCGCCAAAGCAAAAAGCAGAGTTTTCATTTGATCCCCATCAGAATTTCCTACCATGTGTTGTCGTGTCTCCCGCGCCACTAGATATTGCAAGATTCTCTATCCGAAAAGTTCATCACGAAACCGAGGCTGCGCCTAATTACCGAGGTCACGGCCAACCCTCATTGCAGGGAAAACAATTCTGACGTTGGACGTATTCGTCGGTGAACCAGCAGCTGCCAAGGTCGGGCGAAACGATTCGTGTCCCTGTGGTTTCCGGCAAGAAGTACAACTTCAACCAAGGGCCGGCATAGGGGCAGCAATGACTGTAGCGAGGATCACGCATCAGACTGAACCCTCTCAATGGTGCTACGTCGAATTACACGTATGACCCGATTTATGAACTGACGCGGGTGGTCCAAGGGACTACGACCACGGAGAACTACAGCTACGACGGCGTGCGCAATAGACTGAGTTTACTGGGGATGAGTCAATATAACTATAACCCATCTAACGACCTGATCTCGACGCCGAGCGGCAGCTACACGTATGACGCGAACGGCAACACGCTGACCGATGCGAGCGGGAAGGCGTGCACGTGGGAGTTCGAGAACCGGCTGGTCCAGGCAATGGTGCCGGGCACGGTGACGTTCAAGCACGATCCCTTCGGCAGAAGAATCCAGAAGAGTCCGCCAAGCGGTGCAACTAACTACCTCTATGACGGGATGAGCAGCAGGGCAAACGTCGCCGAGGAGATGGACAATTCCGGAAACGTGCTCACTCGCTATACGCAGAGCAGGAATGTTGATGAGCCACTGTCGGAAGTTCGCTCCGGCACGGCCAGCTACTACGAACAGGACGGGCTGGCGGCGATTACTAGACCGGTGTTAGCCAACGGCAACCAAGGGAGTACGCATGGACTCAACTAACCCGTTTTGCAGAAATAAGCTCAGCGCCCGGGGACTCAATTCTTCAGGGCTGCATCTTTGCGCGCTCGCCCTCATTCTGATTCTATTTGCCTGTGTCGGACTGGCGGGTTGCGGCTCGACTTCGTCGAGCTCGCCCCCTGGAAAAGGCTCCGTGCCAACGATCACTTCCTTTACGGCGGATCCGGCAAGCGTAAACTCCGGTACGAGCAGCACCCTGAGTTGGACGGCAGCAGGGGCGACGAGTATTGGCATCACGCCGGGGACATTCACGTCCACATCCGCGAATGGTTCGACGAGCGTGAGCCCAACGGCGACGACCACCTACACCCTGACTGCGACCAATGCCGCTGGCTCAACCACGTCTACCCTAACCGTTACCGTAAACACGGCAAGCAAACCAATACCAACGATCAGCTCTTTCACAGCTAGCCCCACCGGTATTACTTCGGGTTCCAGCAGCACGCTGAGTTGGGCGACGACTGGAGCAACCGGTCTTGCCATAGCCCCGGGGACATTCACGTCCACATCCGCGAGTGGTTCGACGAACGTGAGCCCAACGGTGACGACCACCTACACGCTGACTGCGACCAATGCCTCTGGCTCGACCACATCCACGGCAAGAGTTACCGTAACAGCGCCCGGCAGTCCATTGGCGATAACGACCACTTCGTGCCCAGGCGGAACACAAGGCGCGCCGTATGCAGGCTGCACAATAGTCGCCGGCGGTGGCTCTCCACCTTATACCTATTCCGTAAGCACGAATTCCAGCTTTCCTCCATTACCTGAGGGGATGTCTCTTAATGCAACTACGGGGAACATCAGCAGCTCACTGATCGACGGTCAAGGCACCTATACGCCCGAATTTGTAGTTACGGACTCGACAAGTACGCAGGCGACTCAGGACATCAGCATCGCCATCAACGGCACCAACGCGTTCCTGGCAAACATCTTTCCGTCAACTTCCATTTTTCACCATCGAGTGGACGCAGCCACGACAAGCTTGCCCGTAGATACTTCCCCCGCAGCGCCTATGTATAGTGGCTATTTGTCAGCGACGGTTAAGCCATTCTTCGGAAACAATTCGAATGCTCCCTTTCCGAATGGAATACCAGCCATTGAAGTTCCTTACAACCAAGCGGAAGTATCAGTTACAACCACCGTATATCAATCCTACTTTACCTCTGGTCCAATTCCAGCGAATGCTCCGGTGGAAGGCACCAGCAACTCGACGGGAGATAGACACGTTCTGGTCTACCTGGAAGCAGGCGGTGGAAGCGACCCTGCCCTTTACGAGATGTGGCAGGGAATATACGAAGGCGGTCCCTGGACCGATTCCTCAAACGCGCTTTGGCCCGACGTAACCTCGAATGCCCTGACAACGCAAGGCCAGGGAACATCCGATGCCGCAGGACTTCCAGTAGCGCCGCTGCTCGCCAATGCCGACGAGGTAATCGGCGCCGGGACACCCAGCTCACCGCGCGGTACCATACAGCATCCCATCCGATTCACACTCAACCATATCGTGAACTACTGGGTCTGGCCTGCTACCGAAACAGCAGGCGTGGGGAGTTGCACGGCTACGGGAGGAGGTTCCATTCCCACGGAAACGGAAATTTCGCAATCTTCTCCTCCTGCAAGTTGCACTATGTCCGGACCCGCTGGCGAGATCTATCGGCTAAAGGCTTCAGTCGCGACTCCCTCTTGTGCCTCCACGAGTCCACAAGCGGCCATTATCATCACTGCGTTCCGAAACTATGGCGTCATCCTCGCCGACACGGAGACAGCGGGGGGCTAATCGGCACACCCGACGCTCGCTGGAACGATACCGATCTTGCGTGCCTTACAAGTCTCATCTTATCGGACTTCGAGCCTGTGAACGTCTCGAGCCTCATGGTCAGTAATGACAACGGGGCCACCAGCCATTAGCCAAGCGGCTCGGCTGCTCGCGGAAGCTGATCGGATTTGTAGCGCCCGTCAATCCGGAAACGCCTACGGCTGCTGTGACCATGCTAGTTTCACGTTTTCGGGAAATCGGCTTTGCTCCGGTCAACTTCGGGTTTGCCCGTCACTCGGGCAGAATACCGACTGGCAGATTATATTTCCATAGTGCGTCGTCTCTACTTCAGCACTTCAGCCCTCGACCACATAGAGGTAAGAGAGGGCATGGGCGACGGTGTACAGGTAAAATAGCTGGCGGATGACTCGCAACACCAGATAGGAAAGAGCTTCTAATGCCCCACATCGAAATGCTGCTCAGTGGCTTTCCCGGGAAAAGCAGCCGTGGCTTCCTGGGCTGGAGCGGTTGCTACCTTGTAACCACTGCAAATGGGCGGCGGCTGCTTTTCGACACCGCCGGTTACAACGAGCGTGCTACCGTCATCCACTCGCTGGCCAAGCTCAGTGTCGCACCCGAAGCTGTGGATTTCGTAGTGCTGAGTCATCTGCACTTCGATCACGCGGCCAACTGGGACCTCTTCCCCAATGCCGAAATCATCGTGCATGAGCGCGAGATCGCGTATGCGGATTCCCGCGGGGCAGACGGGGCCGTGCTCCGGTATCACACGCCGGTGTTGCGGGCGCATGGCCGCTTGCGCTTGATTTCTGCCGAGACTGCTCTAGAGGATGGCGTCCAGGTCATACATGTGCCCGGACATACGCCTGGCTGCATTGCTCTGTCGATGGGTAAGGAAATCCTCTGCGGCGACGCCCTGAAGAGCCGCTGGGACCTGAATGGCCCCATGGCTCCGCCAGTCTGGGATGCCGAGTTGGCGCGCCAATCCATTGCCAAACTGAAGCGACTGGCAACGCGTCTCTATCCCGGTCACGATATGCCGCTCGAACTGCTCGCGGGGAAGTGGCGCGCCTGTGGTCCACCGAGCGTGAAGGTCTTGTTCCCGGATGGCAGCGAGCAGGTTATTTCGCCTCCCAACCTGTAGGCGGTTGAGAAGCTCCCAACGCGGCATTACGACAAGCCTTGCCACGACAAACAATGCACGCGCGCGCCTGCTGCTTTGAGCCGCTGATTGACCTCGCGTGCAATAGCTACGCTGCCCGGCGTGTCGGAGTGAATGCAGATGGTGTTCGCTTCAACCGTTAGTTCGGAGCCGTCGCTAGCGATAACCCTGTGCCGAACCGCGATGTCAATGGCTTGCTGCGCGGCGCGCGCAGGATCGTCAAGTAGCGCCCCGGAAAGAGTACGTTTACGCAGAGTGCCGTCCGGCTCGTAAGCGCGGTCGGCGAAGGCTTCGGCAGCGCATTGCAATCCCATGGAATGCCAGACTTCCAGAACCGACGAGCCGGCCTGGCCGACCATGACGAGCTGTGGATTAATCGCTTTCACGGCGCGGCCCATTGCGAGCGCAACCTCGCGGTTCGTGTTGGCTGCGTGATATAACGCGCCGTGCGGCTTCACGTGCACTAGCCGCATGTCCATGGACGCCGCAATCTTCGCCAGCGCCGCGATCTGATGGCCCACAAAACCCTCGATTTCCAGCGGAGAATGTGGCGATTCGACGCGTCCAAAATTCGCGGGATCAGGATAGCCCGGGTGCGCCCCGACTGCGACCTTCAACTTGCGAGCGCCGGACAGCGTCTGCCGCATGGATTGTTCATTGCCGGCGTGTCCGCCGCACGCGACGTTGGCGGAGGTAATGTAGCGCATCAGCTCGAAGTCAGTTCCATTGGCCAGCAACTCTTCGAGCTCGCCCAAGTCGGCGTTGATATCGATAGAAATATCCGTCATCTTGAATTGCCTCTCTTATGCCAGAGCACTCAACCTTAACAACCCTGATCGTCCGATTACGAAACCGATTACGAGCTAAAGATTTCTCTCAGCCAGCGCTCCTGCTCGCCTATCGCTTGGACTGCTTCTGCAATCGAAACTTCCACAAGTCGCACCTCGTCGCGAGGCCGCAACTGGCCGACGCGATGGATATCGGCCGCGATCACATTCGCGATCTTGGGATATCCACCGGTGGTCTGCTGATCGACAAAGAGAATGATCGGCTGGCCATCCTGCGGCACCTGAATAGCCCCGAGCGGGATGCCGTCCGTAAGCAGTTCGGATTGTTCGCGCGGGCGCACGGCCTCTCCCTTCAGCCGCAGGCCCCTGCGGTCCGACTGCTCGCTGACGATGTACCCGCTGGAGAACAATTTCTCGAATGCCTCCGGCCCGAACCAATCCTGCTGCGAGCCTTTGGTCACACGCAACGGTCGCGGAGCGCGCAACGAGTCAAGGGCGCCCGGACGCAGCGAGCGGGCGCGGAACGAGCCGTGCTGCCGAACCTGCAACACGTCGCCGCTCTGCAATCTGCGCCCCTTGAACCCTCCAAAGTGGGCAGCGACAAACGTTGACGCGCTGCCCATGACCAGCGGAGTGTCGAATCCGCCTTTGACAGAGAGGTAGCATCGCGCGCCGGTCGTCATGCTCGCGCATTTCAGGGTTGCTCCCGCGGGGAGATCGAACGCCGCGTTGGCTGGCACTGGAGCGAAACCGGCTTTGCATTCGCAACTGGCGCCCGTGAGCGCGACGACGGCGCTCTCCTCGAATTCCAGGGTGGCGCCGAGCAGCGTCATCTCCAGCGCGGGAGCGTTCTCATCGTTGCCCACCAGAAGATTGGCAATGCGGAACGACAACGGATCGGCGGCTCCGGCGGGAGAGATGCCGAGGTGAGCATAGCCGTAACGTCCAAGGTCCTGGACGGTCGTGAAGAACCCCGGCTTTGCAACCCGAATCGTCATGTAAGCCGGGCCTCCGCACGTCGCGATATGTTTTCGAAGGTGGCGCGGTCAATCGGAGAGAATTTCATCCTGTCGCCCGGTTGCAGGCGCGTTGGCGATGCTGCTTCGGGATCGAACATACGCAGAGGCGTTCGTCCGATCAGCTTCCATCCTCCGGGAGAGTCAGCTGGATAGATTCCTGTCTGACTGCCGGCAATTCCGACACTTCCGCCGACAATGGATGGCCTAGGAGTCGCGAGCCTGGGCATGTGCAAAACCTCCGGCAACCCACCGAGGTAAACGAAACCCGGAGAGAATCCGAGGAAATATACGAGATACGTCGGGGAGGAATGGAGCCGGACAACCTCTTCCAGTGAAAGCCCAGCATGCTGCGAGACCTCCAGTAGATCGGGACCGAACTCAATGTCGTAGCAGACCGGAATGGTGACCACGTTAGCACGCCTGTCGACCGCGGAGTCACTAGCAAGGGCGAGTTGTTGAACAACCGAGATCAGTTCGTCGTGCGTTAACCGCAGCGGATCGAAATCAATGAGCAGTGACGCGTATCCCGGGTGCAGGTTGCGAATCCGCGGATCATGCCAGGCCTGGAATGAATGAAACAGCCCGACCACCCGCTCGTGGAGTGCGGGCGAGATCGCATTCCCGAAGACAACCAACGACGACGAGTCGCTCGCCGGAATGATCTTCATAGGTTCCTGCACGTTCCTCGCAAGAATAGACGATCTCCGCCGGCGCCACATCTGTTTGGAGATGCGCCGCGCTATCGATTATGCGCTTATCCTACGCGCGAAGACCTTCGCCTCACGATCGCGCCATACTTGCGATCCTCTCCCAGATGTGCCGTCACCGCGAGAATCAGGTGTTAGTTGACGAGTTTTTCCGCCCATCCAGCGACTTGGAATCAGCGACCTGCAGGCGCGGCCGGAGAGACCTTTTCTGAACGCGGCTGGATATCCCACATAAGCTCCCTCGCAAACTCAGTCTTGTTTTGCTTTCCCTTCTGCGGAGGGTTCGCCGTCTCCGGGCATGGACCGCCGCCAGGGGCCACGCACGAGCATCCGGAATCACTGTTATACCGGCATTGATCCCCCGGATGGTCAGGTTGGTCACAAACTGGGTTGCCACACCCAGGGAACTTGGGGATCTTGCTGCATGCAGAGGATTGGGAAAATTTGTGGGATTGTTCCCACAGACCGATTTCTGGAGCTTCGAATCGCAAGTCCTCATGACTCAGCACATGAAGCTCGACCCGCTGGGGGCCGTTCACCTCCTTCACGCCTCCGTTCACATCTAAGGAATACGGGCCTGAAATCGTGATTCGCGTGTCGCCTGATTTCGCTTTGCCTGGAACGAAGTTGATGGACACTGTGGTCTTGCCGGCCGCCGCTCTGGTGACCGAGATATCCCCTGCGGTGACGATGGTTACAGTTGCGCCACTGTCCTGTTTCGATGTCTCCTGAGGCAGTGCGATGCTTACCATAAGCAGTGTGCATATAGTGATTGTGAAACTCCATCTCAGCCGTGTTTTCATTGAACCCCTCGGGAGTGTCCTAATTTGAAATCCTTGTGGGTGTGCGAGTTTTCGCTTTTACTCGCCGACGCCGACGATCACAGGCGTTCCACGCGGAGATTCGTGCGAGCCGCTCTCGGGTTCTAGCGTCACCGCAAAGTTCTTGGCCTCGACATCCGCCGGCAGCGGAGGATTCACAACCGTCGCGCTGCCACGAGCATCGGGCTTGAACAGGCCCGCCGCGATGGGCGCTCGGCCGTTGGCGGGGAACAGCCATAGTTCGTAGATTTTCTCCGCGGGCAGAGGCGGCAAATTGCTGGCGAAGAAAATCAGGTTGCCATTGCGACGCTGGTAGATCGCCTTACCTCTCGGCTGCGGCTTGTTACCGACGGCAACCAGTTCGATCTTCATTGCCTCGGGGTCCAGCAGGGTCGCCACGGTCTGGTTGGCTTGTTCGAGCTTGCTCCCCTGATCGGCAAACTGCGCTCGCAACGAAGCTAGGTTCTGGTGCAGTGTCGAATTCTGCCACAGCAAACCGATGCCGACGAAAACGAGCGCCAGCGCCGCCGCCCATCCCAGAGCAGGCCACCCAGAAGCAGTCCACCAGGAACGCTGCCGGCGTTCGGGCGCGGGGGCGGCCACCGGAAGGCGCGGCTCAGCGGCGATGGCCGAGATCAGCCGCTGCCGCGCACGCGCCGGCGGCCGGGGGCCGGCGGTGGTCAGCGCGAGCAGGCTGAGGTCGCCGCGCAGCAGTTCTAATTCGCGGCGGCAAGAGGCGCATTCCTCGAGATGTTTCTCTACCGTCTGGCGTTCCGCGTCATCGAGCGCTCCGAGCGCGTAGAGCGCCAGGTCTTCGGCGAATTGTTCGTGCACGCTCATGCGGCCAACACTTTTCTCAAAGAGAGTAATCCGGCGCGAATCCTGGTCTTAACTGTGCCTAGCGGCTCGCCGGTTTTCCCGGCGATTTCGGAGTGAGTCAATCCTTCGAAATACGCCATTTCGAGCGCAGACCGTTGCGGTGCGGGCATCGCTTGCAGCGCCCCGCGAACCTTATCCATGATGCGCGATCGGTCGGCTTCGCTGACGAGGTCGTGTTCGACAGAAACTGCCACGTCTTCAATATCGTCTTCCGGACGGCGGCGGCGCAAGGCGTCGATCGCCCGGTTGCGCGCTATCACTGCCAGCCATGCCGCCATGTTGCCCCGGCTCGCGTCGAAAGCTCCAGGATTGCGCCAAAGCTGCATGAAGATATCCTGCAATACGTCCTCGGCGGCACCGGTATCCTGCAGCACGCGCAGCGCCACCGAATACACGATGGACGAATAGCGATCATAAAGCGCCTTCATGGCGCCCTGATCGCCAGATCGGATCGCCGTCACCAGCGCCATGTCGGACGTCATCGCGTTGGGGTCCGCGCTCGGCACGCCGATCTTCATCCTCCTAAAGTACGTCTCAAAAATGAGCTTTGGATTGTCTGTAAACCCACGTCTGGTGTAGCCCGCAGTTTGTGTTGCACTGAAAATAGCAGCCTGGGCCGGTAGCAAGCAAGGGCCGTCACTCGTTCAGTTATGGGGCGACGGATTCATGAAATGCATGCAAATTATCGCGGCCCTGCACAAAGCCAGAGATCAGGCAAGAAAGTCGGATGCCAACAATCCGATTTGCGCCCTTGCCCGTATTCATAGTGTCGGCGGGTCGGAGGTAAACGTTCCCGGAAAGTGCTGGGCAGTAGCGGCAATCTCGCGAAGCACGGCATTAACCAACACCAATCCTCGATCTGCAACCCAGTGAGGCTGGAATGGCGAAGTGGCTACTAGTTCTTCTGATCCTTCGTGCCGCATCAGCAAGGTCTCAGATTGCGCCTTTTCAATCCGTCGAGTTGAAACGCCTCGGTCCTACGTCGGCGACGGACAGGCAGATTCAGACGCTGCAAGACCATGTTAAGGAAGCGCCGGACGACTACGCAGGATATGACGGGTTAGGATCCGCCTTCTTTCAGAAGGCCAGAGAGACCGGCGACATTGCTTATTACGACCTGGCCGAGAAAACGCTCCATAAGGCGCTCGCTTTGGTGCCGCAAGACTTCCGAGCCGCAGATCCTCTCGTTCACATGGCATTGGTGTATATGGGCGAGCATCGCTTCTCGGACGCCCTCGCTCATGCACAAAAGGCGATCGGCACAGGCTCCGGTAATCTGGCGGCCTTCGCCATCGAAGGGGACGCTTACACCGATATGGGCGATTACGACGAGGCAGCAACGGCCTATAACACCGTGCAATCTCTTGGGCGGGTGATCTTATCACCATTGGCGCTCGCATACATGAGCGACAGTCGCATGGCATATCTGTGCTACCTGCGTGGAGATTCCGCGGAAGCCGTCCGGCGGATGAAGAGCGCGATTGCGGCCGCACTTCAAACTAATGCCTCCCGAGAAAATCTCGCATGGCTTTATTTCGAATTAGGCGAGCGCTACTTTCAAGCAGGCGACTTGGGGGATGCCGCTTTGTCGTATCAGTCAGGCATAACCGCCGATCCCAATCACTATCGCTCCCTGGCCGGTCTGGCGAAGGTTCGGGCCGCGCAAGGGAAACTTGAAGAATCCATTCAGCTCTATCACCGCTCGATTGCCATTATTCCGTTTCCCGCGTATGTCGCTGAGTTGGGCGACGTTTACAGAAAAATGGGACGGGTGAACGAAGCTCAGCAGCAGTATGACCTGGTCGAGTACATCGGACACCTCAGCAAATTGAATCAAGTGCTGGCCAATCGGGAACTGGCCCTGTTCTATGCAGATCGAGGGATCAAGTTGCCGGAGGCCCTGGAGCTTGCGCGAAAGGAACTCGTAGTCCGACACGATGTTTACACATGGGACACGCTGGCGTGGGTCCTCTACAAGAATGGCAGATTCCAGGAAGCGGTCGAAGCGATCAACAAAGCTCTCGCTTTGCACACCAATGATTCCCTGCTCCTGTTTCATGCCGGCATGATCTACCACAGGTTGGCCAAGGATTCCGATGCAGAAGACTTTTTGAGTCGTGCGTTGAAAACAAATCCGTATTTCCACGTCTTTCACGCGGGAGTAGCGAGCCGAACTTTTGAAGAGATCGCCCAATCGCCCAACCGGGATTTGAGGTCAAGCAATGCGCAACGATAACGATAATCGTCGTCGGCCGGGAATCGTATTGTTTCTGTCTGTGCTGATTTTGAGCTCCGCGACCGCCGTTGCCCATCCCATGGGAAATTTCAGCGTCAATCATTACTCGAAGATCAAGATCGGCCAACAGTCGATTGAGATCCGGTATCTGATCGATATGGCTGAAATTCCTACTTTTCAGGAGATTCGGCAATTCGACTTTACTCCCAAGATTGATGACGCCGGCGCCTCCCGCTATCTTGAGAGCCAGGAGCAACTTTTAAAGGAGGGGATCTCCTTAGAGAGCGATGGCCAATCTGTCCGGCTAGATACGATATCTCGCCAGGTGGCATTTGCCGACGGCGCCGGTGGTCTGCCTACCATGAAAATCGGGTTTGTGTTCCGAGGCAAGCTCGATGACCCCGCGGGCGCTCACAGACTTTCCTATTTCGATAACAACTTTCCAGGACGAGCAGGTTGGAAGGAAGTCGTGGTTCTCGGCGACGGAGTTACGATTCTGGACAGTTCCGCTCCCGGCACTGATCGCAGCCAGGAACTGACTAACTACTCCAGCGATGTCTTGAACAGCCCGCCACAGCAGCTATCTGCTCTGGTCGTCTTCAGAACTTCGCTCTCTGAACCGGAGAGGAGTGCTGCAGCGGCGGTAATTGCGACCTCTTGCAACCGCACGACCCCTCGGGGAGCAAACGCAGCGCATCGGGCATCCGGGCCTCTGCCCACCCGTCAAAAACAGCGCCCGTCGTCGGGTGTAATTACCTCGGGTGCAATTACCTCAGGTGCAACTACTTCGTCTGACCTGAGCGACGCGCAGTCCTCCCCCAGCGGCATCGCAGCATCCACTGTTGCTCTGCTGCCACTTGCCCGCGCGCAGAATACGCCGCGCAGTCGCTTTACCGAGCTGATCTCGACGCAGGGTAAATTGAGCTTCTGGGTATTGTTTTCGGCCGCTCTGATCGCTGCCGGTCTGGGCGCGCTTCACGCGCTGGAGCCGGGACACGGCAAGACCATCGTTGCTGCCTACCTTGTCGGTTCACGCGGCACAGCAAGGCATGCAGTGTTGCTGGGAATCGTGGTCACCGCTGCACACACTGCGGGCGTATATCTGCTAGGAGCCGTGACCCTCTATGCGTCACGATACATAGTTCCCGAACAGCTTTATCCGTGGCTTGGAGCAATCTCCGGTCTGAGCGTTGCCGGCCTCGGCATTTTTATTTTCCTAAGACACTGGACCGGAGAAACCGGAGAGCATTCCCATGCCCCGGGAGAGCAGCATTCGCACTGGTTTCTTTCCATCTTCAAGCAAGCTGTGACCAATCGAGCTATGCCCGCGGAACCAGCAAATCGCGGGGCGATCTCCGCCGATTCGAGACCAGCCGAGCGTGTTTTGTCATTGCGCGAACTCTGCATGCTAGGCATCACGGGAGGAATCGTGCCTTGTCCGGCGGCGCTAGTCGTGCTCCTTAGTGCCTTCTCTCTTCACCGGATAGGTTTCGGGTTGTTCTTGATCACCGCATTCAGTTTGGGACTAGCAGCGGTTTTGGTGATCGTCGGCCTAACCATGGTCTATGCCAAAAGCGTGATGTCTTCCCGTGTGCGGCCTGGCAATACCGCCCTCCGCTATCTTCCATTTTTGTCATCTGCATTCATGGTGGCGCTGGGTGTGGGAATAACAGCATCGGCTATCGCATCCGTTCAGATCTGGCAAGGCCTTCTCTCCCATGGTTTTTTCTCCCATGGTTTTCTCTCCCACGGTTTTCTCTCCAAAGACAAACTGGTTCCGTTCGCGACTGTAATTCTGCTGGGATTGTTCTTGGGGATGCGTCATTCCACGGATCCCGACCACGTGGTGGCAGTGTCGACCATTGTAAGCCGCCAAAAATCCATCAGAAGCTCAGCGACTATTGGGCTGCTCTGGGGATTGGGACACACCCTGACTATTTTTCTCGTCGGATCCGCAATTATTATCTTCGGTGTCGTGATCCCGCCCCGTCTCGGACTGTCAATGGAGTTTTGCGTTGCCGTGATGCTTATTCTGCTGGGCATATTGAATCTAACCGGCGTTATAGGTTGGATTACAGAGCGCCTTACTCCGATGAAAAGGGTCATCGCAATGTCACAACCAATCGTTTCCGCAGATCGCATCTCCGAGGGCCCTGGTAACACAAACCAAAGGGTGTCAGGCCGCATTGAGCGCTTCCTTGAGATAACTATCGGAAAACTCGGTCTCTATCAGACCATCCGACCGTTAGTGGTCGGCTTGGTACATGGGCTTGCTGGTTCGGCTGCGGTCGCCCTATTAGTCCTCTCTACCATCAAGAGTCCTCTCTGGTCCACTGCATACTTGCTGGTTTTTGGCTTCGGCACAATGGTGGGAATGATGCTCATGACCGCTGCAATCTCCATACCTTTGGTTCATACAGGGAAGAAATTCTTCAAAATCAATCGGCACTTAACCGCGATTTCGGGTTTCGCCAGCATGGCTTTCGGCGTCTTTCTTGTTTACCACATCGGTTTTGTCAACGGGCTATTCACGTCACAGGTGCATTGGATCCCGCAATAAATTGGCATAAATGTAGGGATCGAAATGATGATCTCCAGTCATTCGCCTTCGTTGCCCGATGCTGCGCATGTTATGAAGCGTTCCCATTTCTCCACAAACAACCAAGCAAGAGTTATATCCACGACAGCGACGTAAACATTTTTTCAATTCGCGAAATCCGTTTCCACCAGTACAACGTAATTTAAGTACGTGGGCGAGCCGGAGGAACTGCGACACACTTTACTCACGAGCAGGTAAATCCACGGCGATGTCAACGAATTCTGTAGAGAGGCATTTCCATGAAAAAGCTGAAATCAATCGCGGCCCTCGTCATGGTGCTGTTCATACTGGCGCCTTCCAGCCTGCTCGCGTCGAGCCATCGCGAAGCGCCCATCACGGCATTGGACCGCTCCGCGGATGTCACCGACTGGTACGCCTTTGTCAGCTATGACAACCCCAACAACGTCACCATGATCTTGAACGTCGACCCGCTCCTGGAGCCGGCCAACGGGCCCAACTACTTTCCTTTCGATCCCAGCGTGCTCTACGAGATGCTCGTCGACAACGATCAGGACGGAATTCCAGACGTCGTCTTCCAATTCCGGTTCAATACCGAAATCCGCGATCCCAAGTTGTTCACCGGATTCGTTGGCGGCATCGCCGGGATCCCGCCAATTACTTCACTGAGCGGTGCTGGTTCCGACGGCTTGAGCCTGATCCAGACCTACACCGTAACCATGGTCAAAAATGGCAAATCCACCGTCCTGAACGGCGGACAAACGCTTTACGCAGTTCCGTCGAACGTGGGTCCGCTGACCATGCCAAACTACCAAGCACTGTTCAACCAGGGGATTTACAGTCTGGGAAACGGAATCAGTGTATGGGCGGGAACCGCGGATGACCCATTCTTTATCGATCTCGGAGCTTTCTTCGACTCGGTGAATTTCCGCAAGGGAACTGGTCCGATCCTGTCGCCGGCAATCGATGCTGATAATACCCACAATTACGCTCCCGACGCCGTGGGCGGGTACAACGTCAATTCCATTGTGCTGGAAGTCCCCATCACGATGCTGACGGTGGACGGCAAAATCCATCCTCCCACCGACAAGCAAGCGGTCATCGGAACCTATGGCAGCACGTCGCGCCATCAAATGACGGTGCGGCGCTCCCCGGATCCGGACAAAAACTCAGGTCCGTTTCAACAGATGAACCGTGAAGGCAATTCGTTGATTAACGAAGCGATTATCGGCACTGGCTTTAAGGACCGCTTCAGTATGGATTTCCCGATTCACGACTCACAGTTCGCGAACTTCGTTCTGGAGCCGGTGGCGGCAGGCGTCTTAAGCGCCTTGGGTGTTCCGGTCCCACCCAATCCGCGCACTGACTTGCTGCTTCTGGTGCAGTACGAGCCTCCCATCTGTCCTGGGTGCGGGCCAAAAGATGCGGGACCGGTAGCCGATCTCCTGCGGCTCAACACGGGCATTCCCGCGACCCCGGTGGGCAGCCAGCTGCGGCTCGGCTTCATCGCCGGCGACTCGGCTGGCTATCCCAACGGACGTAGACCGGTAGACGATGTGTTTGACATCTCTCTGCGAGCCATCGAAGGCATCCTGGTGGATTCCACCAAGTACGGGTTGGCGCTCGGCGATGGCGTAAACACCAAAACCGAAGGCTTCAACAATTCGTTCCCCTACGTGATGCCCGCCAACAGTGGGCGCAACAGCGCGCACACTGGGCCCGGACAGGCAGGCTGCACCGGGCAACCCGGCGGTATCTGCCCTGTGAATTAGCGAAGCCCTGTGGCCGTCGTTCTTAAAACGGCGGCCACGATTTTTCCTTCGAATTCGAAAAATGAGGCGTGCCATGAAAATAACTATTTCGGCGCTGTGCATGGTGATGGTCGCTACGTTCGCCACTGCGCAAAGCATAACCGGCGCGGCAAGCACGGAGCTTTCACCGGCGGCGCAAAGCATCGCAGCAGCCAGCAAAGCAATCAGTGACAAGCCGAAGGAATATGCGGGGTACAACCTTCTCGCAATGGCGCTGGTTCGTCGCGCGCAGGAGACTTCCGACGTTAGCTTTTATGCCCAAGCCGAGGACGCGGGAAAGAAATCATTGGCAATAGCTCCAAACGATTTCGAGACCGAGAAAATACAAGTTTCGATCCTTCTGGGCGAACATGAGTATCCCGCCGCGCTGGAGGCTGCCAAAACACTGAACAAGAGAGTTCCTGATGACGTCATGGTCTACGGCTTGTTGACCGACGCCAACGTGGAACTCGGCAACTACAAGGATGCGGAGGAGTCGGCGCAGTGGATGCTCAATCTTCGCCCCGGCAATCGGCCGGCCCTGACTCGGGCAGCGCATCTACGCGAGCTATTCGGGGATACCGAGGGCGCCTATGAACTGATGGAGTTGGCTTATCAGTCGACACCCCCGACCGAAACCGGAGAACGTGCATGGATCCTCACGCAGATGGGCCATCTTCGGTTGGCTTCCGGCAACACTGATGCGGCGGAGAAACTCTTTCTACAGGCATTGACAACTTTTCCACACTACCCCTCTGCCCTGGGAAATCTAGCCCAGGTTCGCATCACACAGAAGCGTTACGCGGAAGCGGTAGTCCTCTTGCAGCAACGCTATCAGGATGTACCGCGCTCCGAGAATCTCTACGATCTGGCCGAGGCCCTGCAGCTAGCGGGCCGCGACACAGAAGCCAGGAAGGCATTTGCTGACTTCGAAACCAAATCACTGGCGGAGTCCGCCCGTAAGGATAATTCCAACCGCGAACTCGTCTTCTACTATGCCGATCACACGCACCAACCCGCCAAAGCTCTGAAAGTAGCGCAACAGGAGTACGCGTGGCGTCACGACGTGTACACGCTCGATGCCGACGCCTGGGCGCTGCACGTCAACGGTCAGGACGCGGAAGCCCGCAAGCAGATCGAGACCGCCTTGGCGGTCGGAATCCGCGATTCCAAAATCTTCGCGCATGCTGGCGAGATAGCTCTGAAGCTGGGCGACCGGGCCGCGGCACAGAATTACTTGCAGGAAGCGGTGTCGCTGCACGCGATCGGATCGGAACATGCGCAATTTGTCCTGGCTCAGGTCTGGGCCCGAGTAGCAACGTTAGAAGAGGGGGGACGCCAAAGGCAATAGGCGAACGGCTCGGTGGCCGCTCAACCAGAAATTTGGGCCGGCGTGCGTAAACCTGTCATGACCCGCCAAGATGTCCTCCTCTGCCACGCATACACCGCCTGCGGCTGGCCGGTGGGTCCCCCCGTATACTGAGGGTATGGCACCGCGTGGCCGTATTCCATCTGAGGTGGACGTCGTCGTGATTGGCGCCGGCTTCGCCGGCGCCTCAGTTGCCGCAGCGCTGACGCGAGCTGGCGTGACGAGCGGCTTGGTTCTCGAACGGGAGCCGCTGCCCGGAAGCCACGCGTCCGGCCGCAACGCCGCAATGGCGCGCCAACTGGAGACGAATCCCACTCTTCTCAAGCTCACCATTGAAGGCGTTCGTAAGCTCCGTGCGAAGGAGGTTGCTGGACGCCCAGTCCTCTGCCAGACCGGGGGTCTATACCTGATTCATGGTGCGCCAGACCGAGCCACCGAATTGCGTAAGCAACTGCACGAATCGTGCGTACCCTCCGAATTGTTGCCAGCTGCCCATGCGCGGCAACGTTTCCCGTTTCTAAGCCGGTTTGAGTTTGACTACACGCTCTTCTGCCCCACCGATGGCGTCGTTGATATCCATGCGCTGCTGACCGATTTACTGGAAGAGGCCCGCAGCGCCGGCTTTCAGGTCATCACTGACTGCGGCTGTGAATCCCTGATGCTTGACGGATCGGTCGTGCGTGGTGTCCGAACGCCGCATGGCGAAATCGGTGCTCGCATCGTCGTCGATGCCGCAGGCGCTTGGGCCGGGTATCTTGGCCGCCTGTCCGCTCCGCTCCCGCTGAAACGCCTTCGTCGACACCTGTTCGTCGGCGGCGACGACGCCGGAATCCTTCCCCGTGATGCTCCGCTAGTGTGGGATCTGGACGTGGGATATTACGTGAGGCCGGAAGGAGATGGCCTGCTTCTCTGTCCCTGCGATGAAACCGAGCATCCGCCTGGAATGCCTGCGCTTGATCCCGAGGCCGAGGATCTTCTCGTCGATAAGCTTTTGAGGCATGCTCCCGGACTGGCGGACATCAGCTTGCGCCGCAGCTGGGCGTGCCTTCGGACCTTCGCCCCCGATCGGCTCCCGGTCATCGGATGGGATCCAGAAATCGACGGGCTGTTCCACGTTTCAGGTCTCGGTGGTTTTGGAGTTACCACCAGTCTGGCGATCGGCGACGTCGCATCTACACTGATCTGTGGCGGTGTGGTGGACTGGATCGAGGTCGGTTCCTTCAGCCCTAGGCGAGCAGCCCTCAGGTCAATTCCGCAGTGCAACAATTGAAGGGTGAAGTGTCTAGGACTGGTCTCATAAATGGCTTTCCGAGCAGGCGGCCCGGCCTTCAGGGGCTGAAGCCCGCATTCTATCGGCCCTGAACGGCACGGCTGAAGCCGTGCCCTACCCAAAACCATTTATGAGACCAGTTGTAACAATGCTAAGGGTGGGTGCCGCCGGAGACGGCACCCACCGTGAAGCAGCATTCCACGAACGGTTTTTGGTTATGCAACCGCTTCGTGCTGGTGCGCTGAGACTGATCGCTCGGCAGCACCTTTCCCGAGGAAGTTCACCAGTTCAGAGTTCACCTCCTCCGCGTGGGTCCAGGTTATACAGTGCGGTCCATCCTTTATCACCGTTAGGCGGGCTCCCTTGATCAGCTTGGCAGTCCGCAGCCCCGAGGCGGTGATGGGCAGAATCCGGTCAGCATCGCCATGAATGACCAGCGTAGGCACGTCGATCCGGCCCAGGTCGTTGCGGAAGTCCTCATACCACGTCGGCACGCAAGCGAGGCTGGCCGTGGCCGAGGCTCCGGCTGCAACGTTCCAGCTGGCCTGCACCGCCTGTTCGCTAACCCGCTTGCCCAGCAGAAGATCCGTGTTGTAGAAATTCTTGAAAAACTCGGTGAAGAACGCGTAACGATCTGCGACGACGGCTTTCTGGATGCCCTCGAAGACGCTCCCGTCCACGCCCTCCGGGTTGTCCGGTGTTTTCAGCAGGAACGGCGGAACCCCCGAGACGATTACCGCCTTGCTCGCCCCCTTCGATCCGTATTTCCCCAGATAGCGTGCCACTTCGCCGCCACCCATCGAGAAACCGACCAGCGCGAAGTCACGTAGTTTAAGATGCGACACGAGTTTGTGCAGATCCTCGGCGAAGGTGTCGTAGTTGTAGCCCGTCGTTGGTTGGCTGGACTTGCCGAACCCCCGGCGGTCATAAGTAATGACGCGATGGCCTGCGTCCAAAAGAACTGGCAACTGCTTCTCCCAGGAAGCACCGCTCAGCGGATATCCGTGAATTAGGACGACGGGTTTACCAGAGCCGTGGTCCTCGTAATAGAGGTCGATGTCACTGGAGTTTTGTTTACCGACGTTCACGTATGGCATTGAGATTCTCCTTTTTGTCCTATTTCTCAGGTGCATGAGTTGAGGGTTGATTGTGGTCGCGGCGTCCTTTAATTCTAAACCTGCTGGCATCGGATGTGATGATGCTCAACAGAATTTCGAAGAGTTTTGATTGGGAACTGGCACACGCAGGGCGTGCCGACTTCCGATGACTAGCCGCCGTTGCCAGATCGGAATTAGCCCGCGCCGGATTCCCAGTGTGACCGCTTCGGTGCGGGTGGAAGCACCCAGCTTGTCGAGAATCGAGCCGATGTGGAACTTGACCGTATGCTCGCAGATACCTAGGGCAAAGGCTGCAGGGTCGCATTCACGAGGAAAGGATCATCGAATTCGGTGCGATCGCCCGGCTTCTTGTCGGCCACTGGAAGCAGGCGCGCCGAAAGCGGTTTGTGCAGCTTGACCGCCAGCGTGGCCATGTCTCCAATTATCTTTTCGAGTTGTTCCTGGGAAGTGTCACCGGGCAGTGGAATGGTGTCGAGCCCCGTGCCGCAGACCGCCGAGTAGGCCAGCATATCGTCCACGCTCAGCTTACCCTCGCTCCAGCGCTGGGCGAGACGACTGTCTTCCAGGATCGGAAGCATCAAGCCAGAGTAGCCGGCGTGCTGGACGGGTAGACTGCGAAGAACGCCGGTGATGGTCGCGACAGCGGTCATGGTTCCGCTCGAGCCGAAGCGGGCATGAGTCAGACTCTCGATTGCGGCGCCAATCGAAACATCTTTGAGTGGAGCGGGAGAAAGGTCCAATCCCATGTACTTCCATCCAGTCTTGGCTTCTATTTGCCGTGCGATTTCCTCCACTTTGCGGGCATGATCCCCTAGCGCAGTTTCCAGCGCCTTTCCGGCGGCTGTGGGATCGGAAGCGGAAGCAAATGCCGCTGCCACGACATTGGCGGATTGCAAGCCAACGGCAAATTCATCGCCTCCGTCGTCGTGATATGAGCCCGGGTAGAAGGGCGCGTGTGGCGGCAACATCGCGGTGGCCGCAAAATTAAAGTTTCCCAGGCTGTGGGTCGTGTGCGCCTCGACATATTTCATCAGGCGGGCGGCGGCGCGCACCGCGTTCCAGCGAACACCATCTTCAGCGGCCACAACAATGCTGCCTTCCAAGCCTGTCGTACTGCTCAAGATTTCGGCGAGCAACTCGGCCGAAGCACTGTCGTCAGCCGGGGCGAGCATCGCCGGCCCGATAGAGGCGGCGAAGTTTTCTTTGCGAGCCAAGGCGTCGTAGTCGCGGAAGAAGGCCAGAGCCTGTTCTTTCGAGAGGCCGCGCACATAGTGCGGGAACGGCTGGGTCGTGATTCGAATCGATTGCACTTCGTAGCCGCCCTGCTCAAACGCAGCCTTCGCTTGGCGCAGCTTGATAAGCGCTTCGTTGATCTGCACCCGATAGCGGCTGCGATCCAACTGGATGAAAGCGGTGACCGCGCGGATCTTGGGCACGGTTGCAGAGGTTTGAGCCAGTGATGTGACCGCGAGGAGGAGGAATAAGAAAATCGAGAGCTTGGCGCGCAAGTTCGTGAGCCTCCACTCCTGTCTGGCGCTGCCCGTTACGCCACGAACTGAGGCGTGCTGACAGAAGCAGATAAAGTGTACTCTCGGGAGAGGGCTCGCACAGCAGCCGATGTTTCCTGGGAAGTGCTGGAGAAGGCCGGCGCCAAGAGGAACGCAGATCGCCGCGGGCACAACGGACTCGATGGGCAAAGGTCCGCGCGAAGAAAGCGCCCTAGGAAATTAGGACTCGGGTAAAAAAATGATTCCTCCCACCTACAAACCAAAGAAAAAGTTTATGCAGCTTGCGATCGCGGAGGCAAAGCGCGCCCGCGACCGGGGCGACTATCCTATCGGTGCGGTCATCACGCGTCTTATTGGGAAACGGGAAGTGGTTATCGCGTCTGCCGGCAACCGGGTAAAAACTTCAGGCTCATCCATCAAGCATGTGGAGCTTGAAACCTTGAAATATGTTTCCTCCGGCTACGGTCGGTATCTGCCGGACTTCGTGTTGTATTCGACGCACGAACCTTGTGCTATGTGCGCGGGGGCCTGCGTCTGGTCCAAAATAGGAGCGGTAGTATTTGGCGTTTCCCAGGAAGATATCACCGCCTACGGCAAGAAGCACGGCACCGATGAATTCAAATGGCGCGCCTGTCTTATTTCATGCAAATTCGTCCTTGAAAAGGGCAACCTTCACATTCCCGTCTTCGACAATTTCTTGAGACTGGAGTGCCGAAAGTTATTCCGATATCGAGCCTCCTGACGTGCCCTCGCCCCCTCGGGCCGCCCGCGCGAAGCCCGAACCCGAATCGCAAGACCCGGCTTTTCCTTCTCCCAGCCTAATCTCAGAGCATCTTCCTCCGTTTAGAATCATCCAAGAAAACTTATGCAGACTCGACATCTAGGCAACTCTGACTTGGAGATCACTCCCATCGGTATTGGCGCATGGGCGATGGGAGGCGGCGACTGGGCTTTCTCCTGGGGACGGCAGGAGGACGATGACTCGATTGCAGCGATTCACGCCGCGCTCGATGCGGGCGTCAACTGGATCGATACTGCGGCCGTGTACGGGCTGGGGCACTCGGAGGAGGTCGTCGGCAAAGCGATCGCCGGACGCGCACACCGTCCTTACGTCTTTACCAAGTGCAGCCTGGTGTGGAACGACCAGCGCGAGATCGGGCACAGCCTGAAAGCCGCCTCCGTGCGCCGTGAACTGGAAGCAAGCTTACGGCGGCTGCGGGTGGATGCGATCGATCTCTACCAGATCCACTGGCCTGATCCAGAGCCCGAGATTGAAGAAGGTTGGCAGACGCTGGCCCAAATGCAAAAGGCAGGCAAGGTTCGTTACATTGGCGTATCGAACTTCAACGTGGCCGAGATGAAGCGGATCCAGAGGATCGCGCCCATCACCTCGCTGCAGCCGAACTACAATATCGTGACCCGCGACATCGAAAAAAATGTTCTGCCGTTTTGCCTTGAGCAGCAGATCGGCGTCATCGTGTACTCCCCTATGAAGTCGGGACTGCTGACCGGCAAAATGACGCGCGAGCGCATCGCGTCGCTGCCGCCAGACGATTTTCGCCCGAGAACCCCCAGCTTTCAGGAACCGCTGCTGAGTCGCAACCTTCGGGTGGTGGAGGTGCTACGCGGGATCGGTGAGCGTCACAGCCACACGCCGGGCGAGGTCGCGATTGCCTGGACGCTGCGTGATCCGGTCGTCACCGGAGCGATTGTGGGTATGCGTTCCGCCGAGCAGGCAAAGCAGATCGTGCGCGCGGCGGAATTTCGTTTGAGTTCCGATGAGATTCTCGAGATTGAGAAGTATCTCAAGGCGAATCCGGTTGCCGCATGAGTATGGAAAACTCGCAGCGACGAGCCGCCGGGTCGTAGCCTATCGGCGGACGATGTCGCCATCCGACGCTTCACCCGCAAGTTTTAGGCCGCCGCAAAGCCCAGGGCCGTCTGACGTGTTCGAGTCTGCAACTGATCTGACGGGCAGCGCGACGGAGATCAGGTATACTCGTCGGCCATGAAATCACGGACCCAGTCTCACACTCATTTTGCCTCGCTGCTTTGCGCGCTCGCAGCCTTACTCCACTGCATTCCGCTTTTGGCCCAGGATCATGATCCTGCGCCCTCTCGCGCCGCTGCCGTGCTCGACTCCATGCCGCACGCGAAGAAGATCGATCAGGTTGCACTCTCTCCCGATGGAACCCAGGTCGCCTACATCGTCGATGGACAGCTCACGGTGACACCGGTACGCGGTGGCTCTGGCTCTCTCCAAGCGATCTCCGTGGAAGGCAAGCTTCCGTTGCGCGACGTCACATGGTCAGCGGACAGCAAACATCTCGCATTCCTCGCTGACTTGCCGGGCGACATTCCCATAGCTCAAGTCTTTACCGCGGCAATCGACGGTCGTGCTCCGGCAAAGCGGGCGGAATTAAAAGGTTATGCCCAGACGCCTCGTTTTTCTCCCGACGGAACGAACTTGGCGATCCTCTTCACTAAGGGCCTCCCCCGCGTGGCTGGCCCACTGCAGCCGATGACCCCGCTCGCGGGAGTGATCGACGACCAAATCTACGAGCAGCGCCTTACCACCATCAACCTGAGTACCAACCACCTGGCGCAAGTCACGCCTGCCGACGTGTACATTTATGAATACGACTGGACTCCCGACGGAGCGGCGTGGGTAGCCACGGCGGCGCACGGCTCCGGCGACGCCAATTGGTGGGTCGCGCGGCTCTATCGCATCAACGCGCAAAGCGGCGAGATGCGCGAGATCTATGTGCCCAAGTGGCAGATGGAAGACCCGCACGTCTCTCCGGACGGAAAGAATGTAGCCCTCATCGAGGGCCTTATGAGCGACGCCGGCGTCACGGGCGGCGATATCTTCGTCGTTCCAATTAACGGTCTAATCGACGGCGGCACGGCACGCAATATCACGCCTAACCTCAAGGCGTCTCCTTTCTCCCTCGCGTGGACATCTCCCGACCGCATCCTTTTCGCCGCAAACGTCGATGGGAACTCCGGCTTTGGTAGCGTGAGCGCCATTGGGGGCGAGGTGCAGATGCTGTGGACCGGCGAAGAAGTAGCGGCCGCGGACGCATGGGGATCTGGCGGCTCCTTCTCCAGCGACGGAACGGTGACCGCGGTTATACGTCAAGCAGCCGGCACTCCCCCCGAGGTCTGGGCGGGCCCGATTGGCAAATGGAAGCAGATCACCCACGTGAACAGCGGAATCCAGCCCGCATGGGGCGCAATGCGCAATATTCACTGGCAGAACGGAAGCACGCGGGTCGAAGGCTGGCTTATGCTTCCCAAGGGCTTCGTCCCCGGCAAAACATATCCACTCCTGGTCAGCGTGCACGGCGGACCGTCGTCGGCGTGCATGTCTCACTGGAATGAAGGTTTCAGCGGAGCCGCATCGGCGATGGGCTACTTCGTTCTCTGTCCAAACCCGCGCGGCAGCTACGGACAAGGCGAGGCATTCACGCAAGCCAACATCAAGGATTTCGGCGGTGGTGACTATCGCGACATCATGGCAGGCATCGATGCCGTCTCCAAGGAGTACCCGATCGACCCCAAGCGCATCGGCCTCCGCGGGCACAGCTATGGCGGATACATGACCATGTGGGCCGAGACCCAGACGCAGCGTTTTGCCGCGGCGGTCGCGGGCGCCGGACTCTCTGACTGGCTCAGCTACTACGGCCTGAACGATATCGATGAGTGGATGATCCCGTTTTTCGGAGCGTCCGTCTACGACGACCCCGCGGTGTACGCCAAGAGCGACCCTATGCACTTCGTCAAAGCAGTCAAGACGCCTACCCTCATCCTGGTCGGCGATCGCGATGGTGAAGTTCCGATGGAACAATCGGTGGAATGGTGGCACGCGCTCAAAACCCAGAAGGTGCCCACCAGGCTGGTTGTCTATCCAAACGAAGGACACGAGTTCGTAAAGCCCGCCGACTCCCACGACTACAACTTGCGCACTCTGGAGTGGTTCGACAAGTGGTTCACGAAAGCGCCAGCGGACTAAATGGTGAAGCAAGGTGTGGTGCTGGTACGGATGGCAGACCGTCGGGAGTGCTCCCGATGAAAAGCGTTTCACCCTGTCGCGAACAACGGGCTGCTGATGGCCACATTCTATTAACTCTGGGTCACGACTCCGGGAATCCCGAGCCCAGCGCAGGAAAGAAGTTCAGTGGCGGCGCGCTGGCCGCTGGCGATGGCGCCGTGCAACGTCCCGTTGTTTCCGCTGCAATCCGTCGCTTCTCCGGCAAAGAACAGTGTATTCCCAACCGGTGCACCTAGTCTGCGCCCAGCTTCCTTACCACCGGCAAGAGGGTAGCTGTAGGCACCTCGGCAGTAGGGATCGGACTGCCAGTCGTGTACAAAAGACTCTTGCAGCAAGTTTCGCAAGCTTTCCAGAGGTACTCCGAAGACGTGGCGCAAGACCTCCAATCCACGCTCTACGATGGTTGCATCTCCGCCACCGGAGAGCTGCTCTGCACCGGCTCCACCGGACCAACCCGTCAGCATGGCGGTCTTCGCGGATACAGACGACCACCACGTCGGAAACAATTCCCCTGGAGCTGACAAAAAACTCATGTCCGGCATGGGCGTTGGCACCAGTTTGGGGTCTGTCCAGAAGCAATGGCGGAAACACAGAACGAGCCGGATCGCGCTGCCCATCTCCAACTGCTTGAGTGCATCGGCCTTTTCGGTCAGCTCTGGCCGAAAGCAGACGGCGCCGCCAGTTCCAAGCGGTGCCTGCAGAACGCCGAGAGGCAAAGTAATAACGGCAGCATCTGCATGAATGCTGGCGTGCTGCTGTCGTTCGGGCGATTGTTCGGGAGATGGTTCGGGCGATTGGGTCGTCACCTCCACCGCGCCTGGCTTCCAGGCGATCTCGGTAACAACGGTGTTCAGCCGCACCGTGAGCAGGTCCGGTTTGCTGGCTGCCACAAGCGCTCGAACCAGACCCTCGCATCCCTTGGGGAAACGGAAGCCGCGCTCACCTTGGAGTTCCTGGTCGCTGCGATGCCATTGCGCGAGCGCATGAGCGCTGATGCGGCTTGCGTCACATGCGTGGAAGCTCTCGACATATGCGGCCGCTTCGATCCTCGTTTGCCGAGATAGGTCGCCACAAGCGTGTTCAAGAAAATCCCGGAACGATCGATCCGGCGCAGACTCATCAATCCTGCTAAAGATATTATCGATTAGATCCCAGGAGCCACTCGCGGGTGCCAGCCTTGCTTGCTCCAGACGCCATCGGTTCCCAGTCAGTTCGTGAGTCTGCAGCTCAGCGCGCTCTACGATCTGCCACACCTCCCTGGGCAGGCCATGGATAAATTCCGCCCCCAGTTCGACCGGCGCGTTTATCAGGGAGGGGTGCAAGGTCCAGACGCGGCCGCCGATACGGTTCCGCGCTTCGAGAATCCTTACTCGGAGACCTGCCTGGCAGAGCGCCTGCGCGCATGCGAGTCCTGCAACTCCAGCTCCGATCACCACAACCTCAGTAATCCGCTTGGACAATGCCTTCTCCGCAATCTAAGCCGGGATTTCCTTCTTCATCTCGAAAACGGCACCATTTACTACACCGTTCTCGCTGGTTAATTCTGACGTGGAGTTCCTTAGCCCAATCGCCCAATCTCTGGCGTCCGTTCACCATTCTCCGGTGGTCAGGTAGTCGTGGATGGACTTGGCCGCTCGCCGTCCCGCCCCCATCGCCAGAATTACAGTGGCGCCGCCAGTAACGATGTCGCCTCCGGCAAACACACCCTTTCTCGAAGTACGCTGAGTATCCGGATTGGCCTGGATGTACCCCCGCTTGTTCGTGTCCAAGCCAGGAGTTGTGCTCTGGACAATCGGGTTAGCGCTGGTGCCAACGGCGATTACAGCCACCGATAGAGGAATTTCGAACTCCGACCCAGCCACCGGCACCGGGCGCCTCCGTCCTGACGCGTCGGGTTCTCCCAGTTCCATGCGCTGGCAGCGGACTGCGCCCAGCCAGCCCTCACCATCAGGCTGAAATTCGACGGGGTTGGTCAGCATGTGAAACTCAATCCCTTCCTCACGCGCATGCTTCACTTCCTCCGCCCGCGCTGGCATCTCCGCTTCGCTGCGGCGGTAAAGTACATACGCTTTGCGCGCTCCCAGGCGCAAGGCTGAGCGAATGGCATCAAGAGCAGTGTTCCCGCCGCCGATTACGGCTACATCTTTTCCGTGCAGGTCGAGCATCGGCTCGTCGTAAACCGGGAACTTGTAAGCTTTCATCAAGTTGATGCGAGTCAGAAATTCGTTCGCGGAATAGACGCCGTTCAGGTGCTCGCCCGGAATATTCATGAAGACCGGCAGCCCGGCGCCCGTCCCGATAAACACTGCGTCGTAACCTTCTTCTTCCAGGAGCTCATTGATGGAGACGGTCCTTCCCACCACCACATCGGTTTCGAACTCGACTCCCATCTCACGCATATAGTCGAGCTGTTCCCGGATGATCTGCTTGGGCAGGCGAAACTCAGGAATGCCGTACACCAGCACGCCGCCGAGTTCATGCAGCGCCTCGAACACGCGAACCTTGTGCCCCTTCTGCACCAGATCGCCAGCGACCGTTAGCCCGGAGGGACCACTGCCGACGACGGCAACTTTCTTCCCAGTCGGAGGAGCATTCGGCACCGGGCTAACACCCATGCGCTTCTCGTAATCCGCAACGAATCGCTCCAGGTAGCCGATGCCGAGCGGCTTGACTTTCTTCCCCATCAGGCAACCGCCCTCGCAGTGGTCTTCCTGCGGACAGACGCGGCCGGTGATCGCCGGCAGAACGTTGTCTTCCCGGATCTTGGCAGCAGCGCCCAGGAAATCGCCCGCCACGATCATTTGCACGAATTCATGGACCTTGACGCCGACGGGACAGTCCTTCGTACACGCCGGCTTGGCGCACTCTATACAGCGCATGGCTTCCTGCCGGGCAAGTTCCTCGCTATAGCCGAGATTCACTTCAGTGAACTCGGTGGCGCGAACTTCTGGCGCCTGCTCCGGCATCTGCTGCCGAGGCAACTTCATGCGGTCCTTAATGGGCACCGGATTCAGCGATGGCTTGGGGGGAACGGTCATTGGGTGACTCCTTTCGTGGCACAGACGCCGTTCCCTTCGGCTTCCGTGTTCTTGAGATGCGACTCCAGTGCACGCCGATATTCGGCGAGGGATTGCTGCTCTTGACTGCGGTACGCCCCATTGCGCTGCACCAGCACGGCGAAGTTCACCTGGTGCGCATCGAACTCGGGTCCATCCACACAGGCAAACTGGCTCTTGTTGTCCACCAGCACGCGGCAGCCGCCGCACATGCCGGTGCCGTCAATCATAATGGGATTGAGGCTCACGAGAGTGCGAATGTGCTCGCTGCGAGTCATGTCAGCTACGGCCCGCATCATGGGAATGGGACCGATTGCCAGCACCAGGTTAATTGGCACGCCGTTCTGAATCAATTGGCGAAGCTTGTCGGTGACAAACCCTTTATCCGCATAGCTCCCGTCGTCGGTCGTGATCATCAGCACATCGCTGACCTCACGCATCTCACGCTCCAGTATGACCAGTTCCTTGTTCCGTGCTCCCACAATCGAAATGACCTTGTTCCCGGCGTGCTTCAAAGCCGCCGCGGTGGGATATGCCATGGCAGTCCCCACGCCTCCGCCCATCACTACCACCGTGCCGAACTTTTCTATCTCCGATGGTTTCCCCAGGGGTCCGACCACGTCCATAATGTGGTCTCCCGCGCCCAGAGAATTGAGCATAGTGGTGGTCTTGCCTAACGACTGCACGACGATATTGATGGTTCCCTTCTGCGGATCGGAGTTCTCGATGGTGAGCGGGATGCGCTCGCCTTCCTCATGAATGCGCACTATGACGAACTGGCCGGGTCTCTGCTTGCGCGCAATGCGCGGCGCCTCAATGACGAACCGCTTGATACCCGGGGCTAGGAATTCGGCGTGAATAATATTGAACACGAGCACCTCAACAATTTGGTTTTAACAACAGATTTAACAACGGGTTTCTCAAATCACCTTCCGGATGCGCTCGAAGGCCCAATCAATCTCCTCCCGCTGGATGATCAGCGGCGGCGCGATCCGAATCACACGATCATGGGTTTCTTTGCACAGGATTCCTTCTTCTTTCAACGCTTCGCAGTAGGCGCGGGCCGGACTATGAAGCTCGATTCCGATCCACAGCCCCTTGCCGCGGACTTCCTTCAGATCGGGGCTGCGGAGCTTCTGCAGCAACCCGAGAAAGTAACCGCCCAGTTCGGCCGAGCGTTCGACCAGCTTCTCCTGCATCAGCACCCGCAGCGCGGCGCGCGCCACGGCACAGCCCAGCGGACTGCCGCCGAAGGTGCTGCCGTGGTCTCCGGGGTTGAACATGCGCATGATTTCCGATGAGGAGAGCACGGCGGAGACCGGGTAGAAGCCGCCCGAAAGCGCCTTGCCCACGATCACTACATCTGGTCTGATGCCCTCGTGCTCGTAAGCGAAAAGTTTGCCCGTGCGGCCGAGGCCGGACTGAATCTCGTCCACGATCAGAAGAACGCGGTTCTGGCGGCAGATATCGGCGGCCTGCTTCAGGAATCCGGCTGGCGGAATGATGATCCCCGCCTCTCCTTGAATGGGTTCGACGAGGAAGGCGCAAGTGTGGGGAGTGATGGCGTGCTCCAGGGCTTGTACGTCTCCAAAGGGAATCACCTTGAATCCGGGGGTAAACGGCCCGAAGCCGTCGCGATACTGCGCGTCCGTCGAGAAACTCACTTCCGTGATGGTCCGCCCGTGGAAATTATTGGCGCAGACGATGACCTCTGCTTTGTCCTCGGGAATGCCCTTGATCTTGTATCCCCACTTGCGCGCGGTTTTGATGGCGGTTTCCACCGCTTCCGATCCGCTGTTCATGGGCAACGCCATGTCATAACCGGTCAGTTCGTGAAGTTCTTTGTAAAAAAGCGGGAGTTGATCATTGCGGAAAGCGCGCGAGGTCAACGTCACCTTGTGCGCCTGCTCGACCAGCGCCTTCAGAATCTCGGGATGGCAGTGCCCCTGATTGACCGCGGAATACGCCGCCAGGCAGTCGAGATAGCGCTTGCCTTCGACGTCGTAGACCCAAACGCCCTCCGCCCGCTCGATCACGACATCAAGCGGATGGTAGTTGTGGGCGCCATACTGGTTCTCCAGTTCAATAAAATCGCGCGTGCGCAGATGTTCTTCCGTTATGAGTCCGCTGTGCATAAATATCTTTACCTTACTCCTTATCCAGCAGCATGGTCAGCAGCGCCATGCGCACGTACAGTCCATTCACCGCCTGGCGGAAATACAGCGCCCGCGGATCTTCATCCACTGACTTGTCGAGTTCCACGGTTCGCGGCAAAGGGTGCAGGATGAGCGCGTCCGGCTTCATCTTCCGCAAGACCGCCGAGTTGATCGCATACTGTTGCGGGCTTCTCAGACCGGTCACGCGCTCAGGCCGGATGCGGGTCTGATAGACCACATCCACTTCTCCGATGATCCGGTCGATGTCCGGCTCCAGTTCGTAACGCACTCCGTGCCCCTCGAGATATTCGAGAATGTCGGGCTTCATCTGCAGTTCGGGCGGACTGACAAAATAAATCTTCACCCGTTCGAACTTTGCCAGGAGATAGGCGAGCGAACGCGCCGTCCGTCCTTTGTCAAGTTCTCCGATGATGGCGACGCTCAAGCCATCGAGCGGACGCTCGCGATAGATCGTGTAGAGGTCGAGCAACGCCTGCGTGGGATGCTGCCCGCCATCGCCGTCTCCGGCATTGATGACCGGCACATGAGAGACCTGTGCCGCCCGTTTGGCGCCGCCTTCCTCATGGTGCCGGATTACGATCACATCGGAATAGCTGCCCACGATGTGGATCGTGTCCTCGACGTTCTCTCCCTCAATCTCGGAAGAAAACGCTCGCGCATGCTCGGTTGACAAGACTCTGCCTCCCAGCCTCTGCATGGCGGCTTCGAACGAAAGCCGGGTACGGGTCGAAGGCGTATAAAACAGCGCCGCCATGATGCGGTTCTGATAGTCGAGTGTTCCTCCGCGCTCCACCACCCGCTCCATGCCGCGGGAACGGTCAAAGAGCTCCATCAGCAACGGCACCGTGAACTGCTGCGATTCGATGACGTGCTTCAGCTTCCCTTCGCGCTCGGCCACGGGCTCTGTGCATCCGTTTCTTTGCGCGTCCCGAATGAAAACCTGGTCTTTCATTATGATCTGCCTCCCACCGGCAACTCAGTGTGCACACGGGCGTCAAGCGCGGCCACTCCCCGATCCAACTCAACCCGATTCGGCACAATATGAGTGCCCACCGGTCCAGACTCGGTTGAACCAGACTCGGTTGAACCAGACACGGCTGAACCAGACACGGCTGCATACAGGTTTTCGCAGGAGGTAATGATTGCCTCGCGCCCTCCCTGCGTCAGGAATCGCAATACGGATTCGACTTTAGGTCCCATGTTGCCTGGCGGAAAGTGTCCGGCGTCGGCATACTGCTGCAACTCGCTACAACCAACCAGGTGCAGCGGTCTTTGCGTCGGCTTCTTGTAATCCAGATACACGTAGTCCGTGTCGGTAGAAATGACGAACAGGTCCACTCCCAGACGCGAAGCCAACAGCGCGGAAGCGCGGTCCTTGTCAATCACCGCTTCAACACCCTGCAATCTACCCTCGCGCCACGCCACGGGGATGCCGCCCCCGCCGCAAGCGATTACCAACACGTTCCGCTCCATCAGATCGCGGATGATTTCGAGTTCTATGACGTCCTGCGGCTCGGGCGAGGGCACCACCCGCCGATAACCGCGCGCAGCGTCTTCCACAATCTCCCAGCTTAACAGACGCTTACGTTCCTCAGCATCGGCCCGGGAGTAGAACGGACCAATCGGTTTGCTCGGTCTGCTCATGGCCGGATCATCCAGCGAGACCACGACCTGGGTCAGCACCGTCACCACCGCCGGGGCCCCCGTCAAGCCCGGTTTTGGCTTGACGGGGTGGAGCGGCACTTGCAAACCCGCAAGCCTAAGTTCAGTATCAAGAGATTGCTGTAAGACGTAGCCGATTTCGCCCTGCGTGGAGGCGTCACAGACGTCGAGCGGCTGTCCCGGAACCTGGCTCGCTCCCCGTTCTGAACGCAAGAGTGCCGCTCCCACCTGCGGCCCGTTGCCGTGGGTGAGAACAATGCGGTAGCCGTCGCGCACCAGCCTGGCGACCTCTGCCGCCGTGCGTCGGGCGTTCGCCAGTTGCTCGGCGATGGTGCCCTTTTGGCCGGCGCGAATCAGCGAATTCCCGCCTACCGCCAGCAGCATGGTCTTTATGGCTGCTCCTGTCACGCGTGCACCAGCTCCGGTCTGGTTGCAGGACGCACCGGCCCTACGACCACGTCCTTCATCAATTCCAGCATGATCGCCTTCTGGATATGCAGCCGGTTTTCCGCCTGCTGGAAGACCACCGAGCGCGGCGAATCAATCACGTCATTGGTCACTTCTTCACCGCGATGTGCCGGCAGGCAGTGCATGAAGATGGCATCGCCTTTAGCACCAGCGAAGAGCTCCGAATTCACCTGATAGCTCCGGAAAACGTTGAGCCGCTTGGCGGCGTCGGCCTCCTGCCCCATGCTCGCCCACACATCGGTGTAGACCACATCCGCCGCCGAAACCGCTTTTCTCGCATCATTCGTGATCTGGCAACTTCCGCCTGTTTCTTTCGCCCGCGCGCTGGCCCAGGCGATCGCATCCGCTTTCGGCTCATAGCCCGCAGGCGTTGCCACCACAACCTCCGCCCCGAGTTGCGCGCCTGCGAACAGGAGCGAGTGCGCGACGTTGTTTCCATCTCCGACGAATGCGACTTTCAGCTTCTCGATCCTGCCCTTGACCTCCCACATGGTCAGGAAGTCCCCCATCGCCTGGCAGGGATGGCTGTAATCGGTCAGCCCGTTGATCACCGGAATCCCGGCATACTCTGCCATCTGTTCAACGATGGCGTGCGCGAAGGTCCGGATCATGATGCACTGCACCATGCGTTCCAGGTTCTTGGCCACGTCGTACACGGATTCCCGCTGGCCGAGGTTGATCTCCGCCGGAGAAAGGTAGACTGAAAAGCCGCCCAGTTGCTGGATGCCGACATCAAACGTCACCCGTGTCCGTAACGAAGGCTTTTCGAAAATCATGGCCAGAGTTTTCCCTTTGAGGGCTTCGCAATAGACATCAGGGTAGGCTTTGATCTGCCGGCCCAGCAGCAAAAGGTCTTGAATTTCCTGAGGAGAGAAATCTCTGATCGAAACGAAGTCTTTGGCTCTCATCGTCACACCTCCGCCGGCATTTCAATTTGCGCGAGGATCTCAGCCAGTCCGGGATGCGTGAGCTCTTCCACCTCGTAAGTAACCCGCAAACTGGGTTTGCTGAGCTTGATGACTCGCGCCAGGTCAATCGGCGTAGCGATCAAAACCAGGTCGCACGGCACGCTGTTGATGGTCTCTTCCAGTTCATGCCGTTGCACAGCGCTATAGCCCATCGCAGGCAGAAGATTGGTCAGGTGGGGAAAGCGGTCAAAAGTGCTGCGAACGGAGCCGATTGCATAAGGCTTCGGACACACCAACTCGGCCGCTCCCCATTTCCGCGCGGCCACGACTCCGGCGCCATAGGGCATTTCGCCGTGGGTCAGGGTCGGGCCGTCTTCCACCACCAGCACGCGCTTCCCCTTCACCAGTTCAGGCG
The DNA here is from genome assembly GCA_963749275.1 of uncultured Acidobacteriaceae bacterium. Taxonomy (GTDB): domain Bacteria; phylum Acidobacteriota; class Terriglobia; order Terriglobales; family Acidobacteriaceae; genus Acidiflorens. Next base: position 86,170 of record CAVVNA010000027.1, read on the forward strand.
TAGCCGCGGAGACCCGGCAGGCGGTTTCGAGAATTCTGGCTTTGGGATTGCTTATGTGGATATTGTGCCGGACGGTATCGATGTCCTGCTGCGCGGCGGTATCTACCTTGTTGATGACCACCACGTCGGCGCGCCGCAGGTTTACCTCTCCCGGAAAGTACGCCAATTCGTGCCCGGGCCGGTGCGGGTCAACGACCACAATTTCCAGGTCGGACTTGTAGAACGGCGTATCGTTGTTCCCTCCATCCCACAGAATGAAGTCGGCTTCCTTCTCTGCCTGGCGCAGAATCCTCTCGTAGTCCACGCCCGCATACACGATTGTTCCCTGACGGATGTGCGGTTCGTACTCTTCGCGCTCTTCGATGGTGCATTGCTGGAAATCCAGATCTTCCACGGTGGCAAAGCGCTGGACCGCCTCTGCCACAAGGTCGCCGTAGGGCATGGGATGGCGGATCACTACCGGCTTCCAGCCCTGGCGCCGCAGCTCCGAGGCCACCAGTCTCGACAAGGGACTCTTGCCGCAGCCGGTTCGTACCGCGCAAATAGAAACCACCGGGACTGACGACTTGAGTTGGGTGTGCTCCGTCCCCAAGAACCAAAAGTCCGCGCCGGCAGCCACCACGCGCGACGCAAGATGCATCAGGTTCTGGTGGGAGATATCGCTGTAGGCGAACACCACCGCATCCACCCGTTCGTTGGCAATCAGTTTCTCCAGGTCCTTCTCTTCAAAAATCGGTATTCCATCGGGATACAGAAAATTGCCTGCCAGCTCGGGTGGGTATCGGCGGTTTGCAATGTCGGGGATTTGCGAAGCGGTGAACGCAACTACGTGGTAGTCGGGGTTGTAGCGGAAAATCACGTTAAAATCATGGAAGTCCCTGCCCGCCGCACCTAAAATGAGGATTCTTTTCATGGCTTTCCCCTTGTAGACCCACCCTTAATGTTATATGTTCTCGCGTCTTATGGAAGTTCATCTGTGCTGCATATCACAGCCTCGTGTGACCCCGCGCAAGAGGCTAATCTTCCGGCGCCAAGCCCCCTCGAACGCGCCCCGCCGGGCAGTTCGCACTGCGCGCCCGCAGCATGACGTGACCAGAATCACATAACTCGCTGAAAACTAAAGTCATAATGTAATTAGAAAAGCGGGGCCTCACCCTCGACCCCCGGGGAAGGAGAGCGTATGAAAACAGGAACGATGGGAAGGGATGCGGTAATGATGCTCAGCCACAGGTTCGTCCGGCTCATTGAGGACCGCTCTGACGCCCTCGCCAGCGGCCTTCTGCACAAAGTTCAACGGTCCGTCCGTACCGAGGCCTTCCGCAAGGTTCCGCCAGACGAACTGAAGGAGCGGGTAGATGAAATCTATCGCCACCTCGGTGAGTGGCTGTTGGACAAAAGCGAAGCCGACATCGAGCAGCGCTACACGCAAATTGGTACGCGCCGCGCCCAGCAGGGTGTCCCGCTGAGCCAGGTGATCTGGGCGATCATTTTGACGAAAGACAATCTCTGGGAGTTCATCCTTGATGAGTCGTATCCGGACCGCCCAGTAGAGATCTTCGGAAAGCAGGAATTATTGCAGTTGCTCGATCAATTCTTCGATCGCGCGATCCACGCTGCCGCCGTAGGCTATGAGTGGGCGGCGGAGGCGAAAGTCAGAGCAGAAAGCAGGACCCGAAGGGCCGGATAGTCACAGTCTCCGAATGTCATGGGAGAACGAACGCTCGCAAGATGCGCACCGCGGCATTGCCACGCCTAACTCATATCTTACGCACCGAAGTGAATCCCTTTTTGCTCGCGTCCTACGGCCACCACCACCGCCGCCAATGTGAACACTACAAACGCGGTCAGAGCCATCGCGTTTGCGTAGCTGGTATGCTCGGCGAGAATCGCCTCGATGTAAGCAACCGAACCGGCCAAAAGCACGCCACACTGGTAGGCAAGTCCGGGAATAAAGCCGCGCACCGAGTCGGGCGATAATTCCGAGAGGTGCGCCGGAATGATTCCCCAAGCTCCCTGCACCATGAACTGCATCAGGAATGCTCCAACGACCAGCAATGCCAGAGACGGAGGGTAGGCCCAGAGCGGAACCACTGCGATCGCGCAGATGAGAGCGCCGACCATCGACCGGCGGCGTCCAAAGCGGTCGGATAACAAGCCAACCAGCGTGCCTCCGCAAATTGCTCCCACCATCGAGATTACCGTGATCCCGGCGCGCTCGGTCGGCTTCATGCCCCACTGGCGCTGCAGAAAGGTGGGGAACATATCCTGCGTGCCGTGCGAGACAAAACTCATCATCATCATTAAGAGGGTCAGATAAAGAAACAATTTCCAGTAAGACAATATCGCGCGGCCCAGACTGCTCCAGTTCGGATGGCGAGTCTTCTGCCACACCTCTGATTCTTTCACCTTGAAGCGGACGAAGAGCCCGAGCAGAGCGGGGAGTCCTCCGATAAAAAACATCGGCCGCCAACCCCAGCGGGGAAAGACAAAATAGAAACAACCCGCCGCCAGAAGGTAGCCGATTGCGTATCCCTGTTGCAGTACTCCGGAAAGAAACCCGCGCAGCCGGGGCGGAACCTTTTCCATGACGAGAGACGCGCCGACACCCCACTCACCGCCCATGCCGATCCCGAACAGCGCGCGCAGCACAAGGAAGGTAGTAAAACTACGCGCAAAGCCGGTCGCCACCTCGACCACGGAATAGAAGACGAGGTCGATCATCAGCGGAATGCGGCGCCCGTAGCGATCGGCCATTAATCCGAAAATGAACGCGCCTACGGGACGGAACGCCAGGGTGAGTGTAATCGAGAACGCAATGTTGGCGTCGGAACGGTGAAACTCCTTAGCAATGGCCGTCAGCGAGAGGACGACCAGAAAGAAGTCGAAGGCGTCTAGAGTCCACCCGAGGAAGCCGGCGAATACGGCCGGACCGTGGCCATTACCATGGCCCACCGGCTGTGTCGCCGGCGGAATACTCAATCGATTCGGGTCGTCTTCCGGCATACTTGAATCTAAGGCACCCAACGCCTCTCCTTTTTCCGAAGGCGATCACTATACACGATCAGGCACGGGCAAAGGCGCAGTCTTCGCTGCGTTAGAGACGGGCTGCCCTCGTCCTCTCTTAGCAGACTGCGGAACTCTGATTCGAGCGGGTTTTGGGAAGGGCACGACTTCACAGTCGTGCCGATAGTCGTTGAAAATGGTTTGCGCTTTAGCGCCCGAGGTGTGCTTTTTGCGCCCGCTATGAGTTTCTACGCAGCCGGTTAGGGCGGGAGACGGCAAGCCCCGTCTCTACAGGATCTCTCTCGGCTAGTGAGTGCAACCTTCTCTGGCCGCAACTGCTGGCGGAATCGTCCCGCGGCAACTCCCCAGTCCAATGCGGCGGAACCCGTCCCGTTCGCAGAATCCCCGTAGGACGACTTCGTCTCCATCTTCCAGAAATTTCCTCTGCTCTCCGGTCGGCAGCACAACCGGATCCTTGCCCCGCGAGGTGAGCTCCAACAGGCATCCACGCGCGGTCTTGTCCGCGCCCGACACAGTTCCGCTCGCCAACAGATCGCCAGAACGCAGATTACAGCCGTTGCTCGCGTGATGGGTCAGCATCTGCGCCATGGTCCAGTACAGGTCGCGAAAATTGCTGCGGCCCAACACTACCGGAGCGATGCCGGCTTCCCGCATCCGGACCGACAACAGTGAAACCTCCAGCCACAGGTCGAGACCACCCTGCTCCCGATCGTCCTGGCCGAAAAGGTAAGGCAATGGCGCCGGATCGCCTTCCGCACGCGCAAAAGCAGCCGTGCGGAACGGAGCCAGCGCTTCCATCGTCACCACCCACGGTGAAAGTGTAGTCGCAAAACTCTTCCCCAGAAAAGGTCCCAGCGGCTGGTACTCCCAGGCCTGAATGTCCCGCGCCGACCAGTCATTCACCAGGCAGATCCCGAAAATATGTTCTTCCGCTTCGCCGATTGGAATGGTTTCTCCCAACCGATTCCCAGAGCTCACAAAAAAGCCCACCTCCAGTTCGTAATCGAGCGCCCGGGTCGGCCCGAATTTCGGAGCGTTATTTGGATCGGCGTCGCCATCGTGCGTCTGGCCGGACGGGCGACGCACCGGCGTTCCCGTCGGAACCAGCGACGACGCTCGCCCGTGATAGCCAATCGGAATGTATTTGTAATTCGGCAGCAACGGATTGTCCGGGCGAAACAACTTTCCGACATTGGTGGCGTGGAAGATCGATGCGTAGAAATCGGTGTAGTCGCCGACCACCGCGGGCAGAAGCATGTCAACGTCAGCCTGCGCGATGAGATGGCGAGCAGCGGCCTGCCGGTCGGAAGCAGGCGCATCCTGCCGCAAAATAGCATGAAGACGCCGGCGCAAAGCTCGCCGGGGACCGGCACCGAGCTCCATCAGCGGATTCAGCGCATCGGATGCGCAGGCATTCGCCGCGAGCCGCACACTCTTCTCCTCCAGCAATCCCTCACTCTGCATTCCGTCGAGATCAAGAATGGAGTCTCCGATCGCAACTCCCACGCTCGCCCCGGCGCCTGCATCGCGCCGCCGAAAAACTCCGAAAGGCAAATTTTGAATGGGAAAATCCGACCCGGCAACGTTGGCGGATTCAACCCAACTCTGCACTTCCGAATCGTGAGTTTCGTCGAGAACAGGTTTCATAGCGGAAGTTTCATAGCAGATTGTTCATAAGAGGTGCAGGGACCGCAAGTCGTCGATGGGCTCGGTAAATGAGCACGACCCAAACGAAACCGCGAAACTCCGCCGCGCGGCCGCGATTTCATGCCGGCTGAGCCGATGCTGGCGCCAGCCGATTCCATCCAAATCAAAGTGGAATGCCTCCGCCGTTTGCTCATCGAGCACCTGAACGGCAAGCTTGGTCTCGATTCCCGCCCACAAAAACGCGGCGGCCAGAAAAACGTTTAGAAAACCATGCGTGATTCCCGATGGGCTCTCGGGTTGATAGGTAAACCGGTGCACCGAGCGCAGCGGATGGTGCAGTCCGGCGGTCGCCTTGAACGGCACATTAGCCGCCACACACAGGCGAATGAATTCGATCACGTTCTCGGAAGCGGGGAACTTGTCGGCCGTCTCGCCGCCCATCCGGATCTTGGCTCTGCGCCCGCAGCTTGCCACCGCCGCAATGCACGCGCTGCAACCGGACAGCGAAACTTCGAAATAGACCGCGAGCTTTGCTGGGATGATTCCGGACAGCCGCTTGACCTCCTCGGGAGTCGCAACCTTCACCTCAACCGATTCCACGACCGCCCTTCTGCCGGAACTGGAGCGCGCAATTCGAGCATTGAATTCGCGAATACGAGCGACCCCCGCAACCACCTCGGAGCCCAGCAGGACCGACAGCCGCCAGTTCCTGAAGCCAGGCCCAGGCGTTGGAGCGGGTAACCCGGCAAACGCTTCTTCGAACTCACCGAGTCGCGCCGCCGGGACAATAAAACGCCCGAGAATCCAGTTCCATTCCGACCGCGAATAGGCGTCGTAGTTAGCCACAGAAGGCGCCATGGCCAATGACGCGGGAGGAAATAATCCGGCATAATCGATCAGGTCGCGCAGCAACCCGGCAGCATAGAACGCATCCGCGGAATTTCGCACCGTCTGAGAAGTTTGCAAATTCATCGCTCTTTTTTAAGTTGTCATCCTGACCCTGAGCCTGTCGAAGGGGAAGGACCCCTGCACTCTGCAGGCGCTGGCAAAACGCATGGCTCCTTCGCTTCGCTCAGGATGACAAAGTCTGCCTAACCGCTGTTCCCCTTGAACTTCTTCCGCAATCCCTGCCAGCACTCGAAGTACTGATGATCAAGTTGCGAAGTCTCCAGCGCAAATTTCGTCGGCTGGCACACGAAGCGAGTCTCGAACATGAACGCCAAGGTGTCGCCTAGATAAACCGGCTTCAGTTCGGCCTTGCTTGCTCTCTCAAACGTTTCAGCGTCGGGCCCGTGACCCGCCATGCAATTGTGCAGGCTGGCGCCGCCCGGCACGAATCCTTCCGCCTTGGCGTCGTATTCACCGTGGATCAGCCCCATGAACTCGTTCATGAAGTTGCGATGGAACCACGGCGGACGAAACGTATGCTCGGAGACCATCCATCGCGGCGGAAAAATTACGAAGTCAACATTCGCGGTTCCCGGAATTTCCGAAGGCGAAGTCAGCACCGTGTAAATCGACGGGTCCGGATGGTCGAAGCTCACCGTGTTGATGCAATTGAAATTCGCCAGATCGTACTTGTAAGGCACGTAATTCCCATGCCACGCAACCACGTTCAGCGGCGAGTGGTCGATCGCCGCCGCCCAGAGTCTCCCCTGGAACTTGGTCACAATCCGGTAATCGCCTTCTCGATCTTCAAACGCCGCCACCGGCGCCAGAAAATCGCGCGGATTCGCCAGTCCGTTCGCGCCAATCGGTCCCAGATCCGGCAGACGAAAGAGCGCGCCGTAGTTCTCGCAGATGTACCCGCGCGCTTCCTTCTCCAGAAGTTCAACGCGGAAACGAATTCCCCGTTGAATCACCGCAATCTCGCCTGGCCCGGCTTCGAGAACGCCCATCTCCGTGCGCAACTGCAGCCCTCCCGTTTGCGGCACGATCAACATCTCTCCGTCGGCGTTGTAGAAAAAGCGATCCGTCATCGACGTGTTGGCCACGTAAATGTGAATCGCAACGCCCGCATGAGTATGCGTGTTGCCGCTGCCAGCCATCGTAATCAGACCGTCAATGAAGTCGGTGTGCTGAGAGGAAGCCGGAATCGGAATTGGACCCCAGCGCAACTGGTTCGGCGGCGTCGGCACCTCGTCGAACGGCGCGCTGCGCAGCCTTCCCTGCTCGATCGGCTGAAACGGCTTATGCGCCACCGACGGACGCATCCGGTAAAGCCAAGTCCGGCGATTAACCCCGCGCGGCGCGGTGAAGGCCGTGCCGCTCAGTTGTTCCGTGTACAGCCCATGCGCCACTTTCTGAGGAGCATTTTGCCCGCGCGGCAGTACGCCTTCCACCGCCTCACTCGCGAACTCGTTGCCGAATCCCGACTGGTAACGCAACCCGCCCTTCGCTGGCATCTTCGCTCTTACGCTCGCCGTTTTTCGGATGGTCATTCTCGCCTTAGTGAGACCCTAACCGAGTTGGTTCTGAATTGCTTTGAAGGGGCATGGCTTCAGCCATGCCGATAGAACCCACCATATAAGCGGCTTTAGCCGCTGAGGGTCAGCCCCTAGAGATTTCCGCGTCGCGCCTGCTCCATTTCGATCGATTCAAACAGCGCTTTGAAATTCCCTTTGCCAAATCCGCGGCTGCCCTTGCGCTGGATAACCTCGAAGAAAACGGTCGGCCGATCCTCCACCGGCTTCGAAAAAATCTGCAGCAGGTAGCCTTCCTCGTCGCGGTCCACAAGTATGCCCAGCGAGCGCAACTCTGCCAGCGATTCTTCTATTGGCCCGACCCGCGACGGCAGCAGGTCATAATACGCGTCGGGAACGCGCAGAAAATCGAGCCCGTTGCGCTGCAGTTTTCCTACCGTGTACATGACATCCTTGCACTGCAGCGCGATGTGCTGCGCCCCTGCTCCGCCGTAGGCTTCGATGTATTCCTGAATCTGGCTCTTGTTGCGCGCCGCAGCCGGTTCGTTGATCGGAAATTTTACCGAATGCGAGTCGTCCGACATTACGATGCTCATCAACGCGCTGTACTCGGTCGAAATATCCTTATCGTCGAACGTGATGTAACGATGGAACCCGAAGACGCGCGTGTAGTAATCCGCCCAGTACTGCATCTTGCCGAGTTCCACATTCCCCACGATGTGGTCAATGCGCAGGATGCCGCAGTCGTCCCCAGCCAGCGGCGCTGCCATGAACCCCGGCAGAAACGGGCCATTGTAGTCCTTATATGAGATCAGCGAATGGATCGTGTCGCCATAGGTGTGGACCGCGCCGCGGCGAATGGCTCCGTGTTCATCCTTTATGTCATGCGGTTCCTCGGCCGATTGCGCTCCGCGCCGCATGGCTTCGGCAAACGCCTCGTCCGCGTCCTCCACCTCCAACGCGATATCCCGCACGCCATCGCCATGCTTGCGGATATGATCCGCTGCCAAATCGTCGGGCGTCATAGGCGTGGTCAAAATGAAGTTCGCCTTGCCCTGGCTCAGCGCATAAGAAGCGCGCTGACGCTGGCCCGTTTCCAGTCCACTGTAAGCAACCTGCGAAAAGCCGAATCCCTTGCGGTAGAAATAAGCTGCCTGCCGGGCGTTGCCAACCCAGAATTCAACATGGTGAATGCGTTTTAGCTTGAGTGGATTTTCCATCCGCTTGCTCTCCCGGACTCCATCTTCGCATATTTTGCCGTCGGTCTGAGTGCCGCGCAGGTTCTGAAACCCGCGCGGGGCGGTCGCGCTTAGTGCACGCGCTTAGTGCACTTCTACAGACACCAATTCTCCTTCGTTCTTCCCCACCGCACGGTAGTTCACCGATACGACACGGTTCTTCCATTCGCAGGAAAACTGGTCTTCGCCAATCATCAGCAACGATTTGTAATCCGAAGCATGAAGCTTGTAGGTCGTCATGCCACTCAGAATCGTAACCGTAGCCTCGGGAGGCTTGGAGCAGTCGCTGCTCACGATCTTGCCTTTCAAAAATTGCACCGGTCCCGTCGTCCCCGGCTTGACGAGCGCAGGTTTCGGCGCCGCATCCGCCTCCTCATCTTGATCTTGTGCAGCGCTCACCACCGCTGCAGCCGCGCTCGTCCCTGCCGAAGGAGTGCTCGCCGCGCCCGCCGGCGCCTGGCTTTCCCCCGCTCGCTGCGGACGCACTCCATACTTCTGCAGCGTCTCTAAATCGTCCAATTGCTGCTTCGCCGCCGCTGCCGCCGCCCGATCCGGTCCCGCCTTCAGCTGCGTAAACACCTCCCGCGCCAGATCCCACTTCTTCCCCGCAACATAAATCTGTCCCAGGTTGAACTGATACTCCACATTGCGCGGCGCCAGCGCGATCGCCTGCCGCTGCGCCTCCAGCGCCGAGTTGATTCCGCCCCCCTCCACTCGCGCCATGCCCAGCATGTTATAAGCGTCGGCTAACTCCGGATACCAATCCGTCACCGCCCGCAGATCCTGCATCATGTTTGCCAGCCCCGGCATCTCTTGCCGCGTCGCCTGCGCCTTCTGATACTTCAGCGCCGCACGGTAATACCAAATCCATGGATCGCGCGGATTCACATCCGACGCCTTCTCCAATTCGTCCGCGGCCGCGTCGAACTTCTTCTCCCGCAAATATTCCCGCGCCAGCCCGCGATGCGCCGCCTCATTATCTTTTGGATCCGCCGTCAGTTGCTGCAAATCGTGCAGCGCCTGATCGCGATGCTCCGGAATGCGCGCCATCACGTCGCCAATCGCAGCTTTAGCTTCTTCATCTTTAACCGGGCTGACCGCCATCCCAATGTCGTCCACGCCAAACGGCAGCGCGAAATGATCCGGCTGTTGAATGTCCGCCGGATTTACCATCGGCTTCTTCGCCTGATCGAGCGCAATGCCCAACCCGCTCAGCGTTTTGAAATAAGTCTTCACCGCCTCTTCCATCTGCGCCGGCGACATATCAAACGCCTGCACCATCGCCTTCTCCACCGGCATTTTCTGATTGACCACGAAATCGAAGTAAGTCCCCGCCTCCGGCATCTTGTTCTTGTTCAGCAGATAGTGGACGACCATCCAAGCCTGCGCATAGTACAGCGTGTTGTGCGTCCCCTCGCGCGTCCCCGACTCGTCATGCTTCATCGTGAACAGGTCCACCATCGACAGCCATACCGGAGAACTCACCAGCTGCGTCAGCGACTGCGGCACATTCGGGTCTCGCCGCATAAAATCGAAGATGTCCTCGTGCCACTCCGGTTGCAGTTCCGGATCCCCTCCAATCTCCACTTCCTTTCCGATATAAATCGATCCAAAGTATTCCGCCAGTCCTTCGTCAAACCAGCCCTGTACCGGAGGATAGTTGTAATTCAAAAGATAGTGCGCCAGCGAATGCGCCACTGAGTGCCACGGATCGGCTTCAAAAAGATTCAGGACGATATAAACCCGATCCCACCCCGGCACATAAAACCCTGCCGCCGTGCTCTGTTTCACCGGAGCAACCAAGGCATATTGCTTGTCGCTCTTAAGTGCGATGACGGTGATCGGCACCGACATTTTCAGCTTGTCTTTCAGTATCAGCTGTCCAAATACCGCCCGCATCTGCTCCATCCGCAAAGCAACTTCCCGCCCGCGTTTGTCCCCCGCATCGGTAAGCACGGAAAAATGGACGGAATGCACTTCGATCCACTTAGGCTCATCCTTAGCGAATGCCAGAGGCGAGAAACAACCCGCGATCAGCAGACTCAAAATAACGGTGCCGATACCAAACCTGCGCTTCACGGTGGAGTCCATCCCCAAAAATGCTAGCACGCCAGGCAGCAACATCGCCCGCAGAGAAGTGCAATGGCAATCGCCGATGGAGAGACGGGCGCCCTCGCCCGTCCGCCTTTCACCTTGGCCCCACCCCCGCTCACACGTTACACTTTCGTCCGTGACCTCGGCCCCGTCTTCCCGTCTCGCTTGGATCGACTGGATGCGCGGCCTGGCCTGCGTCCTGATGTTCCAGACGCACTGTTACGACGCATGGCTAGGCGGCAACGCCCGCAAAACCAACTTCCTCAAAGGATCGCAACTCCTCGGCACTCTGCCCGCGCCCCTCTTTCTTTTTCTTGCCGGAGTTTCCTTCGCCCTGGTCACCGACAAACTCATTCGCAAACGTTTGACCCCCGCCGAAATAACCCGCACCATGCTCCGCCGCGGCGCCGAAATCTTCGCCTTCGGACTCCTCTTCCGCCTGCAAGAATTTCTAATAGCCTGGGGATGGGCCCCATGGTCCGACTTACTCCGAGTGGACGTTCTAAACATCATCGGCCTATCCATGATCCTGATGGCGCTAACCTGCGGCATGGTCCTGCACGTGTGGGGACGGGCGCCCTCGCCCGTCCAAGCCGAGCATAGCTCGGCAGTTGCCGGTGGCCACGACCGCCTCGGATTCGCGATGATAGCCGCTGCCCTCGCCGCCGCGGCTCTAATCGCACTACTAACTCCGCCCCTCTACACTACCTGGCGACCAACCTGGCTGCCCTGGCCGCTCGAGTCCTACATCAACGGATGTCACAACCTGGGCGCCCCCCAGCCCTGGCTCTTCCCCCTCTTCCCCTGGGCCGCCTTCGCCTTCGCCGGCCTAGCCGCCGGTTTTATCCTCTTCAGCGACCAAGCCCGCAACCAAACCGTAAAAACTCTAGCTCTCTTTGCAGGTGTAGGAGCCGTAACCATCCTGGCAGCTCGCCAATTCGATCACTCTTCCTTGTATCTCTACTCCACTTACGATTATTGGCATACCAGCCCGAACTTTCTAATGATGCGCATAGGCATGTTGTTAGTAATCTGCTTCCTGAGTTATGCCTGGTGTCGTTGGGGCCTCGGAACCCGCGCCTTCAGCCCGCTAATTCAACTAGGCCAGACGTCCCTCCTCGTCTACTGGGTCCACATAGAATTCGTCTACGGACGCTTCGCCCTGCTTTCTAAACGAGCCGAATCCATCCTCGCCGCCTCGCGAGGATTGCTGGAAATTTTTCTATTCATGCTGCTCCTCTCGCTCCTCCGCACCAGAATCGACTGGAAAAAAGTCAACTGGAGGAAGATCAACTGGAAAAAGATTAGCCGGCGAGTCCAGCCCGTGTAGGCGTAGGCATAAGCAACGGGAACCCTTTGTGTACTGTTGTCAGTGTGGGGACTCTAATTCACCACGCCTCAATAGTCGGGTAGGTCTCAGGGTAAAATCAAACCTGCGGAGCCTGCGCCAACTCCACGCTTGGCGCGGCTGCGTATGCGAAGCGACGATGGCCGCCCATCCCACATTGTCAGAAGAAACCTCGTCTCGATTTGCACCTAACGTGCTGGGGTTTGAAAGAATATGTCAGGCTATTGTGCTGCTGATGGGAGCGCGCTGTGCCTTCGCTGGCCGTAATTTGCCGGTTGGAGCCGACGGCGTTGCTTACCTGGACGTTGCCCGCTCCTACCTTCGCCACGACTGGCACACGGCCGTAAATGGATATTGGGGGCCGTTGTACTCATGGCTTCTGGCCCTCGGGATGCGGTTTTTTCACCCCGGGATCCGTACCGAATTTGCCATGGCCAGGACGCTTAATTTTGCACTCTTTACTGCTGCCGTCTTCACGTTCAGCAGGTTCTGGCGTGCCCTTGCGGACTGGAGTAAGCGGATCGGCGGCGACGAGAGTTCAATTCCTTATGCCAGTCCCATGGTCTGGATTGGGCTCGGGTATTTGTTGTTCGTCGTGAACTTTATCTGGAATGTGGATGAAGTAACCCCCGACATCCTGGTAGCGGCGATTGTATTTGCCATTGCCGCTGTCCTGTTCAAGCTCAACTTCAAGCTAAACGATAAACGGCAACACAGCATCGTCGCATACGTATGGCTAGGCCTGTTACTGGCTATTGGTTACTATGCCAAGGCCATTCTGTTGTATTTTGCAGTGTTTGTCCTGGGAGCGATGGTGATCCAGGGTTTTCGCTCACGGATCCTTCGAGGCCCGATTACTGCGGTTATAGTTTTTGTGGTATTGGTGGCACCCTTCCTAGCCATCCTGTCACGAACACTCGGCCACTTCACTGCGGGAGACGCCGGCAGATTGAACTATGCCTGGTTCGTGAATGGACCGGAAACGAAAACGTGGATGAAGGTTTCCTCTGGCGATGCACCACTTCCGTTTTATCCCGGTTCAATCGCCCTGGATTCACCACGTGTTTTCCGTCTGCCCTCAATCGATGGGGTCACATATGCGCCCTGGTACGATGCCGCACGCTTTGACAAGCGCAGCCATCCGGCCCTTAACTTGCACGCTCAGCTCCGGCAGCTTGCCGTGAATCTTCCGTTTCTCAAAGACCAAATCCTTGGTGCAGGAGCGGCACTCTTGGTGCCTTTGCTGATTCTCGTCTGGTATGCACCAAGGGCGTCACTCCGCCACTTTGCCGCCACCTGGTTTTGCACCTTGCCCGCGGCCGCCGTGATTGGAATGTATTTGCTCGTCCACCTGGTGCAACGATTCGTGCTTGGCTTTTCGTTAGTGCTATGGGGTGCCGCTTGGGCGTCGGTTTTTGTGCCCTCGGGACTGCAACTCTTGGCGCGCCGGGCAATGCTGGTTGGGACCCTTGTCTTTGCTGCTTATATGATGCCCGGGCTGCTCCACTACGTCGTTTCACCGCGAACGGAATCGGTCGGGCGCGACATGGCCATTGCCAAGGCCATTTCCCAACACGGCATCGCGCCGGGAGATGCGGTCGCCAGTATCGGCGACGGACAAGAAGCCTATTGGGCGCAGTTCGCAAAGGTATCAGTTGTGGCTGAAGTTTGGTCGATTGATTCCGCGCGGTTCTGGTCGGCTGAACCGTCCGTGCAGCAGGCAGTCCTTCGCTCGATGGCTGATGCCGGCGCGAAAGCGGTGGTTTGGCGCGCCGATTCCGATCAACCCTGCCCACCCCAATGGCTATCGCTGCCTGAAAATTCCGGCTGCATGATTTCGCTGCCTTGATTTCGTAAGCCGCGGGCTCGCTGTGTCAAGCGTGGGATTCCATGGTCGCGTACCGCTTGGGATTCTCCTTACCTATAACCCCACCCCGCCCGCCGACAACTGCATGATCGCGTTACCCATCAGCGTCAGCCCCCTCCCCAATTCTGACGCGCGCTGGCGCCGTTGTTGCCGTAGCCGCTCACATACAAGGTGCAGTAAATCCTTCACGGACGCCACCTTCCTCCCCGAAGTAGCACCGCCGCACGCACACCTCCGCCGACGACGGAGCCTCCGGCGCCCGCCGCAGGAACTCAACCAGATTCCCGGCAAACTGTTCGTGAGCGGAAAAAGATAGACGCACGTCAATCCTGGAAAACACCACGTCCACATAACTCGCAAACTTGTGCGTCGCGTCGTAAATCTCTTCTCCGCGCTGAGCTCCCTCGTCGCCCACGCATCGCACTTCGCCGTCTCCACCATGCTCCGCGCCGAGTTCATCGCCCGAAGAAAATTCCCCAGCTCGGGAAACTCTTCCGCCTCCTCGATCCTCGCCATCAACTCCGGACACCGCTTCAAGTCCACATAAGCAAACTTGCCCGCCGGATCTGTCCACGGAAAATCCGGCGCCGGATCTTCCCGCCCCAGCTCGATCAAAAAGTCGGCATCCATCAGAATCCGCGCAGGAAGTTCACGATCTCTTGCTCCGCCCAATAACCGTCGTCATAACGACCATCGCTCACATTCCCCACACCAGCGGGCGATTTGGCCGCTGCTCCCATGAACGCGCAGTGCCCGCCATCGGCCGTCTCCACGAAGACGATGTTCGGGTTCGACGAAATCTTCCGCCGCGTCTCCGCCGTGATGCGAATGAACGGATCGTTCGCCGCGTACAACACCAACGCCGGCACCGCGATCCGCTCCACCACGTGCGCCGCCGAAGCGCGATCGTAGTAATCGTCCACGCCCGTGAAGCCGCAATAGTAAGCCGTCACCTTGTCATCGAACTCGCGCAGGCTCCGGATGCCGCGCAGGCGGCTCACGTCGAAGTGGCCGGGAAACAGCCGCGCCTTCTGAATCATCCGGCGATGCAGCGCCCACAAGAAATACTTTTCGTAAATCCGGTTGGCCGGTTCGTGCAGCGCATCCGCCGACGTTGCCAGATCGATCGCCGGACAACACGCCGCGACGGCTCGAAACTCCGGCGGCGCCTGCGATCCCCACTCCCCCGCCAGCTTGAGCACGATGTTGCCGCCCATCGAGAAGCCAACCAGAGCCAGGCGCGAAACGCCGTCGCGTGCGATGACCTCGCGTGCCACTTCCGCGACGTCATTCGACAGCCCCGAGTGATAGAGCACCGGGGCGAGCGCGTCGGTGCCTCCACAGTTGCGCTGGTTGTAGCGGATCACATTCATTCCCGCGGCCAATGCCTTCTTGGTAATCCCGAGCATGTACTGCGAATCGCTCGAGCCCTCAAGCCCATGCACGATAATGATGGTCAGCGCGTGCGCTCGATCCGCCTGCCAGTGGCAGTGGCAAAGTACCTGGACCCCGGGCTCGACTTCGACCATCCGCTCCTCGGGCTCAGGCAGATGAAAACGTCGCGGGATTAAAAAGCTGGCAACCGTCTGCACGTGCCCGCCGCGCAACCAGCGGCGCGGTTTGAAGGGACACGTCCCCTCGTGCGTTTGCGAAGTACCCACGCTTTGATTTTAAATAGGAGACAGCAATTTTCTTCGTGGAGTTTTTACATGCCCATCTTCGAGTACGTCTGCAAGGAATGCCAGCACGAGTTCGAGGCTCTGGTCTTCGGCAAACAAAAAGCTGAGTGCCCGAAGTGCCAGAGCAAGAAACTGGAGCCGCAACTCTCCGTGTTCGCGGTGTCGGCGAAGAGTGGAGCAGCGAGCGAACCGTCGATGTCGGCGGGACCATGCGGATCGTGTGGCAATGCTCGCGGGCCGGGGGCGTGTTCGCTGAAAGACTTCGACTAAGTCCTTTGTTTGCGTTCAAAAGTGTTCCACGTGGAACATAAGTGCGTTTTGTAGTATCTCTAAGCTATAGGCAGACAATAACTATTCTCTCTACTATTCCTTCCGTCATGCAATGTAACTTCGGGAACTCGTTCGCGTGTAACTGATGTGACGTTTCGCTTTGCGGCGTTCGTGGTTATGATCCGCTTGAGACGTGAAACTGACATCGGAGCGGAATTCGGAGCGGGAATGGATCGGCGAAAAGAGCGCAGACTGAACCTGGAGTTGCCGGTACGCATCTGGGGAATGGACAGGATGGCACGGCCTTTCGCGGAGATTGCTCGGGTGCGCAACGTCAGCAACCACGGGGCTGTTCTGATCGGCTTCCGCTCGAAGTTGCAGACGGGTGAAGTGCTCGACGTGCAACTCGGCGCGTCGCGGGCGCAATTTCGCATTCTGTGGATGAGTCCTGCGGGAGAGGCCGGCATCGAGGCTCTGGAATTCGAGGAGCCCATCTTCGATATCGGCTTCGGCATCGGCCTGCCCACAGTTTTTGAGCTGGTGGGAACCGGATAGGCCAAAAGCCGAACGGCACTGATCGGCCAACTAACGTGGATTCACGTGGCCGGTTCCCACTTTTGTTTCTTCGGCAAGAAATCTGGCAAACACTTCGTTGGATAAGAGACGGCCGCGGGCGGTGAGGCGCAGAGTTGTGTCTTGCTGTTCGAGCAGGCCGTCTTGCACGCATTGCTGGATCGCCGATTCCCAAATTGCGGCTGGGGTGAACTCTTGTCGAGAGACGCGGGTGGCCTCAGCGGCTAAAGCCGTCATTCCTGCTGCGTTTGTGGCACGACTAAAGTCGTGCCCTTCCCAAAACCTGCTCTCTGTGCGAAGGCGTTCCAGGTTGACGCCGCGATTGAGGCGCAGACCGAGGAAGAAGCATTCTTCAATGGCTGCCTGCTCGGAAACCGGAGTCACCGTGTGCGGCGCGCGATTCATGTAGGCGTCGAGCGAATCGGGGGTTGCGAAGCGGACGGCCTGGTGCCGGTCTTCCTCGACGCCGCGTACCGCGAATCCGGAGTTGCCATGAGCGCGGGCAGCTGCCGAGCTGCGCTCGGCTTGGACCCTTCGACTTCGCTCAGGGCAGGCTCGCGAGGGCGCCCGTCCCCACACGAGCTCTAGCATCGAGTGCGCATCTACGCCGAAGCCGAGGTAGGGCTGGCGTGTCCAATATTTCAAGTTATGGCGCGACTCGTTACTTTGGGACTCGCCGTTTTTCAAATGCGATGCGGTGCGGGCAAAGTTGGAAATTTCGTACTGCGCGATGCCGGCGGAGGCTAGCATCTCACATGCCTGCTGGTAGAACTCCGCGGTCGCGTCGTCATCGGGCACGAAGTGAGCGTGGTAGCGGGCGCCTCCAGCGATCAGTTCCCTGCCCAGGCGAGAATCCTCGTCTACTTCGAGCATGTAGACGCTCGCGTGCGGAACGCCCGTGGCAATCGTCTCCGATAGCGAGAAGGCCCAGCTTTCGGCCGTCTGGTGCGGCAAGCCGGCAATCAGGTCGATGTTAATGTTGGTGAGTCCGGCCTCCCGCAAGCGACCAATTTCTTCGAGAACGGTCGAGCGTTTGTGCAGCCGTCCCACGGACTGCGCTTCCTGATCGACAAACGACTGCACGCCCAGGCTCACGCGGTTCACGCCGCATTGCAACAAAGTTTCGATGAGAGCGGGAGTCAGCGTGCCGGGAGCGCATTCGACCGTGATCTCGGCATCGGGCGCAACCGCAAAGTGACCGCGCACGGCGGCAAAGATGCGCAGCAACTGCGCGGCGTCGAGGATCGACGGAGTTCCTCCGCCGAGATAAATCGAGTCGGCGGTTTCATCGTACGTACATCCCAAGCCGGTCGCAAGCTGGCGCGAGTTGGCGATATCTTCGAGCAGGCGGGCAACGTAGTTTTCGTAAGCCGACTTCGAGAAGACGTCGGAGGCGAAGTTACAGTAGCTGCATTTGGTCCGGCAGAACGGGATCGAGATATAGAGGCCGAGGGGCATGCTTTGCTTTATTCTATGGGACGGGGCCAGAGGCGGTGGTCCCTTGCGGTGGCTTAGAATGGAACGAGGGGTCGCTCAACAAAATCGCAACGTGGCACGGTTACGAGAACCAAATATGAGCGCTGAGCAGATTGATCTTTTATGCAATCACTGCGGCCAGGCGTTTTCAGCCTTTCTGCACGAGATGGCCGATCACAATGCCAAGGTCACATCCTGCCCGAATTGCGGGAAGGTCCATGATGTCAAGCCTCCGAAGACTGCCAAGCCGGTTGCGAGGGCGCGACCGATCAAAAAGACTATCAAGACGATTTAGCAGGCTGCGGAAAAGGCGCATTGCGCGCCGCAGTCACTCTCAGCGGCTAAAGCCGTCGCTGAAAGCAAGCCGGTTATCGCAGCGGTGAACCGCTGCGCCACCCAAAACCACCCTTCTGACGTCTTTCGTGACAACGCGAGTAGCTCGTTGGTCTGGCGGATCAACTCACTGCGGTCGATATCGCGGTATTTTTTGGGTAGCAGGCTCTTGCTGGTGCACTCCAACACTGCCACCAGATTCTGTAGGTCGATTTCCGTGGGGTAGTACGGCGGAATGAAATCTTCCAACGCCGCTTTCAAGTCTTCCGTATCGACGGCGGACTTGTCTTGCAAGCTGCTCCTCATGTGGCTGCGCACCAGGACCGCCTCGATATCGGCTCCTAACAGGCTGCCGGCGCGCGCCAGGAAGAACGTTTCGACATCCTCGGGGAAAGGCTTCATGCCGACCTTCCTCTGTACTTATTAGAAGACCTCTGTAAAAAGAGGAAAAAGAAGACAAAGGGTTAACTCTGAAAGGTCCACGCAGACAAACCGGGCTCCAACCTGGCGCACACCACAGGAATTCTCTCAGCCACCACTGATGGCAGGGACGATCGAAATCTCACATCCGGCAGAGACGGGACTCGCGAGTCCACCTGTATATCGGACATTTTCGTTCCCGATGAAAATGTTTATATGTTCCCGCACTTGCCCTT
This sequence comes from uncultured Acidobacteriaceae bacterium, assembly GCA_963749275.1. Taxonomy (GTDB): domain Bacteria; phylum Acidobacteriota; class Terriglobia; order Terriglobales; family Acidobacteriaceae; genus Acidiflorens. The sequence continues at coordinate 104,798 of CAVVNA010000027.1, forward strand.
GCTCGGTTACGATGCGATCGCGAACGCCCGGGTAGAGTGTACAGAGAGCCGACAGCGCGTCGGCTAAAGTGGTGGGCGAGGGTTCGATCTTGACTCTACTGTGTCCAGCGGTAAATTCGCGCAAAGCACCGGGAATGTGAAAAGTGACCGGCACGGATCACCTCTTCGGTCGTAACTTCGGTCGTAACTTCGGTTGCAGCTTCGGTCGTACCTTCGGTCGTACCTTCGAAAGAGGCGTCTTGCTTTTCGAACGAGATTTCGTTTGATGTGAAGGCAGGGGCGCAGACTTAGGCGACGTTGGCCCTAAGCCGGAGGCATCCTCGACGATTGCATTCCGTATGCAGACCACTGCCGGCAGACCTTCGAGTATCTTTTGCCATGTCCTTCCTGCGCTCATGTCCCGCAGGGACTTGCCCTCGACCAGTTCCATCACGATATAGAGCTCGCCATCTGTCTCACCAACTTCGTGGATGGTGCAGATGTTGGGATGAGCGAGAGAAGAAGAAGCACGCGCCTCATGGAGCAAACTCTGGCTTGCCGATGAATCAAGACGAGCATCCTTCTTGACGACTTTCAAGGCCACATCACGGTGCAACATTTCGTCATACGCGCGATAGACGACCCCCATTCCTCCTTCCCCGATCTTCGCCACGACGCGACAATGACCGAGAACTTGGCCGATCACAGGTCACTCCTTTCCCGCCCCATCCCAGGCTGCGCTTAGGACCTGCGTCAACGAAGCGAGACTCTGTCCGAGCACGGAGTACAAAGACTGCTACAATCTTGGCAAGTCGTCTTCTTACCGTATTAAAGCGTTTCTATGCTGGCTTTTACTGCTGGACGGCTATTGACTCCCACGGATGCCGTCGAGCATCCTCTTGTGCTCGTCGAGCAGGGACGCGTCCTCGAAATTTCCGCTCGGAGCGGGCGACAGGCTCCCGCCGGAATCTCCGTGTCCGACCTCGGCGATGGCGTGATTGCGCCGGGTTACGTTGATCTGCACATTCACGGCAGCGCTGGATACGACGTCATGGACGATACCGCCGAGGCGTTGCCGGCGATCGAGCAACTGCTCGCGCGGCATGGAGTCACGAGTTATTTCCCAACCACCGTCAGCGCTCCGATGGATACGACTTTGCGCGCACTCGAACGGCTGGCGGATGCGATCGAAAATCGCGAACGAGAGCGCGAACGACAGAATGCAGATGACAAAATTCGAGCACTCCCGCTCGGAGTCCACCTTGAGGGGCCATTCATCAGCCCTGCGCGCCGCGGGGTGCATCCGCCGGAAAATTTGCTGGCTCCTAAACTGAGCACGTTCGAGCAGTTCTGGCAGGCGGCGCGCGGACGGATTTGCATGATGACGATTGCGCCTGAATTGGAGGACGCGCTCGAGGTCATTGCTGAAGCGGCGCGGCGCGGCGTGTGCGTGAGCTTGGGACATTCCGACGCCGATTTTGAGGCGGCCGGACGCGGCATCGCGGCGGGAGCGCGGCACGCGACGCATACCTTCAATGCCATGCGTCCGCTGGACCATCGCACAGTGGACCATCGCACGGTGGATCATCGCGCGGCGGATCATCGCACGGCGGATCATCGCAGTCCCGGAATATTAGGTGCGGTGCTCACGGATCGTCGAGTGAGCGCGGACATTATCGCCGATGGCGTTCATCTCGATCCCGCCATCGTGAAGCTCTTTGCTGAGGCCAAAGGCCCGGAACAGACGGTGCTCATTACGGATGCTATCTCCGCGACCGGAATGCCGGATGGCCGCTATCGGCTTGGATCCTTCGAAGTGGATGTTCGAGATGGCAAGTGCATGGCAGATGGCAAGCTGGCCGGAAGCGTTTTGACCATGGACCGTGCGGTAAGGAATCTGGCGCGTTTCGCAGAATGGGATCTGCCCCAGGCAATCGCAGCCGCTAGCCAGAATCCGGCGCGGGTGGCGCGAATCGCGAATAAGGGCGTTCTGACGGTGGGAGCCGACGCGGACTTCGTGGTCCTGAGTCGGGAAGGCGAAGTGCTGCGGACTTTTGTCGGCGGCGTGGAATGCTCCAGGTAGCGCTTTCAAACTCCCGTAGAGACGCGGCTTGCCGCGTCTGAGACGGAGCAAGCCCCGTCTCTACAGGAGAAACATTCGGCACGACACAGTCCCCTGATTCGAAACCCGCCGAAGGAGAGCGATGGCTGAAACGCGCAAGTTTCCGCACCATCTGATTCGGGAGATTTTTGAGCAGCCCGACGCCTTGCGGCGAACCATTGAACCTCGCGTCTCGCTGGCCGAGGGACGGGTTCATCTGGATGAAATCCATATCTCACGCGAGGAACTGCGCGCGATACGGCGGATTAACATCGTGGCTTCCGGGACCAGTCGTCACGCGGGGATGACGGGCCAGTACATGATGCAGGAACTGGCCGGGGTGCCGGTCGATGTGGACTACGCGAGCGAGTTCGAATACCGCAACCCGATGATTGGGCGGGGCGAACTGAGCATCTTTATTACTCAGTCGGGAGAAACCGCGGACACGACCGCAGCGCAGCGCGAGGCGCGGCAGAAGGGGTCGCGCACCATCGCCATTTCAAATGTCGAAGGCTCGACGATCGCGCGGGAAGCCGACGGATTTATCTACACCCACGCAGGGCCTGAGATCAGTATCGCCTCGACCAAGGCCTTTACCGCGCAGATGGCGTGTTTGTTCCTGTTCGCGCTCTACCTCGGCGAAATCAAGGAAAAGGTTTCAAAGGCGCGGGCCCGGCGCTATATCGGGGAACTTCTCGCGCTGGCCCAAAAGACGGAAACGATCCTGGCGGCATCCGATCAGGTGGAGAAGCTGGCCGAACTTTACTATCGCGTGGACGATTTCATGTTCCTCGGCCGCGCCATCCACTACCCGATCGCAATGGATGGCGCTCTCAAGCTGAAGGAAGTTTCGTACATTCACGCGGAAGGCTATCCCACCGGAGAAGCCAAGCATGGGCCGAACGCGCTGATTGATTTCCGCTTGCCGCTAGTCATGATCGCGACTTGCGACCGCAATAATAACGACGCGGGCTCCGTCTTGCGCTACGACAAGAACGTGAGCAACATGGAAGGCTTCAGGAAGCAGGGTGCGACATTGATCGCGCTGGCAACCGAAGGAGACACAACCGTACCGCAGCTAGCGCACCATACTGTCTTTATTCCAGCAGCACCGGAACTGCTGTCGCCGATTCTGGAGATTGTTCCCCTACAGTTGTTTGCTTATTATGTCGCCGCCAAGCGCGGGCTCGATGTGGACCGTCCGCGCAACCTGGTGAAGGCGGTGACGCTGGAGTAGGAGCAGCCTTCGTCGCTGATCGGTTGATCAGTCTATGGCGGATCCAAAACTGCAATAGCGCTGGCAGCAGCCGAGCTTCGCTCGGCTTGGACGGGCGAGGCGCCCGTCCCCACACGAGCAACCCACCGCCCAGCAAAATTCTTCCCGATTGCTTATGATGGGAAAACTGCATTATTCGTGGGGGCGGTTGTGGCTGAGACGCAACAGACGAACGGAATTGAAGTATTGGAAACGCGGGAGTGGTTGGACTCGCTGGATTATGTACTCTCGCACGGCGGACCGGACCGCGCGGGGCGACTTCTGCAACAACTGGCGCTGCACGCGCGGCGTGAGGCTGGGATCAACCTGCCGTTTTCGGCGACCACTCCCTACCAGAATACGATCCCTTCCCGGCAGCAACCGCCGTTTCCCGGCAGCCAGGAAATGGAGCGCCGCATCAAGAGCTTGGTGCGCTGGAACGCCCTGGCCATGGTGGTCCGTGCCAACAAAATTCAAGAAGGCATCGGCGGACACATTTCCACGTTTGCCTCGGCGGCCACGCTCTACGAAGTGGCGTTCAATCACTTTTTTCAGGCATCCACGGAATCCGGCGATCGCGACGTTGTCTATTTCCAGGGACACGCCGCGCCCGGAATGTACGCCCGCGCTTATCTCGAGGGCCGCATCCCCAAAGAGAAATTAGAGAACTTCCGGCGGGAAATGAAACCAGGCGGCGGACTCTCGTCGTATCCGCATCCTTGGCTCATGCCCGACTTCTGGGAATTTCCCACTGTGTCGATGGGACTCGGCCCGATTCAGGCGATCTATCACGCGCGCTTCATCAAATATCTGGAAAATCGCGGATTGAAAACTTCGAACGGCGGCAAAGTCTGGGCGTTCCTGGGCGATGGCGAAATGGACGAACCGGAATCGCTCGGCTCGATTACGCTGGCTTCGCGCGAGCGGCTCGACAACCTGATCTTCGTGGTCAACTGCAACCTGCAGCGCCTCGACGGACCGGTGCGCGGAAATGGCAAGATCATCCAGGAACTGGAAGCGATTTTCCGCGGCGCGGGATGGAACGTCATCAAGCTCATCTGGGGCACCGATTGGGATCCGCTCATTCAGAGGGATCGCGATGGCCTGCTCGTCCGGCGCATGGGCGAAATCACGGACGGACAGTATCAGAAATATTTCGTCGAGAGCGGCGCATATTTTCGGCAGAATTTTTTCGGCACCGATCCCCGGCTGCTGAAGATGGTGGAACATCTTTCGGACGAGCAACTCGCCCGCATGCGGCTCGGCGGTCACGACCCAATCAAAGTGCATGCCGCTTACAAGGCGGCGGTTGAGCACACGGGAACTGCAACTGTCATTCTTGCCAAGACCATCAAGGGCTATGGACTGGGCGAAGCGGGCGAAGGCAAAAACATTACGCACCAGCAGAAAAAGCTGAATGACGATGAGTTGCAAATGTTTCGCTCGCGCTTCGGCATTCCGGTCGCCGACGGCGAACTGCACGATGCGCCCTTCTATCGCCCGGCCGACGACAGCGCGGAAATCAAGTACATGCAAGAGCGGCGGAAACAACTGGGCGGCTACCTACCGGTGCGCAAAGTGCGCGCTACGCCGCTGAAGCCGGTTTCTGACGCGCTCTTTGAGGAGTTCTACAAGGGCACCGAGGGTCGCGAAGCTTCGACCACCATGGTCTTCGTGCGCATACTCGCCAAGCTGCTGCGCGACCCCGAAGTGGGCCGCTTCATCGTGCCCGTGGTTCCCGATGAAGCCCGCACTTTTGGCATGGAGGCGCTCTTCCGCCAAGTCGGGATCTATTCGAGCGTCGGCCAGCTCTATGAGCCGGTCGATATGGATATGCTCCTCTATTACAAGGAGGCGAAGAACGGACAGATTCTGGAGGAGGGCATCACCGAGGCGGGATCGATGTGCTCGTTCATGGCCGCCGGTACCGCGTACGCCAATCACGGCATCAACACGATTCCCTTCTTCATTTATTACTCGATGTTCGGATTTCAGCGGATCGGCGACCTGATCTGGGCCGCTGCGGACATGCGCTGCCGTGGTTTCCTGATCGGAGGCACGGCGGGAAGAACGACGCTGGCGGGCGAAGGCCTGCAGCATCAGGATGGACACAGCCATGTACTGGCTCTCCCGGTGCCGAACCTGCTGGCTTATGATCCGGCCTTCGCCTATGAGATCGCCATCATCATCCAGGACGGCATCAAGCGCATGTATGTCAACGGCGAATCCATCTTTTATTACTTGACGGTCACCAATGAGCCGCTGCCGATGCCCGAGATGCCCAGCCAGCCGGGCGTCCGCGAGGGCATCCTCAAAGGTCTGTATCGCTATCGGACTTCCGAAAAGAAAAACGCGAAGCTGCACGCGCAGTTACTGGGCAGCGGCGCCATCATGTTTGAGGTTCTCAAGGCGCAGGCGATTCTGGAAAAGGACTATGGGGTAGCGGCGGACGTGTGGAGCGTGACCAGTTACAAGCAGCTCTATCGCGAAGCGAACGACTGCGCGCGCTGGAACATGCTGCACCCCACACAGACAGCCAAGGTGCCGTACGTCACCCAGACACTGGAGGGCGCGTCCGGCCCGTTCATCGCGGCATCGGATTACATGAAGGTTCTGCCGGACAGCATTGCCCAGTGGGTTCCGGGCAAGCTGGTGACGCTCGGCACGGACGGTTTCGGGCGCAGCGAGAATCGTGCCTCGCTGCGAGATTTTTTCGAAGTGGACGCAAAGCACATCGTGCTCGCCACGCTGCATGCCTTGGCGGCCGAAAAGCCCGGCAGTAAAAAGGACGGAGCCGAAGCCGTCAGTGCGAAACTCCTGGAGAAAGCAATCCGCGATCTTGGAATCGATCCGGAAAAACGCAACCCGGCCATTAGCTAGAAAGAGGGAACTTAAATCATCACGATGGGGCCATTGAATGTTCAAACGTGGCTGGTTATTGCATAGCGACAGAATTTACAGCGATGAAGGCTTCTTTGTGATCCCGGGTAAGGATTGGCTTGTTTACTCTGAGTGCGGTAGGAGGATGACTATCACCGTTGAGATGGGAAGCCACGGGTTTGCTATATCCGACGAGACCATCGGACGCTGGGACGACAGTCCAATGAGTTCCGTGAGCAATGACGAGCGGAAGCGAATCGGTGACAACGTGAGACGTGCGCTAGAGTCGCAGGGGCAGTTGGTGATTTTTATTTAGAGGAGCTTGCCGCGCACAAGAGGGAAAGGAAGAATGGCAACGGAATTCAAACTGCCCGAACTGGGCGAGAACATCGAGAGCGGCGACCTGGTCCGCTTGATGATCAAGCCCGGCGCCAGCATCACCGAAGGCGAGCCGGTGATGGAACTCGAGACCGACAAAGCGGTTGTGGAGGTGCCTTCGTCGGTGGCTGGAACCATCGGGGAAATCCGCGTAAAAGAAGGCGACAAGCTGCGGGTGGGGCAGGTCATCTTCACCGTCGAAAACGGATCCGGATCTGGAACGATGGCTGCTTCGAAAACGGCCGCGCAGCCCAGCGTAGTTCCCCCAGTTCCAGCTCCCGCCACCCCAGTTCCCACGCCTCCGGTTTCCGCAAATCGAGCTTCCGCAGTCCCGGTTTCCGCAACCCCAGCGAAGCCCGCCCCCACAGCTGCATCTCAGCCGGAACAGCGAGTGACGCCGACAGCTTCGCCCACGGCCAGCGAGTTCAAGCTGCCGGAGCTGGGAGAAAACATCGACTCCGGCGATCTGCTGCGCCTGATGATCGAGCCGGGCGCGCGTGTTTCTGAAGGCCAGCCGGTCATGGAACTCGAAACCGAAAAGGCCGTCGTCGAAGTTCCTTCCACGGTCAGCGGCGTGGTGCGCGAGATCAAAGTCAAAGCGGGGCAGAAGGTCAAAGTTGGCGAGGTCGTCTTTACGCTGGAGGGCAGTGCAGTCGCCGAGGCGGAACCCGCTCGCAGGCACGAGCCGGTGGAACACATTTCCGGACAGCAAGCGGCGCGGCTCGGGTTCCACCTTGCCATGCGCGCCGAGGGCAAAACGGAAGAACAGGCGCTGCCCCCGGATCAACCGCAAGCCCCAACACCGGGCTTCAGCATGCCCGTGCAACTGGCCAAGGTGGCGGGCACGGAACACCGCGATCCAGCGCCGGCGGCGCCGCATGTGCGTCGCCTGGCGCGCGAAATCGGAGTGGATATTCACAGCGTGCAAGGCAGCGGCCCGGGCGGCCGCATTAGTGAAGACGACGTGAAACTGTGCGCCAAGAATGCGCTGATGGCGGCGGCCGCGGCGGCGCAAACTCCGCGCGGCAGCTTCGCGGAACCTGAACTGCCCGACTTCGCCAAGTGGGGCAAAACGGAACGGGTTTCGATGCGCGGAGTGCGGCGGAAAACCGCTGAGCACCTTCGTCAGGCATGGAACACGATTCCGCACGTCACCCAGCAGGATCGCGCCGACATCACCGAACTCGAGCAGTTGCGCGCCCGCTTCGCGCCGCGAGCGGAAGAAGCCGGCGGCAAGATGACCGTAACCGCAATCGCGCTGAAAGTCTGCGCGTCGGCCCTGAAAGTCTTCCCCCAGTTCAACGCCTCGATTGATATGGGGAAAGAAGAAATCATCTACAAGCAGTACATCAGCATCGGGGTTGCGGTGGACACCGATCGCGGGCTCCTGGTGCCGGTCATTCGCGACGTGGACAAGAAAAATATTGTCGAGCTGGCGGCGGAGTTGGCGCAGCTCTCCAAGAAAGCGCGCGACCGCAAGCTCACTCCCGAGGAGATGGAAGGCGGCACATTTACCATCACCAATCTAGGAGGAATCGGCGGCACCGGATTCTCGCCGATTGTGAATCATCCCGAGGTCGCGATTCTCGGCTTGTCGCATTCGCGCATGGAGCCGGAGTGGGTGCACGATGAATCTAAATTCGAGCCGCGCTTGATTCTGCCGCTCTCACTCTCGTACGATCATCGGTTGATCGATGGCGCCGATGCCGCGCGTTTCCTGCGCTGGATCGCGGAAGCCTTCGAGCAGCCATTCCTGCTTTCAGTTCAGGGCTAGCGGACCGGAGCGAAGGCTTTAACGCAGAGGACGCGGAGTTTACGCAGAGGTTCGCGGAGAAGCTCTTTTTTGTTTTGAGACGTGGGATACGCAGAGTTAGCGTGAGAGGCACTCGCACGGCTGGCTTTGGGTTTTTGTTATTTATTTCTCCGCGTCCTCTGCGTTGACTCCGCGTTCTCTGCGTTAAAGCTTTTGCTTGCGTTGGCAAATTTTGAGGGTAGATGACGAAAATGGCGAACACTTCGAATCTCCGTGTGGCTGTGATTGGCGGCGGTCCCGGCGGTTATGCCGCCGCATTTCTGGCTGCCGACCTGGGCATGAAAGTTACGCTGATCGATCCGGAAGTAAACCCCGGCGGCGTCTGCCTGTATCGCGGCTGCATCCCGTCCAAGGCCTTGCTGCATGTGGCTAAACTGCTCGAAGAAGCCGAACAGGCCAAGAATTGGGGCATCGAATTCGCCGAGCCCAAAGTTGATCTCAACAAGCTTCGCGGATGGAAAGAGAGTGTAGTCAAAAAGCTGACCGGCGGACTCGGACAATTATCCAAGCAGCGTTCGGTCCAGTTCGTGCAAGGTAGAGCGGCATTCGTGGACTCGACCACGGTGAAAATCACCAAGACCGCGGCCGGTGGCGAAGAGAACCTGACTTTCGATCGCATCATCATCGCCACCGGATCGCGTCCGACTGTCGTGCCCAGCCTCAACCTCGACAGCCCGCGCCTCATGGATTCGACCGGCGCTCTCGACCTCCCCGACGTTCCGAAAACGCTTCTCGTCATCGGCGGCGGGTACATCGGATTGGAACTGGGATCGGTTTACGCCACGCTCGGCACCAAGGTGACCTGCGTAGAAATGATGCCCGGCCTGCTGCCCGGTGCCGACCGCGACCTAGTCCTCCCTCTGCACAAGCGCCTGGAAAAGCTCTTCTCCGCGATCCTGCTGAATACCACGGTCAAATCGCTCAAGGACGAACAGACCGGCATTCGCGTAACTCTCGATGGCCCCAACGTAAAAGAGAAAGAGCAGGTGTTCGACCGCGTGCTGATGTCGGTGGGGCGCCGGCCGAATTCCGAGATTCCCGGCCTCGACCAGACGAAAGTCAAAGTCAATCAGAAGGGATTCATCGAAATCAACGAGCAGCGCCAGACTGCGGATCCCACGATCTACGCCATCGGCGACGTCGCTGGCGAACCGATGCTGGCCCACAAGGCAATGCATGAGGGCCGCACCGCCGTTGAAGCCATTGTCGGCCACAAGGTTGCTTTCGAACCGAACGCGATTCCCGCGGTCGTGTTCACCGATCCGGAGATCGCGTGGGCTGGACTGACGGAAACGCAGGCCAAAGAACAAGGACGCGAAATCACCGTCGCCAAGTTTCCGTGGGCTGCTTCAGGGCGCGCCGTCACGCTCGACCGGCCTGAAGGCCTCACCAAGCTGCTCATCGATCCGAAGACAGAGCGCGTGCTCGGTGTCGGCATCGTGGGCGCGGGCGCGGGCGAACTGATCGCCGAAGGTGTGCTGGCCATCGAAATGTGCGCCCTGGCGGCCGATGTTGGCATGACCATTCATCCGCACCCAACGCTGTCGGAGACGATGATGGAATCGGCCGAGGTCTTCTATGGGCAGGCCACCGACATTTATCGTCCGAAGAGGTAGCATCGTGATCACGTTGTAGCGCCGCCGTCCCGGCGGCTGTCCGGCGGACGTCCTGACCCGCCGAGAGCGGGACGCTCTCGGAACAGCCGGCAAGATGCCGGCGCTACTCGGCGCTGGCACTTGTTGGAACCTTGTTGGAACAATGATGAGAAAACTAGCTCTGTTGATTCTTGTCGTTTCTCTTTCCTTTCACAGCCTGGCGGCCCAGTCCGTCAACAGCCTGCTGCAGTCTGGCACTAAGCCTCAGGCACCGGTTTCCACATCCGCCGATCCACTGGGACGCGCTACGCCTTCGGGAACGGTGCTCGGATTCCTCAAAGCAGCGCAAGACGGAAATGAAAGGGCCGCCGCGGACTACCTGCAAATGAGCGCCGCGCGCCGCCAGTCGCAGGGCCCCGACATTGCCGGGAAACTGAAAGTGCTGATGGACAGCGCCTTTGTGGGCAGCGTGCGACGGATCAGCACCAGCCCCGAAGGCGATCCGAATTACGGCACCTCCGATCAGCAAACCATCGGAAATTTTTCCACCCGCGATGCCGATGTTCCTGTTGTCCTCGTCCGGGTCACAGATCCGAATGCTGGGAACATTTGGCTGTTTTCGGCGGACACGCTCAGCAAAGTCCCGGAGCTCTACGACTACGTCGAGACTCACCTCGTAGAAAACAAGCTCCCGCAGAGCCTGGTGCGAAACGTTTTTCTCGGAATGCCGCTCTGGCAGTGGCTGGCGCTTTTCATTGCGATTCCAATAGCCTTCGCGATCGGATGGGCGATAGTTTTGCTGCTGGCGATTCCGCGCCGGCTTTGGCTCAAGTTCAGAAATCGTCCCGACCTGCATTCTTACAGCCGCCTGTCCGAGCCATTGCTGGTCTCATTCAGCGCGCTTGCTCATCGCGTAATTGCCGCCTACCTCGGCCTGCCGCTGCTGCCACGTCTTTATTACTATCGGACCATCGGCGTTCTCATCAGCATCGGCTTCTTCTGGTTCCTGCTCCGCATCACCGGCCTTACCATGCAGCGCCTGCGTATGCATGCCATAAGCCGGGGCCGCATCGGCACGGGAACCCTGATGGTGCTGGCCGAGCGGCTGCTCACAGCGCTGGTGGTGGTGATCGCCGCCCTGGCCATATTCGGCATCCTGGGCTTCAACCTGACCACCTTGCTCGCCGGCCTCGGCATCGGCGGCCTTGCCATCGCCTTCGCCGCGCAGAAGACACTCGAAAATCTTTTTGGCGGAATTTCCGTACTGGCCGACGAAGTGATCCGCGTCGGCGACTACTGCCGCTTCGGCGACCGCACCGGAACCGTAGAAGATATCAGTCTGCGCTCTACTCGCGTTCGCACCGACGCTCGCACCGAACTCTCCATTCCCAATGGCGCACTCGCCACCATGAGCATTGAGAATTTCACCCGTCGCGACAAAATTCTGTTCAATCCGGCGCTCGCGATCAGGTACGAGACCACGGGAGACCAATTACGCTATCTGCTGGCTGAAACCCGCCGGATGTTGTACGAACACCCGAAAGTCGAAAGTGACAGCGCAAGCATCCGCTTCGCCAATTTCGACAACAGCGCCTTGCGCCTTGAGATTTTCAGCTATGTGCTCACGCGCGACGCCAACGAATTCAACGCGATCCGCGAAGACCTGTTGTTGCGGATCATAAGTATCGTCGAGAAATCGGGCAGCGGTTTCGCCTTCCCGTCGCAGACCGTATACTTCTCGCGCGATTCCGGCATCGACACGGAGAAAGCCGCCGCCGCCGAGCAACAGGTTCAGCAATGGCGAGACCAGCACAAGCTGCCCTTCCCTGATTTTGCGCCCGCCGACAAGTCGGCCTTTCGGGGGTCGATTGCCTATCCTGAGCCTGAGTCGGCAACCGGAGAAAACC
>CAVVNA010000028.1:0-47614 GCA_963749275.1 uncultured Acidobacteriaceae bacterium
CTGTCTTGCACAGGAGTGTTTAAGGCCAGTAGTTGGTCTTTGTCATGTTCCGGTAATCAAAGCGAAGCTAGCAGCCGTTCCCAGCGGCTTGGCGAGATATGCTCGCAATCGTGTTGCGCGGGTTCTTACCGCGGCGGTAGTAAGTTGTCGAAATAGTGGAGTACTACTGGTACTGGGCTTCTGTCTCTCCACGCCATTGCAGCTCGATGGCGTCCATGTTGACCCGAAGGAATGGTGGGGCAGCCACTGGATTAAGGATCACATTTGCGAAACGACCAAGGGGTGGGACGTTCAAATTACTGCCGAACCTGTCCATGGCCAATCACTTCATACTTGGCGGATGTTAATTCGGCTAATGCAAAAGGGCCGCGGCAGTGCAGCTTCTGCGTACTCACACCCATCTCGGCTCCGAAGCCGAACTCCCCTCCATCGGAAAAACGCGTCGAAGCATTCCAATACACCACGGCGGAATCGACCTGGCGGAGAAAGCGCTGGGCGTGCTCCTCGTCATTCGTGACGATGGCTTCGGAATGCTTTGTCGAATAGCGGTTGACGTGGGCGATGGCTTCGGCCACTCCAGAGACAACCCGGATTGCCATGCATAGCCGCAAATACTCGTCTCCCCAATCGGCAGCCGTCGCGGCAACCACGCCCATTCCCGTCGCCATCCGAACAGTGGTTTCATCGCCGCGAACTTCCACGCCATGGTCGATCAATTTTCTTACGATTCTGGGGATATATTCCGCGGCGATCCGCTCGTGCACCACCAGCTTTTCCGCCGCGTTGCATACCGATGGCCGCTGGGTCTTGGCATTGATCACGATGCGGTCGGCCATCTCAAGATCAGCCGTGTCGTCCACGAAAATATGGCAATTACCGGCCCCAGTCTCAATCACTGGAACGGATGCATTTTCGGTTACATAAGAAATCAATTCCGGGCCGCCGCGGGGAATCACCACATCGATCAGGCCGCGTGCCTTGATGAGTTCATGCACGGAGTCGCGCGTACTCGAATCCAGCAACTCGATCGCACCCTCGGGCACACCCGCCACCTGAGTCAGGATTTCTACCAGACGCCGATTGCTATGGGCCGCCTCTTTGCCTCCACGCAGCACGACGGCATTGCCGGTTTTGAAGGTCAGCGCCACAGTGTCGACGGTGACGTTGGGCCGCGATTCGTAGATGATGCCCACGACCCCAAGCGGCACCCGGATCTTGCGGATACGAAGTCCATTCGGGCGCACCCATTCCCCCAAGGTCTCGAACGTTGGATCGGGAAGCTTGGCCACGTCGCGCACGCCCGCAGCCATCAAGCGAATGCGGTCGGCATCCAGCAGAAGACGATCGCGCATGGCACCGGCGAGCCCCGACGATTCCAGGTCTTTGCAATTGGCTTGAATAATGTTCTCGACATTTGTTTCGAGGGAGTCAGCCATTACCACGAGGGTGGCGTTCTTCTGAGCAGTGGAAAGCTGGGCCAGCCGCGAGGAAGCCTCGCGTGCGCGCAGAAGCTTGTCGCGAGTGGAAAGAGGAGTAGCCACAACGGTCGTCATCGTTTGATGAAACTCGCCTTCAATGAGGCTCCACGCTGCGGTGGGAAATAAGTGCCGATCTTACGTTCGAGGGCCCAGGAAATCGCGTGGGCATGGTTCCCATTCACAATGGCAACGTTGACTCCAGCCTCGCTGGCTACCTTGGCGGCGCGTAGTTTCGAGCGCATGCCTCCCGTGCCTAGCTTGCTCTTGCCGTTGCACACCGCCTCCATTTGCGGGGTCAGCTTACGCACGGTGCGCAGCAGGCGTGGACGCTTGCCGCTTGGAACATAAAAACCGTTGACATCGGTCAGAAGGAGCAGCCAGTCGGCTTTGACAGCCCTGGCAAGCAGGGCGCTGAGTTCGTCATTGTCGCCAAACGCACCCGACAATTCACGGACCGACACAGTGTCATTCTCATTGACCACGGGGACGACACCCAGCTTCAGCAATTCGTGGAGCGCGTTCTGCAGGTTCTGGTAGCGGACCGCCGAGGTGAAGTCATCGCTCGAGAGCAGCAACTGCGACACGATCTTCTTGCCGAAGAAAAGCTGCTGATAGGTATGCATGAGCGCGCTCTGGCCTACGGCAGCGCATGCCTGCATCAAGGGCACACTCGTGGGCTTTGTGGTCAGTCCGAGATTGGCCATGCCCGAGGCGATGGCCCCTGAAGTGACGATCAGGTATTCGTGCCGCGAAAGGTCGAGTTGATCGACCAGCGTTCGCATGCCAGAGGTATCGATACGCCCGCCCGGGGCGATCAGGCTGGTGCCGACTTTGACGACGAGCCGCATGGGTACTGTTAATCTAACAAGTCTGGCGGGGTTTGGGGAGTGACGGCAGAGTGGAGCAGCGCGCCAAAGACGACGGAAATCGCGACCAGCATGAACACGGCGATGAAATAGTGTGCCGTCGAGAAAGCCGCGGTGAGAATCACGAGTTCGCCGACAAACAATCCAAAAGGTGGCATCCCGGTGATGGCGAGGCCGCCCAAGATGAGGGCGCCACCGGTCCGGCAGCGAAGAAGCCATGCCGCGAATGCGCTCCATGCGGAGCGTGCCGAATTTTCCCTGAACATTGCCGGCGGTAACGAACAGAAATGACTTATGAGGATATCGCAGCGCAACCCAGCTCTTCGGTACTTTCTTTCATGTCGTGTGGAAATCTGACAGCGCGAATAGGGATTGGGGTACAATAGCCGCCGTTCTTGGGATCAAAGAGGAAATTCCGGCTTAGCGATAAAGGAGTCAGTGTATGCATTCGAACCGCAGAAGCTTTTTGAAACGAGCAGGCGCGATCGGCGCCGTGGCCACACTGGGCGGGTTGAACACAGTAAGCGCGGAAACCAAGCCGGCCAAGCCGGCAGGCCAGGAGAAGAAAGGCCTGGCGCGCGGTCTGACCTTGTTGACCCTGCGCCGCAACGGCGAATACCGCCTGGGAGCCAAGACCAGCGAGGGTATTCTCGACGTTAAGGAAGCAGCAGACCGTCTGAGGCTGTACTCTCCCGCCACACTCGACGACATGCTGCAGCGCGAGGAGGGCGCCAGCGTGCAGGCGGTGGTTGAAGCCGCCCTGAAATCGAATGCCGCACAGAAGCTGTTCCTCAAGGAAGAGAACATCGAGTATGGGCCGCTGGTCACCCGCCCGGAGAAGATCGTGTGTGTGGGTTTGAACTATCGCCGGCACGCGCAGGAAATCAAGATGCCGATCCCCAAGCAACCGGTGCTCTTTAACAAGTACAACAACTCGTTGCTGCACCACGGCGGCACTATCAAGTTGCCCTCAGCCGTTTCTACGAAGTTCGACTATGAGATCGAACTGGTCATCGTGATGGGCAAGGAGGCGCGCGACGTCAGCGAGAAGGCCGCGCTTTCCTACGTCGCCGGATACGCGACCGGCAACGATTTCAGTGCGCGCGACCTTCAGTTCGAAACCGGCGGCCAGTGGATGCAGGGCAAGTCTTCGGACGGCTTTGCCCCCTTGGGCCCTTATTTCGTCACCGCCGAGCAGGTTGATCCCGACAATCTGAACTTGGAATGCCGGGTCAATGGCGAAACCCGCCAGTCGTCGAACACCAACGACCTGATCTACAACTGCAGCGAGATCATCAGCTATACCTCGGCCCGCATTTCCCTCCGGCCAGGAGACATCATATTCACCGGCACGCCGGGAGGAGTGATCTTCGGCGGAGTTGCCGGTGGGCTTGCCGTTTCCAAGGAGAAGTACGTTTGGCTCAAAGCCGGCGACAAGATTGCCTGCAGCCTGGAAAAGCTGGGAGAGCTGAAGTTCGAGCTGGTGTAACGAAGCCGGTGTGAAGCGAAGAGGTTTTATTTTGATTTGAGGACGTATGTGAGGACGCTGCGCAAGAAGATCGAAAACGACCCCGCGCAGCCGAAACACATCCTAACCGAGCCGTGGGTCGAGTACCGTTCGCGATCCTTCCGACGCAGACCCAAGCGTGCCCGGCGCGGGGTAGTGAAGCTTCCGTCCATGCTGCACCTGCCGTCCCGAATTGCCGCGATCGGCGGGGCGGCGATGCCAAGCGGAGTTTGACGTTCGCGGGGACGAATTCCTGCAGCGCTGAGAGCTGGGCGGGCCAGGTCGTCCCCCGGCCCCCACACGCTCGCCCACTCGTTCAGCTGTGGCGGGCTATGTAAAGTAACAGGGCTAAGATCACGATCGGAATCAGTGCGATGAGCGCGTAAAAGAGGGCCTTTTTCGCCCACGGGGTTCGGCGATCCTTCCAGTTGCGGAATTCCGGTCGGTCGGTGACTCCGACCTGCTCGGGATGCTCGAGATCGCGGGCAAAATCGCGGGCACTGGCATAGCGATTCTTCGGGTTGCGCTCGAGGGCGCGATAGATGATCTCCTGTAATTGCGGCGTGATGGTGGGATCGACTTCGCGCGGCGGAACCGGGTTGTTCAGCAGGCGGTCGTTCATGATGAGGAAGGGATTGGCGCCGGAAAAGGGCACTTTGCCGCTCAGCATTTCGTACAACATGATGCCCAGCGCATAGAGGTCGCTGCGGGCATCGCCGCGCTGTCCTTTGGCCTGCTCGGGAGAAATGTAGTCCGGCGTGCCCATGGTCGGAGAGAACTTGGCGAAGGTGAGGCGGCGGGCGCCGGCGTTGCCGGCGATGCCGAAGTCGATGAGCTTGGTGTTGTCGTGCTCGTCGACCATCACGTTTTCGGGCTTCAGGTCGCGATGCACGACGCCGCGCGAGTGAATGTAGTCGAGCGCACTGAGAATGCGCAACGTGATGCGGATGGCGCGCTCCGGCGGCAGCTTCGGCTCTTCGCCGAGGATCTTCCGCAGCAGCCGTCCCTCGACCCACTCCATGACCATGTAGACCTGGCTGCGGTCGTCATCGGAGAAGACCTTCATTACGCCGGGATGGTCCATCAGCTTGCCGATTTCTTCCTCGCGGCGGAAACGCTCAAACAGAGCGGGGTCGCACTCGACTTCGGGATGGGGGATCTTGATGGCAACCTGGCGGCCGTTGTTGAGATCGGTGGCGCGGAAGATGGAGGCCATGCCACTGCGGGCAGCCAGGGCTTCGATCCGAGAGTGATCCAACTGGTCGCCGACGTGGAGGGCAGTCATCGTGAATGAATCTGCGTCAAAGGTGATCGGCAAGCGGCGAAACTCCAATCTAGCCTAAATGCCGACAGCATGTCAGAATTTTCGTAAGAAAGGCGTAAGGATAACCTACGATTGCAGATTCGTCTTAGCGGGCGCTGGCCGCCGACGCCGTCACGAAGAGCCAGTGCGAGGGTGCTTGCGAGGGGGAGCCGGGTACTACGCGGCCAGATAGTCCTCATTATTATTAAGTGTGCGTACGCGTATTAAGTGTGCGTACGCGACCCGGATCGGAGAGCTCCGCGAATTCGAGATCGAACATAATAGGAGGGCGAACTTTGCGGATAGAGACCTATGCGGCCCTATCGCTGGCGGCGGCCCGTTCCCATCTAAGGAAACTCTGATTAGGTGTCGGCAAAGGGCATTAACCACAGGGTACACAGGGGTGCACCGGGGGCCCCGGAGACTTAATCAGAACTTCCCTCATTCTCAGCTGGACGGGGCGGAGCCCCGTCACCACACAAACCTAAACCTATTGACAGGCGGGGGCCTGGCAACCCTGCGGCTGCCAGGCTCCGCCGTCCGCGACTGTTCGTTAGGTCATGCGATCGTCGTCATCGACTCACGGTCTTTAATCATGGTCGTGCGGCCGGAGGTCTTACTGATGCGGAAGAAGTAAATTCCGCCGTAGATGCTCCAGACGAGTGCGATCCCCAGTGCGCCTGAGCCGCCTGCGGTATCGCCTATGGAAATCAGAGCGCGGTCTCGCCGCGGTCGCCGTTGCGGATCCGAACGGCTTCTTCGATCGAGGAGACGAATATCTTGCCGTCGCCAATTTTTCCGGACCTGGCGGCGGCGCTCAGTACTCCTACAATCTCTTCCGCGCGCGAATCCGGCACGAAAATTTCGATCTTTACTTTAGGGAGGAGATCGACAGTGTACTCCGCCCCACGATACATCTCGGTGTGGCCTTTCTGACGGCCGTGGCCACGCACTTCGGAGAGCGTGACGCCCTCCACGCCAATGCCGATGAGGGCTTCCTTTACCTCGTCCACCTTGTTCGGCTGGATAATTGCCTCAATCTTTTTCATATGGTTTCCATTCTCGAATTGCTTGGACTTAAAACTCCGATCCGTGGATGGCATCCTCGGGATAGCCCTGAAGTCCGAACTCGGGGACATCCAAGCCTTCCTGTTCGACCTCTTTCGACACCCGCATCGACTTCACCGCGTTCACGAGTTTGAACACGATGAAGGTGGCGCCAAAGGCCCACGCGGCGCAGATCACAGCACCCGTTACCTGGACCAGGAACTGCTTGGTATCGCCGTAGAGTAACCCGGTGACGCCCCTTCCCGCCTGCCCCAGATAGCTAGTGGCGCCCACGCCGTTCCATCCTGCGCCATAAGTGCCATCGGCAAACAGTCCAAGACAAATGGCCCCCAGCACGCCACAGAAGCCGTGCACCGAAATCGCGCCGCATGGATCGTCGATCTTGGTCACGTTGTCATTGAACAGAACTCCTAAGCAGACCACAACGCCCGCGAGGATACCGATAATGAACGCCGAAGTCGGCCCAACGAATGCGCAGGGCGCCGTGATCGCAACTAGGCCGGCGAGCATGCCGTTGCAGGCCATGGTGATGTCCGGTTTGCCAAATTTCCAATACCAGAAGAGCAGCGCGCTCGCCGAGGCCGCGATGGCGGACAAATTGGTGTTGATCGCGATGACCGAAATGCGCAGGTCGGTCGCGCCCAGGGTCGAACCTGGATTGAAACCCATCCAGCCGAAAAGCAGAATGAAGGTTCCGCTAACGACGAATGGGATGTTGTGAGCAGGAAACGCGCGCGGCTTCCCGTCAGCCCCGAACTTGCCAAGGCGCGGCCCCAACACAACCGAGAGCGCCATGGCGCAGAAACCACCGACGGCATGCACTACTGTAGAGCCCGCGAAATCTACGTATCCATGTCCCAAACCCATTGTGTTGCCAAGCTGCGACATCCAGCCCCCACCCCATACCCAGCAACCGAAAACCGGATAAAGAATCGCGCCTATGAACAGTTCACAGAGCAGGAAGGACCAGAAGGAGATCCGTTCGCAGATGGCGCCGACGATGATGTATCCTGCGGTCTCCATGAACACCACTTCAAATAACGCCAGAACGTTGCTGCCGGCGTCATAGGCAGGCCCGGCCATGAAGAAGCCTTTGCCTCCCAGAAACCCCCACAGGCCATTTCCTAAAAGAAAGTGATTCAGCGTCGGAGTCCCACCTAGATTCGAAGACGCGGCATTGATGGCCACCGCTCCGAACTGGAACGCATATCCAACCGCATAATATGCAATGAAGGCGAATACATACGCGGCGAAGTTCAACATCATCAGGTGAGCGGCATTCTTCTTTCTCACCAGCCCGCAGGTGAGAAGCGCGAAGCCGGCCTGCATGAAGAGAACGAGATATCCAGTGTTGAGCGTCCAAGCAAAATTGGTAGCCACTCGGATGTGGCCCGTTGCGTCGGCGAGCCTCATCGCGAGCGGTTCTTTGGCCGCTTGGGCTTGGAACTCGTCGAAGTCCTTCTTTTTCTGCGCGTAGTCGGGAGCCGTCTTGTCAGTCGGTTCAGTAACGACGAACGCGTTACCCCCGGCGTCAACTACGGTTGTCTTGTCCCCGGTTGCAATGCCCGCCGGATCCGGCTTCGGTCCCTCCTGGGCCATGCAGGGCATCAACGCCGCCAGGACGCAGACCGCAAGAACCAGCACGGCACTGCCTGACGGAAGCGCCTTGCCGAAAGGCTGACGGCGCGATCTTTCTGTCTGCTTCTGTGACTTCACAATTCAGTCTCCTATTTGAATTTGTCTACAGCAATTACCGATATGCGAATTTCCGTTGACTTCGCATATTGTGATGCCCTGCATAGCGACGGCCGGGACGCGACCTCTACCTCACTGAAGGCGCCAGGGGCGATCAGCGCCATGGCGTTCATTGTGAGACCGGTCAAACCTACAGTCGATTTCATTTCTACAGGGTTTTCTGCCATAAGTGTTCTCCTGTGTTTCGATGGCGATTGCCGAGCCTCCGATGCTCGTGCAGTAGTGGGGTTCCGTCAGCTACCAGGCGCCCTCCATGCGGCCAAACCACCAGATCAATCCGACCGTGGCCGTGGTTTGTTGATTGCTAAGTACCCCTTGCGTAGAGGTCAGGAACGACCCTTGGTTGGAAAAATCGCGTCGCCACTCGTAGCGCATCAGAAAGTTGTCGGCAAGGTTGTAGTCATAAGTAAGGGTAGTTTCCTTCAGCGCCTGGGTGAGACCGCTGAACAGTCCACCGCGGTCGGAGAAATATTCGGCGCGAGCGGCGAACGCCATTTTCTTCGTTAATCGATACTGGGCGTAACCCGCGGCGCCGATTGCATGAGATGGCGCCGACGATTGGCCGAGCGCGAGGTTTGTATTTCTCCACAGCCGTTCGATCTCGTAGTCGCCTTCCACAGCCAGCGTCAGCTTTGGCGTAGTTTGCCAGCTCACGTACGTGTCAAAAATGTTCGTACGGCCGTTGGGAGCTGGCTGGATTGCCGTGAATGTCAGGCCCGGCTGGACTGGAATCGGGATGGTACCGCTCACGGTCGGTGGCGTACCTGCTGGCAGCGTCACCACGGCCCTATCAGGATGCTCCTGCCCGTAATAATAGTTCACAGTCCAGGAAATCGTTTTACGGGGCGTAACAACGAATCCGAATAACTCGTCTTTGAAACCGTTTGTAGCTTCGGCCTGGTTCGTGCCGTTAACGACCCAGTAGTTGAGCGCAAGCTTGTCGTTCACCTTGTAGTTGGCTCGCAGGCCCATATGATAGAAGGGGAGAAAGTTGAACCAGTACGAACGGGAATAGTTCATCTGGTCTTTGGTATAGTTGCCTTCAATTCCAAGGGAGCTCGCCCACTTGCCGAAATCCACGGTGAGACCCTTACCAAGCGGGATGATGTACGTTCCGTACGCCTGAAAAACGTTTCTGTAGATCTCAGGCCGAGGTTCGTTGTCCGGGTTCCCCTGCGTACTGGATGTCGCCTGACCGAATTGCAAGTCAAGACGCGCGCCATAGCGGCGGCCAGCCTCCACGTCGGGTGGACGATTAAAGATCACGCTGGCCTGATTCAAGCTGAAGTTATTGCTGAGAACGTCGTAGGCACGCAACAGATTGACGCGCCCGACCGGAGCATTGAAGTTATATTCGTAGTATCCATCGATGCCTACGTTGATGGTGGTGCCTTTCAGGTAGTCAAGGATCCTGCGATCATCGCTTGTGAATTGCGCTGGTGGGGCCGGCTCCTTCTGTTCCTCGACAGCTGCTTGGGTGGGAAGACTCTTCATGGCGTTGACCTCCGCACGAAGATCCTTCACCTCTTGTTCCAGCTGTTGCATGTGCTGGAGGATCGCCTCATTCGACGGCGGAGCGGTCCCCCCTTGGTCCTGGGCTTTGGCGGAAGATGTGAGCATTAGACATGTAAGAACAAACACGAATCCCTTATGGAAGCAATCCATCGTTTCATTTCTCCAATTCTCCCCGGTGCGTGCAACGGATGACCGTGCGCTTCCGATGCCAGCAAGTTGACCTTAGCGGTCGAGCAAGCACGCGTCCAACGCATATTTTCTATGTTCTGCATCAGAGTTTCTTTTGAAAACTAAAACTTATGAGGGAGATAAATGCAGATTATGTCTGGAGGCGCTGGCATTGATAGCTGAAAACCGATAGCTGACAGCCTTCCCCTGCCCCGCGTTCGTTCTACAATTAACCCATGTCCCGCCTCGATCAGATCGCCGATCTTGAAAAGCGTTTTCTTCTCCCCACCTACAACCGTTATCCCGTGGGCTTTGAGCGCGGCAAAGGTGTTTTCCTCTACGACTTCGACGGGAAAAAGTATCTCGACTTCGTGGCCGGGCTGGGGGTGAACGCTCTCGGGCATGCGCATCCTCGGATCGTGAAGACCATCCGCGAGCAGGCGGCCCGGGTCATTCACCTTTCGAATCTCTATTACAACGAATACCAGGGACAGCTGGCCGAGCGCCTGTGCCAGCTTTCGGGCTTCAATTTTGACCGCGTCTTCTTTTCGAACAGCGGCACCGAGGCGATGGAAGGCGCCATCAAGCTGGCGCGTCTCGCCGGGCACAAGGCAGGCGGCGCTGCCAAGTGTCAACTCGTGGCGCTGCAGGGTTCGTATCACGGCCGGACGTTTGGCGCCATGTCCCTGACCGGCCAGGAAAAGTACCGCAAAGGCTTTGAGCCTCTTCTCGAAAACGTGACCTTTGTGACGCAGAACGACGTCGAAGCGCTGCACGCTGCCGTCACAGCCAACACCTGCGCCATCGTGCTGGAGCCCATCTTCGGCGAAGGTGGCATCCTGGAATGTTCCGAAGATTTCCTGCGCGCATGTCGTACGCTTGCCGACCAGCACCAGGCTGCTCTTATCTTCGACGAAATCCAGTGCGGCC
Organism: uncultured Acidobacteriaceae bacterium; assembly: GCA_963749275.1. Classification (GTDB taxonomy): domain Bacteria; phylum Acidobacteriota; class Terriglobia; order Terriglobales; family Acidobacteriaceae; genus Acidiflorens. Next base: position 10,591 of record CAVVNA010000028.1, read on the forward strand.
TCGGCCGTACCGGCAACATCTTCGCCTTCCAAGGCTTCGGAGTTGTGCCCGACATCGTCGCCATCGCCAAGCCGATCGCCGCGGGAGTGCCGCTCGGCGCATTCCTGTCCAAAGAACACTTCGCCTCCGCGATTTCGCCCGGACAGCACGGCACCACCTTTGGCGGCGGTCCGCTGGCGTGCCGCGTCGGGCTCGAATATCTGGCGATCGTCGATGAAGAGCACCTGCTCGAAAACGTCGTGAAAGTTGGCGGATACCTGCATCAACAACTCCAGGACCTGGTCGACAAGTGCGCCGCGACCCGCGAAGCGCGCGGCCGCGGATTCATTCAGGGCCTCGTGCTCGACATTCCCGCACGGCCATTGGTGGAGCAGGCTCTCGGGGAGGGCGTGCTCTTCAACGCGACCCAGGACACGGTCCTGCGCTTCCTGCCGCCGTTCTTGCTGGAAGAGAAGCACGTGGATAAAGGCATCAGAGTGCTGAAGAAGCTGCTGGGCAAGAAGGGGAAGAAAGCGCAGAACGCGGCTTCAGTGGCCGCGTGAGAACTCGTTTTCGGGCAACACGGTAAAGCGAAGCACTGTTGCGGGGTTCGGAGCAAAAAGGAGGGGAAGCCAGGAGGCAGCTTCCCCGAAAGCGATAGAGGCGATATCAGTTATTAAGACGCTGCCTGTGAGGATTTCGTTGCCCATCGAAACGAAAAATTCCGGAAATAAATCCATCCCCGCCGCCGAGCGCCAAACCAGCCCCGGCACGGCGGGGTTTGGAGTTGCAACGGACGTGCAAATTGAAGAGCACTGGCTCGAACTCGCCGAAGGGCACATGCGCTACCTCAAGGCCGGGTCGGGCCCGGCGCTCATTCTGATTCATGGGCTGATGGGATATTCGTTTTCCTGGAGATTCACCATCCCCGCGCTGGCGCCCCATGCGACCGTTTATGCCATCGACAATCTGGGCGCCGGGTTGTCGCCAGCGAATGAGGGCATGGACCGGACCGTACGTGCCACCGCCGAGCGCGTCCTCGAGTTCGCGGACGCGCTCGGGATCAAGGATTTCGACCTGCTGGGTACTTCCCACGGCGGTGGCGTCGCCATCATGGTGGCCGCGATCTGTGCCGAGCGAAACCTTGTTGGGCCAACCGACGCCCGCCTGCGGCGCCTGGTGCTGGTCGCGCCCGTCAATCCCTGGTCGCCGCATGGCAAGCGGCTTGCGCCGTTTCTGGGCGGTGCTTTTGGCTCCCTGCTCTTCCGCAGCACGATCGAGCGCTGGCGCTCCCTCGACTACCTATGGCTGCGCCGTCTGTTCGGCGACGGTGCAAGAATTCCGCCCGATTCGCTCGCGGGCTATCGCATACCCGTACAAAAGAATCACGGCTTCCGTCATGCCTCGCACATCATCAGGAATTGGACGGCAGACCTCGCGGAACTGGAAAGATCGCTCCCCAGGATTCGCGATTACCCGGCGCTCCTCCTCTGGGGAACGAAGGACCGCGCCGTGGATTTTCATTCCGCCGAGCCGTTGCGCCGGAATTTCCGCGATGCCCGCCTGGTGGCATTCGAGGGCGTAGGCCATCTGCCCTACGAAGAAGCGTCCGAGGACTTCAACCGCGCGCTCATCGACTTCCTAACCGGCACCAGTTCTCAGTTCCCAGTTCTCAGTTCTCAGTCAACCCTGCTCCCTGAGATCTGAGAACTGGGAACTGAGAACTTTTTTCACTTCATGGCTCCCACGACCATTCACTCGCTGCGCGCATTCGTTGCCGACTACGGCTACTGGGCCGTGGCTCTGGCATTGCTGTCGGAGAGCGCCGGCATCCCCGTTCCCGGTGAGATCACGCTCCTGCTGGCTAGTTTTCTGGCTTATTCCGAACACCAACTCCATCTCGGCTGGATCATCGTGGTTGCTACCTGTGCAGCCACTCTCGGCGGCGATCTCGGTTACGCCCTCGGCCACTACGGCGGACGCCCGCTGCTCGATCGCTATCAAAGCGTCTTTCGGATTCCGCCGGCCACGCTACAACGCGGCGAGGAAATGTTCGCCCGCTACGGCGCGGCCGCCACTTTCTTTGCCCGCTTCGTCTTCGGCATGCGGACTTTCGCCGGACCGCTGGCCGGAGTGCTGCGCCTGCGCTGGCGAACATTTGCGATCTGCAACTTCCTGGGTGCCGCCGTCTGGGTCACCTTCATCGTCAGCGCCGGATATCTCTTCGGGCAACACTGGCGCCACTTACTGCGGGCCATGCAGCGTTTCAATCTCGCGGTCTTGATTGTCGCTGGGGCCGTGATCCTATATTGGTGGTGGAGACATCGCCGCCAGTCCTCGCCAAAATGACTGACGCCGGTCAGCTGTCTCTCGTCGCAGTCACAGCAGTCCTGCTCCCAATACCCATCCGCGTTCTAGTACTGGGCGAGAATCTCTCCCGTGAAGGCGTTCGAGATCGGCGCGGCTAGCTATTCTGCGAGCGCTCAGGCAGTGACTCTTGGCTCAAGGGTTTTCATAAAATCCAGAATCAGGTGCACGACGGCCTCATCGCCGATCGCAGTATTGATCATAGTGTGGTAAATGGCGCGGTCAGGCCACTCGACGTGGAAATACTTCTGGATGAAATCGCCGCGATCCCGATCAACGGTATCCACGAGCTGTTCGGCTTCTTTCTCACTTTTGCCGCGAGCCAACAAGCGCCGCACTTTATTTTCTCTCGGAGCGTAAAGAAACACACGCAACGTGTCTTGGCGGTCCCTGAGAAAATGCTGCGATCCCCTTCCAACGATGACAGAGTTTCCGGTTTTTGCCGCGTGCCGAACGACGCGTTCTGTAATCTTCAAAATGCTTTCGCTGTCGACCAGTTTGAGCTTGGGCGCATTGAGGCTTCCTTCATAGCTGCCGCGCAAGAACGATTTGAAGAGCCGGTAGTACAGTGGATCATTTCGTTCCTCTCGAACCTCGACGACTGCTTTGGGACATTCAGCAAGCCGCGCGATCTCCTCCGTCAGCAACTGATCCCAAAGCTTCCAGCCAAGCTGCTTCGCAAGAAGTTGAGCGATTTCGCCGCCGCCGCTTCCGTACTCGCGTTCAATGGTGACGATTTTCATAATCTGCGTCATATAACTGAGGCCACGGTTCAAATGGGGACGGCGAGCACCGGGCATGGTCCCAACTGAATCACCCGATAGGTTGTCGAACCAAACACCGCTAGGTCCAAGGCGCCACGGCCATGTACTCCCATAGCCACCAAGTCGATTTGCGCTTCCAGGGCGAGTTGAATGATTTGCCGGTATGGTTTTCCAATGCGTACCGCCGTCTTAATCTTGAGGGTCTTGCGTCCCTCCAGTGGAATCAGTTTATCGAGTTGCTCCATCGCTGTCGCTACAGCCTCTTCCATCTTGGCCGGACCTGGAACCTCCTCCAACACGTGCAGCAGGATGAGCTCGGCATCGTACTCCGCTCTCACAGAGAGCGCATAGTTCAAGGCCCGCTCTGAATTCTCGGAGAAATCCGTACAGAAAAGAACTCGGCTCAAGTGGTGGACGCGGCCCCGCTCTTCACCTGCGGCCATATCTGCGGCCGTATCTGCGACGATAGACTCGTGCGGCGCCTTACACACTGCCAGCACCGGGCAGGGAGCCCTGCGCATCACCCGATTGGTCACCGAGCCCAGCACCAGGCGGTCAAACCCTCGCTGGCCGTGCGTTCCCATGACGATCAGGTCCGTTTTGTGGGCTTGCGCAAACGACAGAATACAGTCCGGCGCCGTTCCCTGGTGCACCACCAGCTCCGGCCGAATTTCATCGTGGGTGTGGTTATTCACGAATTCTTGCAGTTGCTCCTTGCCGCCCTCGCGAAGCGCCCGGCAGAACTCCTGATAGTCGCCCCCAGATGCGCCATAGTCGGCATAAGGATATCGCGATAGTTCTACGATGTGCTGCGCCACCAACTCGGCTCGATAATGCTCGGCCAGCGATAGCGCATGGTGATACGCCCTTATCGAGAACTCTGAGAAATCGACGGGGCAAAGGATGAGTTTAATTTCCAGCATGACTAAGTCTCTGACTCTTGTTATCTCCGGCACTACATCAGATTGATTATTACTCCGCTACGCTTTTAGCCCACTTCCGCAGCACCACCGCCTCCAGGATCATTCTTCTTCAAAACAAAAGCCAGACAGAACATGATCGCCGCCCCCACGGCAAGAACCATAAACGTGTCGATGTATGCCAGGCTTGCCGCCTGCGCTTGAAGGGATCGGTAAATCCTGGCGTAAGCCGCTATTTGCGCCTCGTGTTTGCCCACACCAGAGTTAGCGAGATGCTGAGTCAGGCCGTTAGCCGAATTCAGAAAATTGGGATTGTCAACCCTGACGTTCTGCACCAGCCTGGCCTGATGGAATTGCGAACGCCGCGCAATCAATGTAGTGACTAAAGACGTTCCCACGCTGCTTCCCATATTGCGCATGAAATTGATGATTCCGGCGACCGCGTTGTTCTTCTCCGGCGAAATTCCGATGTAAGCCACTAGCGTAATCGGCACGAACAGGAACCCCAAACCAATAACCTGGGCGATGCGCAGCCACGTGGCGGCACTGAAGCTGATCTGCAAGTCAATTCGCTTAGTGGAATAGAACATGGCGATGGACAGTGCCAGCCAGCCGAAGGCAATCAGATAGCGCGCCTGCAACTTTGTTGTCAGTTGGCCCATGATGGGCATCTCAATCAGCAAAACAAGGCCTCCGGCCGATAGAGCAAGCCCAGCCAGCTCCGAGGTGTACCCCACCAGCGTCTGGAGGAACTGCGGCATTAGGACCAGGCTGCTGAACAACAAGATTCCCAGAGTGAACATCATCAGGCTTGAACTCGCGAAGTTAAAGCTCTTGAACATGCGGACGTCGATGATCGGCGCCTTTTGAAACCACTCCCAGATCACCAGCGAGATCAGGCATACGGTCGCGACGACGACTAAAGTCGTGATGAAGCGCGACCCGAACCAATCATCTTCCTGGCCCTTGTCGAGCAGCACTTGTAATGCCCCGATACCGAGTGTCAGAAGAGCGATGCCAATATAGTCCAACTTGACTCCAGCCGCCTTGAGCCGGCTTAAATAGGGAGGATCTTCGACAAAGCGCCGCACCAGAAACCATGTGGCCAAGCCGACCGGGAGATTAATGAAGAAAATCCACCGCCAGGAATAGTTGAACGTGATCCAACCGCCTAAGGTTGGCCCGATCGTGGGTGCCATGATAGCCGTAATGCCATACAGCGCAAACGCCAGGCCTCGCTGTTGTGGTGGAAAAGTGTCGGCCAGAATGGCCTGAGCCATCGGCTGCAATCCGCCGCCGCCCGCCCCTTGCAACACGCGGAAGAGAAGTAGAAACCCAAGACTCGGGGCGATGCCGCAAAGCAAAGAACTCACGGTAAAGACGCTCAAGCAAGTCATGAAAAAGCGCTTCCGTCCGAAGGCGCCTGCGAGCCAGCCGCTGATCGGTAGGATGATGGCATTCGAGACCAAATAAGAAGTCAACACCCACGTGCTTTGGTCGTTGCTCGCGCCCAGATTCCCGGCCATATACGGCAGGGCCACGTTAGCGATGCTGGTGTCGAGGACCTCCATGAAGGCTGCCATCGCCACGACCACAGCAATCAGCCAAGGATTGTACTTGGGCCGCCAAACGGCTTGGTCGATAGTGAGCGCAGCGGAACTCATTGGCGAAACTCATTAGGCGAAATTCATCGAACGGAACTCATTTCAGGTACACGTCCGGCACCACGTTCATGCCCGGTCGAAGCCGGCGATCCTTGTTCTCCCCCGGATCGAGGACGATCTTTACCGGAATCCTCTGCACAATTTTCACGTAGTTTCCGGTGGCATTCTCCGGCGGAAGTAAACTGAATAGCGGGCCGGTTGCTCCCGCAATGCTGTTCACATGGCCTTTTAAAGTCCGGCCGCTCGAATCCACGTGAATTTCCGCTCTTTGTCCGACCCGCATGTGCCTAAGCTGGGTCTCTTTGAAGTTGGCGGTGACCCACACTTCATCGAGAGGCACCACGGTGAGAAGTTGCTGCCCGTCTTGTACGTTCATCCCAACCACCACCGTCTTATTCACTTCGCCGCTGACCGGAGCAACGATTTTCGTGTATCCGAGATTAAGCTGGGCCTGTTCGAGTAGCGCGCTCTTTTGCTCAACATCGGCGATCGCAGCCCGCACGCGAGCCCGGGTCGACGACACTTGCTGCGGACCGGTCTCCGCATATCGGTGGTTCGCATCGGCTTGCGCCAGGCGGCTTCGGGCCTGTTGGACGAATTGCTGCGCTGCAGACTCACTGGCGCGGGCGGCCTCTACTGTCGCAGTGCTGGATTTAGCCGTGGCCAATGCTTGATCGTAGATTTGCTGCGATACCTCCCGCTTATCGACCAGTAACTTGTAGCGGTGGAGATCGTCTTGCGCTTTCACATCGTTCGCCTCGACCGCCTCCAGTTGAGAATGAGCGGCGTTCAGTTGCCTCTCGGCCGCGATGACTCCGGCGTTGGCGTCTTCGATGCCGGACGCAGTGAACCTTAGTTGGCTTGAAGTGTTTACTGAAGTAATCGGAACCGTGATATTCAGCGATTGGGCCGTCGCTTCGGCGTTGGCGAGATTAGCTTGCGCTTGCGCGACCGCAACCTCATAGTCTTTCGGGTCGATCTCCACCAGCACCGCGCCTTTCTCCACCCACTGGTTGTCATCCACGTTGACCCGCACCACATAACCGGAAACGCGTGCGCTGACGGGATAGAGATGAACATCGGCCTGGGCGTCGTCGGTCGATTCGTAGCTGCTCAAGTAGCGCCACAAGAACACCCCGGCGACAAGCACCACCACGATGCCGGCCAGAATCACGATGTTTCTGCGGCGCTTGGGATTCCTGCGCACCGGCGGCGTATAGCCCCTGTCCGCCAAGGGCGACGGATCGGCCGGGGATGGATCGACCGGGGATTCATTGCCCGTCTCAGGCACAGAACGGGGTGGGTTTTCTTCCGCCATGTTCATTTTCCTCTGAAATATTCTTTGACGCCCTGCTCGGCGATGCCCAGAGCGCGAACCAGGGAAATTTTTGCATAATTATAGTTGTAGAGACTCGAGATGTACTGTTCGTGCGCGCTCGCAACCAGCTCCTGCGACTGCACCACTTCCACGGTATCGGTGACCCCCGCGCTGAAACGATCGCGCGACTGAACGAGCGTCTGTTCCGCCAAATCAATGTTGCTGCGCGCCACATTAACTTGCTCCGCCGACGACTGTAGGTTCAGCAACGCCGCGCGCACGTCGGAGTCGATCTGCCCTCGCAGATTGTCTAGGCGCTCGCGGCTCTGCTCGAGTCTGGCGTCGGCCTGCAAAACATCGCCGTGAACGATACCACCTTGAAAGATGGGAATCGTCAGCGTTCCGCGTACGTCGGCTACTGGCGTAGCCGTGGAGGGGTGCGACCCTCCGAGCCCGTAATCCGCGTCCAGGGAAAGCGACGGGAGATATCCGCCCACCGCGGCCTTACGGGAGAATTCCGCCGCGCGTACGTCGGTCATCGCCGCCTGATAATCGGAACGCGAAGCGTATGCGCGTTTCAGTGCCGCATCAACCGTGATGTCTTCGATCGGCTGATAGGGCGACTTGTCGGTGAATTCGAATTCCTGTCCGGGAGCCAAGCCGATCACGCGCGCCACGGTCAGCTTCTGGATGGCGAAGTTGTTCTTCGCTTGGATCAATTGCTGTTGCCGGGTCTGGAGCTCGACCTTGGCGCGCAGACCGTCGATGTCCGGCGAAGTACCGGCATTCACCTGGTCCGCTGCCTGATCGTAGACCGCCTGTGCCGTCTTGATCTGCGCTTCTGCCGTTTCAATTCGGGCTTCGTCGGCGATGGCCCGTAAATAAACATAGCCCACAGCCAGCACAACCAGATCGCGGGCATCCTTGAAGGTATAGCTGGCGGATTTCAAACTCTGGTTAGCCGCGCGAGCAGCGTTGATCGACTTCCAATCGAACAGGGACTGGGTCGCATTGGCGCGCGCGTCAAAGTAAGAAAAAGGGCCAACCGATGGCGAGATATGCAAGAGGCTAGCGAGGCCGGCAAAGCCGAGCTCATCGACATTGAGCTTCGACTCCGCAACATAAGGCGCCGCCGTCACGTGCGGCAGGAGAGCGCCTAACTGCTCCCAGCGCTGTCCTCTGGACGAGCGAATGTCCGCATTCGAAAGCAGCAGTCCGAGATTTTGCTTCAACCCGCGGTCGATGGCGTCCCGCAACGAAAGCGGCATAATTCCTGGAACGAGTTTTGCCGGCACGCTGCTTGCGAATGGGCTCACTCCATTTGTTCCGGGGATGGCTTGGCCCGGTGTGCTCGAACCGGGTGTTGTCTCAGTTTGTGCAACGGATGTCGCTGTTCCACAAATCAAGACTCCGGCCAACAGGAAAACGCGGCGGCGTTCGTAACTGAGTTTCAAGGGAGTCTCCTGGCCTCGAATTTTCGGGCGGCGGTGCAGAGGGGCAATATTTTTAGATGAAGTTGAATCCGTTCTGGTTCTCACGCACCGTATCCACGTTCATTGAGAACGTGCACGCCCGCTCCTGGCCGTAGTAAATCTGCGTACCATCATTGGTTGTGATCGTGGCATAACATATCCTTCTTAAGTTGTTGTTAGTAGTGCTTGACCTCGAAGCCACGGGCTGCGCATCGCCGGCAAGCGCTCATGCTCGGAGATGCGCGGGCTTTCCCCTACCCCCTAGGCGCTTTTCGCAGTGTACATGGCCCGGTGAATCGCTGAAACCAGCGTTTCAAATTCGAAGGAACCATCATGACGATGCCCATTAACCACTTCAGTAACAGAGTCTGCGTATCGACCGCTAACCGCGCTTGAAAGGTTGCGTGTGGCTCACCATGAGGAGCACGGTCTGTGCCAGACGCTCCAGAACCGCGAGGTCGCCCTCGTCAAAAGCAAAGGGCTGCATGGAGAAAACCTCCAGCACTCCAACGACCTCACGCTCGTAGCGGATGGGTGCGGCCACGATCGAGCGAATACCGAGGTGCCGACAGATCGCGGCTTCGATGCGGGAATCAGTCTCGGCGTCGTCGCAACGCAGGGTTTTTCCTGTACGTATGCACTCCCCGGAAAAACCCGAGTTGATATCCACGTGGGTTCCGAGGGGTGGTCCGCCGGTTCCGACGCTGGCCCGGCACATCATAGGACCTCCGTCGACGATCGCGATGGCCGCGCCAGTGCCGCGTAAGAGAGTCCGCGCGCGTTCGCCGATAACCCGCAGCGCAGTATTCAGATCCGACCCGAGCGAGTTGAACTCATACTGAATTGAGGTCGAAACCGGTGGCCGACCATGGATTCCTGCTGCGCCAGCTTCGGCTTCCAAACTACCAGCTTCGGATTCCAAACTAATGGACCGCGGCTCGCAAGCTGCATTACCTGAAGACTTGGTGCCCAAGCCCAAACCAGGCACTCGGTCGAAGCTAAGCTTCGGTGCCTTGCGACTGGGCGCTGTGTCATTGAGTACCAGCCACTCATCCAAGCGCTGGCGCGCCTCCACGGGGAGCTCGGAGAATCGCACCCCGGCGCGACCGAGAGCATCTGCCCATGCGATATAGCCAGTCGTCTCCAGGTGGGTGTCCAGGTGGGTGTCCGAATTCGGCAGATCGATGCTGAGTTGAAATTGGTGGTCAGCTTCCAGGGGGACGGCCGTTTGCATTGACAGGCCCTGCTCGCTGAGATCCAGAATCATGCCGCCCGTGACCCCATCGAAACTGGCAAAGATTGGCCCATGCACCTTATGCCGCAGACAACTACGTCTGTCTGTAATCATCTTCCAGCCTCCACTCCGCAGTTTTCTCCCCATCAACACGAGATCGTCAGTTCGAAAGAAACGATGCGTGCGGGTCTTAATCTGTGTGGAGAGTCTCCGGCGCTTGTGCTCTTCTGATGATCGGAGCAAACATCGGTAAAAGGAAGTGCACGACAGGATTCCCCGCACTTCCCGAAACAAGTACATTTGCCTCGTTGAGACGTAAGCAGCGGCGATGCTGTCGCGACTAAGCTTGGAGCATCTACCGGTAACACCCCGCGAAGGCTTAGTCGCCGCTTCCGCAGGTACAAATGCCCGCGCCGCTGCCCAGTTGCTTCAAGTAACTGCACTCATTTTGCAGAACTGTCCCTTCACCGCCCAGCGGCACTTGAGTAAAGCTTCTCTCCGTTACTTGGAAGGTACCGTCGCCGTCGGGTTGAGGGTTAGTCTCCCAACCAACGATTATGCCAGTCGGGGCTAAGGAGCTGGGATCACATTGCGGATTCTGTGTGGGATCCGACGACACCACCTCGATCATTCCCGCTTGAGGTAGTGTCCCACTCAGAGTATTTGCCGTGAGATCGTTGAGCAAGGACAATGTCAGCAACCCGCTGTCCGACACCGAACATCCACAACACTCGTTCAATACCTGATGCTGGTCGAACACGTAAACCATGGCGCACAGGTTTCCGCCCGTAAGACCGGTGTTAGTAAGTCGAACGGTGCCCTCAATACCCGATGTCTGGGCATAGGCGGCATCAAAGTAATTCACGAGAAGCAGTGGCGTTACGGTGACGCTAACCGATCCAGTTACACCGCCGGCTTCAGCGAGAATCGTCGTCGCGCCCACTTGGTTGGCAGTGGCCATTCCGCCGCTGTTCACGCTCGCTATTCCCGGCTGCGCCGAACTCCACGCCACGGTTCCCGTTCCCGTCATGTTCTCGATTGTTCCATCGCTCAGCGTTGCCATCGCTTGGAGCTGACTGCTACTCCCCAAGACCATGGATAATGGTGAGGGGACAATGTTCAGGGCGATAGGTGGCGCTACAGTGAGACTAACCGACCCAGTAATGCCATTGCCCCCTGCGAGAATCGTCGTCGAGCCAACCTGCAAAGCAGTCACCAGTCCGCCGCTGCTCACGCTGGCAATGTCCGGCTGCGTCGAACTCCACGCTAGGATTGCGGTCAGGTCTTGCATTGTTCCATCGCTCAAGGTTGCGATCGCCTGGATCTGGCTGCTAGTCCCCGGGGCCAGCGAGAGTGTTGCCGGGACGATGTTCAAAGCGCTGACCGGCGCTACGGTGAGACTAGCCGATGCAGTAAAGCCACTGGTCTGTGCCTGGATTGTCGCCGCGCCAATTTGGTCAGCAGTCACCACTCCGGCGCTGCTCACGGTAGCGATGCCTGTCCCCTGCAAACTCCATGCTACGTTTGCGTTCATCTCCCGCGTCGATCCATCGCTCAAGGTTGCGATCGCTTGGAGCTGGAGGCTACTCCCCACGGACATGAATAGTGTTGCCGGGGTAATGTTCAAGCCGACTACCGCAGCGGGAATCACTGTCAGGTTTGCGGTTCCGGTCACGGATCCGACGTTCGCGCTGATGCTCGTGGTTCCCATTGCCCAACCTGTCGCCATACCTCCCGCTGCGATCATCGCCACATACGGATCCGATGAACTCCACGTCACCGATGCAGTCAGATTTTTCTTGCTTTTATCGCTGTATGTCCCCATGGCAGCAAAAGGTAACGACTCGCCCTCCGGGATCGTCCCGTTTGCCGGAGTGACCGCGATGGATACCAGCGCGGGCGGCCCAACCGTCACCGTTGTCGAGCCACACACCGAGCCCGCGCACGCACTCACCGTTGCCGTGCCGCCCACGCCGCCCAGAGCATAGGCCGCACCCATGTTGCTGGCATCGTCGGTGATGCCGACGGCCGCGGTGTTTGAGGAACTCCAGGTCACCGAAGCAAGCTGCTCTGTGCTGCCGTCGCTGAACGTGCCCGTGGCGATCAACTGCTGCGCGGTATCGAGAGGAACCGTGGGGTTGCTCGGACTTATAGAGATGGAAACGAGGTTCGGCGGGGTCTGCGTGCCCGCTTCGTACAGCTCGGCACTGGCCAGATAACCGCTGGAGTTATAGCCCCCTGCAACCAGATCCAGTCCGTTGTTCAGCAGCGAAGCCGTGTGCAAGTAGCGCCCGATGTTCAGGCTGCCGGTGGGGGTGAAGGTCCCGGTTGCGGGATCGTTCAGCTCCGCAGCGGTTAAGTAGGCGCCTGAACCGTAGCCGCCGGCCATCAGATCCGTTCCATTGTTCAGCAGCGTCGCCGTGTGGAGGATGCGCGCGGTATTCAGGCTGCCGTCGAGTGTGAAGCTCCCGGTCGCGGGATTGTACAGCTCCGCACTGGCTAAGGCGTTGCCATTGGAGTCCTCGCCCCCCGCAATCAGCGCCATGCCGTCGTTCAGCAGAGTCGCCGTGTGCCTGTAGCGCGCGGTGTTCAGGCTGAGGGTGGGCGTGAAGGTCGCGGTCGCTGGATTGTATAGCTCGGCGCTGGCTGAGGTGTTGCCGTTGCTGTCGTAGCCTCCCGCAATCAGCACCGTGCCATTGTTCAGCAGGGTTGCGGTGTGATAGAGGCGCGCGGTGTTCAGGCTGCCGGTAGGGGAGAAGGTGCCGGTCATGGGATTGTACAGCTCGGCACTGACCAGGGCGCCGGCGGAGCCCTGGCCTCCCGCAATCAGCACCATGCCATTGATCATTATTCCTTGGATCATGGTCGCCGTGTGGAGTTCGCGCGCGGTATTCAGGCTGCCCGTGGGAGTGAAGGTCCCGGTCGCGGGATTGTACAACTCGGCACTAGCTAAGATGTTGCCGTTCTCAGCGTAGCCTCCCACGATCAGCACCATGCCATTGTTCAACAGGGTTGCGGTGTGATAGAGGCGCGCGGTGTTGAGGCTGCCGGTGGGAGTGAAGGTTCCAGTCGCGGGATTGTACAGCTCGGCACTGGCTAAGACATTGCCGTTATAGCCTCCCGCAATCAGCACCATGCCGTTGTTCAGCACTGTCGAGGTATGTGAGGCGCGTGCTGTGTTCAGGCTGCCGGTCAAAACAAAGCCTGCGGTTACGGTCAACGTAGTCGAGCCGTTGATCGCGCCCGACGTCGCCTGCATCGTTGTCGTGCCTAAGCCGGCCGTCGTGGCCAATCCCTGCGAGCCAGACGCATCGCTGATCGTCGCCACGCTTGGAGCCGATGAACTCCACGCTGCCGTGCTCGTCAGATTTTGCGTGCTGGCGTCGCTGTACGTTCCCGTGGCCGTGAACTGCTGCTTAGTCCCCACGGCAATTGAAGCGTTTCCCGGCGTCACCGCAATCGACACCAGCACCGGCGCCGTCACCGCTAGCGCGGCTGAGCCGGTAATGCTGCCTAGCGTCGCGCTGAGGCTCGATTGGCCCGTTTTCACGCCGGTCGCCAGACCTCCCGGCGTGATCGTCGCCACACCCGGAGCCGCTGAACTCCACGCTGCCGTGCTCGTCAGATTCTGCGCGCTGCCGTCGCTGTACGATCCTGTGGCCGCGAACTGCTGCGTATTCCCGGCGGCAATCGAAGCGTTCCCCGGCGTCACCGCAATCGACACCAGCGCCGCCGACGTCACCGTCAGCGTGGCTGAGCTGGTGATACTGGTCATGGTCGCGCTGAGGCTCGAGGTGCCCGCTGTCATAGCCGTCGCCAGACCTCCCGCGGTGATCGTCGCCACGCCCGGAGCCGATGAACTCCACGTTGCGGATTGAGTCAGATTTTGAACCGTTCCATCGGAGTAGTTCCCGGTCACGGTGAGCTGCTCGGATTCACCCACAGGCAGAGAGGACTGGTTCGGACCGACCGTCAAATTGAGCAATGCGGGCGGCCCGACGTTGACCGACGTGCTGCCGGTTACGCCTTGATAGGCCGCAGACAATTGTGCGACGCCTTCGCCCACGCCAGTTACGTCGCCTTGAGTGCTGATCGTGGCCACGGCTGACTGGGTCGTCTGCCAAGTTACCGAAGCACCTAAGGCGTGCGTAGTCCCATCCGCATAATAGCCGGTCGCGCTGAGCTGCAGGGTTGTGCCTTTCGCAATGGTCTGGTTAGCGGGAGCAATATTAATTTGTGAGAGTTTTGCCGGGCCTTGTGAGGTGCTCCCTGAACCGCAACTGAAGAACAAACTTAAGCCTATGAGCACACCAAGAGCGCTGATTGGACGACAGGCTGGCCAAAAACTCATGGTGGACTCCTGGGGCAATTCGGGGGGAGGGGCGCGCACGAACTAACCAAATAGAACTATATCGACTGGACTATTTCGAGGAAATTCTCAAATCGTACTAACCCATTTGGATACCATGTCGGCGGAGGCGAACCGCAAGTCTTAAGAGCCATTTTCCGACAATTGGGTCGCGTGGCTAGACAACAAACTGAAGGCCACTGATGTAGCTCGCAGATTTATTCCCGCGCTTTGCAGTCCATCGCACCTGCATGAGCGTGGGAATCGCTACTGGAGCATCCAACACAGGTAAATCGCAGCACAGGAACGTGGCCGCCTGCAAGGGATACGAACTAAGGATGCAAACGCCGCCGTTGCTCAGATTATGAATGCGGCCGTCAAATTCCTTTGGCGGTGGGGCACTCGTCGTCTGATCCGATAGCAAACTCCGTGCATGCACTTCAAGCATCTGCGGATAACGCTCGTGGTGGCGTCGTTCTCGCTCTGAGGGATAGGTCACAATAATGGCATGATGCCCGAAGTCCCGGATCCAGTAAATTCTTCAATCGGACTAATCCTCTATTAAACTTCGAATGCGCAAAAACCTAAGCGTTTGGCCTTGATCCTGCAACCTTGCCAGCAATTCCAGAACGGGTTGAAACCTTCATTTTGACCATTACTAATCGAAGGAACGCTTTTACGGTATTAGGACTGATCTTCATGCGGGTTGCGATCTCTTTGCTGGTAAGACCTTGTAGAAGTAGCTCGACTGTTTCACGTTCACGTTGAGTCAGATCAAACTGTTCAGAGATTTCTGAGAGCCCACTACTTTCCGCTGCGGTCCGCTCCAGCAGCACAGCGAAAGCGGGTTGAACGGGATAATGACCGTTACAGTCAACGCGAAAGTTCTTGCAGATGTAGCGGCGTTTGCCCGACTTAAACTCTCTGACGAAAGCCGGTCCGTCCTGATTCCCATGGTCGAGGAGAGTGGTGCGGACCCGGTCCGCAAGAAAGACCTTGGGTTGCTTGATCCGATCCGCCACGCTGGGGAAGCTGAGGATTTGAAGGGCGGGATCGTTGGCTGCAATCAGATTAAATCCACCATCTAGCAACAAAAAGCCGTTGGTGCTCGGAGCCATCGACACTGTGTTCTCCTTGGTTCGAAAGCGGCGGTCCCGTCACGCCCAGAACCCTCACGAGGAGTTCTCCTGGGTGCGACCGGACACATCCCGGTCACGACCACGATCAAGGGGACGATCTTTAATTGAGTTCCGGTCCGGGCTTTAGGTGGGGGAGTGGCACTCGCAGCCACAATACTATGGCCCGAAGACAGCGTTAATAGTTTCCTGCAGTAGACGTAGCTTTGTCAAGAGGAAATAAACGGATTGGCTAGCCCAATCGTGGCATTGCTGCCAGGGAGATTTCCGTAGTTAACTAGTTGTGTTCAGGGCAGATTCCATGAGCTTGAATCCGGGGAGGAGGTTCGGTCGTCGTCACAGCCCGAATGCGCTCCATGCCAGACCCGACTCTCGGTGCCGAGCGACGAAGTCATAAGATTTAAGATAAAGACAACGCAGCGTAATGCGTGTGCGAACCTGATCCTGCCCTGAAACCGGATCTGGCGCTGAATCGCGATCCCGCAAACTAGCGGGAGGTGTAATATGTATTGGAGTCCGCCAGCGCGGCCTTCCCCCCGGCGGTGGCGCAAGCCGCGTTCAAGAAGTTGCGTTTGCGCGCGACCGTTTGCAGCCGTCGATAGTTGCGAACGGAAGTGAGGGGCGGTTATGCACAGAGATAAGCCAGCCAGGTGTGATCGCCGCATAGGCGGTTCGCGAAGACGGTTTATTCTCGAATTGCTCAATCGCATTCGAGGCGCCCCGCGCATCGCGGTCGCACTCGGTCTGCTGGCCTGTTTTGGATCGCAAGCACTCTGGGCCTCCACTTCTCCCGAACCAGCGTTGACCGTTCATCGCTCAACGCGTGCCGTTCCGCACAGATTCACCGTTCATCCAGATGGAGCCACCGTCCCCGCCAATCAAACTCAGCGTTTCGAAG
Organism: uncultured Acidobacteriaceae bacterium; assembly: GCA_963749275.1. Lineage (GTDB taxonomy): Bacteria > Acidobacteriota > Terriglobia > Terriglobales > Acidobacteriaceae > Acidiflorens. Next base: position 26,691 of record CAVVNA010000028.1, read on the forward strand.
TTACTGACGCTCAGGGAAAGCCAGTTGCCGTACATTGGAACGTCTCGGGGATCGGCTGTTTCGGCGCGGCTTGCGGGACCATCGACAAACAGGGAGTGTACCGGACACCGTCTTCACTTCCGCAGCCGCGAGTCGTTATTCTCGAAGCCGTTGTCGTTGCGGACCCCAATTACTCTGTATTGACGCAGGTCCGGCTTGAGGATGCCGCCACTGCTCCCGTGAGTCCTCCTTCCGCCCAGGTCGCCGCCGGGAAAACGCAACAGTTGACGGCCCCAGTGCTGGGGAGGCAGAACATTGTCCGCAGCCCCGAATTGCCGCTGCCGTCTGCGGTTGCCGCCGCCCCGGTGGTGGGCAGACAGAGCGTCGCCCGCAACACCGAATTGCCGGCGCTGTCGTCTGCGGTTGCCGCCGCCCCGGTGGTGGGCAGACAGAGCGTCGCCCACAACGCCGAGCTGCCGGCGCTGCCGTCTGCGGTTGCTGCCGCCCCGGTGGTGGGCAGACAGAGCGTCGCCCACAACGCCGAGCTGCCGGCGCTGCCGTCTGCAGTTGCCGCCGCCCCGGTGGTGGGCAGACAGAGCGTCGCCCACAACACCGAATTGCCGGGGCTGCCGTCTGCGGTTGCCGCCCCGGTGGTGAAAAAGCAGAACATTGCCCGCAAGACCGAATTGCCGCTGTTGCTGGGTGCGGCCCCAGCGGTGGGACAACAGAACGTCGTCCGCAGCACCGAACAGCCGCCGCTGCCGAATGCGGTTGCCGCAGCCCCGGCGGTTGGAAGACAGAACGTCGCTCGCAGCACCGAACAGCCGCCGCAGCCGAATGCGGTTGCCGCAGCCCCGGCGGTTGGAAGACAGAACGTCGCTCGCAGCACCGAACTGCCGCCGCTGCCGAATGCGGTTGCCGCAGCCCCGGCGGTCGGAAGACAGAACGTCGTCCGCAGCACCGAACAGCCGCCGCTGCCAAGTGCGGTTGCCGCCGCCCCAGCGGTGGGACAACAGAACGTCGCCCGCAGCACCGAACAGGCGCCGCTGCCGCATGCGGTTGCCGCCGCCCCAGCGGTGGGACAACAGACCATCGCCCGCATCGAACTGCCGTCGCTGCCGTCTGCGGTTGCCGCCGCCCCAGCGGTGGGAAGACAGAACGTCGCCCGCAGCTCCGAACTGGCGTCGCTGCCGGGTGCGGTTGCCGCAGGCCCAGCGGTGGGAAGACAGAACGTAGCCCGCAGCGCCGTATTACCGCAGCTGTCGGATGAGGGTGCTGCGGCCCGCGTTGGTACGGTCGTCGGCACTGCACGATCGCCCGTGGTCACCTATCAGGGTGGCCAACTCACGATTGATGCGGAAACCTTAACTCTGGCCGAGGTGCTGAAATTGGTTGCGGAGAAAACTGGGGCCGAGATCGATGTTCCGTCCGGAAGTGGCCTTGACCGCATTATTGAGCACGCGGGGCCGGGACGAGCAGAAGATGTGCTGGCGTCGCTGCTCAACGGGTCTCCTTTCGATTTCGTCATCGTGAGTTCTCCGCAACCGCCGCACGACCCGACGCAGGTCTTGCTGTTCCTCCATCGAACGGATACGCCTGCAACCGATCAGACCGTCAGTGCGTCTGCGAAGCCGACGACACCCAGCTCTTCTGTGCTTTTTAAACCTCCAAGCACATCTGTGCTTTTTACACCTCCAGCAGATGCCTCGTCCGCATCGGTTGTGGTCCCGCCGCCGCCAATTATGGCGCCTCCGGCGGAGCCGATACCTCCGGAGGTTCGCGAGCAAATGATGAAGGACTTTAGTCGACAGTTACGTGGGCAACCCCCACAATGACGGCATTATCCGCGCGATGGCCGCGGCCACAAAGCGCCACTTATATATCCCAGAGCCTTCGGTAACTTAGTGGATCGTCCCGCAAAGTTACTCTGCTGCATGTGCCGGGTTAGATTATGGAACTACTCCATAAGTAGTAGCTTCCGGACGGTAGTGTTCTTGACTAAGCCACGTGGGTACTTGAAAAGAACCAAGAAAAGGTTAAAAGTTCGGTGAGCGCCGATAGCTGCCCCTCCCCTAGCACCGTGCGCTACAAACAACAGGAGGATCCAAAAAAATGAAAAAGCTCGGATTGTTGCTACTTCCGATACTGGCAATCACCCTGATGCTGGGGGGCAATGCCTTCGCTCAAAACGTGGGTGACAACAGCGTCTATTTCGTCACCTATTATTCCAATGCAAATACCAGTGGGGCTCCGGATGGAACCTTGCGTATCATCAACGATGGCGACCAGGCAACCACAGCCCCCGAGGGAGTCGAAAACGGAACCCTGTGGGCGCACATCTACGTGTTCGATGACAGCCAGGAGTTGAGGTCGTGCTGCGCCTGCTTAATCACGTCAGACGGTCTGCTTTCGGAATCCGTGAATAAAGAGCTCACGGCCGACGAATTCACCGGCAGAGGGCAAACTCAACGTGGCGTTATCAAGGTCGTTTCGTCTGCGAGCCCTGACCCTACCTGCAACATCGACCCGGTTCCCGGACTGCGGGGCTGGATGACGCACATCCAGGCAACGACGAACGGCATCCCAACAACGTCTGGCGGGCTAGATACCAGCAAGGGACCGTGGTTCGTTACCGAAACCCTGTTGGCCGACTCGAATCTCGGGGGGACTGAAGCGGCTAACCTCGGGGCCCTGTGTTCTTATGGGCTAACCATTGGCAGCGGCTACGGTCTCTGCCCCTGCACGCCAGAAGACTACGACTTCTAGTCTTTCGGCTTGAAGGGCTGTAAAGCCTGACTAAAGTTGCTTTTTGGGGACTTCGGCCGGGCCAAATCCAAACATCCCGGACGCCGGGTTTACAACTCGGCGTCCGGTCCTTTACACTTATTTCATTCTGACTCCCCCCAAAAAAGAAGAGAGGAAATCCACGATGTTAACCAAGCACACTCTGATTGCGCTTGGACTGGGAATCGCTATGAGCGCTTTTTCCATTCCAGCATTGGGCCAGAATGACTCCAGCGTAGTAGCCGAGATTGGCGGTCGCAAGGTGACCGCAGACGAGCTGGCGGAAAAAGAGGCGGGCAAACTGCTCCAGGCCAAATACAAATACTACCTTGCCGAACGCGATGCCCTCGAGCTATACATTGAAGATCAGCTATTGGAGATGCAGGCGAAGAAGGAAGGCGTGACGCTTGACGAATTATACAAGCGTCATGTTGCCATCAACGTCCCAGAACCGACGGAGGATCAGCTCCGCTTCTACTACGAGGGCGTACAAACCGACGAAACTTACGAGTCGGCGCGAATCCACATCATCGATACGGTACACCAGTTGCGCACGAAAAAAGCGCGGGACGCGTACCTCGCCGAACTGCGGGCTCAGTATGGTGTGATCGTTGAGCTGAGCCAGCCCAGTGCTCGTGTCGAGGTTGCGAATGCTGAGAGGCTTGGTTCTGAGAAGGCTCCAGTCCAGATCATCGAATTCGCGGATTATGAGTGCCCTTATTGCCAAAAAGTGAACGACGATCTGAGACGGCTGCGGGAACAATTTGGCGAGCAGGTGTCACTGGTTTTCAAGGACTTCCCCCTTCCCAGTCACCCGCTTGCTGCCAGAGCCGCCGAGGCCGCGCGCTGCGCTGGCGTACAAGGCAAGTTCTGGGAGTATCATGATGCCTTGTTTCAAAACAAGAGACTTCAAACATCCGAGCTGAAGCTGCAGGCTCGCACGCTTAAACTTGATACCGCCAGTTTCGATAAATGCCTCGACGGCGGAGAACAAATTCCTGTCGTGAAGAAGGATGCCCAGGAAGCCAGGCGCCTCGGGTTGGAGGGCACACCCAGCTTCTTCATAAATGGTCATTTCATGAGTGGTTCAATTGGATACGAAAAACTGCGGGGAACGGTGTTGCAAGAACTATCGGGAATGATTGCCGCAAAAAAACAGGGCGCTGCATTGCCGCCGTCCAAGGATGAAGAGAAGAAGTGAAACGTTGGTGGCCCTCCCACCTCCCCCATGGTCATGCTAACTAAAAGCAGGGTAATGCTAACTAAAAGGAGATTGACGCGTTGCCGGATCTAAGATTAGAGTTGGTCGGGATGATTGGCGCTATGCAAGTGCCGATTGCCTGAATCCGGCTGGCTTTCTCAAGCCGAATCGCGGAACTAAAATATGACGATTATCAGACCCCTTATCGTGATGATGTGTATGACGGTCGTGTCGGCTCTCGCCTTTGCTCAGAGCGCGCCACCGCCACCGCGCATAACCCCTACCGAGGCAAAGAGCCGCGCCGGCGACACGGTAACCGTATGCGGAAAGGTTGTAGACACGAAAGTTTCCAGGTATGGACTCGCAGGCCGCGGAAAACCGGTAACCTTCGATCTCGATCAGCCTGAACCGAATCCGGTGTTCTACTTCGTGACCTTCGGGACTACCGGGCCAGAAGAGGCAATTGCCGCCTACAAGGGCAAGAGCGTATGCGTGACCGGCAAGATCACCGTGCAAGCTGGCGTGCCATACATTATGGCAGCCGATCGTTCCCAGATTAAGGTGCCAGCGGAAAGTAAATAGAAGGGTAAATCCCAAGTGGCTTTACCTGACAGCCTAACTCCTGCGGCTAAGCCACTTGGAGTCTTGTAAGCAGATACTCTAAGAAGTAATTGCTATTAAGTAGTACCTGAACCGGACGCTGCTTGAAAGTGAGGCAGCGTCAGTTCATGAATTCGCTATTTAGTTTGCACGGAGAACGGCCCTCCCCCGCGCAGGGGAGATTTTGACCAGAACGATCTCTCGCGGCGCTTCAAAACGTCTCGCCTTGCGATCATACCATTTCCGTTCCACTAAGAGGGCGAAACCGACCACGTATCGATACCCTACTGTATCGCGTTGCCGTATGTCGGTACTCCTTGCTGCACCAGGAACAGCAGCGTTTGCGCACGGGACGACCAGTCGCTTTGCGGATACTTGGAGACTAACTGCTGGGCCAGCGAGATGGCCAGGTCCTTGGATTGGTCGGACTTCTTCGCCTGTTCTTCAGTTTTATAAATCTCGATCAGGGCGGCTCGGCGAGAAGCGGCGCTGTACAGCGCCTCGGGAGCGGCGGGAGATTCGGGGTGTTCCTTTACGTACTTTTCGTAGATGTCGGCTTCCTTGTCGGGGCACTTGGAAGAACCCTGCCAGTCTCCGCAGAGTTTGTTGTCGAGCAGGTGGAACGCGGCGAGTTGGGCCCACTTCGTGTCAGGAAACTTTTTCATCACCTGCTTCATGGACCGATCGTCGATGCCTTCGCGAAGGTAGGATTCCTTCTCGCGCGCGGAGGGGCGGGACTGCATATCTGATTTGTCGATCTGCCATCGAATGTCGGCGGCACGGTAGAGGGCTTCGGCGGCAAGGGGCGCGCTGGGGAACAAATCGTAGACGCGATGATAGAGTCGCAAGGCATCCTGCGCCGCGCCGCGGCGTCCGTGGCGGCGGCTGGCCTCGTCTTCGGAGTCGACGGCGGCGCCGAACAGGATGCGGTCGCCGCTGGGAGTGGACGGCCAGACGACGCCGGAATCGAGAACCCAGCCGCTGATGGTTTTGCCCTGGTCCTCGTCGTCCAAAACGAAGGTGGGATCGGGAGTTTGCGCTAAGCCCAGCAGAGCTTCGACGTGCAGCCAGTTGCGGCTTTTGTCGAGGAGAATCAGTTCCCGTCCGCGTTCGACCTGGGCGAGCTTGCTCGAAGTTGTGTCGGGAGACAGGTAGATAACCGCCTCGCGGACGAGCGTGCCGCGATCGGCGGCCAGCACCAGGGAGTTTCCCAGCACGATCAGGACGGTCAGGAGCAGAAGCTTGGTAATCGGTTTCACGGCAGTGTTTGTCTCCGATTTCGAGGGTAGCACGTAGAGTGAGATGAGTGGAACGGGCGGTGCGGGCTGAGACGGCCAGCGCGGGAAAGCGATGACCACTAAGGAACACGAAGGAAACCTTAAGCGACTCGACCTCGTGCTTTTTCGTGTCCTTAGTCGTTGATGAATTTTGGACCCTCGGCCCTTTCATTCATGTTGACAAGGATGCAACCGGTGCTGTACACGTTTGTGTTTCTTCAGCGCCGGATTTCTGCGCGGAGATTGCCATGGCCGGAAAACAGAACTCGAAGCGCGCGCAGGCCCAGCCATGATGTCTCGCGCCGCCGCGCAGCAGATCAGCATTCGCGACCTCAAGAGCATCGACGACCTCAGCCAGTTGAAAGCGGTAGAGAAAGAAGTCTGGGGGATGGCGGACGAGGACACTTTGCCCCTGACGCTGGCCATTGCCTGCAAGGCGGCGGGCAATATCTTCGTAGGGGCCTTTGATAAGGATAACGACAAGGGCAAGTTGGTGGGGTTCGCCTTCGGATTTCTCGGCCGCGTAAACGGACAGACGACGATTCACTCGCACCTGCTGGCGGTGCTCGATGCGTATCGGCATCTGGACCTTGGCTTCCGGCTGAAGCAGGCGCAACGAGAGCGGGCGATAGCCATGGGCGTCCGTGAGATGACGTGGACCTACGATCCGCTGCAGAGCCGAAACGCGCACTTCAACTTTTCCAAGCTGGGTGTCGTTTCCGATGCTTATAAGGTGGATTTCTACGGGCCGGAAACTTCCAGCATGCTGCATCGGAACGGAACGGACCGGTTGTGGGTGCGGTGGATGCTGAATTCACGGAGGGTGCAGGACCGGCTAGCGGGTAAGAGTGCGAGTGTGCGCGTGGAAACCATCGATGCCCTGCGGCTGCTGGCTCCGCTGGTGCGCTTCGATCCCAGCGGGAGACCGGGACGGGCCGATCTGGCGGAATCACTGGCCCGGCAGCGCGTGAGCATTGAAATCCCAGGCGACATTCTGGAAGTCGAGCGCACTGACATGGGATTGGCGCGAGAGTGGCGCGACGCGACGCGCTGGGCGTTCCGCGAGGCCGTGAAAGCGGGGTTCGTTGTGGCCGAGTACTGCCGCTCGGTTCGCGGACAGCAGGGACCGGGAGCGTACTTGCTGCAGCGTGGGACGGTGAGCGAACTTATTCCCGAAGAGTAAATGAGGCCAGTCGTTAGCCGCTAGCGCCATTAGCCCGTAGCTCAACCCCAAGGCATTTGGCTAACTGCTAAGACCTGAGACCTAAGACCTAAGACCTGATTTGCTCAGCGTGAGTGCGATTCAACGGACACGCGCTGTTCGCGCATCTGCTTCAGGAAGGTTTCGACCGGCACCTCAAACTTGCGCCGGAACAGATCGACCAGTGCGTCTTCGGTTCCAGAGACCTTAGCTGCGGAAGCCTGGAACGCATCCACGCTGTCGTCGGGAGACGACGTTTCCAGTCCGTCGGGTTCGACCTGAAGCTCGGGAGATTTATCGGTGTGGGCGCGCAGAGTCTTTATCAGGCGTTGCGCCTGTTCGCGTCGTTCGGTCGTGCTCTGCAGGAACTCCATTCCCATTCCGAATTCCGGATGCGCAACCAGTACGACGCCCCCGGCGCGGACTGCCATGTCGGCGGTCTTGATCGAAAGGATGACCCGCGTGCCCCTCGGGAAGGGTGAAGTGGTCGTAAGATAGCAGCCGCCAAGGCTGAGGTCGCTGAGACGGCAATTCACCGGTGGGTCGTCCGGTTCGGGATCGGAAAGCTGGCTGTTCAGCCACTGGCGAAGAATGCCGCGGTCCTCGTCGGTGACGTCTTTGAAACGGACACCGGCTTGATCGTCGTTGCCTTCCCATGCCAGATCCCCATGGAGTTCGAGCTTCCCATCCATGCCCGGCAAATCGAGCGAGAAGCGGAGCGGGCTCTCTTTCGCGACGCGGCCGGAAAACTGAATTGCCATGCCGCCTTCGCAGAGGTCGATGGTCTGGGCTTTGTACCGGCCCGCCCCAAAACACTCGACCGGAATTTGCACAGCGACCCGCAACTGCAACCGCCGTTCCCGCCTCATCAGGGCTCGAACCGCACGGAAGCTGGTTTTGGCGCGCTCGACCGCGAGAGGTTTGTGGAGGACGAAATGGGCCCCCATTTCGAACCCGCCCTTGAGTCCGACTGGAGCTTCCACCAGCACGATCCCGAGGGCTCGCTTGTTGACCGGAGCGGCTTTAGCTCCCCGCAACACGGCGCCAGCATCCTCAGCATTCGCCCCATCCACGATGATGGCCTCGAAACGTTGGCGGGTGATTCGGCGGATGGCATCGTCCGCGTCGGAGCAATGTTCGAGGTCAATTTCAAGGTCGCTGAGGACCCGGCGCAGGACGCGCACCGTTCTTTCATCAGAACTCAGTAGTAGAGACTTCAGGTTCATGGTTCGAATCACGATCCAGATCGTTGGTCTCGCGCCGTCCCGGTTTTGCCCGGGCGGATGATGGTAAATGTCTCGCGCAGCGCCTTCGCACGCGCTTCGGTCGGGGCAGATCGCCACTCCCCAAATTGGGCGGATCGAAACTCTCCCCCTCGCAACTCTAAGTCTATGGGACTCCAGGGTCAACGCAATGGCCAGGTCTTCCGGTTACCGTGGTCACCTTTTACTCCGGCACCTCTCCTAGACGATGCTCCTGCTAGCCCAAGTTCGTCTCTTGCTGTGGCGTAAGTCTTTGCGCCTCAGCGCGTGGGTTTTGAAAACTCCCTGTATTGCAGATCTGCGTATTGCAGATCTACCCTCTTGGTTCTCTGCTGGACCGGATTAGTCCCGCGGTTGGTGCAGGAGGTGGTCCGTTGTTAAGCTAGGTGGGCAAGCTAGGTGGGCTATGTATCCCAAGACCCTTCTTCGAATCAGACTTTTCTTCGTGCTAGCTGTGCTGCTAACCTTCCCGCTACAACTCGCCTCGGCGCCGCAGAAGCCGGTTGTCTGGAGCGCGAACGAGCAGCCCCTCGCCGACCAGATCCATGGGCTGCGCAGCCTCGCGGATGACGTTCGCGCTGGGACTACGAAAGATCTGGCCCTGAAGATCCGGAAGCTGCCCGCGACCGAGAATAAGCTGCGGCTGGCGGTCGGTTTGGCGGGTCTTTCCACCGAAGGCGATTTCGGACACGGCACGCTGCAGGAAGTCGCGACGACGCTGGCCGAGACCTTACGCGAGCGGCCCATGCCCTGGGCGGAGCCGAAGGATTCCGAAGCAGGCAGCAAAGCCGCCGCCCGCGAGCCGGCGTATCCATATATTGAACTCGCCTCGTTGGTGCGTTACGAGCATGTCGAGGTGTCGCTCAATGATGTGCCGCTCAATGATAATGATAATGATAATAACGACGAGCAGTTTCGGGCGGCAATGGCGCGGCTGGAGGAGGATGACCGAAAGCGCGAGCATCCGCAGTTCACGCTGAAAGATCTCTCCGGCAAGGCTTGGACGTTTGCGGACTTGCGGGGCAAAGTTGTGCTGGTGAATTTCTGGGCGACTTGGTGTCCGCCATGCCGCAAGGAGATGCCGGATCTGGAGACGCTTTTCGAGCGCTTCCGTTCGAAAGGGACTGGTGGTGCTGGGCATCTCGGATGAAGAGGCGGCGAAGGTCGCGCCCTTTATTCGCGAGCACAAGGTTTCGTTTCCCGTGTTGCTCGATCCCGGGCGGAAGGTAAACGAAATGTTTGTGGTGGAAGGGATTCCGAAGAGTTTTGTCTACGACCGGGAAGGGAAGCTGGTAGCCCAGTCGATCGATATGCGCACGCAGAGGCAGTTTCTTGAAATGCTGGGGAAAGCTGGACTCGAGTAAAAACAAAATTTTGGAGGGATGGACAAAATGAAAACGCAAATCGTCAGCGCAGTTCTCGCGGTAGGGATTTTCGGAGTGCTCGCAGTCGCGCAAGACACAATGAAGAAAGACGCGCCGCCGAAGCCGGCGGCTGGGCCGTCGCAGGTTTTGCTGGAGAACTGGAATGACATCGGGCGCAAGTTGATTGCGATGGCCGAGGATTTTCCCGAGGACAAGTACGACTTCAAGCCAACCCCGGCAGAGCGCAGTTTCGCCGAGCAATTGCTGCACGCGGCCAATGTGAATTATTTTTTCACCAACCCAGCGATGGGGCTGAAACCGCCAGCCGAAGAAGATCCCAAGCGCGAGCAGTACAAAACGAAAGCTGCGGTGGTCGAGTTTGTGAAAAAATCTTTTGCGGACGGCGCGGCGGCAATCAAGCAGAAGGGCGATAAGGGGATGAGTGATTTGCTCGTCGATCCCTTCGCGAATCAGCAGACGCGCGTTTCCGATATGGCGTGGGGCCTGCTCGAACACTGCGGAGAACACTACGGCCAATTGGCCGTGTATTACCGCGTGGCCGGATTAGTGCCGCCCGAGTCGCGACCAAAGAAGTAGCACCGGCGCTGATACCATACTCTTCGTGCGCCCGCTGCTCGACATCCGCGCCTTGACCATCGAATTCCCGCAATCCCGTGCTGGGCAGGCACTCCCGCCCGCCCAGCAGGCGAACGAGCAGGCAAGGACAAGGACAGGGACGACGACGAAGACTGCCGCACCCGCGCCCGCCGTGAGCAGCCTCTCATTCTCTATCGCCCCCGGCGAAGTCCTCGGCCTGGTCGGCGAATCCGGCTCCGGGAAATCCATCACCGCGCTCGCCATCATGGGCCTGCTTCCGCCCGCCGCCATCGTCAAGGGCGAAATCACTTTTCAGAACGGTTTTCAGAAAAACGATGGCGGCCCCACGCATCTCACCCGTCTGCCTCCCGATCAACTGCGCCAACTTCGCGGCTCGCGCATTGCCATGATCTTCCAGGAGCCCATGACCGCCCTCAACCCGGTCATGCGCGTCGGCGACCAGATCGCCGAAGCCGTCCTCGCTCACCATCGCGTCTCCAAATCGGAAGCACGGCGTCAAGCGGTCGAAGGCATGCGCGACGTTGCCATCCCCGACCCAGAGCAGCGCGCCCGCAGCTATCCGCACCAGCTCTCCGGAGGCATGCGCCAGCGCGTCATGATCGCCATGGCCATCGTCAACCGCCCGCAACTGCTCATCGCCGACGAGCCCACCACCGCACTCGACGTCACCATCCAGCGACAAATTCTCGACCTGCTCAACGACCTTCGCCACAAATTCGGATTGGCGATGCTCTTCATCTCGCACGATCTCGCCGTCGTTTCGCACGTCGCCGATCGCGTCGCCGTCATGTACGCCGGCAACCTGGTCGAACTCGGCGCCAAGGCCGACATTTTCCACGCGCCCGCCCATCCCTACACCCAAGGCCTGTTGCGCGCCATTCCTACTCTCTCGACCGATCGCGCTCTGCCTCTTTCGACCATCGAAGGCACCGTCCCGCCCATCGCCCAACTTCCTCCCGGATGCCCCTTCGAACCGCGCTGCCCATACCGCGTCGCCGCCTGCGCTGTCCAGCTCCCTCCGCTGGTCGAAGTCGGCCCCGGACACCGGGCCCGCTGCCCGGTCGTGAATCCGCCAGGAATCTGATAAACATATTGGAAATTTAAAGAAAAGATCATCCCCAACGACCTGGGCTCCCAGCCGGCCGCTTTTGCAGGCTGGGGTAGGAGCGAGGGATCTGCGGTTCGCCAAGAGTAGCTGCGAGCCGCGAGCCTGCTGATGATTCTCTCCCCTCGATTACTCGTGCTCGATACCCTTACGTGGTGATATCGGCGGTCTCGTCATCGAGGGGCGGCAATTTGCGATACGCCGCGATAATCTTTTCTGCTTCGGGTGCGTCTTCCTCGCGCACCAGAATGACCGTTCCCCCGACGCCGGGAAACGCGTTCTGGACCGCGTCAATGGATTTCAAATCCGATTCGATGCCGGCTGATTCAAGCAAGCCCTGCACGACGATGGCTTCGTTTTCCTGCTCGGTGTCGAAAATCTTGACCAGTTTCTCGTTGGGCTCGGGTTGAGGCGAGGCGTTAGTCGGCTGTGGCATGTCGTCCTCCGCAAAATGTCTGTCAACAGATTACGGCAGTCACCATGCCTCTGTCTTGCGCATCACAAAGGTGTACGCCCAAGGGAAGCTTGCTTCGCGCGCGGAAGCTGGCACAATGGCGACTGGGGCGCAACGCGGGGGACCCAGTCAACATCCAATATCCGACATCGAAAGCCAAATGGGGGCAGTATGGAAGTTCAAAGGGCCGAACAGCCAGACGGGGAACACAATGAGCGCAAGGACAAGGAAGAGGCCCGAAGACTGCGCCGCCTCCAGGTGATGATGAGCATGGTGATGTCGGTGATCAGCCAGGATCCCGATCTGACGCTCGAAGAGGCAGCAGAGATGGCCGCGAATGCCCGCCGCGCCGCGCTGAGCATGTTTCCCGACAAAGAACTCGCCTACGATCTCATCTACCGCCCGCGCCTGCAGCGCCTGATGAATGAACGCTTCCGGCTGCAGTAGAAATTTGCAGTAGAAACTATCGGAGCCGGGTGCCCCACCCTTCGTTTTTTTGAAGGGTGGGATTCTGCGCCCACCGCTTGTGATCTTTCGGCGGGAGGGCCACTCCAACGGCGGAGCCAACCGGCGGGTAAGAATGCAGAAATTTGGGGGGGTACCCCCCCTACCCAAAAATGAGTTAAGTTGATGATAGTAAGGTAGTTATAGGCAAAGTATTCAAAAGATAGGACTTAGCAGTGAATTTTGCTGTTTGGCGTGCACTTGCGGGGGTGGTGACCGGGGCCATATGTTGTCAAATAGCAGTGAAAAGTTTGCGGCCGGAAATGCGTTCGTCTCTGGAGATTGGCGCAGTTCTCGATGGTGCACTGTCGAGGTATCTTCGCACCGATTGGGGTGCAAGTCTGTGATGAGCGTACGAGAAAAATGTGATGAAAAAAGTTGGGAGGAACGCAGTGGTTGGGGCGTCGGAGCGGTGACGCGGCGCACTGCCCGATGGTGACGAAAGAGGAAAGCCCATCGATGCCGATCACCCTCCACCCAGGTTAGCGTCCAAAGAACGGACGCGAACCTGGGGCACCGGGCCGCAACGATCTCTAGCGATAACAAGTACCCGAGATTCGCAAGAATCTCGGGCATTTTCGCGTGTTGGCGGTCCCGAAGTAGGTTTTTACTTCTCGATCCGCTGCAGGCGAAACAGCAGCGTGCCCCATCCCAGCTTGGCGCGCATTTGCACCGGAGTGTGACTTGGATCCTCCGAATACCACACCCACACTTTGCCCTTAGACTGCAGCGGGCCAGAGGTGGCTTCGGCCGTAACCTGCACGGCCGGGAATGATCCTGCCGGCACTTTGATCTGCTCGCGCTTGTCCACGCTGGCATGGACGATCGTCGTCTTCCCGTCACTGATCGGGAACTCGTAGCTGGCGCCGAGTTGCAGCGGCAGCGACTGCAGGTAGTAAAAGCCGGTGATGACATCGGTGGCGCAGGCGGCAAGGTCGTTTTCTACGTGCTTGGTCTCGCCCGTCTTCAGGTTCTTTTCATCGAGCGTGCTTTTCTTGCGCGCGTAATCGAAGTGGATCGAAGTCTCGCGTTTGTGCGAGCCTTCCTCGCTGTGCTTGAAGATGGAAAGCGAGCAGAACGTCCGGGGATCGAAGCGCGATTCGAAGCGGTCGTGCACCGGAAAGATGACGTTGACGACTCCGGAAGATTCGGCGGACGCGGTAACTTTGCGTTCGTTCCCGGCGGCATCCATTCGCACGACACCGGTCCCGGCGGTGATCAAATGCCACTCCGCCGAATAGACGTAACTCCGTCCATCGGGGAACGGGTAGCTGGGACGGGGAGGCGCGATCTGCACCGGAGCGGGGCCGATCGTTGCCGTAGGCGGGCCTTGCTGCGCCGTCAACCAGGCCGCGATCGGGAGGATCAGGCAGCCGAGCAGCCCCACCAGCGCCAGCACGCTGCGGAGGCTTTGAAACGGCGCGCCTTCAGCCGCGCCGCATCCCGAACCGGGCAAGAAGGGCTTTAGTGTGTACGCGAGAACTCGTTTTCGGGCAACCGGTGAAATGAAACGCTCGAGAATCCAGCCCCGGTAGGGGCGAGCCAGCTTAGCCCCGCGCTTCAGCGCGGGGTACGACGGGAAAAACCACCGAAGTCCCGGAGGGACGGCCCAGTTCTCTCGCCCACTCTTTAACCCCTGAGGTAACCGGCTCATGCTCCACGGCAGACTACCATACCAGCTTGACGACGAGGACAGCCAGCACCACCACGCAGCCAATGCTGGCCTCGTATTCGCGGTGCTTCCAGTAGCGTGCGAAAGAGTACGCACTGTGCCGGCTGCCGTAGGGCGAAAGCTGCGGCCACATGCGCGGCACGTGGCGGGCATAGTCGTCGTAGTCGGGGAACGTCTGGCGCAGGTAACGCTCTTCGCCGGCGACGACCGGAATATAAATCACGGCGAACATCAGGAGCATGATCGCGACGATCCACCAACTGCGCGCCGCGATGGCGAAGCCGGCGGCCAGCACCAGCGAGCCAAGGTACAGAGGGTTGCGAGTGTAGGCATAGGGTCCGCTGATGGTGAGCTGCTTGTCTTTTTGCACGTGGCCGGAAGCCAGTCCGCGCAAGACCAGCCCGGGAACGAGCACCAGTGCGCCCACGATGAGAGAGGTTCTGGTAGGCCGCGCCAGCCAGACGTATGCAATCGCAAAAATAAATCCCAGGGGCACGCGGATGCGACGGGCCACGCGCGACCAGATGTCGCCGGTGGTCTCGGAGGGTTGCGCTCCGGATTGTGAAACTTCACTCACCTGATCTGCACGATAACATTCCGCGAGTTATGTTCTCGAAGTTAACCCTGCAACAGCTTGCGAGTTGCGGCGACGACCTCGCCGGCAGTGATTTCGAGCAAACCTTGTTCCGGCTCACGCCGCCGGGTGTGATCGGTCATACTGCTCGCGCTTCGCAGCACAGTCGATCGTGTCGCGAATGGGCCGTTGCGCGCCGGGTTTGTCGGACCAAAAATTGCCACCACCGGAATTTTCAAAGCCGCCGCCAGGTGCATCGGCCCGGTATCGCCGCCGATGAAGAGGCGAGCCCGCCGCGTAAGCGCGATCAACTCAGAAATCGAGCAGGAGATTTTTCGCGCCGCCCCTTCGCCCGCGGCTTCCACGGCCACCGCCAGCTCTTCTTCTCCCGGTCCGTAGTTTATGAGCGAACATAATCCATCTTTCGCGAGTTCTTTCGCAACCTCTCCGTACCGCTCGGCCGGCCACCGCTTCGCCCCCCAGCCCGCACCGGGATTGAGAATCGCGAAGTCGTTCACCTCCGCCGTGAAGCCGGCAATTTTGTTCTCTGCATCCCGGTCCACCGGAAACTCCACCCGACCCTCCGACGTCGGTGTTGGAACCATCACACTTGAAATGATCGCAGTTGGAACGCTCGCGCTTGCGGTCGTACTTGAAACGACCGCTCCAACCAGCGCCAGCGCCTGTTCGACAACGTGCGTGCCCTGGGTCTTCAAAAGTACGTTTCGCGTGTAGAACATGCTGGCAACATTCTCGCGAGGTTGCGTGCTCCCATACACAATGGGCGCGGCCGACCAGCGTCCGAGCAATGCCGAACGAACCGCGCCCTGAAAATCAATCGCGGCGTCGTATTGAATTCCGCGTAATTGACTTAGGCCCGCGGCCATCTGCTGCCAAGTGTTGAACGAGAACGGCTCGCGCCGCCATTCCGCTGTGTTGACGGAATGGACGCAGTCAACCAGCGGGCGTTGCGGAGAGCGCCGACCCGCTCGCGGATGGCGCAGCGTGCACAGCAGTTCCGCCCAGCGTTCTTCGATAAGCCATCCCAAGGTGGCATGAGGAAAAGCCTGGCGCAGCGCGGCTGCGGCAGGCAGAGTGTGAATGACGTCTCCCATGGCGCTGAGGCGCACGACGAGCAAGCGTTCGAATCGCGGCGCGCTGGCTGGGAGAGAAAAAGAGCCGGTCATTAAAGAGCCGCTCATTATGGTCGCAGCCCTCGCCGCCGTCCGTACCGCCTCACGATTTTCGCGGCCTCAGCCGCGAGCGCGAGCGCGAATGCGAATGCGAATGCGAACGAATGATCTCGCTGGCCGAGTGATTCTTAGGATCACCCACAATGACGACGCGGCCTCCACAGGCTTCGACCTCGTCGCGCTCCGGGACGCTCTCCACCGTGTAGTCCGTGCCCTTGGCATGAAAATCGGGACGGATTTCGCGAATGATGGCGCGCACGTCCGTTTCTGGAAAGACTACGACGGCGTCCACATCCGCCAGCGCAGCCAGAATTTCCGCGCGTTCTTCGGCTGGCATCACGGGTCGCCCTTCACCCTTCAACGCGCGCACGGACTCATCGGCGTTCACCGCGACGATCAGTTTGCCGCCGAGTTCCCGAGCCGCATGCAGGTAGCGTACATGGCCGACGTGCAGCACATCGAAACATCCGTTGGCTAGCGTCACGCGCTCGCCGGCGCGCCGCCATTTCGCCACACGTCGCTGCAGTTCGTCGCGCGAAACAATCTTCCGATGGAGTGATGTGTTCAATGATCTCGAATTACGATCTCAGGCTTATGCCCAGACTACGTTTGTGTGGCGGCGGGGCTCTGCCCCGCCGGGATGGGGCAAAGCCCCGTCCCCACACTCTAATGCTCGCGAGCCACTGGCGGCGTCTTATCCAGCGCCTCCAATAATTCCTGCTGGCTGACCGTGGCGGTGCCGCGCTTCATGACCACGATGCCGCCCGCGTAGTTCGCCAGGTGCGCGGCCTCTTCGGCGGTTGCGCCCGCAGCCAGAGCAGCGGTAAAAGTCGCGATGACGGTATCGCCGGCGCCGGTCACGTCGGCGACTTCGTCGCTGCCATGAATCGGAATATCCACCGGCTTGTGACGGCGCGGAAAAACGACCATGCCATCCTTGCCCCGCGTGATCACGAGCGATTCCAAATCCATCTCGCCTGCGATCTGTTCTCCGGCGGCCAGAAGGCGCGCCCAGTCTTCGTCTTTGCCGTTGCCGATGCGGATGCCGAGAGCTTCTTCCACCTCAGACTCATTGGGCGTTGCCGCCGCAACCCCGGAAAACTCGAGCATGCGATGGCGCGAGTCAAGCGTCACGGGAACCTTGTCGAGTCCGCGCTTTTCCCGAATCGCATTCAGCAGGGTTGGCGTTGCGGCGCCGTATCCATAGTCGGAAACCAGCAGGGCATCGGAGGCGCGTGCGAATTCGCGGGCCGCAAGCACGATTTCGCGGCGCAAATGCGCATTGGGGCCTTCGCTCGGCTCACGGTCAAGGCGCACGACTTGCTGTCCGGCGGTATGCGCGAATCCGGCCAGGATGCGCGTTTTGGTGACGGTGCTGTAGCTCTTGTCTTTGAAAACACCGCTGACCGGGATGCGTTTGTGACGGAAAGCGCGCAGCAGCAGCTTTCCCGGTTCGTCGTCGCCCACCACCCCAACCGGCAAGACGTTCACTCCGAGGTCGGCAAGATTGTAGATGGCATTGGCGCCGCCGCCGGGAACCACCTTGCGATCGCGGTGCGTCAAAATCAGCACGGGCGCTTCGCGCGAGACACGCGAAATCTCGCCGAACACGAACTCGTCGGCGACCAGATCTGCGAGCACGGTTACCGTGAGCTTGGGAAAAGATTCGACGATCTTTCGCAGGCGACCGTTTTCCTTAGTATGTTTTGTCATCAAGATGCTGGGTCCTGCATATCCTGGCTCATCGGATGCAACCCAAGATTTTCTCACGAGCGGGGCTTCCCATCATTGATCATTGAGAAATGATTCTTGCGGAAATGGTTCTCGCCAAAATGGCATCTACAGCGTCAGTGGGATGGTTGAGCGTAAGGCTGAGCGCGGCGACCGCGAACGGCTTGAGATCCGCCTGCAATGACCCCAGATTGACCGCATCTTTTTCCGTGGTTAGGAAGCCGCCGGCGCCGAGTTTGCCGCGCATGGCAAGCAGTCGCTCGATGTCACCTCTGTCATAGGCATGGTGATCGCGAAACTCGATTTCTGCCGCAGGCGCGATTCCGGCGGCGCGCACCTGGGCGAAGAACTGCTGCGGCCTCGCGATACCGCAAAACACAATCGGCGCGGCGGGCGCAGCGGCCACGCCGATTTCTCGCTTCATGCGCCAGACAAGTTTCCCTTGCCGAGCGGAATCTTTAAGCATCGTCTCCTGCGCAGAAAAATCCTCTGGCAACACGATCGCATCAGCGCGTCGCAGCGACGACAGCGGCTCGCGCAGCCGCCCCGAGGGCAGCAGCCTGTCGCCGAAGTCGCGCTCTGTCATGAGTGCAATGTCGAAGTCGCGAACCAGAGAACGGTGCTGATAGCCGTCGTCGAGGATGTGCAATTGCGGCTGGAATTTCCGCTCGGCGACTCGGCCCGCCTCATAGCGGCTTTCACCGACAATCACTGGAACGCCCAGCCGCCGCGCGATCAGCAGCGGCTCATCGCCGAAGTCGGCGGCGTTGCCATCGGTCTCGACTATTAGAACGCCACGAGTTTTGCGGCCGTATCCGCGCGTGAGCACGTCGAAGCGAATGCCGCGCGCCTTCAGCAGTTCCCCGAGCGCAATCACGAAGGGGGTCTTGCCCGAACCGCCCACGGACAAATTCCCGACGCTGACCACAGGTCGCTCCAGCCGCCGCGAAGGCAGCACACCGCGATCGAACAGCATGTTTCGCAGAGAGGTAGCGGCGCCGTAAAGTCCGGTGAGCGGATTCATGCGGAACCCTCGCCCGAGGGCGGCCCGTTCTTCGATTGAACTTTACATGACGAGATGCTCATCAGTTGGAGTAGCGCTGAGACGGTCCTGGCCGTGGCGCCGCGCTGCGATTCGAGCGCTGCCAGCGCGTTCCGGCCGAGCGTGGTTCGCTCGCCGCCGTTTTCGATCAGCTCCATGAAGACCAGCGGCATCTCCGCCAGCCCAACTATGCGGACCGCATTGCGGCTGGCGAAGAAATTGACCACGTCGCGAAAATTCTCGTAGTGGTTGCCAGTGACGATAGGAACGCCGTAGAGTGCAGGTTCGAGGATGTTGTGTCCGCCGCGCGGCACGAGACTCCCGCCGACGAACGCGACGGTAGCCAGCGAATAGAGCGCAGCCAACTCCCCGATGCTATCGACCAGAAACACGCCGCCAGTGAGCGGTTCGCCGCTCCACAGAGATCGCCGCCACATCCGGAAGCCGAGTTTCTCGACGAGCTCGGCAACCTCCGCAAAACGCTCCGAATGGCGCGGCGCCAGGACCATCACGGCCTTCGGATGATTCGCCAGAATATTGCGAAACGCCGAAAGCAGAGAGCCTTCTTCGTCCTCGAGCGTGCTGCCGCACACCAGAACCGGCCCGACTCCGGAGTGGCTGAAGCTCTCACGAAGACTCGCAACGATGGCCGGCGATGGCGGCGGCGCCGCATCGAACTTCAGATTGCCGGCAACTGTAACCTTCGATTCGCTCGCTCCAATTTCTATCAGCCTCTGCCGGTCTTCTTCGGTCTGGGCCAAAAAAACATCGACGTTTCCGAGCGCCTTCTCCAGCAATCTCGGAAGCCAGAAGCGGAGCCGCTTGTAGCCGGGCAGCGAGCGGTCGGAAATACGGCAGTTGATCACGGCGATGCGAGCCCCGCTGCGCTTGGCAAGCCGGAGAAAATTCGGCCAGAATTCCGTTTCGGCGACGACCACGAGGTCCGGACGCAAAGAAGCGAGGTACGGCCGGATCGCGAAGGCGAAGTCCAGGGGAAAATAAAACACGTTCTCCACGCCGAACCGGCGAGCGGCGAGTTTCTGCCCGGTGCTGGTGGTCGTCGAAATCATTACGCGATGGGACGGGAATTTCTGTTGCAGCGCCTTTACGACTGCGCTCGAAGCCACCACCTCGCCCACCGAAACCGCGTGAACCCAGATTGCGGGTTTCTCGCTGCGGCCAGCGACGGCGGGGGGAATCGCGCCGAACCTCTGGCGCAAACCCGTCCGATACTTGCCGTGCCGCAACATCTGCAGCAGCCAGTAGGGCAGCGTCAGTGCCAGGAAGAAAGCGAGCAGCGCACTGTAGAGCGCATACATGAAGAGAAGTCCCATTCTAAATGGCGGGCCAAAATCCGCTCTTCGCTCGGGATCTTCGCTCGGGACGAGGCGGCACCGATTGCGCTGACGGCATCCAAATTAAAAACCACGGCTTCGAGCTGCGGGCCTTGGGCTGGGAGCGAACACGAATCTGTGGCTCGCGGCCCGCAGCTCGAAGCCATCTCCTATAATCCACGTATGCATAATGCAGGTCGGCAGAAATCACCTCCCGCGCCCAAGCTGGCCCCGCGATTTGCGGCGGTCTGCGCTTTTATGCTGCTCTGCTGCCTTGGCGCGATTGCGGCCAAAGAGTTTGCGATGCCCGCGGCGCGGCCCGCTCGCACTTACCCGGCACACGACGATCACCCCATGGAAAAAGTTGTGGTCGCAGTCGATCCTTATGACCTGGAAGACAAAGCTTCGATCTTCACCGTGAACTACCGCAACTACGGTTACATGCCGGTCTTCTTCGTCATCACGAATGACGGCGATCAGCCTGTCTCTCTCGTTGGCATGAAGGCCCAGTTGAATACAAAAGATCGCAGCAAGCTGTTCCCCGCGACCATGGACGACCTGCTGCGCCGGCTCTCGCATCCTTCGCGGAATGACGGGCAAATCACATTGCCCATCCCGCTGCCAAAAAAAGAAGTCAAAGGCGGCGTGAGCCGCAAGACCTGGGACGAAATTGACCGGGCTCAGTTTGGCGCCAAGGCGGTGGAACCGCACTCCACGGTGCGCGGCTTTCTGTTTTTCGATATCGCCGACATCTCGAATCCGCTCGCCGGCGCCAACTTCTACCTGACCGGAGTCCAAGACGCGAAAGGGACTGAGCTGATGTATTTCGAAATCCCGATGGAAAAGTACCTGAGCGCGCCGGAGGTGAAGCGACCATAACGATCCTACGATGGAGCGATGGGCGTCTCGCCCGTCCCGCTTTCGTGCTGAGAACATCCGAGGTCGGCAGCGTCGTGGCCGGGCGGGGACGCCCGGCGCTCCACCAGCAATGCCAGTTATAATCTCTCGATATGGCCACCACCGCAGCCG
>CAVVNA010000029.1:0-48658 GCA_963749275.1 uncultured Acidobacteriaceae bacterium
CTTGAAGTCCTCGACCGAAAGCCTCTGCGGCAGGACTTGTTCCGCTGCGACTTCCGGCGCGCCGAGGAATTCGGCAAAGAATCGCCGCTCCGACAGCAGTTGGTGCTTCATGATGTCGGCAACTGTACTCGAACTCGGATGAGGGCGGTAGCCAAGATCGGAATCCGCAAAGGTCGCCCAGACGGAAATGACTTTGTTCGTCTCGCTGGCGTAGGTATCAAGCACGTGCTGGAGGAGCGCAACCCGGGAACGCGGGATTTGTTCGTCACGAATCGCCGACACCGGATATTTCATAAATGCAATGTGGCTCCCGCCTACTGCGCCCCTCGGGCGGGCTCGCTTCCGGCGTAATAGCCGCTTTTCGTGCGGACGATGAGTTTGCCGTAGCTGTGCGAATGGGCGTCCACTTTCACTTGACGGTAGCCGCCCTGGTTTTTCGGCGTCGTCGGTTTGTATCCAATGGTGTACTGGCTGCGAATATCGTGGGCCACGCTACGGCTGATGGCGTCAACTTCATCCAGCGTTTTGGGGAAGAAAGCGAGGCCGCCCGTTCTCTCGGACATGATTTGCAGGGCACGTTTGGCGTGTTTCGGGTGCTCTTCCTTCTCCAGGATGCCAATGGCGTAAACCGTTGGTCCGCCGTCGACCTGCAGACGCCGTACCGCCTGCTCCAGAGTTTCTGCGCTCTCGTTGTCGTCTCCGTCCGTAACCACAAAAATGACTTTCTTTTCGCGCTTCGCTTCTTTTTTCAGGTGGTCCGCGGAGGCGACGACGGCATCGTAGAGCGCCGTGCCGCCGCGAGCCTCGATTTTTTCCAGCCCCTCTTTCAGCTTGTTGATGTTGGAAGTGAAATCCTGGTCAAGGTAGTACTCGTCGTTGAAGTTGACGATGAACACCTCATCATTGGGATTCGAAGAGCGCACCAGATTCAGAGCCGCTGCGTTCACCTTTTGCCGCTTCTCGCGCATGGAACCAGAGTTATCGACCACGATGCCCATGGCGACGGGGATGTCTTCGTGGCGGAACGAGGTGATGGTTTGGAGATGCCCGTCCTCGTAGACGTTGAAATCGCCCTTATCGAGGTTGGTGATGATGCGTTGCTTGTCGTCGATGACCGTGGCGTGCAACACGACTTCCTCGACATCCTTGCGGAAAACGAAGACGCCGCTGTCGGCGGAATCCGGATTCTGCCCCTCATTCGCATTCGGAGCGACGACCTGCCCCGTGGAGACTGGCGGAGGCGCGCTACTGGCCGGTGCCGATGGGGAATTCGCAGGCGATTGAGAACTAGCAACCGGAGCCGGAGGCGACTGGTTCGGGGCTCCGCCTTTGGTTTGAGCGTTTGAGGTGGTTTCATAAATCGGTTTTGGGTAGGGCACGGCTTCAGCCCTGCCGTCGTCATGACTCGGTTTTGGGTAGGGCACGGCTTCAGCCGTGCCGTTCAGGGCTTGGGAAAATGCGGGCTTTAGCCCCTGAGGGACGTGCCTTCCGAGCGGAAAGGCATTCATGAAACCAGCTCTAGCCAGAAACAGCGCGGTCAGCAGAAAAAGGATCGGTAAAGTCCGCGGCCGTTATTCCGTCGGCGCATAGTAACCCGTCTTGGCGTAGACCTTGAGCGGAGGCAATCCTTTTGGCGGTACGAGCTTCACTTTTATTTTACGCCATTTGCCATCGCGCACTGGGTTCTTTGGACGGTATCCGAGGATATATTGGTTGCGCAACTCGATGCCAATTTTTGTGGAAACGTCCGCCAGGTCGTTCGGGTTATCAATGGTAAAAGCCCGGCCACCGGTGAGCTCGGTGACATCGCTCAACAGGCCCGGTCCGAGCCGTTCTTCTTCGGTCGGGAAGAAATGGTCGTAGAGGCCGATGGCGTAGATAAGAATGTCGGCCTCTTTGACCAAGGATCGAATCTCGCCTTCGGTATAGCGGCTATGATTGTCGCCGCCGTCGGAGATGATCAGCAAAGCCTTCTTCGGATACTTCGCCTGCCGCATTTTGCTGACGCCGAGGTAAATGGCGTCCAGCAGGGCCGTGCGCCCCTTGGGCATCGTATAAAGGAGCCGGCCCTGAATGTCATCCACTGAACTGGTGAAGTCGGAGATCTCCTCCGGCTTATCGGCGAAGGCGATCACGAAGAACTCGTCCTGCGGGTTGGCGGTTCTGAAGAACTCCATTACCGCCTCGCGGGCGCGTTCGATCTTGCTGCTCATACTTCCGCTCATGTCAAAGATCACGCCGATGGAAACCGGGGCGTCTTCGCTGGAGAAAGTCTTGATCTCCTGCTGGTCTCTGCCCTCGAAAAGATTGAAGTTCTGGCGGTCAAGGCCGGTTACGAACCGGTTCAAGGGATCGGTGATAGTAACCGGTACCAGAACCATGTCCACGTTTTTTTTGAAGGGCTTGGTATGAGTTTTTAGCGCCGGATCAATACCCGGGTCTTTCGGAGCCAGCGGCTGGACGCGGGGCTGGATGTGGACGTCCTCGGTCGAATTCTGGGCGAGAAGCGGGAGGGTGCTGCACACAGCAAGCAGCAGAAGAACAGCACAGGAGACGCGAACCGAGAACTGTTTGCGGTACAACATACGCCCCACTAAATCCGCCGTGAAGGAAGGCAACCCGCACCCAAAAGTCAAGCCACAATAAGCTCTGCTGGGCGGATATTAGCACAATCCCAAAAAAGTGTTGTCACTTTTTCGGACGCGCCCATTAGATTCTGCACCGCACTCAAAGGTGGCTTCTGACTCTGTGCATTTTCTCCTCCTTTTTGCTTCTTTGGCGCCGGGCCCAGAGTGTCCCTGCTACAATTCTGCGTTCCCATTATGGCAATTATTTTCCCATTCCGGGCTTGGCGGTACGACCCTGAGCGCGTACCCGTCCAGCTGGCTGTGACCCAGCCCTACGACAAGATCACCCCTGCCATGCAGGAACGCTACTACCAGGCCAGTCCTTATAACCTGGCGCGGATTATTCTCGGGAAACGCCTGCCGCCGGACGGGGACGCCGAAAACGTCTATACCCGGGCGGCGGCGTACTTCCGCGACTGGCGCCAGACGGGGGTTTTGCGACGCGATCCCGAGCCTTCGATTTACCTCTATTCCCAGACGTTCCGGCTTCCGGGAGACGTTCCGATAAACGTGCCGGGAAGCGTGCCTGTAGGCCAGGCGTCGGCCGAGCGGCGGGGCTTCATTGCGCTCGGTCGGATCGAGGAGTATTCCGCGGGCGTCGTATTCCGTCACGAGCAGACTCTGGCCAAGCCGAAGGCCGACCGATTGGACCTGCTGCGCGCGACTCGAGCCCACTTCGGCCAGATCTTCGTGCTGTATAGCGGCGCGGGCAAGGTGGATGCCTTGCTCGATTCGGCCGCCAAAGACATCGCCAGCGAGGTTACCGACGAATACGACGTCGTGCACCGCCTCTGGAAGATCTCCGATCCTTCGGTCATTGCCTCCGTGCAGGGACAGATGCGGGATCGGAAGCTGATCATCGCCGACGGCCATCACCGCTATGAGACTGCTCTGGCCTACCGCAACGAGCGGCGAGCCGAGGCCGACACGGGGACGGGCCTGCCCGTTCCTTACGACTCGGCCATGATGACCTTCGTCGACATGTCTCGCCCGGGCATGGTCATTCTGCCGACGCACCGGCTCGTGTTTGGTTTGCGATCTTTTTCGGCTGCACAATTTCAGGCGGAGGCGCGGAAATACTTCGACCTCGAAGAGGTCGATGCCGGAATCGATGCGGCGCGCGCCATCGCCATTCTGCAGCAAGCAGGGCACGCGGGAACGGCGCTGCTCGCGGTCGCCGCCGGACGTGCATTTCTGCTGCACACGCCGAATGCCATGGGCGCCCGTTTTTTCGGTAAGGTTTCTCTCCGCCAGCAGACGCTGGATGTCGTGCAATTGCACAAGTGCCTGCTGGAAGGTGTTTTGAAGATCTCGGAGGAAGCCATTCGCAACCAGGAGAACGTTTCCTATTGCCGCGAGGCCACGGATGCGCTGCTGCAGGTGCGAAGTGGAAAGGTCCAAGTGGCGTTCCTGATGAATCCGGTGCGCATGGAGCAGGTTCGCGATATCGCCTTTGCCAGCGAAGTGTTGCCCCAGAAGTCCACCGATTTCTATCCCAAGTTGCTAAGCGGGCTCACGATTTACGCGCTGGAGTAGCAAAGCGCAGTTCTCAGTTCCCGGTTCTCAGTTCTCAGTACCCACTTCCCGCTGAGAACTGAGAACTGAGAACTAGGGTTTAGCCGAAGTGCCCTTCACCACTACGCCAACGACTTTGACAAAGAAGGCTCTCGCCATTCTGTTGGCCACCTTGATCCTTCTGTCCGTGGCGCCGTCTGCGCCGCTCTCCGCCGACGACAAGCACATCTCCGTCTATTCTCCCGTTGCCAGCTACACGCTCCCGGTTCTGGATCGTTCGGGCCACGAGTATGTCGGCCTGCTCGAACTTCTGGAACCGCTTGGCCGAGTCAGCACACAGTCCGATGGGCGGCGTTTGCGGCTGCGATATAACGCTGTCGATGCGGACTTTTTCGCGGGCAAGGCGCGAGCCAAGGTTCATGGGCGCGATTTTGATTTCGGCGCTCCCTTCCTCATTGAGAACTCGCGCGGATTGGTTCCGCTAAGTTCGCTGAGCGCGCTGCTGCCGCGCTTTCTGGGAACGCCGGTCAATTTTCGCGAAAGCGCGCGCCGCCTGTTCATCGGCACCGAGGGCATACAACCCAGTTTCCGGCTGGACGCGGGCAACCCTCCGCGGCTGCTGCTCAACTTTAGCGCTCCGGTGAATCCCACGATTTCCACGGAACCGGGCAGGTTGCGGATGGTCTTTAAGCGCGACCCGGTTGTGTCCCCGGGAAGCCAGTCGATTTCTTTTGACAACAAGGTCATCACCCATGCCAGTTACTCCGAGAACAACGGTGACGCCGAATTAGACGTGGCGGCCAACGAGCCGCTGATGGCCAGCTTCGCCGACGACAGAAAGACGATCGTGATTTCGGCGGTCATCGCTCCGGTCCAACAAACGCCAGCGGCACCGAGTGTCTTTGGAACTGGATCTGGAACTGGAACCGGATCACAGAATCCTGCGCAGGCCCGACCGCCTGCAAACAGCATCTCGGGCAATAGTAATAATAATAATAATGTCCGACGCGTTCTGGCCGTGGTCGATCCCGCACATGGTGGCGACGAACGAGGTGCGGCCTTGACCGATAAGCTGGCCGAGAAAGACGTCACGCTGGGATTTGCCCGCCTGCTGCGGCACGAACTGGAGATTCGCGGTTTCGCGGTCGCGTTGCTGCGCGACGCCGATACCAGTTTGACTCTGGATCAGCGCGCCGCAGCCGCCAACGTTGCCCGCGCCGTAGTCTACATCAGCCTGCACGCGGTTTCGCAAGGCAGCGGCGCGCAGGTTTACACCGCGCTGCTTCCGGTGGAAGGAACGAGCAACGGAGTATTTCGTGCGTGGAATGCGGCCCAGGCTCCGGCTTTGCCGGTCAGCCGGATGGTGTCGGCGGCCATCGTTGCCGAGATGCAGAAGAGAGAATTCCCGGTGCGAGCTTCTTCCGCGTCGCTGCGGCCATTGAACAATGTGTTCATGCCCGCAGTCGCGGTGGAACTGGCGCCCGGAGCCGATGGCATCGCCGACCTGACCTCTGCCAATTATCAACAGCGGGCCGCGGCGGCGATTGCCGATGCGGTAGTCTCCGTCCGCGACCGACTTGGAGTACAGCCTTGATGAGCACACTCATAGAAAAATCGGGTGATCGGGTCATCGGGCCATCGCGTGATCGAAGGTCAAAGGCATCGGGTGATCGGGTCATCACCCGATCACCCGATCCCAAGGGACATCCATGATCCCGCGCCATCTTCTGTTCGGTGTGGCTGCGCTGCTCGTGCTGGTGGTGGCGATGGGAATCTACCTTCGGCAGATGCGGCGACAGGCAAAGGAATTGGAGTCTCCGGCAGCCAGCGCGTTGCCTGTCGCTCCCCCAGCCTCCGGTCCGACGGAGGCGGTGACTCTCTATGTGGCGGATGACGCCGCCGGCGTCCTGCGCCTGCGATCGGCGCAGATTCCTCTTCCCGGAGGACGCCAGCAGCGAGCGGAGGAGTTGTTGCGCGCGCTGCTGCGCATCTACCAGCAACCGGACGCTCCGCATCCTCTGCCTCCGGCGGCGGACATCCGCGCCATCTACCTAGTCGATCCGGGCGCGGCCGTCATCGATCTGAATGCGGCCTTCGCCGACCAGCATCGCTCCGGCATTCTCAGCGAGCAGCTCACGGTGAATTCGCTGGTGGAAACGCTGGCCCGCAACATTCCGGGGATAAGTCGAGTCAACATCCTGGTCGAGGGTCAGACCCGAGAAACTCTCGCGGGCCACGCCGACCTGACCGAATCGTTCGATGTGAGCGCGGTTGAGCAGGCGGGCAATCAGTAATCTCAGAATGAGATCGCTTGTTTACTCTTGAGTTAATAGAGCTGTTGCCGAAAAATTTTTAATATCTCGGCCTTTTGGAATCATTGGGTTAGGCGGAATTTCCCGCCAAATCTTTGAGTTTAAAGGGCTTATATGCAAAATATTCCGGAATAAGGACTTAGCCCGTTTGAAGCCTCCTGAAATGGCTTGGGGCAGCTTCCAGGGTCGTCTTAGTGGACGCACCTCGAAACTGCCCCAATCAGATAGCTATTGTCGCGTGCGACGGTTCTTAAGTCAATGAAATTCGGCGATGGATGGTTTGTGATAAGAGTGGGGTTTTCGTTGCTCTTTGCTCGGAAGGCTGCCTACAATCAGCTTATGGAAATCTCGTTTGCGCCGGAACTCGAAGCCAAGCTAAACCGGATCGCCTCGCAAGCGGGTAAAGCGCCGGACGAGATCGTACGCGAGTTGGTTGCGAGT
Source organism: uncultured Acidobacteriaceae bacterium (assembly GCA_963749275.1). Classification (GTDB taxonomy): domain Bacteria; phylum Acidobacteriota; class Terriglobia; order Terriglobales; family Acidobacteriaceae; genus Acidiflorens. The sequence goes on from CAVVNA010000029.1 coordinate 6,896, forward strand.
TATCTTGACCACGAGGAATTGTCGAGTGTGTTGGCTTCCGTCCCGGTGGAAGAGCAAGAGGTCACCGCCGAAACGGCGGCGGCGATGAACCGCTCCCGCGCTTCGCTCGCTCGCGGAGAAGGTATTCCCCACGAAGATATCCGGCGCGAGTTCGGCCTGGGTAAATAAAGTTGGCAGATGACAAATGACCGAACCGTCCGCGCCCGAGCTGATCGCGGTTGTCTGGTCAACGGAGGCCCGAGTTGACCTGTGAGAACACAATCCAGATCACCACCGTCCGACACCGGCGCGAAGCATACCGGTGAGCTGAGTGCGATTCTGCGCGGCGTCCCACTTCTCGAAAAGCGCGAGAAGTGGGGCACCCGGCTTGTCTCGGCACCGCTTCCATATTATCGTCATCTATCGCGTCAAGCGGACCGCTGTAGAAATCGCGAGAGTGCTACACGGATCACAACGCTGGCCGTAGGTTACGGATGTGAAGCTCGCGGCATCCCATTCATCGCAAAGAACGCGATGAGTGGGGCACCTGCGTAGGGCAATCCTGCGGCACCGAGCCCAGAGGCTGCGATCGTGTAGCGGGCTGCGGAAACTTTAACTTGCCGACAGGCTGACAGCTCTGGTAGTCTGCGTCGTTTTAACGAACTGAGTTCCATTGCTGGAACATTTCCCCCGGATCGTTTTGTCTGCCAGTTGCAAAAGCTGCGGCGTTCTAGCTTGCCGCCAGTCCGTTGCCTCCTGGTTCAAAGTTTTACTTTCGGAGAATCTTAGGATGCGTCACTTCCAGTGTGCGGCCGTCTTGTTCGCGGTGTGCAACCTTTCAGTCTTAGTTTTCTCAGTCTCAGTCTTTGCGCAGGATGCGCCGAAAGCGGAGATTTTTGCCGGGTTTTCTTATGGGAACTACGAGCTCATCCCAGGTTCCTCGAGCTTCTCGAATCCGGATGAAACTATCTCTGGCAGTTCCAGCGCACGACTGGGCGTCTACGGGTGGAATGGGTCGGTCGCGGTCAACATGAACCGCTGGTTCAGCTTCGCGACCGACTTCAGCGGCCTCTATAGCGGTTCGTCGACTTCGACCACCACGACAGAGACTCTCACCTGCGGCACGGGTTGCACGCAGACCATTACGATCGTGAACGTGGCTTCGCGTCCCAAGGTTCACAACTTCCTTTTCGGACCGCAGTTTTCCTACCCTGGCGGAAAGATCAGGCCCTTTGCCCACTTCCTTTTGGGCATGGAACATTTGGATTTGACGCGATCCGAGAACGTAAGCAGTACGGGTGTCGGCTTCACATCGATTGTGGCTCTTCCCGTGTCTGCGGGGATCAACGAGTTTGCCGTGGCTATTGGGGGTGGAGTGGACTACTCCATCAAGCACAATCTGGCTTGGCGGCTTGAGTCGGACTACCTGACAGGCCAGGGTACGGGTCAAAACCATGTACGCGTCTCTACGGGGCTGGTCTGGCGACTGGGGAAATAGTTCGGCTGCGCCGCCCTGTTAGAATTCCTTCTCATGATCTTTCGCAGCGACAACCGCACTCCCGAGCAGATTCGTCCCGTCAACATCATTCCCGACTTCATCTCGACCGCGGAAGGCTCGGCGCTGATTGAGATGGGCAACACTCGCGTCATCTGCACCGCATCGGTCGAGGAGTCGGTACCCGCGTTCTTGCGCAATTCGGGCAAGGGATGGATTTCCGGCGAGTACGGAATGCTGCCGCGCTCGACGCTGACGCGCACGGCGCGCGAATCGGCTAAGGGACGGCAGAGCGGGCGCACGCAGGAGATTCAGCGGCTCATCGGACGCTCGCTGCGCGCAGTTGCCGATTTGAAGCGCCTGGGCGAGCGCACCATCTGGCTCGATTGCGACGTGATCCAGGCAGATGGAGGCACGCGAACGGCTTCGATCACCGGGGCATTCGTCGCGCTCGGCCTGGCTCTGCAGCGCCTGATCGATGCGGGAACATTGACCGCGGCGCCGATCAAGGATTTTGTGGCGGCGATCAGCGTCGGCATCGTGGACGGCGAAGTTCTTCTCGATCTTAACTACGAAGAAGACTCGCGCGCCGACGTGGACATGAACTTCGTCATGACGGCAGGCAATAAAATTGTCGAACTGCAGGCCACCGCGGAGCACCAGGTGTTCGACGACGCTCAACTGGCAAAGATGATGGCGCTAGCGCGGCAGGGCATCCAGTCGCTGATCGCCAAGCAGCAGACGCTGCTCGGAACGCTGGCTCTGCGGCAGTGAAGGAACCTTTACCACAGAGACACGAGGCACAGAGAAAACCTTCAAACTGTGAAAACCGAGTTTTTCCCATCTTTGGATTCCGGTGAGGCTGTGTGTCTCTATGGTGCGATTTCTCAGGGCAGCGTCCGTGGTTTAGAATTATCTGTCGCTATTGCACTGATAGGAGGATTTATGAAGCTTACCCCGGGCAAACTCGCCGGAATGAAGGCTGTATCGAATGAACGTGGCGTAATCGCCGCCGCCGCCATGGACCAGCGCGGCTCGCTGCAGAAGTCTCTCGCCAAGGAAAAAGGCTCGGCCGTTTCCGACGACATGATGGAGGAATTCAAGACGCTGGTGAGCGAGGTGCTGACGCCACATGCCAGCGCCATCCTGCTCGATCCCGAGTGGGGACTGCCGGCTTCGAAGCGGCGCTCGAAAAACGCTGGTCTGCTGCTGGCGTATGAAAAGACCGGCTACGACAAGACCGGACCCGGCCGCCTGGGCGATCTGCTGGATCATTGGTCGGTGCGCCGCTTGAAGGAAGCGGGCGCGGATTGCATCAAGATTCTGCTCTACTACACGCCGTTTGATCCAAAAGAAATTAACGACAAGAAGCACGCCTGGGTCGAGCGACTGGGCGACGAATGCCGCGCCAATGACATTCCGTTCTTTCTGGAGTTCGTCACTTACGAAGAAGGCGTGGACGAGAAAGGCTTCGACTTTGCGAAGAAGAAGCCGAAGGCGGTCATCGAAAGTATGCGCGAGTTCACCAAAGAGCGCTATGGCGTCGACGTAATGAAGGTAGAAGTCCCGATCAACATGAAGAATGTAGAAGGGACCAAGTCCTTCAAAGGTGAAAAGGCCTACTCGAAACAGGAAGCGATGAAGGCGTTCCGTGAGGCAGCCGCGGTCGCGACCAAGCCGTTCATCTATCTGTCGGCGGGCGTGAGCAATGCCGAGTTCACCGAGTCGCTGGAACTCGCGGGCGAGTCGGGCGTGAAATTCAACGGCGTGCTCTGCGGACGCGCAACCTGGAAAGACGGGATCCCCGTCTATGCGAAACATGGCGCTGATGCTTTCCGGAAATGGCTGGAAAATGAAGGCGTGAAGAATATCAATAACGTAAACGACCGCCTGAAGGCCGCCACCTCGTGGCACTCGATCTACGGCGTGGAACCGGCGCTGGTCGGCGCGTAACCTGAATCATAAGGCAGCGCATAGGGCGGATCGTCGGATCCGCCTTTTATCCTGCGCCGATGGGTGTACAATGATCGCCGTTTTGAAAATCAAAAAGGAGGTTCTAGGTCCCATGAGAAACGCCACGCTGAGGACTTTGGTCACCCTCGGTATCTCTCTGCTGCTTGTTCCCTTGGCTTGGAGCCAAGGCGGGAACTCGCAGACCGCAACTAGCGCCAGTCTCGTGGGCACCTGGACCCTCGTTTCGGAAACGGCGCATCAGGGCGACAAGACGACCCAGCCACTTGGCCCCAATCCGCTGGGCATGATGATGTTCGACCGTGGTGGACGTTTCATGATGTTCATCGCGCGTCCTGGCATTCCGAAGTTCGCGGCTGGCAAGCGGGACGCCGGAACGCCGGAGGAAAACAAAGCGGTTCTGGCCGGACTGCTCGCCTTCTACGGGACTTACTCGGTTACTGAGACCGACCAGGTCCTCATCCTGCGTCCTGAGGCCAGCACTTTTCCCAACTGGATCGGGGCTGATCAGAAGCGCTTTCTTAAGCTCGTTGGCGATCAACAAATATGGACCAACCGGACGCCCGCGATCGGTGCTGCAGTTGTTGAAGTGGTGTGGAGACGCGCACCCTAAATGCCTGACCGCAAGACCGCTCTGATCACCGGCGCCTCGTTCGGCATCGGAATGGAACTTGCGCGCATCTTCGCGGGCGAAGGCTACAACCTGGTTCTCGTCGCCCGCAGCGCGGATAAACTCCGGCAACTCGCATCCGAACTGGAGAAGGGCCATGGCACGCGTTCGCTGATTCTGGCAGCCGACCTTAGCGAACCCGGAGGCTCCCGCGTATGTGCTCGACCAGACAACGCGCGCCGACATTCAAGTGGATGTGCTGGTCAACAACGCGGGATTCGGACAGTATGGGATGTTCGCCGAGAACGATCTGGAAGAATGTCTGCGTCAGATCCAGCTCAACGTCACGACTCTCACCCACCTGACGCGCCTGTATCTCCCGGCAATGATTGAGCGCGGAAGCGGGCGCATCCTGAATGTGGCGTCCACCGCGGCGTTTCAGCCGGGGCCACTGATGGCGGTGTATTACGCCACTAAGGCCTACGTACTGCACTTCTCCGAAGCTATTGCCAATGAACTCCAAGGGACGGGCGTTACCGTCACCTGCCTGTGCCCAGGTCCGACGGCCACCGAGTTCCAAAAACGCGCGAACATCGCGGGCATTCGGCTAACAAAGTATGGATGCATGGATGCCCGCACTGTGGCAGAGGACGGCTATCGCACGTTGATGGCTGGGAAGCCCGTGGTGATTTCGGGATTCAAGAATTGGCTGCTGGCGCAGTCGGTAAGAATTTCCCCGCGGTGGATGGTTACGGCAATTGCCCGGAAGATTCAGGAGAGCTAATTTTCATTTCGATAGCAAGCGAGATATCCCTGACATTGCAACATAGGCAAACCAACAGCCCGCCACACAAATCACAATGCCCGCCGCACGGCTAATCAGTTTTATGATCGGGGCCACATGCTTTGGTCCGGGATACATCCAGCGAGGAGTCGGCCCACCGATTGCGTCTGTGAGGTTTTCCCATCGCGTGGGTAAGAAACACATCATGAATCCCCACACTGCAGCTAACAGTCCTATCAGCAGCATTCCCAGAAGAATTAGCATAGAGCCTTCCCGAGCGCTGAGAGAGACGCGGCGAACCGCGTCTCTACCGTAGAACTTCTTCAGGTGTCTTGCGGCCTTCCAGTGCTGCCTGCACTCGGCTGTGTTTGCGGCTGTATGTGAAATAGACCACCATGCCGATAATCAGCCAGATAATCAATCGCGCCCAGTTGATCCAGCCGAGTTTGTACATCATGTAGCCGTTGAACAGGATACCCATGACCGGCACAAACGGCACCCAGGGCGTGCGGAAGGGGCGGGGCTGACTGGGGTTCGTGTGGCGCAAGGCCATGACTGAGATGCACACGATCACGAAGGCCAGTAGCGTCCCGATATTCACCATTCTTCCGATATCCTCGATTGGAGTCAGGCAGCCAACAATCGCTGCCAACAGGCCCACGAGCATGGTGTTCTTCCAGGGCGTCCGGAAGCGGGGGTGAACGTCGGCGAAAAACTTCTTGGGCAAAAGGCCGTCCTTGGCCATCGAGTACAAGACGCGAGTCTGGCCTAGAAGCATGACGAGCATCACGCTGGTGAGACCGGCGAGACTTCCCAGCGTAATAATGTGAGACGCGCCGGAAAGTCCTCGGTCGAGAAAAGCGCGCGCAACGGGCGCCTCGATATTGACTTCTCTCCACGGCACCATGCCGGTCAGAACCGCCGCGACCGCGATATACAACGCGGTGCAGACCAGCAGCGAAGCAATGATACCGATGGGAAGATCGCGCTGCGGATTCTTCGCCTCCTGCGCGGTGGTGGAAACGGCATCGAATCCGATGTAGGCAAAAAAGATGTAAGCCGCTCCCGCCCCGATGCCAGAGAATCCGAAAGGCGCAAAGCTCGCCCAATCCGTTCCCCAGTTGGCGGCGTTGATGTAGCGGATACCCAGCCCGATCACAAAGAGAACAACCCCGACTTTAATGGTGACGATGGTGGCGTTGAAGCGGGCGCTCTCCTTGATGCCAATCACCAGAAACGCCGTTATTACCAGAGCGATCACGAAGGCCGGCAGGTTGAGACCGACCTCGTACCCGAACAGATGGGGCGCGCTCAACAGATCGTGAGCTTTCTGTAACAACTCTGGCGATTGCGCTCCCGTGATCTTCATTACTTTGTCGACGAAAGCCTGGGTGCCCGGAACCAGCGTGGGATCGGAGGCCTGTGCTATCTGGCGGGCAACGATATTCTCCGCGGTCTTTAGCCCAGTCCAATGGTCATACGCCAGCCACAGAGGCATCTTGATATGGAAAATATTCAGCAGTTCAATAAAATGGTTCGACCATCCGGACGACACGGTGCTGGCGCCCATGGCGTATTCGAGGGTGAGGTCCCAGCCGATGATCCAGGCAATAATTTCGCCCAGGGTAGCGTACGCATAGGTGTAGGCGCTGCCCGCCAACGGGATCATAGCGGCAAACTCCGCATAGCACAGCGCCGCAAAGGTGCAACCCAAGCCCGAAAGCACGAACGAGAGCATCAGCCCCGGTCCGGCATAGTGCGCACCGAGTCCGGACATCACGAAGATTCCGGCCCCGATCACAGCGCCGACACCCAGAGCCGTTAATTGGAATACGCCCAGCGTGCGTTTCAAACTATGCGTACCAGTCTCTTGCGCTTCCTCGAACAAAAGCGCAAGCGGCTTTTTCGCAAAGAGGTCAGTCATGAGTTGCGTCTCTCCTATTAGTTAAACCGCAGTCAAACCTAAGAAAGTCAAATTTAAGTCGTCTGGGCTCGCGGCCGCCAGATGTAATACACCGGAATGCCCAGCAGCACGATGAGCAGTCCTGGCCAAGTGTATTGCGGCTTGTAGCGTAACAGCACCACGTCAATAAACAAAGCCATCACGATATAGATCGCAGGCAGAATGGGATATCCAACGGCCTTGTATGGACGCTCGGCCTCGGGATGTGTGCGGCGCAAGACGAAAAGCCCAAAGATGGTGAGCACATAGAAAACCAGCACCGCAAAAATAATGTAGTCCAGAAGCTGTCCGTAACTACCGGAGATGCAGAGCACGCACGTCCAGACCATCTGCACCATCAGCGAAATGGCGGGCGTCTTGTAGCCGGGATGGAGGCGGGCAACGCTACGAAAGAACAAGCCATCCTTCGCCATGGCGTAGTAAACGCGGGCTCCGGAGAGAATCAAGCCATTGCAGCAACCGAAGCCGGAAATCATGATGGCGACGGCCATCAGCGCTCCGCCGATGGAACCGAACATCTGGGTCATGACCGCAGTGGCCACGCGGTCCTCGCGGGCGTACTGGATGCCACGCTCGATGAGTGACGTTCCGCTCGGATTGCCCACCAGGGGTAGCGCGCTCAGATAAATAAAGTTGCACGCGATATAGAGCGCGATCACCACGCCGGTGCCGAGGGCCAACGACAACGGGAGATTGCGGCTGGGATTTTTCACCTCGCCGGCGGTAAAGGTAACGTTGTTCCAGGCATCGGCGGAGAACAGCGAGCCCACCTGCGCGATCGCCAGCACGGTGAGCGTTGAGACGAAAACGCTTGCGCCCATGCCGCCGACGTCATGCAAAGTGCCGAGGCCGGCGTTGTGCCAGAAATTTGCGCCGAAATTCGCGGCCATTGCCTGGGCGTTCCGGCCAAGAAGGACTCCGAAGATGACCAGGCCGAGCAGCGCCGAAACTTTCGCGGTGGTGAAGATGTTCTGGATGAATGCGCCCGTTTTCACGCCGAAAATATTGATGATCGAGAGCGCGATCACTACCAGAACGGCGACGAGGTTCTGCGTGTTCAGTCCAACATCCATGCCGCCGAGCATCATGGGGCCAACGGCAACCTTCGGTACTTTCCACAGGTGGACAATCCAATGACTGGACGAGATCGCGGGCCAGAAGATCCCAAGGAATTTGCCGACGGCGACCCCCACGGCTGCGATCGTGCCCGTCTGAATCACGAGAAACAGAGTCCAGCCGTAGAGAAAACCCGAGAGCGGACCGAGCGACTCGCGCAGATAGACGTACTGCCCGCCCGCTCGCGGCATCATGGCAGCTAGTTCGCCATAGGCGAGCGCGGCGGCAATGGTGAGAAAGCCGGTAATGAGCCAGGCGCCAATGAGCAAGGCCGGCGATGTGACCTCGCGAGAAATCTCGGCGGACACAATGAAGATGCCCGATCCGATCATGGAGCCCATCACCAGCATAGTCGCGCTGGTCAGGCCCAGACCTTTGACTAGCTCTTTGTCCTGAAGGGTATGCTGCTGCCAATCGCTGAGGCCGGGAGCGGAAACTGGCGGTGGGACCTTCGTGCTCACGAACCTCCTAAACGATGCGTGACAAAAGTCATTTTATGAATTGTCATCCCGAGCGAAGCGAGGGATCTGCAGTCCGCCGAAAATTGCGGATCCCTCGCTTTGCTCGGGATGACAAGATTTAACGGATTCCACTTTACCCCAGAACACTTAAAAATTCCTCTGCTGATTTGCGGGAATCACGTAACAAGTCGGATATCACCGCCACGGTGTCGGCGCCGGCATCGATAACGGAACAGGCGTTGGCGCGGGTGATGCCGCCGATCGCAACCAGAGGCTTGCGCGTCAGTTCCCTTGCCCGGCGAACGCCCGCGAGTCCTACGACTGGATCGGGATTGGCCTTGCTGGTGGTCGCAAAGACGGGGCCGATGGCTAGGTAGTCGGCGGAAGTTTTATCGGCTTCGGCTAGTTGCTCGGGATTGTGTGTGGATACTCCCAGCCAGAGGGCGGGGCCAATGATGCGCCGCGCCGATTCGGGCAGTAGATCATCCTGCCCAACATGAAGACCGTCATATTGAGCCGCCAGACAGAGGTCGGCACGGTCGTTCATGATGAGCTTGACGCCCGGTCCGAGCCGCGCCCTGAGTTCACGCGCCTCGGCGAGCGTTTGCCGGGCGCTGCCGGATTTGTTGCGGTATTGCAGCAGAGTGCAGCCGGCGGCCGCGAGCGCGTCCGCCACGGTGAAGATGACATTGGCCTCCGGAAAACAGCCCGCGTCGAGAATGGGGTATAGGCGAGGAAGCATAATTACCACAACCAACAATTATTCTTTCCTGACAACCGCAAGCTGCTCACGGGTCTTGTCCAGAAGCCGCTGGAGATTCACGGGCTCATCCCTCTCAACTCGCTTGGAAATTATGGTGAGAGCGTTAATTTGAAGAGTCGTCTCCTTGAATCGCAACGTTGGATCGGTACCGTACTCGTCCGTGACCATTACCCATCGCAACGGAAGTTCGCTCGCTAGCACATCGCCGAAGGCGACACCAAGGCTCTGCAATTCGTACGTCTGAGATTTCTTGAACACCCTTTCGTCAATCAGCTTTTGAAGAACGGGCAAATCGCGCTTCGTTTTGGTGAGCGCGATTGTGCCATATCGCTGCTTGGCGGCTGCCACAACGACCGCTCTCTGTTCCTCAAGGCGCGCGCGGTCGTTGTGAGTAAGCTCAGTGAATTTAGGCTCTGGTGCAGTCTGGCGATCCGATTGGCCAAAGAGCATCCCGAGGGATCCCATGGCCAGAAAGGCTGTCACGATTGAAGTGCGAACTCTCATGATGAAAAACAACACCGAGTTCATGGAATCATAGACAATTTTTGTTGAAACATCCGCATCTCATTAACGATCTATTTTTTCGCCAGGAATCTCTCAATGAACCCGGTATCGAAATTGCCCGCGCGGAAGTCCGGATCAGCCAGGATACGCCGGTGCAGCGGGATCGTGGTGTAGATTCCTTCCACGATAAACATTCCTAGGGCGCGGCTCATGCGCGAGATGGCTTCGCTGCGATCCTTGCCGCGCACGACCAGCTTCGCAATCAGCGAGTCATAGTAAGGCGGAATCGTGCCTTCGGCGTAGGCGGCCGTGTCGATGCGCACACCCGTGCCTCCCGGAGGATTGAAGGTGGTGATCTTGCCCGCGGAGGGCGTGAACTTCTCCGGATGCTCGGCATTGATGCGGCACTCGATGGCGTGTCCGCGATGCACGATGGGGCCTTGCAACACGTCGGCCAGCTTTTCGCCCGCGGCGATCATGATCTGGCTCTTCACCAGGTCCACGTCCGTGACCATCTCGGTGACGGGATGCTCCACCTGGATGCGCGTGTTCATCTCGATGAAGTAAAGCCGCCGGTCTTTTTTCGTTTTCGTGCTCGTGTCCGTGTTCGTGTCCGTGTCCATGAGGAATTCGACGGTGCCGGCGTTGTGGTAGCCGACCTGGCTGAGCGTTTTGCCGATGACGTCTCCGATTTCCTTGCGCAGCTCGGGCGTCATCTTTACCGACGGCGATTCTTCGATCAGCTTCTGGTGGCGCCGCTGAATCGAGCACTCGCGTTCTCCCAGGCTGACGACGTTGCCGTGCTCGTCGCCCAGCACCTGGAATTCGATGTGGCGCGGGTGCTCGACATAGCGTTCCAGGTAAAGGTCGCCGTTGCCGAAGGAGGCGGCGGCCTCCGACTGCGCCTGCCGGTAGAGCCCGGGCAATTCATCTTCATTGCGCACAATGCGCATGCCGCGCCCACCGCCTCCGGCCGTGGCCTTGAGGATGACCGGAAAGCCGATTTGCCGCGACCACTCGCGCGCTTCTTCATCGGAGGCGACCACGCCGTCCGAGCCGGGAAGGATCGGCACGCCGTGCTGTTTCATGGCGGCGCGCGCTTTTTCTTTTTCGCCCATCAGCCGGATGACATCGGGAGTGGGTCCGATGAACTTGATGTGACAGGACTCGCAGACCTCCGCGAAGTTGGCATTTTCCGAAAGCAGGCCGTAACCGGGATGGATGGCGTCCACATTGGCGATTTCAGCGGCGCTGATCACCGTGGGAATGTTGAGATAACTCTGCGCCAGTTGCGGCGGGCCAATGCAAATCGCCTCATCGGCAAAGCGCACATGCAGCGAATTGCGGTCTGCTTCACTGTAGATTGCGACGGCGCGGATGCCGAGCTCCTTGCATGCGCAAATGATGCGCAGCGCAATCTCGCCGCGATTCGCTACCAGAATCTTTTTAAACATTAGGATTTTCTTTGAATGTCGGAGAATCGGGTCATCGGATCATCGGGTGATCGGGTCATCTAAAAACGCTGCTCCGCATTCGATCACCCGATGGCCCGATCATCCGATGGCCCGATCTACTCATTTTGTTGGCCGTACGGCGAACAGTTCCTGGCCGTACTCGATGGGCTGGCCGTTGGCGACGAGCTTCTTGACCAACTCTCCCGCCACGTCGCATTCGATTTCGTTCATCAGCTTCATCGCTTCAACAATGCACAAAACCTGGCCCACTTCCAGCGTATCGCCGACTTTGACGAAGGGCGGGGAGCCGGGCGAGGGCGATTCGTAGAAAGTGCCCACGATCGGCGAATGCACAATGTGCAATCCTTCGTCAGGTTCTGGAGGTTCAGGCGCACCAGCGATCGCTGCCAAATCAACCCGGCCGGCCGCGGAAGTAGAAACCGGAGCCGGGGACGGCGTGTGCTGAACCGCGACATAACGCGAGTCGGGCAACACCACGGCCGACGGTTCGGCGCGGCGCTTGATCTTCAACTTGACATCGCCGCGCTCCAATTCAAACTCGGCAATGTCCTTTTCGATCAAGAACTCGATGAGTTCTTTCAGCTCTTTTTGATTCATGGACAAGGGCGGGTTCCGTTTTGGTTTCGTTCACGTGTGGCGGCGGGGCTTTGCCCCGCCAGGAGCGGGGCCCTTCGGCTCCGCTCAGGGCAGGCTCCGCCCCGTCACCACACTATGTCTGCTAAATTACAACCAGTTCTTTATCTGTGGGCATCAGCACTTCGCAGCCCGAAGGCGTAACCACCACCACATCTTCGATGCGCACACCCCACTTCCCAGGCACGTATGCGCCCGGCTCAATCGTGATGACTGTTCCCGGTTCCAATTTCTGGCTTTGCCCCTCGGCCAACCTGGGCGCCTCGTGTATCTCTAATCCTAAACCATGCCCGGTCGAATGGGTGAAGTAGCGGGCCAGTTTTCGCTGGCGCAGCACACGCCGCGCGGCGCCATCCACTTCGCCGGCGGTCGCGCCCGGTCGAACCGTCGCGATGGCTGCCTGCTGCGCGTCCAGCACGGCCTCATACAGCCGTCGAGCTTCCGCCGACGGACGTCCGACGTGCACAGTGCGGGTGCGATCCGAGCAATAACCGGCGAGTATAACACCAAAATCACAGACCACGAACCCGCGGGGAATGCGCGCGCCCGAGGCCCGGCCATGCACCATCGCCGAGCGCGTTCCGGAAGCGAGTATCGTGGGAAACGACATGCCTTCGGCCCCGGCACAACGAGCCTCGTACTCCATGGCGGCGGCGACTTCGACCTCACACACACCCGGCCGAATTTTGTTGCGAGCAACCTGAAAAAGACTGGCGCCGAGTTCGACCGCCCGCCGGATGCGCAGAACCTCGGCCGCATCCTTCACCATGCGGGCACGCTCGACCAGGGGGGGCGCGAAACGCAAGCGCGCTTTCCCCTTCAGCACCGAAGCTAACCGGTCGCGCATGCCGGCGGTGACCGACTCCGGTTCGATGCCCACCCATGCCGGCGTCGAGCGTCTCCGCTGCGCGGCCAGCCACTCCGCCGCCGCCAGCAGCGGGGACTGGCGCGCGATGACCATGCTCACATTATTGAGGTGCGCACCCTTCATTTCCTCTTTTGCCTGGGTGCGGTAGCGTCCGTCAGTAAAAAGGATGGAACCACGATCGGCCACCAGCAACGCAGCCGCACTGCCAGTAAAGCCACAGAGATAGCGAACATTGGGGAGGTGAGTGATAAGCAGGGAGTCGAGCTTGTGGCCCGAGAGCGAGGCTTGGAGCCGGCGCAGGCGTCCAGCGTGGTCCATAGGAGGAGTGTAGCAAGAGCCAGGTGTCAGGTCTTAGGTCTTAGGTCTTAGGTCTTAGGAAATCCAAATCTCCACTGGACGCGGTGTCAACAATGTTCTGGACAGCCGCCGACGATTTTCCTGAGACCTGAGACCTGACAACTGAGACCGCAAAAGGAAAGCCGCCGGGCTCTCGGCGGGTTCTCCGAGAAGGCCGGCGGCTTGGGCGGTTCTAGCGCCGCGCTTAGGTTTGAATGATGCGCGGCGTGATGAAGAAAATCAGCTCCTGGTTTGTCGTCTGCACCGTACGATGCTTGAACAGGTTGCCAAGGAACGGGATATCCCCGAGCAGAGGTACCTGCTGGATATTGAGCGAGTTGTTGGTCTGGATCACGCCGCCAATCACCACCGTGCCGCCGTCGGTCACCAGCACTTGCGTGGTGGCCTGCTGGGTGATCAGTTCCGGGTTGCCCTCTGTGTCTGTCTGGCCAAAGTTAGGCAAGGTGTTCTCGACATCCACGTTGAGAAAGATGGTGCCTTCCGACGTGATCTGCGGAGTCACCGTCAGTCGCAGGAATGCATCCACGTAGGTCGCGGTCGGCGGAGAGCCTAACGAGGCCGCGGTCATGATCGGTATTTTTACGCCCTGTTTCACGATCGCCTGAATGTTGTTCTGGGTGACGATACGCGGACGGGAAAGAACTTTCAGCAAGCCGCGCGACTCGGCCGCGGTGAGAATCATGTCGATCCGCATGTTGTTGGTGGCGTTGATAAGTTGCAGACCGCTGGTCGGTGCGGTTGAGCCCAGGTTCGAAAACAACGGTATCGAGCTCCCGCTCGAGCCGCTGCTGGTGGTGTAGTAATTCGGACTCGTAATGGGTGCGTAGGTCGACGAGGTGCCAACGGCTGGCGCTCCGCCAACTGAAGTTGTCCCATTGCCCCAGCCGAGGCCCAACTGCACGCCGATGTCACGGGCGAAGCTGCGGGTGGCTGCCACCACGCGGGCTTCAATTTCGACTTCCTGCGTCTTGCGGTCCATCTGCTGGATAAGCCGGTCAATCTGCGGCAGAACCGCCGGAATGTCGGCAACGATAATTGAATTGGTACGTTCGTCGGCGACGATGTCGCCACGCTGACTCAGGAACTTCTTGAGCGGCAGCAACAGGTCCTTGGCGTGGGCGTAGCTGAGGAAGCGGGTGATGCTGACTTTGTCCACCGCCAGCGACTCGGCATCGATTTGCGCGCGCCGGTTTTCGGCTTCCTTCTTCAACGTTTCTACGGTGGCGATGCGCAGTACATTGCCATCCAGTTGGCGAGAGAGGTCGTTGTTCTTGAGCACGATGTCCAGCGCCTGATCCCAGGGCACGTCATCGAGCACGATGGTCAGATTGCCGTGGATCATGGGATCGAGCACAACGTTGAGACCGCTGATCTCGTGAATCAGGCGGAAGAAATCTTTCAGATCCACATCCTTAAGATTGACCGAGATCGGCTCGCCGGTGTACTTGGCTCCGTTCACCGCGGGCTTCTGTTCCAGCTGCGCCTTCTGCTCGGCGGCCAGGTTCACGGCCGGCTGGATGGCCGGCTTGTTGCTGCCCGCTTGTCCGAGGGCGGCATTGGAATTGGTGGCAACCAGTTCCGCCGCCGTCTTGTCGGCAAAGCGGCTGGCCGCTTCCTGGGCCTTCGCGACCGGCTCGGCGGCTTTGGGCGAAAACTTGGGTTCGACGAAGGCAAGGTCCGCCGCCGGTTTCCCAGCGTTCTCCGCCGAGGCCGGAGCCGGCGCAACCGCCGTTGCCGTTGCCGAGGTCGCTGCCGAGGTCGTTGCCGGGGTTACTGGAGCCGAAGCCAGCGCCAGTTGCGGCACCTGATTCGCGGCCGGCGATTGAACGGCCGGCGCGGGTTGGCGATGGGCCAACACAGCCTCGTGGATCGTGAGAACGAAGATGCCTTCCGGACCCGCCACTAGTTCATGCTGGCGGCTAGCGGCGCGATCACCGTCGGCGAGATCAATGACCACATGCGTGCTGGGCGGGACTTGCCCGTCCATCCCGATGCGGACGTCTTTCACGCCGTCTCGGCCTACGCTGATGTGGCTCTGCGCCGTGGCCATCACGGTGTTGGGAAAGTCGACGACGATGCGTGCCGGTGATTCAAGTGTCGACAGTTTGGGCGCCAGTGCGCCCTTCGCCTTGAACTCGATACGCAATCCGTCCTGGCTGTGCGCGACCTCGAGCCTCTGCAATCGAGCGCTCGCGGCCACCTCCTTGCCCGTCGTGTCAGCCGCGGCTGCGATCGTTATCACGACGAACGCCAGCAGCGGAACTAAGAGACCCAGCAGTTGCTTTCGCATTTCCCTATCTCCCCATGCGAGGCCGTTTCGCCTCCATGTGTTTCCTAGAACGCGTTTCTTCGAAGTCTTTGTTGTCTCCGTGGACTAAACCGCCGGAGTCGTAATCTTCTTCACTACTTCCCGCGTGAACGTCTTGCCCATCCGGTCCTGCAGTGTTTCCTGGAAAACGATGGAGTCGCCCGTGATTTTCATCACGTAACCGTTGAACACCGGATCGTTCTCCCGCAGAAAATAAGCTTTATTCATACTGTTACTGACCACGGCGATGAAACCGCCTTCGGCACGCACCACACCACGCAGGTTGATGGCGCCGATTTCCAGACACTTCTTGCCGGTGCTGCAACCCGAGCCGCCGGCGTGGCTCACCACTGGACTGATGAAAGGATCCCGTCTGCCGTTGGCGTTGTACTTGCTGTCGGGAACGACCGACTGCTCGCTCTCCGCATTCTCGCCGCCTCCCGCAACGCCATGGCCGGCTGCGACAGCGTCCGCCGACGCGTTTTCTTCGGGAGCCGCAGTGGGCGCTGGCTGCTCGCTTTGCTCAACTAGAACTGCCCCACCGCGTCTCAGGCGGTCTCTTTCCCTTCTTTTCGCGTCCGCCGAACGCGCACCCGCCGGTGGTGAGGACGACTTCACCGGCCTAGCCACCCTGACTGCGCTCGACTTGGCCGGAGCATGCGTAGCGTTCGCCGGAGCTGGTTGGTGAATGCCCAGAGCTTGATTCGAGGCAGCCGTGGCATTGTTATTCACCGCGTTCATCGTGTCGCGCGTGTTCTGGATAATGCGGGGACTCTGGGCCGAGGCCAAGCCCGCGGCCAGCACCGAAACCAGAATTGCCGTCGTTATCGTGATTGCTGGCTTCATCTTCATCCTGTCCCTCCTACTTTTTCACCGGTGGTCCGGGCTTGCTGGCCGGCGCCGCCGGATCCAGGTCGTGACTGAAATACGTTGTGGTCAGGCAGGTGGCCACCACACTCTCACTGGGCGCGTACTGGTAGGTATGCTTCGCTTTTGCGTCGGCTGGCTTGCGGGTCGTAGAGACCAGCAGGTTGGAGACGTTTACGATGCGCTCCACTTTTCCCAACCGGTCGAAGAACCCCAGCATGGAGTAGTACGGACCATCGAACTCGACTTCGAACGGCACTTCGGTGTAGAACTCTTTCGCGGCGTAGGGACGCGACGTATAGCGGCGGATTTCCACACCCGACTTGCGGGCTTCTCCGCTCACCATGCGCATGAAATTGTCCACTTCCTTTTCATCGGGCACGATGCGCCGCTCGATTTCAAGCTGCTGCTTCAGGCTGGCCAGCTGGCGCTCGATGTCGGCCAGTTTCGGCCGGTAGGCTTCGAGTTCCGCGTTCTCGCGCAGTTTGGCCTGCAGCTTGATCCGGGCCGCATCATTTTGGTTGCGCTGCGACTTATAGACGGTGTAGTAAAGGCCGCCGGTGGCTAGCGCCGCCACCAGGACCAGCACGCCCAGCAACTTCACCCCATTTAATTCGCCAAGATTCATAGTCGGTTCCGCCTTTACGACTTCGCCTTTTCGCAGGTCAGCGTGAACTGAAACGCCTGCATGTCCTTTACGCTTTCGTCCTGATAACTTTCCTTAATCTCGATGTTGCGGAAGAAGCCGGTCTTCTGCAGGTTGGAAATCAGGTTGGCCACGGCATCGCTGCTCAGCGCCGTGCCGTCAATAGCCACGTTCGCACCCTGGTCCTGCATGCTGTTCAGCCACACCGCTTCGGTGCCGTTGACCGTATCGGCGATCATGGACAACAGGGCGACCGGGCCGGTTTGGTTGTTACGCAACTGGTCGATCACATCTACCCGCCGCTTATAAAGCTCGGCTTGCCTCTGCCGCTCCATGTACCGCACTTTGATGTCGGCCAGTTCCCGATTCTTCTGTTCCGCCAGCCGGCTCTGCACCTCGATCGTTTTCTTTTCTCGATCGAGCTTGTACCAGTAACCGGCATTGACGGCGCCGGCAATCAGCAACACGGCGGCCACCTGAACCAGGGGCCCGCCTAAGTTGCCAAGATCCATACTCGGCATGCTGACGGCAACGTTCTTCTTGCCTTTCGGTTTCGGAGAGCCCAGCAGATTGATTCGGATCATAGCTTTTCAAAGCTCCTCAGGGCCAAACCCACGGCCACTGCCAACTGGCCCGCGTTCTGTTCGACCAACTGCGCCCCGGCGCCTTCCACCGGAGCCACCACTTTCTGAAACGGGTTGAACAACTCGACCGGCATTGAGAACTCCTGGCGCAACGCTTCCACCAGGCCCGGAACCTTGGCCGAACCGCCGGCCAGATAAATCTTCTCGATGTGCTCGCCCGCCGCGCTGGCGCGGAAGAAGTCGAAGGTCTTCTGAATTTCCAGCACAATGATTTCAGTGACCTGCTGCAGGATCGGCGTCTTCGCGTCGTCCTGCACCGTGCCCACCTTGCGTCCCAGCTTGAGCGATTCCGCATCGTCGAAGCTCAAATCCAGTTCCTTCTGCAGCGAGTCGGTGTACTGATGACCGCCCACCGAAACGTCGCGCGGGAACAGCGGCGTCGTGCCCTTGACGATGTTGATGTTCATCACGCTCGCACCCAGGTTGAGCAGGGCAACCACTTGTGTCGATGCCGGCTCATAGTTGTACTCGTAGCAGTTCTGCAGGGCCAGCGCATCGATATCCACAATAGACGGAGTCTTGCCCGCCATCGAGAGTACGTTGGTGTAGTTCAGAATCTTGTCCTTCTTGACAGCCACCAGCAGCACATCCATCTGCGGACTGGTCGCGTCGTCGGAAAGAATCTGGTAGTCGAGGTTCACATCCGCCAGATCGAACGGGATGTGCTGGGCCGCTTCCTTCTGGATGGTCTCGGCCAGTTCCTGATCGCTCATCGAGGGCAGCGAGATTTTCTTCACGATCACCGAGTGTCCGCTCACCGCCGTCGCCACCGCCTTCGACTTGATCTCAGTGTCCGCGAACAGCTTGGAGATCGAGCTCGAAACCTGACCCGAGTCCACGATCATGGAATCGACCACGAGGTCGGGCGCGATCGGCTCCAGTCCGAGGTGTGCCACTTCGATTCCCGTGCGTGTCTTCCTGAGCTCGACGGCCTTGATGCTCGAAGAGCCCACATCCAGACCCACTATCGTCTTCGATCCTCTTCCAAACATGTGCCCGCCTTTATTTACCGAGTTCGTTTACGGAGTTCCGGCAGCTTTCACGGCTGCCTTGATTTTCTTTTTGCCGCGCGGTTCCATTTCCATCGACTTCTCTTCCATCCACTGATCGAGCTTCGATTTTTTGAAGCGCCAGCGGTTGCCCAACTTGAACGCCGGAAGCTTTTGCTCGTTCACGTACTTGTAAAGCGTGTCCGGACTCACTCCCAGATACTGCGAAGCTTGGCGAATGTTCATCACTTCTCGCGAGTCGGCCATTAACATTTCCATGCGCGTTCGAGTGTATTTTGGTGTGCTGAGCATATCTCAACCGGAAGCGCGGGCTGCTCAACCTGAATCTCCCGGTTTCTTAGGGTTTTATGGGGGTTTTCTGGAATTCACAAAGACTGGACTTGCACTTGTCGTCTACTGATAGCGTCGGCACGTACTGACACCACTATATGCAGGGGCCTCTACGCAAATTGGAGGCCCGTCACACGAGTTAAAGTAACTAAGGTACTAGAGACGGTACGGAAGTACTTGGACAGGCGCGCAAACCGCTGAAAATGCGGCAACTCGATGCTCCTCGCAACGCGAACATTTCTGTGGTTTTCGTTGGCTTTTAAGCTTGATTTTCGCGCATGCCGCGCTGTTCCGATCGCTCGCACATCGCTCGCACCATTTCTCGCGCCATCGCTCGCGCGACGTGAGCGCCGTCACTTATTGTTCGGACAGGTTCCTGTAGGCTGATCTGTTTTCGAATCTCAGAAGAGGGATCCCCATGAAACTGCTCGTGATTGGTTCCGGCATGATGGGCTCAGCGGCGGCCTACGATATGGCGCGCCAGGGCCACGTCGAGTCCGTCACTCTCGCCGACAACGACCTCAAGCGCGCCAAGGGCGCGACTGCCCGCGTCAACCGCATCGCGGGCAACAAGAAAGTCCGCGCCGCCGGGCTCGACGCCGCCAAAGAAAAAGAAGCCGCTCGCCTGATGAAAGGCCACGATGGCGCGCTCTCCGCCGTTCCCTACCGTCTGAACCTCGGACTGGCAAAAGCCGCCATCCGCGCGGGTTGCCATTTCGCCGATCTCGGCGGCAACAACACCGTCGTGCGCCAGGAGTTGGCGCTCGCGAAGCAGGCCGAGAAACGCGGCATCGGCCTCGCTCCCGATTGCGGTCTCTCGCCCGGCATGGCCTCGATTCTCGGCGGCGAACTGGTTCGCCGCCTGGGTGGTCGCGCCGACGCGCTCAAGCTCTACGTTGGAGGTCTGCCCGAAAAACCGATGCCTCCGTTTCATTACCAACTCGTGTTTTCCGTCGAAGGACTGATCAACGAATTCGTAGAACCAGCGCGCATTCTGCGCCACGGCAAGATCACCAACATCGAGGCGCTCACCGAGCCCGAGCCATTTCACATGGACGGCTTCGCGCCGCTCGTGGCCTTTCAAACCTCCGGTGGAACTTCTACTTTGCCCGAGACCTTCGCCGGCAAAGTGGGCGAGTGCTTCGAGAAAACTCTGCGCTATCCCGACCATTACGATCTGCTCTGCGGATTGAAGGAACTGGGCCTGTTTTCGAACGAGAAAATGCTTATCGGCAACGTGGAAGTAGCGCCGCGCGCGCTCCTGGCAAAAGTGTTCGAGGGCAAATTTGCCGGCGACGGCCCCGACGTCTGCATCATGCGCCTAGAGGCCCACGAATCCGTCAAAGCTCCCGGAGTCCGCGGGCTGCTCGGGGGAAAACTCAAAGGCCGAGTGGCCACCTTCACCATGGTCGACCACTACGATCCCAAGAGCTACATGAGCGCCATGATGCGCACCACCGCCTTCCCCGCCTCCATCGTCCTGCAGATGATGTGCACGGGCGCGGTGAGCAAGCGCGGCGCAGTCTTGCAGGAACGAGACATCCCCGCCGATTCTTTTCTCGAAGAAATCGCCCGCCGGGGAATCAAGATCGAGTACAGAGTCGAGTAACGAGCAGCGGTCCGCGCAGCTACTCTCCGAATCGCAAGGAAATTCACCCACCTTTGTGCGGGGAGATCACCCAGTCGTGCTTTGGGCGGGAACCCGCCATTTTCTTTGGCGGGAACAGCCTGGCGGGAACAGCCACCGGTTCGAGGCCCCTTTATTCTCTAGTAAATACAACAAAGAACGGCTACCTGCCTTGCATTCTGTAATCGCGTCTGCAGCGAACATTTTTGAGCCCAGAATCACCGGCCTCGATCGGGCACACTTTGGCAGCGCGCTTGCTTATTGCATGGATGGGTGGGGCATCTCAGCATTAGGAGAAGAAGCCATGTGGATGAGGTCATGCGCGGTCTGCAAGGCAATCATGATAAAGCTCCGCTTGCGCGATACTGTCCGCTGCCGGTGTGGGTGGGAGTGGGAGTGGTAGGCGCCATCCAAATGGAAAGCCAATCGCAAGCGGACAAGACGCAGAGATTTCATGAGATGGAGGGGAACTGCTGTATGGCTCGAGTAATTAATTTCTATATCCCGAAGAACTTCCGCAGAAAAGCAACGACGGTTCCCCAGTCAAAGCCCGGCAAAGTGATCGAGTTTCGCCTATCGAAGAAATCAGCGTAGCTTCGCGGTTGCGCCCGCTCGCCCTTCACTAATCGCGATTCTCTTCCCCCACCACCGTCATCTTCGTATCCGTCCGGAATTTCTTGTAATCATGGAAAACCAGTTCGATATCTTCGTCGTAGGCCTTGAACAGTGCAACCCGCGCGTCGAGGTGAATCTCAACCTGTTTGGGCAGCCACACCTCATCGTTGACCCTGATCTGCTCAAAAAGAATGTGGGTGCCTTTGTGAACTCTCGCGAGTACGAAGCCAAACGAAATCGTATCGATCGCGGTGATGTCCAGCTTGACCCATTGGGCATCGGATTTGTCGATCCAGACGCGTCCTTTGAACTTGCTGAGCATTCGGGCGCCGCGGCTCTTGGGTTCGTAGCCGGGACGAGGCTCGCCCTGCAGCACCCAGGCATCGCGCCCGTCCAGCGCCTCGGAGCCGAGCAGCCGGAAGTTGAACGCATCGGCAACCTCAAGCACAAACTTGCGATCCTCTTCGCGACCTTTCTCTTCCTTCTCCAGCCGTTTGCGGCGGTCTTCTTCAGATTCGTTCTTGCGTTTGTCGATGATCTTCTGAATCTTGTCGTCTTCTTTTTTCGCCTCGTCGGCCGACAGCGTTTTGTCGTCCTTGGCGGTCAAGCGCGCGACTGGTTCTCCATAGATCTCGAGAATCTCCCAGGTCCGGGAGTCGAGCTTCTTTGCCTCGCCAGATTCCCCGCTATGCCCGTTGAGTTTGTGCCGCTCCTCGCGTTCGATGTAGGTGTAATCGCGGAGGCGCTTTTCGTTTTCCAGGTCTTTCTCTTCGGCGCGCCGCTAGAGGTCTCGAATCTGCTCCGGCGGCACGACGCCCGTGGCATCGGGCTTCAGATCGATGGGTTTTACATCAGTGGCATTTACGTCAATGGCTTTTACCTCAATGGGCGGCGAAACAGGCGTCGCTTGCGTTGCAGGGGGAGTTGAAGTTGAATCCTGAGCTAAAACACAGCCCGCCAGCAGAACCATCGCGAAGATGAGCCCGACACAAGAACGCATTCCAGACATACGGAAACAACCCCACCAGTAGTTCCGCACAAAGGCAGCTTCCCCTGTGTACCTCTGTGCTCCCCGTGGTTAAAGCTTTTTCACCGCCCGCTCCAAACACTCCGCCCGGAACAACCGTCCATCCACCCGATGCAGCCGCTTCGCCTGCGCGCGAGAGATCAGCCGATAATGCGAGATCGTCAGCAGATACTCCGCCACAAACCACACCGGTTTCTCCGAACTCATCCAGTTCAGAGGATCGAAGCGCTTCATCTCGACGGGCCGCGAGAAGGTCCGCAACGTCCGCTCCCCGCGCAGATTGAAATAAAGATTGAAGTAACTCAGAGCCAGCTCGCGCAGTGAACGGTACACCGGCTCGCGATACCGGCAGCCGGTGAAATTCGACTTCGCCACCGCTCCCCAATGCCCATCAACTTTATATATGGCAAGCACGTGGTCGGTATCGTGCTCGGCCTCCAGATCAAGAAGCAGCGGAGGAAACCCGATAACCCGCAGCGCCGCCGCCGCAAACAGCGCGCCCTCGTAGCAATGCGAAGTGTTCTCGCGCAGCACCCGTCGCGGAGACCAGGCGCTGTCCTCAAGATGGTAAGGCATGTCGTCAAGCAAGCGTTGAATGCCGTACGGAGTCTTCAAGCTACGCAGCTTGCGAAGCTCGGCAGGGGTCAGGCCCCAGGAGTTAGCGTCGTTCGTCATCCCAAGTTTTCCCGTAGAGGCGCGGCTCCCTGCGTCTCCGGCGGAGCGCACAGTCATTTGAAGGTATCAGGATCGGGCGATGATTGGGAATAGGGGAGCGGGTCCGTGCGTGCGCGAAGGTCAGTGGTGAGAACGGGATTCTTCAATAATTATCGCGCGGGTTTACTACGGTTTAGTTCAGCGGGGGATTTTCGTCGGCGCAGCCCAAGAAGGAGGCTGACCGCATAGGGAAAAAGCGCAGCCAACAGTGAGAGGGCAAAAAGCTCAAACCAATAAGCGCCCAGAAATCCGACCGTCTGAACAAAGTCATATCCACGACGCAGACCGACCGCGATGAACGAGCCTATGATACACAAGACAACCACGAGCCAGAGCACGGTCATCCATCGCGGCTCTGGATGCTTGGCCATCGACTCCTCACGGCAGCACAAGGATTATACCGCTGTGCAAGTGGCCTCCGGTCTGACCGTTGTTAACAGCGATTTCACCAACTAACCGCACACGTCTAGCCCGGCTACCGCAACAGCTCCCCCAGTTCGCGAGGACTTTCAACCAGCACATCCGGAGGCGCCTGTTCCAGCGAATGCGGAGCGAAGCCATAGGTTACGCCGCACGTCCACAAGCCGGCGTTGCGGCCGGTCAACACGTCAACCGCGGAGTCGCCAATGATCAGCGTCTCGTCCGCCGACACGCCAGTTTCCTGCATGATGGTCCGCACACCCAGCGGATCGGGCTTCTTCGTCGTGAAGCTGTTGCCGCCGTATACACACACAAAGAAGTCCCCCAGCCCCAGCGCCCGCACAATGTCGCGCGAAGGATTGACCGGCTTGTTCGAGAGCACGGCCATCTGCCGCTGCACTGCATTTGGCGGCGCTCCATTTGGCTGCACCCCATCTGGCGGCACTCCATCTGACGGCGATTCCGTCGGCTCCACGCCATGCGACGAATTCGCCAGGCGCGCCAGCACTTCCGGAATGCCCTCATAGACCGTGGTGTGGTCGAGCTTGTGCTGGCGGTAGTAAATAAGAAAATGTTCCATAGCCTCGCGGAGTAATGCCTCGTCGTCGGTGTCGCCGAGCGCGCGGCGCACCAGCGTCGGAGCGCCATCTCCCACGTAGCTCGCAATGACGTCGCCGTCCAGTTCGGGACGTTCGAGATGACGCAACATTGCATTCACGGAATGCACCAAATCCAGGCGCGAGTCAATCAGGGTGCCATCGAGGTCAAACACCAGCAGGCGGAGGCGGCGCGGATCGAAGGGGCGCAGGAAGCGAATCATGAGAAATCAGGATAAATCAGGTCTTAGGTCTTAGGTCTCAGGAAAATCTTACGGGCAGGTCAACTGGAAGATGCACCTGAGACCTCACACCTGGCCCTGAGATTTTCCTGAGACCTAAGATCTGAGACCTGATTTACAATGATGCGGGGCTGGAACTCAGTGGGGTGAACGGCACACAATGGCCACGACTAAAGTCGATCCCAAGCTGAACGAAGGCGACATCGCGAAAACGGCCAAGACCTATCAGGGCCTGACGAGTCAGCAACTGGTTGATGCGTATCGCATCATGTTCACCTCGCGGCGCGTGGACGACCGCGAGATCCTGCTCAAGCGCCAGCAGAAGGTCTTCTTCCAGATCTCGGGAGCGGGCCACGAAGCCGTGGGCGTCGCTGCCGCCTTTGTGTTGAAGCCGGGCTACGACTGGTTCTATCCGTATTATCGGGACCGCGCGCTCTGTCTCGCCCTGGGCGCAACGCCGTACGAAATGCTGCTTGGCGCCGTGGGCGCGGCCGACGACCCCAGTTCCGGCGGCCGGCAGATGCCTTCGCACTGGGCTTACAAGCGGCTCAACGTCGTCACGCAATCGTCCGCCACCGGCACGCAGATTCTGCAAGCCGTAGGCTGCGCCGAAGCCGGCCGCTACCTCGCCCAACACCCCAATGCCGCCAGCAAGGCCGACGGCGATTACCGGCAGTTCAAGGACGTCCAGTTTCAGGGCGACGAAATCACCTACGTCTCGCTCGGCGACGGCACCACCAGCGGAGGGGAATTCTGGGAGGCGCTGAACACCGCCTCCAACCGGCGTCTGCCGGTAATTTTTTGCGTCGAGGACAATCAGTACGCCATTTCCGTGCCCGTCGAAGTGCAGACCTCGGGTGGCAACATTTCGCGCCTGGTCTCCGGCTTCCCCAACTTCCATTTCGAAGAGATTGACGGGACAGACCCGGTCGTCGCCTATGCGGCATTCAAGCGTGCGTCGGACTATTGCCGCGCCGGCCATGGCCCCGCGTTTGTCCATGCCCATGTCATCCGTCCCTATTCCCACTCGCTCTCCGATGACGAGCGCCTTTACCGCCCCGATGCCGAACGCCAGGCCGATGCGGCGCGCGACCCGGTCCACCGGTTGCAGTTGTTCCTGCTGCGGGAGGGAATTCTCGACGAAAAAGGGATCAACAAAATCGAGAAGGAAATCGATGAGCAGATGCAGGCCGATACCGATCGCGCCCTCGAAGCCGCGGTACCACAGCCGGAAACGATCTACAACTTCGTGTACTCGCCGGATCTCGATCCCACTTCGGCGGCGTTTGAAACCCATGCCGCCGCCGCCCCTGAGACGGCGACCGATGGCAAGCGTTCCGCCGGCTCGCAAAACGTCAGCCCGCAAAACAAGGCAACGCCAAATAAGACCATGGCGGACCTCATCAACGCCACCCTGCGCGACGAGATGCGACGCGATGAGCGCATCATTATCTTCGGCGAAGACGTCGCCGACGCCAGCCGCGAAGAGTATCTCCAGCAGAAGCTGATCAAAGGCAAGGGCGGAGTCTTCAAGCTGACTTCCGGACTGCAGATGGAGTTCGGCTCCGACCGCGTTTTCAATTCTCCGCTGGCCGAAGCCGACATTGTCGGCCGCGCCACCGGCATGGCCACGCGCGGATTGAAACCGGTGGTGGAAATTCAGTTCTTCGATTACATCTGGCCGGCGATGATGCAGTTGCGCGACGAACTCCCCATCATGCGCTGGCGCTCAAACAACGCCTTCTCGGCGCCGGTGGTGGTCCGGGTCGCGATTGGCGGTTATCTGACGGGCGGCGCGATCTATCACTCGCAGTGCGGCGAGAGCATCTTCACCCATACTCCCGGATTGCGCGTCGTGTTTCCTTCGAACGCACTCGATGCCGCGGGCCTCTTGCGCACCGCTATCCGCTGCGACGACCCGGTCCTGTTCCTGGAACACAAACGCCTCTACCGCGAAACCTACGGACGCGCGCCCTATCCCGGCCCCGACTACATGGTCCCGTTCGGAAAAGCGAAGATCGTACAGCCGGGAACCGGCCTCACCGTCATCACCTACGGCGCGGTGGTTCCGCGCGCGCTGCAAGCCGCGCAAAAACTCGAGCGCGAGCACCAAGTCAGTGTCGAGCTGATCGACCTGCGCTCGTTGAATCCGTTTGACTGGGATGCGATTGCCGCCTCGGTGAAGAAAACCAACCGCGCGCTAGTCGCGTACGAAGACTCGCTGAGCTGGGGATACGGCGCCGAAATCGCCGCCCGCATCGCCGACCAACTCTTCCATCATCTCGATGCCCCGGTAAGGCGAGTCGCGGCGACCGATACGTTCGTCGCCTATCAACCGATTCTGGAGAATGCCATCCTGCCCCAGGCGAGCGACCTGTTCCGGGCAATGAAAGAGCTGGCGGAATTCTGAAGCTCCTGTTGCTATAGGTTGTCGCTGCGATTTTTGCGCTTTGGGTGAAGTAAGACAATGGATAAGCCAGCACTCATCTCTCTCACCTTCGACGACGGGCTGCGATGCCAGTTTGATCGAGCCCTTCCCATCCTCGACCAGTACGGCTTTTCAGCTACATTCTTCTTGGTTGCCGACGCTGATCCAATACACAGAGACGGGTTCCCGCATCCAAACTGGCTTAGAACCGACTGGAGCGAGAAGGACATCCAGTTCTTCAATAGCATGATTCAGCGGGGGCATGAAATAGGGGCTCACAGCGTGCATCACAGATATCCGTTCTTGGACGACGACCCGAGGGGCGAAGCTGAGGGGTCAAAAAAATGGATAAAGGATCGGCTGGAGGTAGACGAAGTTCCGTCTTATTGCTATCCGTTTTGTCATGTCACTGAGCCCATTAGGAACGCCGTAACCGGTGCGGGTTACAGGCAGGCACGCGGAGGGGCAAACGCTTCTTACTATACTTCGCAGGGCCCGGCAGATTGGTTCAATGTGGACTGTCGTCACATTGGCCTGCACGGTGAGGAGAGGGTCGAAGGTTGGATACGATCCTGCAACTGGCACGTTCTGATGTTTCACGGTATTGGAACTTTGGACGATGGGTGGTGGCCTATTTCTGTAGCCGATTTCAGTAGGCAGATGGCAGAACTAACGAAACGGCGGGACGCCGGCGCGGTAGAGGTTGTCACGTTCAGGGGTGCAGCAGACCGCTTACGTTCTCCGACATAGCCCGCCACCGCCGGGACATCCCGTCTCACTCACCTAAGGGAAGAGGAATGATCTCGAAGATCTTGGCGTTGTCGAGCGCAACCGTCCCCGGATGCTTGGAGCGCACAAGAGGCAGCTCGACGCGTCGGCCCCGCCTCGACGAAAGCTCGTTTTCGACATTTTGACCGATCGATCCCTCCGCCGCTCGCTTTCGGCTGCTGGCTCCGGGTCTTCGCGATCTTCCCTTCACTGCGTTATCATCCTTTTTTCGTTTTCCACCCACCGCCCGACCTCCCGCCAAAAGTTAGCCCCCAAGGCCCGCCATCAAAACAGACCAGCGCAAATGCAATCGCAACCAGCGCCAGCGGAAACTCGTACCCTCCATTGTCCGTCAGCCCGTGCTTAAAATGCACCTTCCAAATGGCCACGCCCATCTCGATCACGAAGGCGAGCGAGAAGAAGCGCGTAAACAATCCCAGTACGATGGCGATTCCGCCGAAGAATTCCGTCCCCGTGGAAAAATACGCCAGCCAGCGCGGAAGGCCGAGCGAACCCACCATATCCATGTGATGATGAAACCCGCCGAACACCTTATGATAGCCATGCGCGATCATGATCGCGCCCAGAACGAGCCGCATCACGAGCAGCGCCAAGGGCTGCAGCCGGTTGAGAAAATCCACGGTTACCTCCAGAGAGCAGGTCTCAGGTCTCAGGTCTTAGGTCTCAGGTCTCAGGTCTCAGGTCTCAGGTCTCAGGTCTCAGGTCTCAGGTCTCAGGTCTCAGGTCTCAGGAGAAGGCTGACCTCCCACGAATCGGCGGTCAATAGCGCGGGAGATGCTCCCGACAAACCTGATGACTCAAGATTAAGAGATTTCCTGAGGCCTGAGACCTGACAGCTGAGACCTGATCTACCAGGTTGAGTATGCGGTGCCGTCACTGGCAATCTTGTCGGAACCACTGTGGACGCCGATGATGCCATCCGTGTCAGTTTGTTCGAGCGACAAGATCGCGTCTGCCGGCTCCGTCTGCCAGGTATCGTTGCTGCCCGTGATGTCCTTCGGAATTTCGTCCAGGTACTTCGCCGCCTTCAGTTCCTCCAGCGACCCCGGCGCTTTTTTCTTGTCTTGGGTGTACTGGTAGATGGTCTTATTCAGGGTTTCCAGGTTCTGGCGTAGGTTTTGCTCGCGCGCCCGCATAATGCTGTGGCTGTAGAGGGGCAGAGCTACACTCAACAGGATCAGAATGATGCTGATCACCACCATCATCTCGATCAGCGTGAATCCGCCGTCCCGTCCTATCGCCCCAGCCTTCATCTCCGGACCTTGTTTGCTAATCTAGTGCTTCCAACTCGAATAGGCAGTGCCCTCGGTCGAGATCTCATCGGAACCGCTGTGAACACCCGCGATGCCGGGCTGGGTCGGATCAAACGCCTCTTGCGAGTCTTCCGGCTCCGTCTGCCAGGTATTGCTGCCTGTGATGTCATCGGGGATGAACTTGACGTATCCGGGCACCAGATCGTCCAACGACATAGGCGCTTTCTTCTTGTCGAGCGAATACTCCTCGATGGCTTTATTGAGCGTGCTCAGGTTCTCATGAAGTTTGGCTTCCCGGGCGCGAGTGATGGTCTGGTCGTACCTCGGCAACGCGATGGCCAGCAGGATCAGAACCAGGCAGATGACCACCACCATCTCAATCAGCGTGAAACCGCGACTGCGAACTTTGGGACTGCCAACGTTGGGATTGCGGACCTTGGGACTGCGCGCCTTGGAGCCGAATTTCATCTACCAATCCTTATACTTCGTGCCGTCCAAAGCGAGTTGGTCGGTTTTGCAGTAAACATCGAAAACGTTCTGCCCGCCCCAGGAATCCGAGTCTTTGTCATCCTGCATGGAGCGCATTCCCCATTCCTGTTTGGTGATGGGATCAACCGGGATCCGGCGGAGAAATTTCATTTTCTTTCCGGCAACATCCACCCCTTTGACCAGCGTCTCGAGATCCGGAGGATAGTTTTGGCTGTCTACCTTGGTCTGGAAGGCGCCACGATCGGCGGCGTCTTTGTAGCGATCGATCCCGTCGCGGATCATCCACAGGTCTTCCCGCAACTCGTGCTCGCGCTGCCGAATAAGGCTGTTTTTATACACCGGAAACGCCATCCCCACCAGGATGACCATGATGGCAGTCGCAACGATCAACTCGATCAGGGTAAACCCGTGTTGTTGGCGCCCAACCAGGGACTTCTTTTTCCACGGGTTTATCGACTGGTTCATAAAGCGGTTCTCCGTTCTCGGTTCTCAGATTCCAGTTCTCAGTCAGAAACCGCCCCCGGTTCTCACTGAGAACTGAGAACTGAGAACTGCTTATTGAATCGTAATGGCCGCCTGCGCTCCGCTCAGCCCGATCGGCTGCATCGCCGGGTCCCGTGCTCCGCCCCGAGTGATGGTCAGAGCCGACTGGCCCGCCCCCTTGGCCATGAATGTCAAGGTCAGCACCGCACCCTGTCCCGAGACGCCGCCAGCGCCCGGGGGCCGCGTGGCGGTGACTTGCAGCGTGCCGGTCGCGGGATCATCTTTATGCACCAACGCCACCGCTTGCCCGTCCTGGGAGAGGAATCCGCCGTTCGATACGTTGATCACTTGCACCAGATTCGGATCGTAGCTGAGTTGCACGGGCACGGAGTACACGTTCTGGCCGCCGGAAAGCATGACATTCACGGTGAAGGTCGAGCCCTTGGTCTGGTTCAGTGTGGGCGGATCAAACAGGAAGGTTCCCGTGCCGGCGCCAGCTTGAGTTGGCGGAACCTGGCTCTGTGGAGGCTGGGCTTGCGGAGTCCCCTGGGGAGTTGCCGGCGACGGCGCGACGTTTCCCGATGATGAAGCCGGCGTCGGCGGCGCTGTCCTGGTACTGGTCCGCCGCAGCGACAGCGCATTGGCTGTACCCACGTCGAGCACATCGGCGCCGCCATGCGAAACATCAAGCCCGCGAACGATGTGCGGAATCAGGACGAACACGATTTCGTTGGTCGAGTGGTCCGAGGTATCCTGCGCAAACAAATATTTCAGGATCGGGATCGAGGACAGACCCGGGTACCCGCTCAGAGACTTGGTCTTGGAGTCCTCCATCATGCCGCCCAGCAAGCTGACTTCGCCATCTTTCAGGCGGATTTCGTTCTCGATTTTCCGCTGCCCGATCACCGGTTGGCTGATACCGCCAATGCTCACATAGGAGTCCACATCCGAGACGTCCATCGTTATCTTCATCGAAATTTCACGTCCCGCATGCACCCGCGGCGTGATGTCGATGTTCACGCCCACGTCGAGGTATTGAAACTGAGTGTTGACCAGCGGGTTGATACCGACTCCGCCAATTCCCGGCTGGAACGACCCCGTCGCCACCGGCACGCGATCGCCGATCTTCAATGTAGCCTTCTGCCCGTCCAAGGCGCGGATCTGCGGACTCTGGATGACCTTGGTATCGGTGTCGCTCATCAATGCCGTTGCCGTAGCCTGCGGAATCGTCACCTGGAAGTCGGTGGCATTCAGGTTGTTGAAGGAATTCAGGCTGATGCCGGCCGGCGTGGTCGCAGTAGGCGTGGTGGTGGTCGTGCTGGAGGTCGTGGTGCTGGTGGTGATATTCGGCTGCAGTGACACCGAGACGCTGGTCGGAGGGCTGATGCCAAGAGTGTGCGCCTTGTCGGTGCTAACCTGCATGACTGCCACTTCGATCAGCACTTCCGGCCTTGCCTTGTCGAGGTCGTCCACCAGCTTCTGCGCCAGCGCCACCTGGTCCGGCGTGCCCCGCACCACAATCGCTCCCTGGGAGGGCAATTGCTGAATGCGGCTCACTTCAAGGATGGTGCGCATGGCGTTGACGATGTCCTGCAATTCGGTAGGCTGAGAAAGATTGGAAAGATAAAAAGTCTTGATGACGTTTTGTTCCAGCTCTTTCCGCTTTGCGGGATTGTCTTGCGCAACAAAAATCGTGTTCGGCGTCACCGGACGCCAAAAGGTCTTGGTCTCGAACGAAATGATCATCAGGGCTTCTTCCAGGGTCACGTTGTTCAGTTCGACGTGCACCTGGCGGGCCGTGTAATCGGGGTCGAAAAGCACGTTGATCCCGGCCAGCTTGCCGACCGTCTCGTAGATCACGTTGGATTTCTCGGTGACCTTGAGCGTGATGGGCAGGTTCGAGATCGCGGCGAGTTCCACCGGGCCCTGCGCCGCTTCCAGGCGTTTGCGCAACCCGGTCGGCGCCACCGCCTGGGGCGGCGGGTTCTGCGCCTCCCGAATCATTTGCTGCGTACGCTTCACCTCCTGCTGCGCGATGAACGAAGAAGGATCGATCTCCAGTCCCTTCTGGAATTCCACCAGCGCCTCGTCGAGCTTGCCGGCGTCGCGCAAAATCTGCCCGCGATGCACGTGCGACGAAGCCGACAGGAAGCGGGTCCGCTCGAAGGCCGTGCGATATCTCAGATCTTTCGGCTTCAGGTTATAGGCCTGCTTGAAATAATCGAAGGCCTGTTCGTAGTTCTGCCGGGCCTCGGCGTCGGCGCCCTTCGCGTAGGCCGCTTTGGCAGAATCACCCTTCTTGGCAAAAACAGGAGGCCTCAAACAGAGCAGCAGCAGAACAAAAAGAGCTGAAAGGATCAGACGTCTCATCAAGCAGTCCTCACAAAATTTTCTCTTGCCCGCGGGCACACCGGCCAAAGCTCATGCGCGCTATGCCTCATCCGCCTACCCGAAAAAAGCTGACCGGCCGGGCATCCCCGGCCGTCACCAGCAAAAAAGTACCGGAAAATCGGATTATAACATCGCCTCAACTTGTACCCGAAGTGATTGGTGCATCGGTGTTTACACTCGTGAGTACGTGGACCGAGGTGCCGGTCGCAGAATCTCAGGTGTCAGGCCCCAGGAAAGGCACAACAACGATGCCTTCGGAAGTAGGATGCGCGAAAGTTTTTCCTGAACCCTAAGACGTGAGACCTGACACCTGACACCTTCCTTCCCGCTTCGTGGTACTTTCTTCTGAACAATGGTTCTCAACCATGGCCAAGCAGACCACCCACCAAACCCAGCCCAATCGGGAGAAGAATCCTCGCCGCCAGCCCAAGGCATCGGGGGAGAAGGATGCCGCTGTAAACAGGAACGCAAGTCACAACTACTTCTTGCTCGAAAAATTCGAGGCCGGAGTGGTTTTGACCGGAACCGAGGTAAAGTCCGTTCGAACCGGCAAGACCAATCTCAAAGACGCCTACGGCCTGATCAAGGACGGCGAACTCTGGCTCCTAAATTGCCACATCAGCCCCTATGAGCACGGCAACTATGCCAATCATGCCGCCCGCCGCACCCGCAAACTTCTGCTTCACAAAGAAGAAATTCGCAAGCTCATAGGCAAGACCCAGCAGAAGGGACTCACCCTGATCCCGATCCGCATGTATTTCAAAAACGGAAGAATCAAAGTAGAACTAGCCCTAGCCAAAGGCAAACAGATGTGGGACAAGCGCGAAACCGAGCGCCGCCGCACCGCCGACAAGGAAGCCCGCGAAGCCATCTCGCGAGGAAGAAAAACCTAAGCACTAGGGTGCGCCACTTCTCGCGCTTTTCGAGAAGTGGCCAACCGAGCCGCCGACACCGCCCGACGCAGTCGGATGGCCCACCTCTCCGGCGAAATGTCATCCTGAGCGGAGTAGCCGCTTCGCGAAGCGAAGCAGCTACGCAGTCGAAGGACCCCTGCACACTCCGACACTTCCAGTGAAGCGTCAGGGTGTTCTCCCCGTGCCCCGTGTGGAGCGGACACTCCTGTCCGCTGCCTTTGATTTTGCCTTTGATTCTGATTCTCGGGTTCTGTTTCCGAATATTCCACTGCCGAGGGTGCCCCATCCTTGCGCGTTCTGTGCGCAAGGGTGGGAGCCAGAATGATCGCACAATGGGATTTGCTCTTGAAGCACTCCGACCGGCACTTGCGAGAGTAAGATCACCATTGAAGCGAGCGATGGTCACTGCCTTCCGCACACGAATGCTGCAGCCAAGCTGCGCTCGCAGTGGAAAAACGACGAGTTTCAGAAACCAGTCGATCAGGTAAA
Source organism: uncultured Acidobacteriaceae bacterium (assembly GCA_963749275.1). Lineage (GTDB taxonomy): Bacteria > Acidobacteriota > Terriglobia > Terriglobales > Acidobacteriaceae > Acidiflorens. Next base: position 40,157 of record CAVVNA010000029.1, read on the forward strand.
GGCCGTCGGAGAGCCCAGATTCACCGACGTGATCTTTTTCTTACGGAAGTATGCACCTTACGCAAGGCCGATGAAACAAAGGTCGGGCAGAGGATTTGGGATGGCCTTATCTTCGGTTCCGGAGCGTGTAGAATTGCCCGTCCAATTTGTTCCAAGTTCTCCAGTGCCTCCGGACCTACGATGTATTCCCGTTGCTTCATGGACTAATTATGCGCCTCTCGATCGGGTTGTTATTGCTCATTCCTTTATCTGTTGGTGTATTGGTCTACTATCAATGCGCACAGAATAGAAGAAATGAAGCAAATATAGAACAACAACAAGCGGGTGAAACTGCTACTTCCCCCACCGTACATCAACCAAATGCTCAAGCAGAACATGCAAACACCTACGATGCTGGCAAAGACTGTCTCTATCGACTTTATTTGTTCGCCACGATTGCCGGAGTATGCGTGGCGCTTGGCGGAATCTATGTGATTTACAAACAAACCGAGGCTACCGCACAATCCGCGAAAGAAACTGCCCGCTCCGCAAAGGCTACCGAGGACAGCGTCAGGCTTCAAGGAATTTCTCTCAGGCAGTGGGTAAATATCGAACGCTGGGAAGTATGGATGGATCGACATGAAGATTCCACCTCTACTCTGCGAATCCGCTTTCATGTAGTCAATCCCACAGCTCTCCCTATCGACCTTCGATTGATCGACTTGAATACATGGATTCTCGGCATTGACGCGAAACCATGTCACGAGCGCTTTACTGAGTCGGAAGTCTTGGCCCCAAACAACCCATTTGTCTCGGATATAACCGTCCATTTGAGCGGAGAAGAAACCAACAAATTGATTGATTGGGATGATCGCGCTGCAATCAATGTATTCGTTCGTTGCCTTATCAGTTTTACCGACAGCAGCGCTCGATGCTGGGAGCAAATATTTGAAAGGGCGATAGTCTTCGACAAAGGCGAACTGTTTGCACTTGAAGGATACGACCGCGTTACTCCCCTTGTCCGGCAGTTGAAAGACCATCTTGGGGAACAGAAAAACGCATAGCAGCCCTGTCACGGCAAGCAAAACTGCTATGTCACAAACGCCCAGTGCGCACAATCACAGACATCGAACCGCCCATCGGCGACAATGGAGATCGACCTGTGGCAGGTCCGAGGTATGTCCGTCCCCAAGACGCTCGAGAAACCTGTCCCAGTCCTACGAGTCGGTGCTCTTTGACAACACGAAGCTGAGACAGTCGGATTTGAAGCTTTTTGCCGAAAAACCTAAGCGCGAGCCCAACGGCTAACTCCTTATTCCGGAATATCTTACGGAAACCAAAAAATGCTAAGTCGTTATTCCTGAATACTTTACAGCTAAGTCCTTATCCTTGAATACTTTGCGCGAAAACAGGGGGGAGGGGGTACCCCCCCCAAAAAGCGCATTCCCGCCCAGATTTTCCCTGCTGAGTTGCGCATTCCCCCTTCCACCGTGGATACTGAACATACTCATCATGAAGACAAATCTCTCCTCAACCACACCGTCTCAACTGGAAACCGATTGCCTGGTCGTAGTGGTCCTCGATAACAGCAAAGAAGACCGCAGCGAAAAAGATAAGCCGGCACCAGCGGTCGAATGCGCCGACGCTGCCGTGCGCGAGGCCGCCAAAGACGTGATGTCGAGCGGTGAAGTCACTGGCAAGGCGTTCGAAACCACGCTGCTGCACCGCCCCGCAGGATTGAAAGCCAAACGCCTGCTCCTCGTCGGCGGCGGCAAGGCCAAGAATTTTTCAGCCGCGGAATTGCGCAAGCTTGCCGGCGCCGCCGTGCGCACCCTGAAAAGCAAGAGTATCCGCAGCTTTGCTTTTGCTCTCCCTGGCAACGACAACGCCGCGGGAGTCTCTGCCAATGACGCGGTGCGCGCGATCGTCGAAGGCGCCTTCGTGGGCAACTTCGATCCCGATTACTACAAAAGCGATCGCAAGGACGAGAAAATTGACGAACTCACCATCGTTGTGCCAAGCAACGTGCAAGGCGATTCAAAGGTCCTGGAAAGCGCCCTGCAGGCCGGACGCATCGTCGCCGAGTCGCAGAACTTCACCCGCGACCTGGTCAACGAACCCTCCAACCGCATGACGCCCACCATACTGGCCGAGCGCGCCAAGAAGATGGCGGCGGAAGTCGGCCTGAAGTGCGAGACCTACGGCGCCGACAAGATCAAAGAACTAAAGATGGGAGCATTCTGGGGAGTGGCCCAGGGATCCGACGAACCTCCCGCGCTGATCGTGCTGCGCTACAATCCCGCGGGCGCGGCCGACAAGGTTCATCTAGGTTTGGTAGGCAAAGGAGTCACCTTCGACACCGGAGGCATCTCCATCAAACCGGCCGACGGCATGGAGAAAATGAAGTACGACATGGCCGGCGCCGCCACCATGATCGGCGTCATGCGAGCGATCGCGCTGCTGCAGCCCAAGGTGAAAGTCACTGCCATCGTCTGTGCCACCGAAAACATGCCCTCCGGCAAGGCGCAAAAGCCGGGAGACGTGCAGATCGCCATGTCCGGCAAGTCGATAGAAATTATCAACACCGACGCCGAAGGACGCTTAATCCTCGCCGACGGACTCTGCTACGCGCGGCAACTCGGCTGCACGCATTTGGTCGATGCCGCCACCCTGACGGGCGCGGTAGTCGTGGCCCTCGGCTATGTGAACGCCGGCATCTTCGCCAGCGACGACCAGATGTACGAGCGCTTCGCGAACGCCAACCAACAAGCGGGCGAGAAAATGTGGCGCCTTCCGCTCGACGACGAATACAAAGAGATCATCAAATCGAACATCGCCGACATCGTGAATTCCGGCGGACGCTGGGGCGGCGCCATCTCCGCCGCCATGTTCCTCAAAGAATTTGCCGAAGACACACCCTGGATTCACCTCGACATCGCCGGCACCGCCTGGATGGAAGAGAACAAGCCGTGGATCGCCAAAGGCCCGTCGGGGATCGCCCTGCGCAGCCTGGTGGAGTTTGTGAAGAGCTACGCGGCGTGATCGCTGCAACTTCATCCGAAAAGCTCCCTTGAGCGCACAAGGTATTGCGCCGCGATGTGATTCAGGCTATCCCGAGCGAGGAGAACCGCTTTGGATTCGAACCGGAGAACACGGTGAAGCTAGCCCAGCAAAAATTGCGGATTTATAAGGTGGCAATCAGTTACGCGTCCGCACCTACGAAGAGTCGGTCGATAATGCATTATCGGGGGCACAGTTGTCGTGTAAGCGTTCATGATTTCCATCTCACCTCGAACGGGCCAGCACTCGCTCGATTTGGGAACTCTCGTTCGAGGGCGGTCCTGAGGTCTGACGATATGGGTCCGGAATACCAAGGATTACCATTAAGAACTACAAGGTTGACGTCGTGTTCGCGGAGCGCTCCCATAACCACTTGCGTTACCTCAGAGGGATCCTGAGTGGTACGGAACAATGTCGCAGTTGCATCGCGAAACCCATTTAGGAAATAAACCTCGGGACAATTGGGCGTCGCGAAAATATATTCACCGCGAGCATGTTCCTTGATAATTGCACTCAGGTCGTCGTAAGTGCGTGCATAGCGTGGGTATACTCGGAGCCCTCCCGCTCGAGGAAGTTCAAGCCTCGCAGTTTGCTGGTCAGGACGGTACTCCCGGCCCATATTCTCAACGAATCCTGGAGTAACGATTAATGCTATATACAAAATACAAAAACACAGTGCTCCGGCTAGGGCTAATTTCCGCGGGGCTTGCAGATGGCTGAACACAGCCGCAGCCGATAAAAAGGCGAACGGTGCAACATAGCAGTAATAGCTGTTTGTAGTGTAAGGAAATTGGATTAAATTGGTGGTCGCGCACACCGCCAGGACCAGGTATAACTGTTGTTGTTCGACAGCATCTAAGCGGCCTCGCAACGACCAGTAAGCGAGAAGTACAACGCCAACCACAACTACCAGCGGCAGAAAAGACCAAACAGTTCCCCAAACCACGCTATCCACATAGGTGTGGGCACGAGCAAGAAATAGCACGACTGGTATGCCAACAAAAAAAAGAACGCCGAGGGCCTTTGCGATCCGGGTCCCGGTCACGAAAACCACGAACCCCAGTAACAGATTGATCGGGATCCCCCGAAACAAATTCATCGCCGATGGCGCGGAATTAACGTATTGAAGATGCCCTTCGACCGAACCAGAAACCCCTCGGAAGAGTTGGAGAAAATTTCCAGCGAGAAGGTAACGAGTCAGAAAAATGGCGATTGGGAGCACAACTCCAACCGAGAACGGCGTCAACTCCCGAAAGAGGGAAACAAATCTTTGGCCGCTATCTTTGGCACGGTGAAACTCGATCCAAAGTATGGCCGCGCCAACTGCAAGATTAGGCACCCAAAAATAAAGGTAAGTCGCCGGGTTGGCCACTTTCCGCAAAACCAGGAAGACCAGGGCTTCGTACAAAAACACAGTAGCCGTGAGGAAAATTCTAAATAACGCAACCTCACGACGTCTCTCCACCTCTGTTTTAGGGGCAACCGCTTCACGAAATAGTAGGAACAATAGTGCGCCGGCGACGAAATAGAGACCGCTAATCTTGAACAGGCACGAGATCCCACCGCACAGACCTGCCGCTAGCAGCCAACGCCGCTTTTGGGTCTCGATGTAGCGCAGCAATGCCGCCAGGCCGAAGGTAGCGAAGAACAAGTTGTACCAGGAAGGCATGGCAGCAGAATAGTTGGGTATGCTCCAGGCCACGGCAAGTAAGGTGACTGCTCCCGCCACCGGAATTGAAACAAAGCGAAGAACTGCATAATAAAACGCTGGCACCCAAAGCAGAAAAAACAGGAACAACATGTAACGCATGCTTGCCAGGTTCGTTCCAAACAGTCGGAATGCCGCCGCATTCAGGTATGACAAGCCTCCGGTGTAAATCTCAAGGTAGTCTCGATGCGGAAGTTCTCCGTGAAGAACAGCCACCGCAGATTGTGCCAGAATGCCTTCGTCCCACGGGAACCAGCCTCGCTTAAGCCCCTTCCCCGCATACAGAGCGCTCAGCAGAAGCACGGTAGCAAACACAAATTGGCGAATGACGCGCGACTTTACCTCGAGGAAACGCGCTCGCGGGGCAACTGGAGACTGGAGCAACGTGGGCTGCGAAGGAGAAGCGGTCAAAATCTCGGTAGCACCAAGCTTTAAGGATTTTTCGTCCCCTCGCAGAACCATGGGTATTGGCGATGGCCACTTATGGCTAGTGCGCTGATTTTACATGCTGGCAACGTGGGCAGCAAGGCGCTTCACGACTGTGCAGCATGTATGGACAGCACGGTGATACCATCAAACAGCGCATTGTCTAAGCAGGGAATGGCATCGAACCGATGAGCACCTGGCGCGTTTTTACAACATGTTTGTATCTCGGATTCATCGCGGTCGTTTCGTGGGCGTGCTTTCGTCACCCCGTGGCCGATGATTTTGACAGATACATCTACGAAGCGCTGGTTCGGGTAAAGAAACGCCGAAGGCGAAGTCATTTACGTCGGCAAGGCGAAGAACTTGCGCTCGCGGTCTCTTCCTACCACCCTGGATCCACCTCGACATCGCCGGCACCGGCTGGATGGAAGAAAAACAAACCGTGGATCGCCAAAGGCCCCTCGGGAATAGCCCTCCGCAGTCTGGTGGAGTTTGTGAAAGGATGGAGCGCGTAAAGCTGTGGCTTTCAGTGTGGGTAGTCGCGGCACCCGCTCGGTTAGCTCCGAACAGGCGCCATTAAACGATTAGAAGCCATCGCTCCAATTCTCGACACCAAGTGCATAAGCGTGGCACTCAAAGCCATCGGGATATTTTGCGAAACCCGGTTTGCTCTTAAGCCTTTCGATAGCAGCTTTCGCGTCATCTTCTGAGCGGTAGGCGCCTATCAGAAGCAATTGTGTGTCAGACTCCGGATTTTCTTTGCGGAGATGGTAGAGCAAATAGACGGAGTCCATTCCAACCGCGTTCTCGGTGTTCTTCTTCCGGCGTACCATCTGACTTGACGGTTTCTCGATCCGACTCTGAGGACGTGTCTCAAAGCCGCGCCGTGAAGACAAGTCCGCAGGTCCCCGCATTGATCCCGCGTACTTCATGAATTTTGGAATCGGATCTTTTCGCTTCGCCATCACCTGAATCCTTTGCGGCTCAACCTTTATCATAGACCTTAGCGCCATGGATCTCCCCCAGAAAATCCGCAGCTTTCCTACCTCGGCCGGCGTCTACCTTTACAAAAACGTCGAAGGCGAAGTCATTTACGTCGGCAAAGCGAAGAACCTGCGTTCGCGGGTCTCCTCTTACTTTCACGAAGGCCGATGGGAAGACGCGAAAACCGGCACGCTCGTCCGCGAGGCCGTCAACGTCAACTACATCGTCGTCGCTAATAACAAAGAGGCGCTGGCCCTCGAGAACCACCTGATCAAGCAAAAGAAGCCGCGCTTCAACATCCTGCTGCGCGACGACAAGACTTACCCCTACGTGAAGCTCACCCTGGCCGAGCGCTTTCCGCGCGTGTACGTGACGCGCCGCCTGCGTAAAGACGGCAGCGCCTACTACGGGCCGTACTTCCCAGCCAACCTTGCCTATCGCATCGTGGACCTGATTCATCGCCACTTCATGGTCCCGTCGTGCAAAGTGGATTTGACGCGCAACCATCCGCGGCCATGCCTTCAGTTCTATATCAAACGCTGTCTCGGTCCGTGCGTGAAGGAGCTGACCACGCCGGAGATTTACAGTGAAGCCGTACGCGACGTAAAGTTCTTTCTCGAAGGCCGCCAAACCGACCTGGTCAAATCTCTGCGCCAGCGCATGTCGGAAGCTGCCGAAGCGCAGGAGTTTGAGCGCGCGGCCCGCTATCGCGACCTGATCTCAACCGTCGAGCAGTTGCAGGAGAAGCAGCGCATCGCCGCCGCCGAAGGCGACGATGCCGACGTCTTCGGTTATCACTACGAGAATCAGATGCTGGCCGTGAACTTGTTTCACATGCGGGGAGGAAAAGTCCTCGACCGCCGCGAATTCTTCTGGGAAGACCTGCCTGAGTTCGGGTGGGTCCGGGGCTCTGACCCGGACGAGGCGGGGTCCTTCGACTCCGCTCAGGACAGGCTCCGCCCCGCCGCCACACAAGAATTCCATCCCGGCGAATTCTTCTCCGCTTTAGTCAAGCAGCTCTATCTCGCGCAACCCTACGTCCCGCGCAACATCTTCGTTCCCGTCGACTTCGAAGACCGCGAAGAACTTGAAGACGCGCTCAGCGAGCAGCTCGCGGGCGAGGGCGCCCGCGCCACACGAGTGCATCTCACCGTTCCGCAGCGCGGAGACAAGCGCGAGCTCATCGATCTCGCCGGGACCAATGCCAAGCAGTCCTACGACCAGCGTTTCCGCGTCCTCAAGCCAAATGCGCGCGCCATTCAAGAAGCCCTCCAAGACGCGCTCGCGCTGCCCGAACTGCCCCAGCGCATCGAGTGTTTCGACATTTCGCACATTCAAGGAGCGGAAACGGTAGCCTCGATGGTGGTTTGGGAAGACGGCAAGATGAAAAAATCGGACTACCGCAAGTTCATCATCAAGACCGTCGCGGGCGTGGACGATTTCGCCTCCATGCGCGAGGTCATTACGCGCCGTTACAAGCGCCAGCAGGAAGACAAAAAGCCCGCGCCCAGCCTGGTGCTGATCGACGGCGGCCTGGGACAGCTGCACGCCGCCGCCCAGGCCCTCGAAGCGCTCGAAATCATCAACCAGCCGCTGGCCGCCATCGCCAAGCGCGAAGAGATCATCTACGTCTACGGACAGGAAGACGACCCCGTCGTTCTCGACCATCATTCTCCCGTCTTGCACCTGGTGCAGATGATCCGCGACGAAGCCCATCGCTTCGCGGTAACCTTCCATCGCAAGCGCCGGCAGATCCGGGACCGCGCCACCGAGTTACGAGAAATTCCCGGGGTCGGCGAATCCACCACGCGCCGCCTGCTGGAACATTTCGGCAGCCTGCAAGCCGTCAAGCAAGCGGATGTCGCGGCCCTGTCGGCGGTCGTGACCAAATCTCAAGCCGAAGCGATTCTCGAACATTTTCGGAAGGCAGGCACCGTGACCGCGTGATGATTCAAACGGTGGAGAGACGGGCGTCCTCGCCCGTCCAAGCGACCGCGTGCCCCTTCTTTTTTTGAAATTTGGATTTGCACAGGGACAGGCGGCGGCTGTCGGCGTACAATTTTTACCGTAGCTCGTGTTCGCAATCGAGCGGGAGGCCTCCATGCCCGTGTACGACTACGTCTGCAACGATTGTCACAAAACCTTCGAATTGATTCTTAGCCTCAAAGAACACGAAGTAGACGCGAAATGCCCGAAGTGCGGCAGCAAGAACGTGGAGCAGGAAGCAACCGCGTTCTACGCCGTGACCGGGAAGAAGAGTTAGGCTAAAAGTCAGGCTGGGAATAACCAGTCGGCGGCGCGTGGCGAAGCCGAGTGGTTTTGTGCGCCCGCGGATTCTCCCGCTT
>CAVVNA010000030.1:0-33894 GCA_963749275.1 uncultured Acidobacteriaceae bacterium
CCTCCATGGTAGAGAGGTACCTTGTTTCTCCCGAGTTCAGGGGGTTGCGACCGTTCTTTCTATAAAATTAAGCTAACCCCAGCACCGTAAAGTGCGTCCAAGCAGTAGACCGGAGAGTCGGAATTGGAAGCTGAGAATCAACCCGCAGGCAGCCGTGTTCGCGACATTGTCAACGCCCGTCGGCACGCCCGCTTCAAGCTCGAGGTCAATATCGGTGTACATTCCCGGACGTGCGGTATGCTCCAAGGCCAGACTGTGGATCTCAGCGAATCCGGAATCTCAGTCATGCTCAGACTTGAAGTTCCCCTGGGCGAGGTCGTGAAGTTGGACTTTGAGCTTCCGTTCGGTCCAGTGACGATTCATGCGGTGGTTCGCCAAAGAAACGCTTTTCGCTACGGCTTCCAGTTCCTTGAGTCAAACGCCGTGAACGAAGTCATTCGGTTCACCTGCCGCCGGCTTGCGGTTGAACAATTCGGTTGAATCATCCACAGTATCGAGCGCTTGGCGCTAAGGAGAAAGGAACGCGCGGCTATACGCGCAATCATCGAACTCGCCGCACGCTTAGCGCGAATCAGGAAGCCGCGCTCTTACAGTTTTGGCCGGAGGTCGCTCGAGGTGCCGCCGGCCGCTGGAACGTAGCACTTGAGCGTGTAATCCATCACCATGCGATCCGCGTTGAAGCGCCAGCCGAGGGTGCGGATGGTGCGCTTCATGCGTTGGATCCAGCCGCGCGGCAGGCCGTCGCGATCGCGCTGATAGTAGAGCGGGATCACTTCTTCGCGAAGCACTCGCAGCAGGTCTTCCCCGTCGCGGGTATCGTGAACATTCATGTCGGAGTGAGTTCTGCCGTTTCCGATGGCGAAGCCGTTCATGCCGTCGTAAGCTTCCGCCCACCAGCCGTCCAGAACCGAAAGGTTCAAGCCGCCGTTCAAAACGACTTTCTGGCCGCTGGTTCCGGAGGCTTCCAGCGGACGCCGCGGATTGTTAAGCCAGACGTCGACCCCCTGCACGAAATGGCGGCCGACGTTGATGTCGTAGTCTTCGACGAAGACGAATTTGTCGGAAAACTGCGGGTCGCGCATCAACTGGGCAATCTGCTGCAGGACGCGCTTGCCGGGTTCGTCGAGAGGATGCGCCTTTCCGGCAAATACGAACTGCACCGGGCGCTTCGGGTCGTTGACCATGCTGGCTATCTTTTCGATGTCGGCCAAAAGCAGATTGGCGCGCTTGTAGGTGGCAAAGCGGCGCGCAAAACCGATGGTGAGCGCGTCGGGACTGAGTACGCGTTCCAGTTGCTGCAGCACGCCCCGCGGTTCTTCGCGCCGCGCGGCCTGCTTGACGGCGCGGCGGCGCACAAATTCGATCATGCGCGACTTCAGGTTGAAATGAGTCTCCCAGAGCTCGCCGTCGTCAACGTTGTCAATGCCATCCCAGATTTTGGCTTCGCTGCTGCGCAGATGCCATCCCGTGCCGAGATGGCGATCGTAAAGGCGAAACATCTGCGGCGCTAACCAGGAGGGGACATGAACGCCGTTCGTAATGTGTCCGATGGGAACCGCGTCTTCCTGTTTGCCCGGATAGAGTCCGGTCCACATGGCGCGCGAGACTTCACCGTGCAGAGAGGAAACTGCATTGGCGCGCCGCGAGTGCCGCAGGCCGAGCACGGTCATGCAGAAGCGTTCGTCGCTTTCGGGGTTCTCGCGTCCCAGGGCCATGAAGGCTTGCTTGGAAAGACCGAGGGCCTCGCGCATAGGTCCGAGGTGCTCTTCGACCAGATCGGCGTCGAAGCGATCATGGCCGGCGGGCACGGGGGTGTGGGTGGTGAAGACCACTTCACGGGCAACGCGGGGCACGGCCTTCTCGAAGCCGATGCCCTCTTCTTCCATGCGCTGGCGAATCGCTTCCAGGACCGCAAATCCGCTGTGGCCTTCGTTCAGGTGAAGAACCCCCGGTGTGATGCCGAGCGCTTTCAGAGCGCGCAGGCCGCCCACGCCCAGAAGCAGTTCCTGATGCACGCGAACGCGGCCGTCGCCTCCATACAAACGCGAGGTCATGTGCCGGTCCTCGGGGGTATTGCCTTCCACGTCCGAGTCGAGGAGCAACAAATCACAACGGCCCACTTTCACGCGCCACACTTTTGCGCGAATCGAACCATGGCGGGTATCGACCTGCACCACGACCGGTCTGCCGTTTTTCCCGATGGCCGCTTCCATGGGAAGTTGGTTAACATCGGTCTCGAGGTACTCCTCGCGCTGCCATCCGTCGCGATCGAGGCGTTGGCGGAAATATCCCTGGCCATAAAACAGGCCCACGCCGACGAGTGGGATCCCGAGATCGGAGGCGCTCTTGATGTGATCGCCGGCCAGAACTCCAAGTCCACCGGAATAGACGGGAAGAGACTCGTGCACGCCAAATTCGGCGGAGAAATAAGCCACGGGACGGGGCCGCAGCACACCCGCGTGGCGCGCGCCCCAGGTTCGCTCCGCATCCTGGTACTCGCGCAGGCGGCGATAGGCGTAGTTGATCCGGCTGTGCAGGGCGAGTTCGGTGGCGCGCGCTTCCAGTTTGTCGAGAGGATACTCGTTCAGCAGCGAGACCGGACTGTGATTGAGCTGACTCCAGCGCAGCGGATCGAGATCGTGGAACAAGCCGGCGGAATCGTGATCCCAGCTCCACCACAGGTTGCGCGCCAGCGCCCAGAGCCGCTCCTGGGCAGGCGCGATGAAACGGTCGAGCGTGCGGGCTTCGCTCACCACGGGCGCAACCCGCTTCGCGGCCTCGTGAGCAGACGAATCTCATTTTCCGGAAAGACCCGGCCTCCACGGTAGAGAGGTACCTTGTTTCTCCCGGGTTCAGGGGCTGCGGCCGTTCTTTCTATAAAATTAAACTAACCCCAGCACCGTAAAGTGCGTCTAAGCAGTCGTGGCGGAGAGTCGGATGGAAGCTGAGAAGCAGCCCGCAGCCAGCCGCGTTCGAGACGTTGTCGACGCCCGTCGGCACGCCCGCTTCAAGTTTGAGGTCAATATCGGTGTCCATTCCCGGACGTGCGGTATGCTGCAAGGCCAGACCGTGGATCTCAGCGAATCCGGAATCTCAGTCATGCTCAGACTTGAAGTTCCCCTGGGCGAGGTCGTGAAGTTGGACTTTGAGCTTCCGTTCGGTCCAGTGACGATTCATGCGGTGGTTCGCCAAAGAAACGCTTTTCGCTACGGCTTCCAGTTCCTTGAGTCAAGCGCCGTGAACGAAGTCATTCGGTCCACCTGCCACCAGCTTGCGGATGAACAATCCGGTTGAACATGTGCGGTATCGAGCAATAGGGGATAGCGATAAGGGCTAAGGAACGCGCGGTTATACGCGCATCATCGAACCTGCCGGACGCCACAGCAGCGAATCGGTAAGCCGCGCTCTTACAGTTTTGGCCGGAGGTCGCTCGAGGTGCCGCCAGCCGCTGGAACGTAGCACTTGAGCGTGTAATCCATCACCATGCGATCGGCATTGAAGCGCCAGCCCAGGGTGCGGATGGTGCGCTTCATGCGTTGGATCCAGCCGCGCGGAAGGCCGTCGCGATCGCGCTGATAGTAGAGCGGGATCACTTCTTCCCGAAGAACTCGCAGCAGATCTTCCCCGTCGCGGGCATCGTGAACGTTCATGTCGGAGTGCGTTCTGCCGTCTCCGATGGCGAAGCCGTTCATGCCGTCGTAAGCTTCCGCCCACCAGCCGTCCAGCACCGAAAGGTTCAAGCCGCCGTTCAAAACGACTTTCTGGCCGCTGGTTCCGGAGGCTTCCAGCGGGCGCCGCGGATTGTTAAGCCAGACATCGACACCCTGCACAAAATGGCGGCCGACGTTGATGTCGTAGTCTTCGACGAAGACGAATTTGTCGGAAAACTGCGGGTCGCGCATCAACTGGGCAATCTGCTGCAGGACGCGCTTGCCGGGTTCGTCGAGAGGATGCGCCTTTCCGGCAAATACGAACTGCACCGGGCGCTTCGGATCATTGACCATACTGGCGATTTTTTCGATGTCGGCCAAAATCAGATTGGCGCGCTTGTAGGTGGCAAAGCGGCGCGCAAAACCGATGGTGAGCGCGTCGGGACTGAGTACGCGTTCCAGTTGCTGCAGCACGCCGCGCGGTTCCTCGCGCCGCGCCGCCTGCTTGACGGCGCGGCGGCGCACAAATTCGATCATGCGCGACTTCAGGTTGAAATGAGTCTCCCAGAGTTCGCCGTCATCCACGTTGTCAATGCCATCCCAGATTTTGGCTTCGCTGCTGCGCAGATGCCATCCCGTACCGAGATGGCGATCGTAAAGGCGAAACATCTGCGGCGCCAACCAGGAGGGGACATGAACGCCGTTCGTAATGTGTCCGATAGGAACCGCGTCTTCCTGTTTGCCGGGATAGAGGCCGGTCCACATGGCGCGCGAGACTTCACCGTGCAGGGAAGAAACTGCATTGGCGCGCCGCGAGAGCCGCAGGCCGAGCACGGTCATGCAGAAGCGTTCGTCGCTTTCCGGGTTCTCGCGTCCCAGCGCCATGAAATCTTCCCGGGAAAGACCGAGGGCCTCGCGCATAGGTCCGAGGTGCTCTTCAACCAGATCGGCGTCGAAGCGATCGTGACCGGCGGGCACGGGAGTGTGGCTGGTGAAGACCACTTCACGGGCAACGCGGGGCACGGCCTTCTCGAAGCCGATACCCTCGTCTTCCATGCGCTGGCGAATCGCTTCGAGCACCGCGAATCCGCTGTGTCCTTCGTTCAGGTGAAGAACCCCGGGGGTGATGCCGAGCGCTTTCAGAGCGCGCAGGCCGCCCACGCCCAGAAGCAGCTCCTGATGCACGCGAACCCGGCCGTCCCCTCCATACAAACGCGAGGTCATGTGCCGGTCTTCGGGGGTATTGCCTTCCACGTCGGAGTCGAGAAGCAACAAATCGCAACGGCCCACTTTCACGCGCCACACTTTTGCGCGGATCGAGCCATGGCGGGTGTCGACCTGCACTACGACCGGTCTGCCGTTTCTCCCGATGGCCGCTTCCATCGGAAGTTGGTTGACATCGGTCTCGAGATACTCCTCGCGCTGCCAGCCGTCGCGATCAAGGCGCTGGCGGAAATATCCCTGGCCATAAAACAGGCCCACGCCAACCAGCGGGATCCCGAGATCGGAGGCGCTCTTGATGTGATCGCCGGCCAGAACTCCAAGTCCACCGGAATAGACCGGGAGAGATTCGTGCACGCCAAACTCGGCGGAGAAATAAGCCACGGGACGGGGCCGCAGCACGCCGGCGTGGCGCGCGCCCCAGGTTCGCTCCGCATCCTGGTACTCGCGCAGACGGCGGTAGGCGTAGTTGATCCGGCTGTGCAGCGCGAGTTCAGTGGCGCGCGCTTCGAGTTTCTCGAGAGGGTACTCGTTCAGCAGCGACACCGGACTGTGGTTGAGCTGACTCCAGCGCAGCGGATCGAGATCGTGGAACAAGCCGGCGGAATCGTGATCCCAACTCCACCACAAGTTGCGCGCCAGCGCCCAGAGCCGCTCCTGGGCAGGCGCGATGAAACGGTCGAGCGTGCGGGCTTCGCTCACCACGGGCGCAACCCGCTTCGCAGCCTCGGTGAGCAGACGAATCTCATTTTCCGGAAAGACCCGCGCCGCCACAGTTTGAATCACCAGAACGCCTTGCAGCACGCCGCGATCAATCAGGGGAACTCCCAGGAACGATTGATAAGCATCCTCACCCGCTTCGCTGAAGTACTTGAAGCGCGGATGATTCCGGACCTGCTCAACCGCCACCGGGCGGACCTGTTCGGCGACCAGGCCGACCAGCCCTTCATTGACTGACATTCGAAGCTTACCGATGCATTCATGGCGCAGCCCGAGCGTCGCGGCCAGAACGAGATTGGCGCGGTCGGGTTCCAAAAGGTAGGCCGAGCAGACATCAACGCCAAACCGTCTGGCAATCAATGCGACAACATTCATCAGGGTCTCGGCCGGCTTGCTGGGATCCGCCGTCAAGTGCCCGATTTCCTCCCACGTCAGCACATGGCTGGCGTCGAGAGAACAGGCAGCATGGTCCTGGACGACTTCCTGAACGATCTCGTTCGGTCGATCCAATCTTGTCTCCATCTGCCTAGGATTCCTAAGGTTCTCGCAACCGCTCACCCAGTCGCCAGCCCAGCGACCGGAAACGGTTAGAAAAACCATCCCACTGAGCCATTCTATCGGGTGAAAACCGAACTACTCCACATCGGATGCGGGATTGTTGATTACCTCAGTACTTATCGGATGGCCAAATTGCAGTTTTTGGGCTCGCGCTATTCCCGATATGTAACCGAACTATGAACTTTAATATCCGGATCGAGCTAAGTCCAATTCGAATTGTTGATGGAGCGCATTCGTTGCCGCAGGTCTCCATGATCAGACCGAGCAACCCATACGTAGCAGCATTCGCAGCTAGAACCCAATAGATCAGCTTCAAAAAACATGATAGACGAAATGAGCGAAGAGAATTGCCAGCAGCAAGCCTCCGATGCCGCAAACCCAGAAGAGAAAATGCTCGGTCAACTTTGGGGAATTGATCTCCTTCTTGTCCATAACTGAAGAATACTCCTGAAGAATACTCCCTGGCCTCGCTGAATTACATCAGGACAACGGAAGACACTCGTAGCACAACACTCGCAGGCAATCAGAAGAAGCGGGTGACGCCCTCCTCCAAGACGAGCACCTTGTCTCTTACTCCGGCCTTCAGCGCTTCGCGCTCCAGCAACTGCAGCGGCTCTTCGATGGGCTCGTGCGACAGGCGGAAGGTTCCATAGTGCATGGGCACCATCCAGCGCGCCTTCAGATCGAGAAAGGCCTGGGTAGCGTCGGCGGGACTGGTGTGCACGTTGCGGAATTGCGGCGGATTGTAGGCGCCGATGGGGAGCAACGCTAGTTCCGGCGACAAGCGGCGTCCGATTTCGCGAAAGCCGGCGAAATAAGCGGTGTCTCCGGCGTGATACACGGAGTGTTTGCCGCTGCGCAGCACGTAGCCGCCGTAGCCGCGGTGCGAATCCTTGAGGATGCGCGCTCCCCAATGCCGCGATGGGACGTGAGTAATGTCGAGCGCGCCGTGGCGATAAGTGTTCCACCACTCCAGTTCGACAATTTCTTCGAAGCCCAGATCGGAGACCAGGTCGAACAAATGATGGGGGACGACAAGCGTGGGCGCGGTTCCGGTCTGGCGCCGGGTTTGCCGCGCAATGGTGCGCAGCGACTGGCGATGCAAGTGATCGAAGTGCGCGTGCGTCACCAGTACGAGGTCCATAGGAGGCAGGTCGCGCAGGTTCAATCCGGGTTGACGCAGGCGCTTTAGAACGAACAGCCAGCGCGCAAAGTTGGGATCGATGACGACGTTCTGTCCGCCAATTTGCAGAAAAAAGCTGGAATGTCCGATGAAGGTGACGCCCAGTTCGCCGTTTGCAACCAGCCGCGGTTTGTGGGTCTCGCCGGTGCGAGGCGTGACCACGGAATGCCGCA
This sequence comes from uncultured Acidobacteriaceae bacterium, assembly GCA_963749275.1. GTDB lineage: Bacteria > Acidobacteriota > Terriglobia > Terriglobales > Acidobacteriaceae > Acidiflorens. Next base: position 7,506 of record CAVVNA010000030.1, read on the forward strand.
CCAGACGCGTGAACTGCCTGGCTCGCTTGCGCAACGCGCGATTTTTCAACGAGGACTTTAACATTCTTTCGACCCGTACCTCTCGACCAGTATGATTCGACCAGTCCGCTGCCACGCGGACTACTGCACATTATCGGCTTTGTTTGCTCAACTCACCAGTGCGTTTAGATGCTCTGGAGCCCGACGACGACGCACTGGCGGGCGGTTTCTTAGGGTAGTGTTTCTGGGTAGTGGGTCAGTTTCAAATATCCACAGGCCCGCTTTAGCATCCGGCCTGTGGCATGATGGTTTCGTGACCATTGACAAGGGCAAACGTCCGCGTGATCCAAACCAGCTTGCGAAATGGATTGTAGAGCAATCTACGAGCGAGACGCCACAGCCGGAAGCGCCAGCCCCGCCAGCAGATAGATCTTGCGCCGTCTGATTTATCTGCGTACATGGCCGCGATAGGGCGCAAGGGCGGTCAGATCGGCGGGAAGCGGCGTCTTAAGACCATGACCAAGGAACAGCGCTCCAAGGTCGCGGCGAAGGCTGCTAGGGCACGGTGGAAAAACTCTAGTAGGAAAGGCTAAATACTGCGTCTGCACCATTGAAATACAAAATGCAGCTTTTCAGAATATCTCTGCCGATTAGCACCTGAAAACCTTGCGCGGTCAGTTCCGTAGATGTTACCTGAACCGTTTCTGAGATGAAATGCAAGTCCCCAGGGCGACCAGCCAAAATCGCGATTTGAACGTCATACGTCGCAGTCTTGACTGGAACCCCCGCAGTGCTTGGAGTGTGGATTTCAGCCTCTCCAGTAGCCGACAATCCGAGGGCAGTGAGTACGGATGGATCAACCGCACTGATGGAGGCCCCGGTATCAATTAGGGCCCTGACTATCTGCGGAGGCGGTACTGGCTGCTGGGAATCTTGAAGTGCCTGCAGACGTGCAGGACTAGCCATGACTCCTGCATCAACAACCGGCCCTTGAGGCGAGATCGGAAGCGTAAAGTGGGGCATGACTCGCTATCGGGTGATTCCAGCAGGAACAACATTTCTCGAAATGAAAAACACTGGCTCGGTCGCCTGTACCCGCTTCACTAGGAACGGCGCGAGCTTGTATTTTTGATAGCCAGACTTGATGGCATCCTCATAGGTGCTGAAGAAGTCCACCACTTCCTCACCATGAATCAGAACGAATTTTCCCTCTTGATTCTTTAGCTCGGGGAGTTTTTTTCGGTAGGTTTCGAGTTCTTTTTCTAAGGCCATGAACCACCTCCCGTCCGTTTGGCGGGGATTATCTCTCTAAAAATAGTATAGAGCAATACCCAAATTCCGACTCACGCGGTTGGCGGTGTCCTTATTTCGCCAATAAATGTACCTTAGTGTTGACATGCAGGAAATTAACCCACTACCTGTTTCTGCGGTGGGTTGAGTTTCGCAGTGTAAAACCATCGTGTTTTCCTTGACCGCAGCTTTGCTCGTCGTATCTAATCCAAACTTTGAAGAACTCAGTGGAGGAGCCAACCCCGATGCGCGTCGCTTTTCTTGGCATGGGAATTATGGGACGGTCGATGGCCGTCAACCTGGTGAAAGCCGGACACCAGGTTGCGGTGTGGAATCGAAGTGGCGGCAAGGACGTGGAAGGCGCACGCAGCGCGCCTTCTCCGGCGGATGCGGCACAGGGCGCGGAAGTGGTGTGGATGTGCGTCTCCGACACCAAAGCGGTCGAGGGCGTGCTGTTTGGGCCGGGCGGCGTAGAGCAAGTTCTGGCCGCGGGCATGATTATTGCGGACTCGAGCACGATTTCGCCTTCCGCCACTCTGCGCTTTGCGGAGCGCGTGAAAGCGCGCGGCGTTGACTATGTGGACGCTCCGATGACCGGCTCGAAAATTGCCGCCGCGGCCGGGAGCCTGATTTTCATGGTGGGCGGCGACGAAGCCGTGCTCGCCCGCCTGCAGCCGCTTTTTCAGGCGATGGGCAAACAGGTCTTCCACATGGGCGAAACCAGCAAAGGACAGGCCACCAAGCTGGTCATGAATCTGCAGATCGCGCTCATCTATGAAGGCCTCGCCGAAGCCCTCACGCTCGCCGCCAAGCTGGGCGTCGAAGCGGAAAAACTGTTGCCGCTAGTGCAGGCTTCCATGGTGCGCTCGGGAGTGGTGGACTACAAAGCTCCGTTCATTCTGAAGCGCGACTTCTCGCCCAACTTTCCTCTGCGGCTGATGCTGAAAGACATTCGCTTGGCGCTCGATGCGGCCAAGGAATCGCGTGTGCGCCTGCCTGGACTCGAGGCGGTCGAAGAAGTCTACGATGTCGCAGCCCAGGAAGGGCAGCAGGATCTCGACTACGCCGCGACCCTCACTTTGCTGGAGAAATGGGCGGGCGTGGAAGCGAAGAACGCGTCAAAGTAAGCTCGGCTCGACAGCCGAGAGCTGTCCCTGGGCGGACTGGCGAGCGCGCCCGTCCCTCCACGCCCGTCCGAACGGAGCGCTATTCCTTCTTCTTCGCCAGCGAGCGGATGTAGTTCACCAGGTTCCAGATGTCATTATCCTTGGCGCGGTCGCCTTCGGGAGGCATCTCGCCCTTGCCGTTCCGGATCACATTGAAGAGTGCGCCGTCGGTGCTGTTCTTCAACGCGTCCGGATTGGTGAAGTCAGTGACGTTTTTCACGTCCGAGGCCATGTCGCCCTTGCCATCGCCGTCTTTTCCATGACACATCGCGCAGTCGATGCCATACAGTTTCTTGCCCTTGGAGAGCGACTCCTCCGTCGGCTTGACGGGGTTTACTCGTTCGGCAGTCTGGGCGGGACTCTTGTTTTCGGGGGCGGGTGCTTTTGCGGGGGGCTGATCGTTCTGCTTTTGCGCCCATAGCGCGAACACCAAGAAAAGCAAAACGAAAAGAACCAGCGGAGTTTTCTTCGCTACTTCTTTCGACACTCTGTTTTTCAACGCAAACCTCCCGTTAAGGAGCACGGTTGAAATGCCAACCATACTCTACGACACCGGAACGTGCACGCGAAAGGTGCGAGGTCACAGACCGGTGTGCGAGGAATCACCATGGCACCCCAATCGCGACTCCCGATTGCTGGAGATCAAGTCGCTGGGTACGACCACACTATGCTCGTAACCCCTTTATCCAGCGGGGATTACAGAAGTATTACAAAACGGTTCGCGCTCTCTTGATATTGTCAACTTAGAGGGGATGTGGGGAGCGAAGACCATGAGCCAGACAACAGGCGAAGCAGTGACCGAAGCAGTGACCGAGACAATGACCGAGGCAATGACCGAAGAGACGATCCAGGCAATGAGCGCAGCCGGAGAAGGCACCAATCGTAAGGACCGCGCGAACCGTGATGGCTTTAACTGGGGCACGGCGATCGCCATGGGCCTGTTTCACGTGGGCGCAGTCGCGGCGCTATTCTTCTTTACCTGGCCGGCATTTTTTGTCGCCATTTTCTTGTGGTGGGTATCCGGCAGCCTCGGGATCGGCATGAGCTATCACCGGTTGCTGACGCATCGCGGATACAAGACTCCGAAATGGGTGGAGTACTTCCTGACCTGGTGCGCGACCTTGGCGCTCGAAGGCGGCCCGATCTTCTGGGTGGCGACGCACCGCATTCATCATCAGTTTTCCGACGAAGAAGGCGATCCCCACTCGCCCATCGACGGCAAGTGGTGGTCGCACATGGGGTGGATCATAATGGGCAAGTCGATGCATCACGACACCACCACCCTGGCCCGTTACGTCCCCGACCTGACCAAAGATAGAGTTCACGTCTGGCTGACCAAGTATCACTACACCTCCAACATTGTTCTGGGCGCGATCCTGTTCGCGATTGGCGGATGGCCGTGGCTGCTCTGGGGAGTATTCGCGCGCGTCGTGGTCGGACTGCACTCCACCTGGATGGTGAACTCGGTCACACACCTGTGGGGCTCGCGGCGCTTCGCGACCAAAGACCTCTCCACCAACAACGGACTGGTCGCCCTCCTGACCTTCGGCGAAGGCTGGCACAACAATCATCATGCGCATCCGGTTTCCGCGCGCCATGGCTTGACGTGGTATGAAGTCGACATGAACTGGTACGGCATCTGGACGCTGCAAAAACTTGGATTGGCGCGGCACGTATACAAGGTCGCGCTCGATAACCTCCCGCCCAAACCGGCCCTGCTACGGGATATGAAGGCGGCTGGGGTGGTGGTGACGGCCGCGGGAAATGATTGAGGTCCCAGGTCTCAGGAAAATCTGCCGAGGATGCGCCGCGGTTGAGGGTTGAGGCTTTGGTTCCTGATGGCACTTGCGAAAGACGCGGCAAGCCGAGTCTCTACGAGATTGAGTTGACACAGCAAACGATCGGATCTTGCCTTTCCTGACACCTGAGACCTGACACCTGAGACCCGCCCCGCTACAATCTCCCTGTGCGCATCATCAGCCGCCAGAAGGCGATCTATTTTTTCCTCTCGTTTGGCGTGTGCCTGGCGGCGCTGGCCGGTGCGGTCGGCAGCGGCTGGGTCATCCTCAACTGGCGCGAGGGCGTCAAGGTCTTTCTGGGCGTCATTTTTTTTGGCGCAATCGTTACGGGCCTCGTCCTCAATACGATTTTTCTGGTCCGCGAAATTCGCCGCAACGAGCAGCACGACAGCTTCATCAACGCCGTCACCCATGAATTGAAGACGCCGATCGCGTCCATCCGGCTCTACCTCCAAACCTTGCAGAGACTCGAAGTGGGAGAAGCGCAGAGGCGGCAATTCTACGAGTTGATGCTGCTCGATATCGAGCGCTTGCTGCGCACCGTGGAACAAGTGTTGAAAGCGGGGGAAGCGGCGCAGAAGAAAAGCCCGCCGCAGCGCTTGCCGGTGGAGTTCAATTCGCTGGTGCGCGAGTGCATGGAACTGGCGCGAGTGCGCCATCATTTGCAGGCCGCGGATCTCGAATACTGCGAGGCTCCATCCTTGTCTTCGCAGAACGGCAGCGGAGCGCGCATGCTGGGCGATCCGGAGGAGTTGCGGACCGCGGTTTCGAACCTGCTGGACAATGCCGTCAAGTACTCGCCGGATGGCGTGCACATTTCGGTGGAGTTGGAGGCTCCCGATGAAGAGCGACTGGTGCTGCGGGTGCGCGATCGCGGCGTGGGCATTCCGGAGCAGGAGTTGAAACACATCTTCAAGCGTTTTTACCGGGTAACGCAGCGCTCACTCTCGGGAGTGAAGGGCACGGGCCTCGGACTGTTCATCGTGCGCTCGATCGCGCGCAAGCACGGCGGCCGGGTATTCGCACAGAGCGAAGGTGCCGGGAAAGGAACCACGGTGACCCTGGAATTGCCGCGGAGAGTAGCATGAGCCGGGTGCTGGTGGTGGAGGACGAGGCGCACCTGGCGCAGGGCTTGCGCTTCAACCTGCAAGCAGAAGGACACGCGGTGGAAGTTGCGGCCGACGGCGAGACGGCTCTGGACAGGCTGGTCGAAAAAAGAGAACCCTTCGACGCGGTGGTCCTCGACGTGATGCTGCCCGGCAAGAGCGGCTTTGATGTCGCGGCCTTGCTGCGCGAAAAGAAGAATTATGTGCCGATTCTGATGCTGACCGCCCGCGGGCGTCCGGAAGATGTGCTGGAGGGATTCGCGGCGGGCGCCGACGATTACCTGGCCAAGCCGTTTGAGCTGGCCATTCTGATCGCTCGTCTGGAGAGCCTGCTGCGGCGAACTGTCTGGATGAAAGACGACCCGGCGCGCGCTGCCACGATCGGCGACCAGACGATCGGCGACCAGACGCGCGGTGACAAGACGCGGCCCGCGCCGCCGGGCGAGCCGGAAGCTGCCGGCGATACCTTCAGTTTTGCCGGCAAGTCCATTGACTTCCAAGAACTGGAACTGCGCTCGCTGGGAAATACCATCCATCTGACGGTGATGGAGGCGGAGTTTCTCCGCTATCTGGTGCGCAGCGGAGGCCGGGTGGTCTCGCGCAAGGCAATTCTCGAAAATGTGTGGGGATTGCACGAAGACACCGATACGCGCGCCATCGATAATTTTGTGGTGCGGCTGCGGAGGTACATCGAAGAGGATCCGTCAAGCCCGAAACATTTGCAGACGGTGCGCGGAGTGGGGTATAGGTTTGTGGCCGAACCGGAGTAGGCAAGTGGCGTCTGCCCTCGGACGTCCGCATCTTCAAGGGCTGGCCTGGGTTATGCGCAAGCTTCAACCGGCGTTTCCCCTCTAGCGGGGGTAGCTCGCTTCATGTCTGACTACTTACGGCTCTCCTTTTCGAGTTCCGCCAAGTAGTTCTTCACCATGGCCGTATCCTTGGGGTCGGTGGAGTATTTCAAATACTCCCGCAGTTGAGCGACCTCATTGGCGCGATCGCGTTTGGCTTCGTAGATCTGAGCGAGCAGGTAGTGCAACCGCGGTTCGGTGCTATTCCCGTCGATTTCCAAAGCCTTCAGTGCACTCGTTTCCGCTTCGGGCAAACGATGCAGATTCAAATTGGCCGTCGCATTGTAGGCGTAGGCGGCCGCATCGGTGGTCGGGTCAATTTCGAGAGCGCGAGTACTAAGCTTCAGCACCTCATCCCAATTCTTCAAGCGCGAGGAAATATCCGTGAGACAAAGATAAGCGCGCAGGTAACTGGAGCCGGAGGTTAGCGGCTTGGCACACGCATCGCGGGCTTCTTCAGTCTTCTGCTGCGCCAGCAGCACCTGGCCCAGCAGGACCCAAGCGGCGGAATATTTCGCATACTGGTTCACCGCTTTGCGCAAGTGCTCCTCCGCAGCGGCCATTTTCCTGTTCCTCAGGGCCGCACAGCCATCTTCGTACTCCCTTTGTGTCTTCTCCGGAACCTGCAAATCCCCAACTCCGACCGTGCCCGCGTGCAGCCCATTCAGCGGAGGCAGAAAGCAGTCATCTTCCTTCAGATTCTTTGGCGGAACCGGATTGCGGTTGTTACCGAGGACCATGTTGGCTTCATCAAACGATGATGGGGGAGTGGGTGGCATTGCTGCAGGGTTTGGCGCAGTTTGGAATGGTTTTCTTCCCTGCCCGTGCGCAAGCGTGCCGCTAAACATTAACGCAACGGCGCAGAATGAAATCAGAGTGGAGACGTTGAAACGATAGGCTGGCGATTTCGGTTTCATGAACCACACCTCCCAGATCGAACTTTGAGTTCAATCCTGCCATCGCGAGGCTTTTCATGAAGCGTAATCATAGTCCGTTTCTTGCTTCCAGTCGAGTTTTTTTCGTTCTTTCCCAAGATTCGAGTGCTGCGAGGGAACGACTGTTGCAAATTCGCGTGGGTGTTGAAAAAGGGTCTCACGGGGCGCGGTTGGTGGGCGTGAGTACTGCAGCGAGGAGTTCCTCGCGAGGCTGGGAGACTAAGTCGTTGCGGGGACCGGTGCCTGCGGCCCTTGGCTGAGGAAGCGGACCAATCGCTTAATGTTTTGTGCAGCCGCTGTCGGCGCGCCTGCTTCCAACGGCCGACAGGGAGCGGGGCGATCGCAGCGAATTCGATGATCCTTCCTTGTGAATGCGACCCCTGCAGCCCTTGCCGTAGGTTTCTCGTGGGATTTACGTGCGTTTGGTGGGGAGATTCTGGAGAGACGGTTCTCCGTCGCCGGGACCCACAAACTGCGATACGAGTGAAACCGATTTCACGATCAGGTTCTGGCCAGGTGGAGTATTGGCTTTCATTCGGCCAGCCATTTCTTCCGCAGGAAATCGCGCGCCACTTCTTTCACATCGTGATGCAGCCCATCGACTGCGTAATTCAGCTGCTGCATTTCCTGATCCGAAATCCTTCCCGCCAGACCCGCAAGCGCCCGCGCAAGTTCGGGATGTTGCTGCAAAGCCATCTCGCGAACTACCGGCACCGCCTCGTAGGGTGGGAAATAGTGCCGGTCGTCTTCGAGAACAAAAAAATCCAAAGCGGAGATCAGCCCATCGGTGGCATTGCCCGCGGCAAGATCAATCTGATGATCGCGAAGCGCTCTCGCTAGCAACCCCAGATCCATCACGCGTGGCTGGGCTGCAAAGTGCAGGCCATAGGCCGCAGCCAAACCTTTGTAACCGTCGGGTCGTTCCATGAATTCATAGCCGAAGCCAGCACGCCATTGCGACGCATACGCGGCGGCCTGCGACAGGGTTCTGATCTTCAGGCGGCGTGCATCGTCACCCCGAATCTCCATGGCAAACGTATCGTTGAAGCCGAAGCTTGGTCCCAGCGTCAACCCCAGGCGCTTTTCATATTCGTCCTTGACTTGCTGATAAACCTCAGCCCGGCTTCCTTCGGGTTTTCGCTTCAGAATCGTACTTAGCGCGGTGCCGGTGTATTCTGGGTAAATGTCGATGCGTCCGGCCAACACGGCCTGATGGCAGATATATGTTCCGGCAAGATAGAAACGGCGCTCCACTTTGAGACTTGTCTGAGCTTCGATCTGCTGCGCTATGAGTTCGCCCAGAATCAAGGACTCGGTAAAGTTCTTGGAGCCAATCACAATGCGATCAGAACGTGTCGGCGAACAGGAGGACAGCAGGGCCCCTACAACCAGAATCAGCAAGGATTTCCACTCTCCCCACCCGGAGCCGAACGACTTCCCGCCAAACGGCCAAGCACGCTGTGCATGGCGGCGCTGACTATGTCGATCGCTCTTCATTGATTATTCTTCATTCTTCGTCATCATTCTTCACTGTGGTCGCAGCCGCCGCTCGAGCCATCCTAGGCTGGTATCCGCTAACAGCGCCAGAATTGCGGCGGGAACCGCCCCCGCCAGAATGACCTGATCGTTCACCATAGCCAGACCCCGGAAGATAAACTCTCCCAAACCCCCCGCTCCGATGGCCGCAGCAATGGTCGCGAGCCCCACCGAGATGACAACCGCGATCCGCACCCCGGAAAGAATGACACTGAGGGCCAGCGGCAATTCGACCCAGAACAAAAGCTGACGATCGGTCAATCCCATGCCGCGACCCGCTTCAACCACTGCGGGATCAACGCCACGGATGCCCGTATAAGTGTTGCGGATCACGGGCAGCAACGCATAGAGAGTCAAAGCCAAGATCGCCAAACGCTCGACTCGTTCACCCAACCAGGGCACGGGCAGCAGGAATCCGAACAGCGCCAGACTCGGGATCGTCTGAATGATGTTCGCAGCCGCTAACACCGGCTTATTCCACCTGGGCCAACGCGCAATCATAATGCCCAACGGTATGCCCACCAGCACGGCAAGCAGGGTAGAAACCCCCACCAGCCAGAGATGCTCCAACGTAAGCTCCAGAACCTGTTCGCGGTTCTCGATGATGAAATGAAAGAAATTCATGACGCGTTCCGATCTTCGTTCCGAACTGCGTTCCGAACCTCGTTACGACTTGCCGCCGCGGCCGGCCCGACTCCGAAGGCCCTCACGTATGCCGCCGCCCATGGATCGTCGGAGCGAACGAAATCCTGGGGAGGAAGAACCGTGACCAGCCTTCCCGCTTCCATCAGTGCGATGCGAGACGCGAGTCGCAATGCTTCGCGCAGGTCATGGGTAACAAAGACTACGGTCTTACTCAGTTGTTGCTGCAAGGCGAGGAATTCATGCTGGAGTTCGTCGCGGGTAAGTGGATCGAGCGCGGCAAACGGCTCGTCCATCAAAAGAATGGGCGGGTCGGCTGCGAGCGCCCGAGCCACGCCAACTCGCTGCCGCTGCCCGCCTGAAAGTTGTCGCGGATATCGCGAAGCCATACTTGCTTCGAGTCCGACGATCTGCAGCAAATCCCGCACTCGTGTGCGAATCCGCTCTTCCGGCCAGCCCTCAATCGTGGGGACGAGAGCGATATTCCGCTCCACGGTGAAATGCGGGAATAAACCTACTTCTTGAATGACATATCCGATGCTTCGGCGCAAACGAATGACGTCCCCGGCCGCCAGACCGTTCACGCGCACTTCCCCTCCGGTGGGCGATAGCAGGCGATTCACTAGCTTCAGGGTCGTCGTTTTTCCTGAACCGCTGCGGCCGAGCAGCACGAGAGTTTGTCCGCGCCGCACCTCCAGATTCAACCCCGAAAGCACCTGCTGGCCTGTGGGTAAGGTGTAAGAGACGTCACGAAACTCAATGGCGAGGTCGTTAGCCGCAGTTGATTCCATGTCCGCCAAGGATAACGGAGTTGGGCCAAGATTTGGGTCGATCGTATTCGGACATCGCTTAGCCGCAGTTGATTCCATGTCCGCCAAGGATAACGGAGTTGGGCCAAGATTTGGGTCGATCGTATTCGGACATTACAGCGGCTCTTCTGAGGTTGCCGGGCGTCCGTCCGAGGTGGGGCCCAAAGTGAATGCGTTGTGCGCTGGCGAGGAAGTTTTTCCGGTACCGTCGGCGGATGGCACAACGTTCGAAGTTGACGGCGGGGATTAAATCACAGCCTATGCTCACGATGGCTGCTGCGGGAAGGCACGGAACCCAAACATGGCGCGCCAAAATATGCGTTTTGCGCCGCTCGCTGGGACTACCACTTGGTGCCTCCTACGCGGACTGTTTTCTTGCCCCTATTTCCTCAAGCATCTGCAAGGTCTGGAGCGCATTATCGAGAAGTTGGCGCTCGGATGGATCGGTGAGAATTTCTTGCGCCCTATCGCGAATCGCACTACGGGCTTGCAAAATCCGCTTGGGCAATCTGGCGTTGTCAAATTCCAGAATCGCGTCTTCGTATAGCACCTGCCACAGCGGGGCAGTGGGTTTACCGGAGGGAAAACGAGCGGTAGACATAAGGCACCCCAGATTGGAAAAAAGTCTAGCGGGAGGCGGTAGTTGTGTCGGTACGTTAGCGTACACAAGACCTTGCGCGGTTTGTCAAAGGTAGCAGTGCCGGTATGTCCACGACCCCGCCAGTGTGCGTGTGCCCGAACTCGGCGCTTCCGAAGCGGAATTCCTTCCCTCCGAATATTCTTCTCCGTGTTGCCCCCGACCGCTACTCAACCCAGTGGAGCCGTCGCCCTGATCTAGGTGGAGTCAGTGATTCTCGCCCTTCCAGTGGTCGCGCTTGGTGTGGGGTTGTTGCGGTCGCCTCAAGTTGGTTAATGCTTCATGGGAAGAACGGGGACTCGCCGTCGCTGAACAGCAGGACTATTTTAATAGCTGAATTATTGAAGCCCGGAAACATAACACAGAATCGAAACACGGAGAATGGAGGCTTATATGTACGTTGTCACGGGTGCAACTGGTAATACGGGAAATGTCGTCGCCAAGGCTCTGCTGCGTAGAGGTGAAAAGGTTAGGGTAATTGGCCGGACGGTTGAGCGCCTAAAGGCTCTTGCTGCGGAAGGCGCAGAACCGTTTGCCGCCGATCTCGCCGATGCTGCTGGCGTCACCAAAGCTTTTGCCGGCGCGAAGGCTGTGTACGTGATGATACCCCCCAATCTCGCCAGTTCCGACTTGCGGTCATTTCAAAACCGTGTAACTGACGCGATTGTGGCGGCTCTTCGGAGCACGGGCGTAACGCATGCAGTCACGCTGAGTAGTATCGGGGCCGACAAGCCCGACAAGACAGGCCCCGTCGAGGGGCTGCATTACCTTGAGCAGCAACTTAACAGCATTGACGCTTTAAACGTGCTGCATCTGCGCGCGGGCTACTTCATGGAGAATACCCTGGCACAGATTGGCATCATTCAAAAGATGGGCATGGCTGTCGGCCCATTGCGCCCTGACCTGAAACTTTCCATGATCGCAGCGCGGGACATCGGGGAGGCTGCGGCAGATGTCTTGTTGAGTCTGGACTTCCGCCAAAAGCAGACCCGTGAATTGCTGGGGCAGCGGGACATCAGCATGAACGAAGTCGCCCAGAGCATCGGGAGCGCCATCGGCAAACCCGGCCTGCGATACATCCAAGCTCCGGATGAACAGCTGCGGCCGGCATTGGTCCAGCTTGGCATGTCATCGAACATGGCTGATCTCCTTCTTGAGATGTCGGCATCTTTGAACTCAGGATACATGAGGGCTTTAGAGCCGCGTTCGGCGAAGAACACCACACCCACCTCTTACGAAACATTTGTGAGGGAGGAATTCTTGCCGCAATACGGAGGCAAATCGGCTGCGGCATAGCTCCGGGTGGTTACCGGTTAGGACTTGTGCGCTTGTGCGTTTGCGCTATCCAGCGGACCAGGGTGCTCAGGGCTCCGTATAGTCCGGGGACAAGAATCAGCGTAGGTTACTTTCGTACTGCCATATGGCACGCAGGAGCTATTCACGAAGTTAGGCGCAGAGCCTAAGTTGGAATTGAGCAGCTTTCGGGGGAGGGCTACTTGACGAGCGCCCCATGACTTTAAACGGAGTCTGGGGCGCTTTCGTTTTTTCTCAGAGTTTTCGTAGGCGAAATTGGCGAGAGGGATCTCGAATGCGATGTGGTCAATGGTCGAAGTTGCTGCGTCCGGCCCGCGATAACCGGGATTCTGTGAGCGGTCGAACAAGGCAAGCACTTGAGTGTGACCGCCGAAGCCATCTGCAATCTTGAAGAACGCGCAGTTGGGGACTCTGGTCATTAGCGGCAAGCCAATGACCTCCACGTAGAACTTCAGCATGGCGTCCAGATTGGTGACGCGGAGTGCGATCTCGCCCAGGCCGCGCACCGCTGTGCGAATCTTGCCAGCCGTTGATCCTGCCATGATCGGCCTCCCGAGTTAGACAACCTCTCCGCCCAGTGGTGGTGCCATAATACCTGGTCCATGGCTTCGACACTGCCCATTGCAACGCAAGACACCATCCACCGTATTCAGCGGATTCAAGCCATCACCATAGGTTGGATGAGTATCGAGGCAGTGGTGTCGCTAGCGGCAGCTTGGATCGCTCGCAGTCCCGCTCTACTCGCCTTTGGCGGTGACAGTGCTATCGAACTGCTTTCCGCAGTCGTTGTGTTATGGCGGTTCCGCACCCATGCTGTGCCGGAGCACTCTGAGAGGCGTGCTGCCCGAGTCGCAGGAGCATTGCTGTTAGCCCTTGCCGCTTATGTGATCGTGGCATCAGCTATGAGCCTGCTGGGTCACGGTGAACCCAAACCCACCTATCTCGGGATCGCCATTTTGATCGCAGCCGCGGCAATCATGCCGTGGCTGGCAAAAGAAAAGTATAAACTTTCCGGGGTCATAGGCAGTGCCGCCCTCAGAGCAGATTCCGCTCAATCGGCCCTGTGTGCTTACCTCTCGCTGATTGCTCTGGTCGGCCTTGGGGTCAACGCAATTTGGCATGTCTGGTGGGCGGACCCTGTGGCGGCTCTGGTGGTCGCGCCGCTAATAGTGCGGGAAGGCCGGGAGGCAATACGCGGCAAACCCTGTGGGTGTTGCTGAGTTGATTTTCGGAATCAGAGGAAGCTGACCGCACGGCTTAGAGGATCATGCTCAAACTTGTTTATTGCATCACTAAGAGGGCGGGCCTGACGGACGATGAATTCTTTCGTTACTGGAAAAATATCCACGGCCCCATCGGCGCTCGAATCCCTCGACTCCGCAAGTTGGTGCAGAGCCACCGTCTGACCGTCCCCGGTGACAAACGCCGACCTGATTACGATGGCATGGCGGAACTCTGGTTTGACGACTGGGAAGCCTTGCTCGCGGCTCAAGAATCGCCCCAATGGAAAGCCTCTAGCGAGGACGAAAAGAACTTCATCGACCACAACAAGGTTGCTTACTTCGTCTCCGAGGAGCACATCATCTTGGACGGGACCAAGGAAAATAAGTAGGAGTCGGAGGCGGGGCTCCTCTGGCATAATCCTTCAATGTGCGGGCGTTATCGACTGTCGCGGAGAAAGCAGATTGTTGAAGAATACTTCAATAGCGTCTCTGGGGAGGAAGACTGGGCCCCGCGGTTCAACATCGCCCCGACCCAGGCGGTTCCCGTCATCCGTCAGAATCCCAAGGAGCCAATCCGTGAACTGTCGCTTGTCCGCTGGGGACTGATTCCGTCATGGGCGAAAGACCCGTCCGTTGGCGCGACCATGATTAACGCAAGATCGGAAACTGCGAACACCAAGCCCGCGTTCCGGGATGCGTTGAAATCTCGCAGGTGCCTGATCCCCGCAGACGGGTTCTACGAGTGGGTGCGGACGGGGAAGGTCAGGCAGCCGTACTGTTTCGAAGTCAACGAAGGGAAGTTGTTCGCGTTCGCGGGAATCTGGGATCGCTGGAAGGACGCCAGTGACAAGACGATAGAGACCTGCTCGATCCTGACCACGACCGCAAATGCAGTGACGGCAGCCGTCCATGACAGGATGCCGGTTATCCTTGATCCGGACGGCTACGACCTATGGCTCGATCCGGGAATGAGGGATGTGCTTGCAGCGTCCGAACTGTTGAAGCCCTACGACACTCGGCTGATGCGGTCGTATCCCATAAGCACTCGGATCAATCACGTGGCCAACGACGACGCCGAGTGCTCGCGACCAATCGAGCTTGCAGAGATTCAAAATCGTCTCTTCTTGTAGAGGTTACTTTTCGATGAATGCAATCCTTCAGTTCCTCCGCAGAGCCACAGAAAGCTCCCGTAGCATACTGCTCGTTCGCATTGCGGTGGGGCTGATCTTTTTTACACAGGGCATTCTAAAGTACATCGACCCCAACATGGGAGTGGTTCGGTTCACAAGAATCGGATTTCCCCACCCGTACTTCACGGCCCATTTTGTCGGTGCCTTTGAGGTTCTGTGCGGCCTCCTAGTGTTGCTTGGGCTGTGGACGAGACTCGTCTCCATTCCGCTGCTGATCGTGATTACGACCGCGATTGCGACTACAAAGGTTCCGGAGTTGTTTCGCGCTAACCAGGGCTTCTGGTATATGGTCAGTGACGCGCGCACCGATTTCGCCATGTTCTGCTGCCTGCTCTTTCTCATCTCAGCTGGTGGCGGGAGTTGGTCTCTTGATGCAACGAGCGCTCGTGGAGAAAGAACTTTGTGAACTCCGTGGCCTCAGTCCGATCGTCGTCCCAGGCCTGGTACGCAGGGCTCACCGCAACGCATTGGCGCGTCCTTGCCGCCAGCTTTCTGGGATGGATTTTCGACGGCTACGAGTCCTACGCGCTGTTTGTAGCCCTTCCCTTCGCACTGCGGACGCTGCTGCGGCCCGAGCAACTGAAGTCGGCGCCGGTTTGGGCGGGCATCGCCATCAGTACAACCCTGCTGGGGTGGGGCATCGGTGGCCTGATCGGCGGAACGCTGGCCGACTACGTGGGCCGCAAGCGAATGATGATCTGGTCGGTGTTCTTATACGCGCTATTTACCGGGCTAACCGCTCTGAGCCAGACGTTTCTCATGCTGGCGGCTCTACGATTCATTACCGGGCTGGCCATGGGCAGCGAATGGAGTACCGGGGTAGCGATGGTGGCCGAAACTTGGCCCGACCGCGCCCGGCCCAAAGGGGCGGGCCTGTTGCAATCGGGCTTCGGATGGGGAACGCTGCTCGCCGCCCTGGTCTGGTGGGCCATCGGCCGGATCAATCCTCTGGGAGTTCAGTCCTGGCGGCTGATGTTTGTGGTCGGCGCTATTCCCGCGTTTTTCACCCTCTACATTCGCCGTGCCATCAACGAATCGGAGCGTTGGTTGACGGCCGTCCGCGAGCAACGCTGGGCAGCGACCGACGCTGCGACCTACGAAGACAAGGGAGCGGCCAGTAAGTCCGCCCGGCGGCCATTGACGATAGCCGAGATTTTCCGCGAGCCTGAGAGCCGCCGCCGCGTGCTTCTGACTTTTCTCATGTCCCTGGCCACCATGGTTGGCTGGTGGGCCATCTCCAGCTGGCTGCCCGTTTACACCCAGCAACTTGCCAAGGCCCAGCACTATGCCAATTTTGTTGAGTGGGGAAACCGCGCTGCGATTCTCTACACCATCGGCGCGGTCAGCGCCTACATGATCGCAGGTTTTCTCATCGACGCCATCGGACGTAGAAAGTTCCTCTTGCTCACCTATGCCGGTGCACTGGTAATGACGCCGGTCACATACTTATGGACGCACACTGTCGAAGCCATGATGCTCGTCGCCTTCGTCAACGGCTTTTTCACACTGGGGCTGGCATATTCGTGGATGGCCATCTACCCGGCCGAGCTGTTTACCAGTAGCGTGCGGTCTACCGCGTGCAGCTTCGTGTTCAATGGCACTCGTTTGATCGCATGGCTGTTCCCAATTCTGGCAGGAACCATGATCCAAAAGTTTGGCGGCATTTCACGTGGCGCCGTGACCTTAGGACTCATCTATATATTGGGTTTAATTGTGCCGTGGTTTGTGCCGGAAACCAACGGCAGACCCCTGCCGGAGTGAGGGGGCAAAGCAGTTTGCGGGCTGTGTGTGGCACGGCAGGTCAAGGGGGAAAAGGAGCCAAGAGCTAAGAGCCTTTTCTCTCCATCAAATACGACTCTTTGTAACCCAGATAATTATCGGCGTAGCGGAGGATTGTCTCCTGGTCTTTTTCATCCAGGTGGCGTCGGAATTTTCCAGGGGAACCCATCCAGAGCGAATTCGGCTCTATGATCGTTTTCTCGGGGATCAGGGTCCCGGCCGCGATGATGGAGCCGCTTCCGATGACGGCGCCGTTGAGGATAATCGAGCCCATGCCGATGAGGCAGCGGTCTTCGATCTTGCAGCCGTGCAGGATGGCGCTGTGGCCTACGCTGACGTAGTCGCCGAGATAGACACCGTATAGTTCCTTCATGCCGTGGAGGACGCAGTTGTCCTGAATGTTGGAGTAGTGGCCGACGCGGATCTGATGGACGTCGCCGCGGAGGACGGAGTTCATCCAGATGCTGGAATGCTCGCCGAGAATGACGTCGCCGATGAGCTGGGCGGAGTCGTCGATGTAGGAGGTGTCGGGGAATTGGGGCGTGATGCCTTTGTAGGAGCGGATCATGAGCTTGGCAGACGACGAGACAACATACCATGAATCAGGTCTTAGGTCTTAGGTTCCAACGTCCCAGCGTCCGACGGGTTTCCTGAGACCTGACACCTGACACCTTCTTTTTTCGAGCTGTAAAATTCGGATGATGAATGGAGTGATGCCCGATGAACGCGACAGATTTCCGCAGGATTGCTCTGAGCCTGAAGGGGCAGTCGAAGGCTCGCACATGGGGGCGGCTGACTTCCGTGTGGGAGGCAAGATCTTCGCAACCCTAGCCTCCCAAGACCAGGGCTACGGTAACTTGATGCTCAACCCGGAGCAGCAGGCGGAATTTGTGCGGGAGTTGCCGGAAGTTTTCCTACCCATTCATGGCGGATGGGGAAGGATGGGCACGACTACATCGCGCTCGCCAGCGCATCGGGCACGATGATTTATTCTTTTGCTTGAACTGAAAGCTGATAGCCGAGAGCTGAGAGCTCCCCATGAAAACTGGCATCATCGGTCTGCCGCAGGTCGGCAAGACGTCCCTATTTCGCATTCTGACGAAGGCGAATCTTTCCGAACATGCATTTGCGAACCCGCGCGAGGCGCACATCGGAGTCGCCAAGGTGCCCGACGAGCGCCTCGACAAGCTGGCCGCGCTCTACCATCCGAAGAAGCTGACGCACGCCTCGGTCGAGTATGTGGACGTCGGCGCCATCGGCCAGGACGCGCTAAAAGAGACCGCCTACATCGGCCATCTGCGCCAGGTGGACGCGCTCATTCACGTTCTCCGGGCGTTTGAAAACGATGCCATTCCGCACGTCGGCCCCATCGACCCCCTGCGCGACATCAAGAACGTCGAGTTCGATCTTATAGTGAGCGATCTGGGCCAGATCGAAAAGCGACTGGAGCGACTGGAAAAAGATTTGAAGAAGATGAAGACGCCGGAACTCGAAAAAGAAAACGAGCTGCTAATCAAGGCCAAAGCCTTTCTGGAAACCGAAAAGCCGCTGCGCGAGATGGAGATGACGCCCGAGGACAAGAAGCGCATCCGTGGCTTCATGTTTCTGAGCGAGAAGCCGATGCTCTACGTGCTCAATATCGGCGAGAGCACGGAACTCGGCAAAGACCTGGAAGCGGCGGTTGCGAAATTCAATTTGACCGAAGTGGCCGCACGTCCGAATGCCGGAGCGAGCGCGATCTGCGGCAAAGTGGAAGCGGAACTGGCGGAGATGAGCGACGAAGACGCGGCGGAATTTCTCAGTAGCTATGGGCTGACCGAGAGCGGACTCTCGCGCCTGATCCGCAAGAGCTATCACCTGCTGGGATTGATTTCGTTTTTCACCGCCGGAGAAGATGAGTGCCGAGCCTGGACGATCCCGCTGAATACGCGAGCGCAGAACGGCGCCGGCGCCATTCACTCCGATCTGGAAAAGCACTTCATCCGGGCAGAAACAATTCGCTGGGATCAGTTGCTGGAAGCGGGTTCCGAGGCCAATGCCCGCGCCAAGGGAACGTTGCGATTAGAAGGCAAAGACTACATCGTGCAGGATGGGGACGTGATGCACATCCGGCACAGCGGGTAACCACAAGTTGCTTTTGGCGGGTAAGAATTGGGCAATTTGTGGGGGGGTACCCCCCCTCCCCCCAAATTTGGTTAAGTCGTTCATAGTAAAGCAGTTAGATGCAAAATATTCAAAAGATTGGACTTAGCATTGAATTTTGCTGTTTGGCGTGCACTTGCGGGGTGCTGACCGGGGCCTTATGTTGTCAAATAGCGGTGAAAAGTTTGCGGCCGGAAATGCGTTCGTCTCTGGAGACTGGCGCAGTTCTCGATGGTGCACTGTCGAGCTATCTTCGCACCGATTGTGGTGCGGGTCTGTGATGAGCGTACGAGAAAAATGTGATGATTTTGGAGAGAGTTTTCGAGCGGGCGTCCGAGCGGCCCGCTCTAATAGCTTGTCAAAATCCCGGAATGTAAAAAGCCGGGGCTGCTCAACCTGATTCTTCTTGGCGGGAGATGCAGGGCGAGTAGCCATAATCTCGGGCACGCTGTGGGCGCTCCCTTAGACGGGAGTGTGGCTCACCATGCCCAAGAGTCAACAACCTTACGAATGGGTGAGTCTTATGGAACTCCTAGAGATGTACGCCGGGGCCTATTGGCGCATGTCGGGCATGATTGGACAGATCATCTGTCATCTTGAAGCGGGCGCTATGGGCGCGACTCTATCAGAGCAGGTGCACGATGCTGTTGGCGGAACGTTGGGAGAACTGCAGCGCGACATGGAGCGGCTTAGGCTCGAATCCCCGCTCAAGCAGCTTCAGCGGATTCGTGACTATCTGAACGGCAAAGAAAGCAATGGAGAGGTAGTGTACAGCGTTCTCCGGCAGAGAATTGCGGCACTTCATGAGCGCATGATTGATGATCTTGAGGCACGCTGTTTCCTCTGTGTTCCACAGGAGGTAACGGAGCTATATCGCCAGCCTAGACCGCTGTTTGGCGAAGAAGTGGAAAAGAAATTCCCGCAGATGGCTGAGGATGTCTCCGAAGCTGGGAAATGCCTTTCGTTGTATCGCCCAACTGCTGCCGTCTTTCACTTGATGCGCGTCATGGAGATTGCCGTTCAGCGGTTCGGCGATAGACTTGGCGTCCGACTCGTGAAAGAGCAGAATTGGCAGGTGATCTTGGACCAGATCAACGCTGCGATTCGAAAAATGGATCACAAGGAACAAGCTACGAAGACCTATGCAGAGGCCGCGTCACATCTCTACAACGTCAAGGTCGCGTGGCGGAATGAAGTAATGCACCCCAAACAGACCTACACCTTTGAAGAAGCGAACGCGATTTTTGGGAACGCGAAAACGTTTGTTATTGATTTGGCGGGGCTGATCTAAGGCAAGAACAACACCGTGCCTTGTCAGCGTGTACTTGACGAGCGGGGATATTTGCCGCGGGATTTATGTAAAGCGGAATCGGGTCGCGTCGGCGATTCGGCGGGCCACTTCTCGAAAAGCGCGAGAAGTGGCGCACCCGGCTAATCTTACAACTTCTCAATGCACATGAAAAAACCGGTCCAGCAAAAACATGCACGCCGCTCCGACGAAGACCAGTAGGGCCATCTTCGCTCCGGGTTCTTTATTTACTTCGGGGATCAGATCCGATGCGGCTACGTAGATCGTAACGCCCGCCGACAACGGCAGGCCGAAGCTTACCTCGTGGCGAAAGATTGCCATCGTCATCACTCCGGCCACGGTGGCTACGCCCAACATCATTGACGCTCCCCAGGCGAAGGCGCGGCTGCGGCCACTGGCCAGCATCACCGACGAGATGGTGAATCCTTCCGGAATCTTGTGCAGAAAAACCGCGACGAAGATGATCCAGCCGAGCGCTTGCGAAACCAGGAATCCGGAGGCGATCGCGATGCCGTCGAAGAACGTGTGGATCAGCAACCCGACCAGAACCGAGTAGCCCTTGTGAGAATGCACGAACTGGTCGGCGTGGGTTTCTTCTCCAAAGTGGAAATGCGGAGTGACGGTATGCTCGAAAAAATGGACGAGCAGGTATCCGCCAAGGATGAGGAATCCGGCATGCGGGCCCCGCAGATGAATGCTCTCGGGCACCATCTCTACCAGCGCCGTCGCCAGCATGAAACCTGCGCCCAGCGCGACGAAGTAGCGGAGGTAGGAGCGCTCCCAATGCTTCTGAACGATGATCGCGCCGCCGAAAACGTTTGCGCCCGCCGCGGTCAGCCCCAGCAGCACACTGGTCAGAATGGGGGACATGAGGGAAAAGAATAGCAGGAAGCAGTGGTCAGTGATCAGTCCTTGTCCGTTGCTGAGCTGGTCCCTGAGCGATTATATTTCAACATGGAGCGTCAGCCGTTCTCGGAGGTTCGCCGTGAGCTCATTATTACTTGATTATTCTCTTCCAGCGGACCCGTGGATATATCCGCTGCTGTTTTTCGGCGTCTTGCTGCTTCTGGGTCTTTTCACGGTGGACGTGAGGGGATTCACGATCAACGGAAGCAAAGGTGCACGTATTTCTGCCGTCGTCGCAAGTTTCGTTTGCTTAGCGATCGGGCTCGCGGGCGAGGGGGGGCTTCTAAGTAAGAAAGCCGCCCCGGAGCCAGTGCCTGCGCCCCCACCCGCTCCATGTTCGGACGTAATCGCTGAGCAACTTGATGAAGGGGAACTTGAGATACTGTGGAAGGGTTACATCGCCATCGGTGACGAGCTGTCCAATGGAAACGACGCGATAAAGATGTATGAAAAATCCATCGCCCTAAGGCCCAACGAGCCGGAAGGGTCCTTGAGGTGGGCCGAAACACTGAACCGACTTAGAAAATACGACGACGCTGTCGGGAAGTTTCAGCGCGCAGACAACTTGGTAAAGGTAAAAAGGCAAGCGCGCCCGGAAGACTACTGGGAAACCCAAGCCTACATTGATAAAGATTGGGGTTACGCTCTGCTTGGACTAGAGCTATGTGCCGCAGAGCAGAAATTCGAGGACGCCGTGCACCTATTTCAAACCCACCACCTTCCAGAGAAGGCAACGGACATAGGATTAGATAAGGCAAAAGAGATGGTCAGGGAGCGCAAATGTAAGAGGAATTAGTCTTTGCAGGAGCTTCCATCGACACCCATGCGCTTCGAACTCTTCGTTGCAACCCGCTATCTTCGCGCCAAGCGCCGCCAGGCGTTCATCGGCGTCATCACGGGCATCTCCATCTTGGGAGTAGCGGCGGGAGTGGCTTCGCTGATCGTCGCGCTGGCCATTAATAACGGCTTTCGGCAGGACCTGCAGTCGCGGCTGCTGGGTTCGACGGCGCACATCAGTCTGCTCCGGGTGGAAAGCGACGGCATCCACGATTGGCGTCCGCTGCTCGAGAAGTTGTCTAAGCAGCCGCACGTAGTGGCGGCCGCTCCGGCGATTTACGAGCAGGTGCTGATTTCGCGCGGGCCGCGGGCACGCGGTGCGGTGCTAAAAGGGATGCTGCCGCAGTATGAGCGGAAGGTCAGCGATCTGCTCAACTCGGTAACGCTCGGATCGGCTGCGGCGCTGGAAGAAGAAGGCGCGGGCGCCACAGGTGTGACTCAAGAAACAAGTTCAAAAGCAAATGCAAGCGCGAATCTAAAAGCAAGTGCAACGGCAGCGGGTGAGGGCACCCGCTCCACACAAGCTGAATCTCCAGACGACCTTGCGGGCGTGCAGCAGCGCGTCGCGGCTATGCCTCCGATTATTCTTGGCAAGGACATGGCGGATGAACTGGGCGCGACCGTGGGGTCGGTGGTGTTGGTGACTTCTCCTCAGGGCGAGCTGACTCCGTTTGGCATGGTGCCGAAGTACATTCGCTTTCATGTCGCGGGGATTTTCAACTCCGGTTTCTACGACTACGACTCTTCCTGGGCATTCATCCGGCTGGCTGACGCCCAGCAGTTGTTTGGGTTGGGCGACGTGATCTCGGTCATCCAATTCAAGATCGACGATATCTACCTGGCCGGCGATGTGGCGCGCGCCCTCGAACAGGCCGCCGATCTTATTTCGGGAAGCCACGTTTCAGGAAGCCACGGCTTCATGGCCACCAGTTGGATGGAGCAGAACAAGCCTCTGTTCCGCGCGCTGCGGCTGGAGCGCGTGGTGACTTTCATCACCATCGGGCTGATCGTGTTCGTGGCCGCGCTCAATATTTTGATCTCGCTGATCATGATGGTCATGGAGAAGACGAAAGATATTGCCGTGCTCATGTCCCTGGGCACCAAGAAGGCGCAGATCCGGCGCGTGTTCATTGCGCAGGGCGTCTTGATCGGCGTGATTGGGACGGCGATCGGGCTAGTGCTCGGCTACGCGATCTCGTGGGCGGGCGGACACTACCACTTTATTGCGCTCTCGCCCGAGGTCTATTCGATTGACTACGTGCCATTCGCGCCGCGGCCAATGGATGGCCTGATCGTGGCGCTGGTCTCCATAGGGATTTCGTTTGTGGCCACGATTTATCCGTCGTGGTCGGCGGCGCGGATTTTGCCGGCGGAGGCGTTAAGGTACGAATAGGGCTCTTGCCAGGCGTTCCCCTTTCTCCCATCTGTGACCACCGTCACATTGCAATTGTTTTCCAGAGGTATACAGTCTTTCGCATAGCCCGTTCCCGCCCCGGAGATCGCGGGAACGGGTGGTTCCTTCTCATGGTCTGAGGATCATGGTCTAATGGAGCGGGGAGCCGTTTCCACTGCATTGCAGCGGAAGGCGTCCGGCGACCTTGGTACTTCGGAGGGGAAGTTTGCATCCAATGACTCAAGATCCTCTACTGAGGGTCGAAGGGTTAAGTAAGGTGTTTCGCTCAGGCGAAGCCGAACTCGTGCTCTTTGAGAATCTGTCTTTCGAGGTCGCGAAGGGAACGATGCTCGCCATCGTGGGGCAATCGGGCGCGGGAAAGAGCACTTTGTTGCACATCCTGGGGGCGCTGGATCGTCCTTCCGAGGGTGCGGTATATTGCGCGAACTTCTGCGTGAATTCGCTCTCCGAGGATGACGCCGCCGAGTTTCGTAACCGCCAGATCGGCTACGTCTGGCAGTTCCACTACCTGCTGCCGGAATTCACCGCTTTGGAAAATGTCGCCATGCCCCTGCTGACGCGCGGACAAGCGCTATCTGCAGCAGAACAGGAAGCTTCGCGGTGGTTACGCGAAGTGGGACTGGAAACGCGCGGGCATCATCGTTCGGGCGAGCTTTCCGGCGGCGAGCAGCAAAGGCTGGCGCTGGCACGGGCGCTCATCACCCGGCCGCAGGTGCTGCTGGCCGATGAGCCGACTGGCGACCTCGACGGGCGCACCGGCGAATTGGTTTTTGAACTGGTCGCACGATTGCACCGCGACCACCAATTGACTTCTGTAATCGCCACCCATAACTTGGCGTTCGCACGTCGGTGCCATAGGGTTTTGCGGTTGGATCAGGGCAAAATGGAGGAAGTCGCGCCCGAATCGCTTTCGGCGTAACGAGCGGCAGAACACAGTCGCATTAACGTAAAGCTGTACGGGGGTTACTAGAAGGTAGATATCGCTTGGGAGATTGGGCGATATCAATGCATAATTAAGGTGGCAAAGTCGGGGTTTGGCGGAGGGCGGGCGCTCCGCGAGAACTCGGGGGAATGGGTATTATGTTTGAACGCTACACGGAGAAAGCCAGGCGCGTTATCTTCTTTGCGCGGTACGAGGCCAGCCAGTTCGGATCTCCTTACATTGAGACCGAGCACCTGCTCCTCGGACTGCTGCGCGAAGACAAGGCCCTGACGAATCGCTTCCTGCGCTCTCACGCCTCGGTAGAATCGATCCGCAAACAGATCGAGGGTCACACCACCATCCGGGAAAAGGTTTCCACTTCGGTCGATCTTCCCCTGAGCAACGAATGCAAGCGTGTGTTGGCGTATGCCTCGGAAGAGGCGGAGCGCCTTTCCCATAAACATATTGGAACCGAGCATCTGCTGCTGGGCCTGTTGCGCGAAGAAAAGTGTTTTGCGGCTGAGATTTTGCACGAGCGGGGATTGCGGCTTTCGACCATCCGCGAAGAACTGGCGCGTACCAGCCAGGAAAAAGCCGCGCCACAACGCGGACAGCGCGAGTCTTCTTTATTGAGTGAGTTTTCCCGCGACCTGACGCAGTCGGCCATGGATAGCCAGCTCGATCCGCTGGTGGGCCGCGAGAACGAAGTGGAGCGGGTGGTGCAGATTCTGTGCCGCCGCACCAAGAATAATCCGGTACTGATCGGCGAGCCCGGCGTCGGCAAGACCGCCATCGTAGAAGGCTTGGCGCAACGCATCGCAGACGGCGAAGTTCCTTCCTTCCTCGCGGACAAACGCATTTTGGCGCTGGATCTTTCTCTGATCGTCGCCGGCACCAAGTATCGCGGACAGTTCGAAGAGCGCCTCAAGACCATCATGAAAGAGCTGATGGAGTCGCAGAATTCGATCATCTTTATTGACGAACTGCACACGCTGGTGGGCGCGGGATCGGCGGAAGGCTCGCTGGACGCGGCCAACATCCTGAAGCCGGCCCTGTCGCGCGGCGAAATTCAGTGCATCGGCGCAACCACGCCCGCTGAATACCGCAAGTCGATAGAAAAAGACCGGTCGCTCGAACGCCGCTTCCAGGCCGTAAAAGTTCCCCCGCCAAACGAAGTCGACGCGGTCAAGATTCTTTTTGGAATCAAGGAACGCTACGAGAAATTCCACGCCGTCACCTACACCGACGATGCCATCAATTTTTCGGTGTCGCATTCCAATCGCTATATTCCCGACCGTTTTCTGCCGGACAAGGCCATCGACCTGATCGACGAGGCGGGAGCGCGTGTGAAACTGCGCCAGACCTCGCTGCCGGAAGAATTGACGGAAGTCCAGAAGCGGATCAAGTTCATCGTCCATCGTATGGAGAACGCCATCGCGAACCACGAGTTCGAGAAGGCGCGCTTCTACTCGGACGAAGAACGCAAGGAGCGCGAGAACCTGCGCGCCCTTCGCGAAAAATACCACCTCGATGAATCCTCCACCGGCGTAGTCGGTCGGGAGGACATCGAGGATGTGGTATCGCGCTGGACCGGCGTTCCCATCACTTCGATCAAGGAAGAAGAAACGCAGAAGCTGCTGCGCATTGAAGAAGAGCTGCACAAGCGCATCATCTCGCAGGAAAAAGCCATCAGTGCTCTGGCTCGCGCCATCCGCCGCTCACGCGCGGGGTTGAAGAGCCCGAATCGCCCGATCGGGTCCTTCTTGTTCCTAGGCCCGACCGGCGTCGGCAAGACCGAAGTGGCTCGCACCTTGGCGCATTTCATGTTCGGCAGCGACAAGGCGCTCGTCCGTTTCGATATGTCGGAGTTCATGGAGAAGCACTCCGTTTCGAAGCTGATCGGCTCGCCTCCAGGATATGTTGGCTACGAAGAGGGCGGGCAACTGACGGAACGCGTCAAGCGGGCGCCGTATTCCGTCGTCCTGCTCGACGAAATCGAGAAGGCGCACCCGGATGTGTTCAACATTCTGCTGCAGGTTTTTGAAGACGGCCAATTAACCGACGGCTTGGGGAACACCGTCGATTTCAAGAACACCATACTGATCATGACCTCGAACATTGGGGCACGGCACCTCATGAAGCGCGAGGGCCTGGGCTTCCAGTCGTCGAAAGACGAGATGGTTTCCGAGAAGGTCGAAGACCTGGTGAGGAGCGAGGTCAAGCGCACCTTCAATCCCGAATTCCTGAACCGCGTGGATGAAGTCATCCTGTTCACGGCGCTCAGCGAACAAGACCTGATCCAGATTCTCGAACTCATGGTCAGCCAACTGAACCAAAACCTCGCCCAGCGTTCGATCACAGTGACGGTCGCCGACGAGGCGAAGAAGTGGATTCTGAACCAGACCCTGACCGATCGAAACTACGGAGCGCGTCCACTGCGTCGCGCCCTGCAGAAGTACATCGAAGATCCGCTGTCGGAGGCCCTGATCCAGGGCACGATCACCACAAGGCCGGCGTTCATCGAAGTCTTCCTAGAGTCCAACAAGCTGTACTACCGCCCAGTGGATGCGGAAAAGGCCGAAGGGGTGCTGCTGTACGAAAGCTAG
>CAVVNA010000031.1:0-69898 GCA_963749275.1 uncultured Acidobacteriaceae bacterium
ACCTCCGGGGGGAACGGGCAGATGGATCAGGCCAGAATCCGTGAGAATGCAACCATCGCGCGCGAGCAGATCCTGCGCTGCCGCGGCATCACTCAGCACTTCCTGCGTCTGTCGCGCGGACAGCGGCACGCCGGAGATATCGTGGACCTGAATGCGGCCATCGCGGCCGCCCAGAGGCTCGTCGATCCGACAGCCCGAGCAAATTCCGTGGACGTCGCAGTGCGGCCGTTCGCCACCACCCTGCACGTCCGGGCCGACGAGGCCGAGTTGCAGAACCTGCTG
The DNA here is from genome assembly GCA_963749275.1 of uncultured Acidobacteriaceae bacterium. Taxonomy (GTDB): domain Bacteria; phylum Acidobacteriota; class Terriglobia; order Terriglobales; family Acidobacteriaceae; genus Acidiflorens. Next base: position 283 of record CAVVNA010000031.1, read on the forward strand.
GTCAATCTTCTACTCAACGCGATTCAGGCATCGAAGCCGGGCGGCAAGGTCGTCGCGGCGCTCGAAGGCGGTGATGCGGTGCACGTTCGCGTCACCGATGAAGGATGCGGCATTGCCCCGGAATATCGGCAAAAGATCTTTGAGCCCTTTTTCAGCCTCCGCCAGGGCGGCACTGGCCTCGGTCTGTTCCTCTCGCTGAACGCCGTCCGGAGTTGGGGAGGCAACATCCTGGTCGAAAGTACCCCGGGAAAGGGGTCTATATTCGAAGTCGTGATCCCGGCCCTCGATCCCGGTCCGCAACCGAAGGACGGGCACGGACAATGAAGCGACCCTCCCTCCTTCTGGTCGATGACGATACCGCATTCCGGCAGGTGATGGCAGGCGAACTGAGTCGTCTCGGCTACGAAGTTGATGCGGTGGGCTCGGGCGAGGAGGCAATCCGGCGAGTCGTGGCGGCGGAGCCCGAAGTCGTCTTGCTCGACCTGCACTTGCCCGGTATGGGCGGGCTCGAGGCGCTGAAGGCCATCCAGGCCGCCACGCCGACGGCCGAGGTCATCATGTTGACCGGACACGGTTCCATCGATACCGCCATCGAATCGATCCGCATAGGCGCCTTCGATTACGTTGTCAAACCTTGCCCGCTCGACGAACTCCAAATTCGCATTCAAAGGGCGATCGAACGGCGATCGCTGCGCCAAAGAGCGAATCTTCTCGATCGGGTTCTGACTCCTCCGAATCCCGGCAATTCTTTCATCGGCGACAGCCCGGAATTCCGCCGTCTGATCAATCTGATCGAACGCGTGGCTCCCAGCGATTCGACCGTGCTCATAACCGGAGAGACGGGCGCGGGAAAGGAACGGGTGGCCAAGCTGATTCACGCGCGCAGCTCCCGCCGGTCGCGGCCGTTCGTGATAGTCGAGTGCGCCGCGCTACAGGAAACCCTGATGCAGAGTGAACTGTTCGGCCACGAGCGTGGCGCCTTCACCGGAGCGGACCGCGCCAAGCCGGGATTGTTCGAAGTCGCCCATGGCGGAACGATTTTCCTCGACGAGATCGGCGAGGTGAGTCCGGCGACGCAGACCAAGCTGCTGCGCGTCCTCGATACCTCCACGTTCCGTCATGTCGGGGGCAACCGGGAAATTCAAGTGGATGTCCGGATTCTGACCGCGACCAATCGCGATGTGCCCTCCATGGTGCGGCAGGGCCTTTTCCGGGAGGACTTGTTTTACCGCCTGAGCACAATCACATTGGAGGTGCCGCCCCTGCGCGCCCGTAGGACCGACGTGGACCTGCTGGCCCAACACTTCGTGACCGTGCTCAACGAACGCTTCGGTTCCAGCAAACAGATCGGCGAAGAGGCCCTGCAACTCCTGCGGCGGCATAACTGGCCGGGGAACGTGCGCGAACTCCTGCACGTGGTCGAAGCGTCCCTGGTGCTCTGTGAGGGGTCGCTGGTTCTGCCCGAGCACCTCCCCGCCTCCTTGCGGACTTCGAAGCCTGCTCCGCCGCCTGCTCCATTAGCGCCGGACGCGCCGCTGCCGACGCTCGAAGAAGCGGAGCTCACGCACATTCGTCTAGCGATCGAGGCCAGCAAGGGTCACCGCGGAAACGCGGCCAAGATGCTCGGAATCAGCGAGCGGAATTTATACCGGAAGTTGCGCGAGCACGGCCTGCTGGCGTGATCCAGCAGTGGCGCTTTCATATATCCCTTGTGCCCTGTTCCAAGGGGAGTTGATCGGAAGGACGGAAATGAATTTCGAGAAGATCCGGTTGCAGTTCACTCATCAAGAGCGGGTCGCGCGCATCACCCTGGCGTCGCCGAAGGCGAACATACTGGATCGTTCGATGATCCGCGAACTCGATTCCGCACTCTCTCTGTGTGCCGGGCGCGAGCTAAACGCCATGGTTATTGCCGCCGACGGTCCCCACTTCAGCTTTGGCGCCAGCGTCGAGGAGCACCTGCCCGATCAGATTGCCGGAACCCTGCGCGCGCTGAACGCCCTTCTGCGGCGGATCGCTGAGGCCCCCGCGCCCGTGATCGCCGCCGTCCGCGGCCAGTGCCTGGGCGGAGGATTCGAACTCGTGCTCGCCTGCGACCTGATTCTTGCCGATAAGACCGCCCAGTTTGGCTCCCCCGAAATCAAGTTGGCGGTGTTCGCTCCCGCGGCTTCCGCCTTGCTGCCGGTTCGGGTCGGGCTAGCCGTCGCCTCCCGGCTGTTGCTGACCGGCGCCGCGCTGTCTGCCGAGGAGGCGGCTCGCTGCGGGCTCGTCGCCAGATTCGCCGACGATCTTGACGCCGCACTCGAGGCTTGGCTGGAATCCGATTTTCTTCCCCGTTCTCCATCGGCGCTGAAGTACGCCTGCCAAGCCGCTCGCCGGCCCTTGCGCCGCGCCTTGGACGAGGATCTTCCGCAAATAGAATCGCTATATCTGAATGACCTTATGGCCACTCCGGACGCCGTTGAAGGCATCCGCGCCTTCCTCGAAAAACGTGCGCCGCAGTTCGCCCGGTCACCCATAATGACGACGGGGAAAAGATGACCCAGTCGGCTGACATTCGCGGCCAGGTGACAGTCGTCACTGGAGGTTCAGGCGCGATGGGTGGCGCCCTCGCGCGCACCTACCACGCCGTTGTGCTCTGGATCACAGCATGACTGTCGTCCAGAATTGCAAAATGGTGAGCTAATCGTGAACTACGGTTGAACTGCGGAGGGCAGAACCATGCACAGCGATGAGAAAGTCATTAAGGAATTGAACGCGGCTCTAAGCGCTGAATTGACGGCGATTGTGCAGTACATGACGCAGTCGGAGATGTGCCAGAACTGGGGCTACAAACGGCTGGGCGAGCGCACGAAGGGGCGGGCCATGGAGGAGATGCACCACGCGGAAGGCCTCATTGAGCGCATTATCTTCTTGGACAGCATACCCACTGTCGATGTCGGACTGAAGCCTCAACTCGGCAGCAACGTACAGCAGCAAATGGAAATTAACCTAAAGGACGAGCTGGATGCGGTGCGCCAATACAACCAAGCCGTGAAGGTCTGCGTCGAGGCCAAGGACGACGGCACCAGGGCTCAGTTCGAGCGCATGATTAAGGACGAAGAGCGGCACGTGGACTATTTGGAGGCTCAGCTTCATTCCATCAAGGAAATGGGCTTTGCCAACTACCTCGCGCAGCACTTGCATGGCGAGAAATAGCCCAGACCAAAGACCATTCATGCCGTCAGAGCAGTGGGTTGACGTTGTTCGCGAGGAGGGTCGCGAGGATCTTGCCCGTGCGATCACCCATGGGTTCGAATCACATGGGTGCGCTCGCACTATTTCCTTGACCTAAGAATAGGAGCTTGTCACCATAGACCATCCCAAGGTCATAAGAAGGACCATCCAACTCGCCTCTACCATATAGTTAACGAGGATTTCGATGAAATTTGGCGTCATTATTTTCCCTGGATCGAACTGCGATCACGATGCTTTCTGGACGGCTGAACATGTGGCGAAGCAGAAGGCGACGTTCCTCTGGCACGACTCGCATGACCTTGAGAATTGCGATGTGGTCATTGTGCCGGGAGGGTTCGCTTACGGCGACTATCTGCGCACCGGGGCGATTGCGAAGTTCTCGCCGGTCATGGAAGCTGTCCGCAAGTTCGCCGCCGGCGGCGGATTGGTCCTCGGCATCTGTAACGGCTTCCAGATTTTGTGTGAGTCGGGATTGCTGCCCGGAGCGCTGATGCGCAACATCGGCTTGAAATATGTCTGCAAGCCGGTGCAGGTGAGAGTCGAAAACAACGACACGCCGTTTACCAACACATGCCGCAAAGGCGAAGTGCTGACCATCCCCATCGGCCACATGGAAGGCAATTATTTTTGCGATGAGGCTACACTCGCGGAACTGAAGCGCGACAATCGCATCGTCTTCCGCTACTCGAACCCGCAAGGAGAAATCACACCGGAAGCGAATCCCAACGGGTCGCTCGAAAATATCGCCGGAATCTGCAGCCCGGGACGCAATGTGCTGGGCATGATGCCCCATCCCGAGCGCGCCGCCGAACCCGAACTGGGCGGCACCGATGGATGCAAGATCTTCGAGTCATTAGTAGGAGCGGAAATAGGTCTTAGGTCTTAGGTCTCAGGTCTTAGGTGTCAGGTCTTAGGTGTCAGGTCTTAGGTCTTAGGAAAAACCGACCAATCTCTTCGTGACCGGTGTCACCGTGAGAATTTCGCGGCTGATTTAGTGTGGTCATGAGGGATTCTATGTCAGACAGTTATCGGGATCTCATTGCATGGCAAAAGGCAAAGAGCGTGGCCTTGGAGGTGTATCGCTGCACTCGTCGGTTTCCAAAAAACGAACTTTATGGACTAAGTTCCCAGATGAGGCGCGCGGCGGTGTCCGTCCCCAGCAACATTGCCGAGGGAAAGGGACGTTTTTCTCGGAAGGAATTTTTGCAATTCCTATATCATGCCCGCGGATCGCTACTCGAATTGCAGACTCAACTTTCGATAGCGCGTGATCTAGATTACATGGACCTTGTAGCGTTCAAGAGCCTGGAATTGGAAACCGAAGAGTTAGGCCGAATTCTCAACGGCCTGATCAATCGCTTCCAAATCTCATCCCAAAGGGTTTCCTAAGACCTAACACCTAACACCTAAGACCTTTCGCGAGACTACTTTAGTACGCCCACCGGAGCAACGTCGCACCGACCGTAAATCCCGCGCCCACCGATGCTAACAGCACCAAACTTCCTTTCTTGAGTTTGCCTTCCTGGCGCGCGCTTTCCATCGCCAGCGGAATCGTTGCCGCGGTGGTGTTTCCATACTGCTCGATGTTGATGATCACGGCTTCAGGGCGCATCTTCAGACGATCGGCAGTCGCGGTGATGATGCGCTTGTTCGCCTGATGCGGAATGAAGGCGTCGATCTCGCTGCCCTTGATGTTGTTGCGTTGGAGAATCTCTTCACAGAGCGCCGCCATCTTGCGTACCGCGAACTTGAAGACCGCGGCGCCGTCCTGATGAACGAAGTGCATCTTCTTATCGACGGTTTCGTGAGTCGAAGGGTTCAGGCTTCCGCCACCAGGCATATACAGCGCGCACCCACCCGATCCATCCACTTCGTGCAGAAAGTCAATGAGCCCGATGGACTCGTCTTCCGTGGGTTCGAGCAGGACTGCGCCCGCTCCATCGCCGAAAATAACGCAGGTCGCGCGGTCGGTGTAGTCGATGATCGACGACATCACGTCAACGCCAATCACCAGCACTTTCTTATGGGAGCCGGTAGCGACGAACTGCGCTCCAGCTTGCAACGCGTAAACAAACGCCGAACAGGCAGCCGAGACATCGAATCCCCAGACATTTTTCGCGCCCAGCTTGTGTTGCACGAGGCAAGCGGTCGAGGGAAAGAACATGTCGGGCGTAACCGTCCCCACGATAATCGCGTCCAGATCGGAAGGCTCGATGCCGCGCTCGACGAGCGCTCTTTTCGCCGCCTCAACCGCCAGGTCGCTGGACGCAACCCCCTTGTCCACAATGTGACGCTCGCGGATGCCGACGCGTTCCATGATCCACTGGTCGTTGGTATCGACAAGTTTTTCGAGGTCGGCGTTGGTGAGCAGGCGAGGTGGAACATAGGTGCCGAGAGCGCTGATCTTAACGCGCTGAAGCTGGCTCAATGAGGTCTCCCGCGATGCAGAGTGAAGTATAAAGTGCGATACGAAGTGAATTAATTATTCTGAACGATGAGCACGCGAACAGCAAGGTCTTAGGTCTTAGGAAAACCGTGTCGGTGAAATGAAATTGATCTGGCTTTTCCTAAGACCTAAGACCTGCCACCTGAGACCTGCTATTTCAGTCGCTCCGCCAACATCCCGAACAGCGGCAACTCGAAGCGCTCGCCCTCCCATGCCTTGATTGAAAGAACAATCCACAAGAACAACATGGCCAGCGAAGCCAGAATTCCGAACAGAAGAAACAACATGGCTGCCGTGACATTCGAAAGAAAGAGTGCGGCGATGGTCAAAACGAAAAAGACTCCCCAGAGCAAAACGCTTTGCCAGGCATGAAAGCGGACAAAGCGGTTGTTGCGATATGCCGGCAGAAACAAGATCACCGCAGCCGGGGCCAAAGTGAGATAAGCGACCGCCGCGGCCGCCCGTTCCGCGGGAGGAAGCGGTGTCATCGACCATCCGCAACCGGGACAGAATTCCGAGTTCGCGAGCATTACAGTTCCGCAATGCGGACACTTCACCAAAGCTTGCGCCGGATTCGCGGGGCTTTTCTCGGCAAGTTTCCCGGCACTTTTCCCGGCACTTTTGTCGGCACTATTCTCTGGACTAGACAATTCGGCGTCCATTCGTTTTCTTCCGGCATTCTTCGCAAACACCATAGATCTGGAAAGTGTGGCGGGTGGTAACGTAATGGTGCTTGCGTCCGATCTCGCGTTCGATTTCTCCGACTTTCTCCGAGAAAAATTCAACCGAGGCGCCGCACTCTGTACACACCATGTGGTGATGACTACGGCGGTTGTACTGGTGTTCGTAACGCGCGATGCCGTCGTGAAAGGCGACTTCGCTGGCCAGGCCACAACCCGCCAGAAGCTTCAGCGTCCGGTAGACGGTGGTGAAACCAATGCGCGGATCGGTTTTCTTGACCAGCCGGTGCAATTCGTCGATCGAAAGATGCTCACGAGTTTCCAGGAAGGTCCGCAGAATCGCGCTGCGCTGTTCGGTCTGTTTGAGCCCGACGCGCTTGAGATGCTGCAGGAAAATTCCTTCGGCCTCGCGGATGTTCTCCCGCGAGATGGTCGGCTGATCGTCGATTCGTTTCTGCAACATGTTGGGCGACGCGGGCACTCAAGATGATTATGCGCGCCGAGGGGTCGCCAACATGATACTGGGCGGAGTGCGGGTGCGCCAATCGACTTCCCCTTCTGCGCCTCGGGGTTACTCACCTCGATCAAGTTATTTATTCCTTCCCCTGCCTGTTTACCTAGGAGGTATTACCTGGTTTTTACCCCCCCCCCCCCCCCGATTTTACGTAAAATATTCAATAATAAGGACTTATCTGTAAAATATTCCGGAATAAGGACTTAGGTTGTCAAAGGGCGCTGAAAACGGTTTTGGGGCAGCTTCGAGGGCCGTCCTGGTTGACGGCACACTTCTAGCTACCCCAATTCAATCGCTATTTTCGCGCATGCGCGGGTTGGACGTCTGTGATGATGCTCACCGGCTGGGTGTGATGAAAAAGGGAACGCTGAAGAGTGCGGTGTGCGCACTCGCACAATTCTTTATGGTTCGCTGTCTTGATCGTCGATGGCGTGTCTATCGGGCAGCATGCGTTGATGCAGGATGCGAGAAATCAAAACGCCCCCGTGCTCCTGGCGGTAGAACAACACATGCTTACCATGCTCCAGACGGCGCAAACCAGGGCGAACGTCGTCACAGCGCCGGCCTAACGCCGGATTATCAGCAAGCATCTGGCAACAAACCTCAAGCTCACCGATGTAGCGGACGGCTTGGGCACTGCCCCATGTGCGCAGCGTGTAATCGCCGATGCTCTGCAAATCGGCCTCAGCGCGACGCGAAAATCGAAACGCAGCCACGGCTAGCGCGACACGGGAAGTTTGATGGCCTTACGGACACGCCCGAAGACGTTGCCTCTGGCAATACCGCTGGCGTCGCCTTCGTCAATCGCCGCCCGGAGCGCGGCGAGCTTCGCCTCGTACTGCTGTTCTTCGCGCTCCAAAGTCCGCAACCCGGCGCGTACAACCTCACTGGCATTTTCGTAACGCCCACTCTTGACCTTTGCGGTTATGAAGTGGTCGAGATCGTTGGTCAAATTGACGTTGCGGGTAGGCATAGCGGCGGCCTTTCCATGGATGTGAATCGCGGCTTCATCGTAACACGATTGGCAAAGATTGCCAATCGCTGGTCCCCACACATTCGCAAAGAAACGCGAATGTGTGGGGGACCCGGCTAATAAAGATGAAAGTTGACCTCAATGTTGATCTGGACTGCGACGGGTTTGCCATCTTTCGTCGCGGGTTCAAATTTCCATTTCTTTACCGCTTCGACCGCTTTTTCATCCAGCCCATTGCCGAGAGACCTGGCAACTTTGATGTCGAGCGGCTGACCATCGGGGCCGACAACGAGCCACAGTACTACTGTGCCAGTCAACTTCGCCTTCCGCGCTTCCTTTGAATATTCAGGATCTGGCGCATAAATAGCTCGAGGGGCCTGAATGTCATTCGCTAATACCAGGCCCCCGTGCTCCGCTGCCTTACGGTACCAGTTCACGGCTTCTTCTTGATTCGGTTTAACTCCGAGCCCACTCTCGTAAAGCGACCCGATGGCGGCCTGTGCCCGACCGTTGCCGTGATCCGCCGCCTTGCGGTACCAGTTCAGGGCTTCGGTGTAATCCCGCTCGACTCCCAGTCCGTTCTGGTACAGCCAGCCGATATCGGTCTGTGCGTTGCTGTTCCCTTGATCGGCTGCCTTGCGGTACCAACTCATGGCTTCGGCGTAATCCTGTTTCATGCCTGTCCCGTTTTCGTAGAGCCGACCTATCGCTCTCTGGGCGCCGGCTCTATTTTGATCGGCTGCTTTGCGATACCAGTTCAGGGCTTCGGCATAATCCTGGCTAACACCAAGGCCTTTCTCGTAAAAATTCCCGATCTCTACCTGAGCGTCGGTGTTACCTTGATCCACTGCCTTGCGAAACCAGTTCATGGCTTCGGCGTAATCCTGTTTGACTCCAAGGCCAGCTTCGAAAAACCATCCGATGTTCGCTGGGGCCTTGGCGTCGCCTTGATCGGCGGCCTTCCGGTACCAAGTCATGGCCTTGCCATAATCCTGCGTGACACCGGATCCATTCTGGTAAAGCCACCCTACGCTGTTCTGCGCCGCGGCGCTGCCTTGATCTGCCGCCCTGTAATACCACGCCATCGCTTGGGCATAATCCTGTGTGACTCCGAGCCCTTTCTCGTAAAGCCAGCCGATATTATCCTGGGCCTTCGCGTTGCCGCTATTCGCAGCTTCGAGATACCAAGTCATTGCTTCGGAGTAATCTTGTTTCACTCCCCATCCGCTCTGGTACAGCCAACCGATGCTGTTCTGCGCGTCGGCATCGCCTTGATCCGCAGCTTTGCGGTACCAGGTCATGGCTTCGGCATAATCCTGCTTAACGCCGAACCCCTTCTGGTAAAGCCAGCCAATATTGGTCTGCGCGATGGCGTTACCTTGCGCTGCGGCTTTCCGATACCAGATCATTGCCCCGGCATAGTCCTGCTTAACTCCCAAGCCGTCGCGGAAAAGCCATCCGATGTTGGTCTGTGCCAGGGCGTAGCCTTGATCGGCAGCTTTGCGGTACCACGCCATTGCTTCGGCATAATCCTGCTTTACTCCCCAGCCGTTCTTGTAGAGCCAGCCAATATTATTTTGAGCTATGGCATCGCCTTGGTCCGCCGCCTTGCGGAACCAGGTCATGGCCATCGGATAGTCTTTCTGCGCCAAATACTCATTGCCGAGTTGGAGTTGGGCCGCAGGCCTGGTCGGTTTGGGTGAGGAAGCGTCCTGAGCAATGGCTCCAACGGAGATCGCTGCCCAGCACATGACCAAGAAGGAGAGCGTTCTCTTCACTATTCGCCTCTAAGACTTTTGTAAACTTGCACCAGCACCTAAGTACACCTGCTCGCCGAGATTGATGGTAGTAGTCAGTCGCCTAGCTTGGCAACCGCGTCACGCGGTTGTCACAGACATCACCCGCCCCTACAATCTTTCAGTAATGTCTTCTGCCACTTCCCTGCCTGAGGTTTCACGCTCTGAAGTCCGGCGGCGCAATCCTGTGCTGCGGATTCTTTACTACGCTGTTTGCCTGCTGCTCGTGGCACTGATCATCGGCCTCTGGTGGCTCTACTGGATCGCGCGCCGTCCGCTGCCGCAACTGGATGGCAGCATCTCCGTTTCTGGAATTTCGGCTAAGGTGCGCGTGGTGCGCGATGAGCACGGTGTGCCTACGATTGAGGCGGCTACGCTCGACGATTTATTTTTTGCGCAGGGGTACGTGACCGCACAGGACCGGCTGTGGCAGATGGAGATGATGCGGCGCTCCGCTGCCGGAGAACTTTCGGAAGTGATCGGCGAAAGCACGGTGAAAATGGACCGCCAACAACGGACCCTGGGGCTGCGGCTTGCGGCGGAAGCGGCGGAGAAGAGTATCTCCGCGCGCGACCGGGTCTATTTTGACGCTTACGCTCGCGGAGTGAATGCGTTTCTCGAATCGCATCGCGACCGACTTTCGCTCGAATTCCGCCTGATGAAGTACACGCCGCGGCCGTGGACGGTAACCGATTCCTTGCTGGTGGGCGCGCTCTTGGTGGAGTATCTGAACCACTACCCCTACGCGCGTGCGCTGGAGCGAGAAAAAATTCTGGCGAAGCTGGGACCGGAACTGACGGCGGACCTGTACGTGAATTCTTCCTGGCGGGACCGTCCGCCAACTGAAGTGCGGCGGATAGATGGGGAACCCGCGGCACACAGCATCGATAGCGATGAAGATGAGGATGACGACGAAGAGGTCGATCCGGAGGGTGGGAACAGCCGGCTGATTTCCGCGCTGCGTCCGGGGGATGGTTTCGTAGACGCCCCTCAGCTCGCGAGCCACGTCCCCCAGGGGCTAAAGATTGTACGTGAGAACTCGGCCCCTTCGACTTCGCTCAGGGCAGGCTCTCCGGGACTTGAATCGTTTGTTCCACTTTTCCCAGCGCTGAAGCGCTGGGCTAAGCTCGGACGCCCCTCCGGGGCTGAATATTTCTCCGGGGCTGGATATTCCTCCGGGGTTGGATACTCCGATGATTCCTTCCGGGCGGGGTCGAATAACTGGGTGGTTTCCGGTCAGCATACTATTTCGGGAAAACCGCTGCTGTCGAACGATATGCACCTCGACCACCAGATGCCGAACCTGTGGTTTGCGGCGCACCTGAAAACAACAGCGACAGCAGCAACAGCAACAGTAACAGAGACCGGCAACTTCGACGTCGCCGGCGTTACGCTGCCGGGAGTTCCGTTTGTAATTGTGGGCCACAACCAGCGCATCGGCTGGGGATTCACTAACGTTGGGCCGACTGTGGAGGACGACTTCATCGAGGAGTTCAATGCGCAGAGGCAGTACAAGACTCCGGCAGGATGGGTTGATGCGCAGCACCGGCAGGAAACGATTCACGTCAAAGGAAAGCCGGATGTGACGCTCGACGTGGTGACGACGCGGCATGGGCCGATTATTACTGAATTGCTTCCGGGCGAGACGCGCAAGATCGCCTTGCGCTGGACGTTGCAGGACGGCATGGGATTGATGTTCTTCGACGCGGACTCCGCAGAGAACTGGGATCAGTTTCGGAAGGCGTTCTCGAGTTTCGGCGCGCCCGGACAAAACGTGATGTACGGCGATGTCGATGGCCACATCGGATATCAGGCGACGGGGCGCGTGCCGGTCCGCGCGGCGGGCGATGGCAGCCTGCCGGTGAGCGGCAGCGACGATGCGCACGAGTGGAAAGGCTGGATTCCTTTCGACGAGATGCCGCATGTTTACGATCCGCCGTCGGGAATTCTGGCGACGGCCAACGGCCGCATCACTCCGGAGGGCTACAAATATTCGATCAGCACGGAATGGGAAGCGCCCTGGCGGACGGATCGCATCTATCGGGTGCTCGAATCGGGGAAGAAGTTTGCGCCCGCGGATATGCTGGAGCTGCAGATGGATGTGTCGTCGACCTACGACCGCTTCTGCGCCGACAAGTTCGTGTACGCGGTCGATCACGCGGCGAACGCTTCCGATCGCGCAAAGCGAGCAGTGGAAATTCTGCGCGACTGGGATGGGCGGATGTCGACGGATTCAGCGGCGACGACGATTGAGACGAAGGCGCGCCAGGAACTGGCGCGGTTGCTGCTGGAGCCGAAGCTGGGCGCGGCGGCGGATATTTCGGCTTCAAGCCCGAATGCAAGCGCGGCTTCAGGCGCGCTGAGTTGGAAGAGCTATCGCTGGATGATGTCGTCGGTCTGGCTGGAGAGTGTGCTTACCAAGCAGCCCGCGCGCTGGCTGCCGCCGGGATACTCCGACTACGGAAGCCTGCTTACAGCCGCGGTTGAGAACGCGGTCAGCCAGTCCGGAACACCTTCGGGAGACGTCGCTAGAATTGCGTCTGGCGCTCCTTCCGATCTCAATCAATGGAAGTGGGGGGGGAATTATACGGTTGAAATCGATCATCTGCTGCTCAGCCGGCTCCCCGTGATTGGGCGCTTCACGGGGCCGGGATCGCATCCTTTGAGCGGGAGCACATACACAGTGAAGGCGGGGAGCCGCGGGTTTGGGGCTTCCGAACGGCTGACGTGGAACTTCGCGAACTTTGACGAAAGCACGCTGAACCTGGTGACGGGAGAGAGTGGAATCTTCCTCAGTCGGTATTACATGGACCAGTGGGCGGCCTGGTACGGAGGCTCGACCTTCGCGTTTCCCTTCTCGCAGACCGCGATCGAGCAACACCGGGCGCATGAGATGACGCTGGCGCCGCGGTAGGGAGTCGTTGGTCGTTGGTCGTCGGTCGTCGGCCATTGGCTTTTCGGTGTTCGCCAGAACCGAGGCCAACAGCGAACAGCGAACGACCAATAGCGCCCCTCAAAAATCGACGATCTTGACGTCGATGAAATAGCCGACGAGGCCGCTGACCTCACCCGGGTTAAACGGATTGTTCGGGTTGTACTCCAGGCCATCGAACGTGGCGTCGTAGATATAGAGTGATCCGCCCTGGACGACATACACCACTTCTTGCGCCATTCCGTTACCACGCTGAACGATGGGCTGGATGCCGGTCACGTCTCCGTTCTCGTTAGGAATTGCGACGCCGCCAGGCGGAACACTGCCCACGGTGCTCGTCAGCGTGTTGTAAATAGAAAGGCAACCGCGGACCTCGGCCCCGGCTGGCGGCGGAATGGGCGGGACGATCTCGGTGCAGGTGCGGGCGCCGATGAAGAGCTGTCCGTTGGGGCCGAGTGCGATTCGATTGTGATATCCGTCGGTGATGATGATTGGCGCGGTATTGGTGACCGACATGGTGGAGAGGTCCAAGATGGTGAGCAGCCCGCAGGATTGTGCCGCAGTCGTCTCCCCTGTGCAGGGCTGCTGCGGAGATCCCCCTATTAATGGCGGCGTGCCAGCTACATACATGGTCGAACCATTTATCAGGGCTACACTGCCGGCGGGCAGGTTGAGGGTACCGATACACCCGCCGGGAGTGCAGGCAACGCCAGGCGGGCCTGCCGTGAGGGTCGTTAAATCGAGAGTTTGAATGCTGGCCTGTTGCCCGCCGCACTCGGCGCCACAGTTCAGTACGTAGGCGGCGGTGTCGTCACTGTTGAAGAACGCCGCCACCGGATGGTCAAAGCCGGGCACGAAAGTGATAACGGGATACTGCGTTCCCACACTCGAGGGCGTGATCACCGCAATCGTATCCGCGACGGAATCCACGCCCTGGCTGTCGCTGAAAGCCAGGATTCGAGTGCCGGTATTTCCCATGGTGAGAAACTGGTACGGCTGGTTGAATCCTTGAGGCACGGTGCCGGGCCAAACGCAGACGGGGGGTGTCGGGTTCACAGGCGGGCAGCTAATTTCATCGGTGACGGCGCCCGAAGGCAGATTAATGACTTCAATGGCTCCCGGGGATGGTTGTCCGGTCACCGCGGCGGTGGGTACGGCGACGTAGGCGGTGGAGCTGTCGGGCGAAACGACGAAGCTCTCGGTCATGCCGGGCAAGATCACGTGAGAGGCGGCGGATTCGCTGGCGTTGTCGATGATGGTGAACTGGTTGTCGGAGAATTGCGTACCGTTGGCGCTGAAGACCAGGGTCTGAGCCAGGTTGGGCGTGACCACCATCATTCCCGGAGTGTTGCCGGCGGAAATCGGGGATAGGGGCCCACGCGTATCGTTTACAGCATTGACGATATACACACCCGCCGGCGTACTGGCTGAGACGTTATCCGAGATGAAGGCGCGATATGTGAGACCGCTGGTCTTTGAGCCGCTGCTGGAGGAGCTGCCGCCGCAACTCAGCCACACCAAACTGGCGGGCAGCAGGAATACCGCAAGGATAAGGATCAAGAATCTTTTCAAACCTGGGACTCCAACCTCATGCGGGATAATCGCTTGGATGCAGGAATAAGGATTATAGCAAAGGCGGAAATTTCGTTTGAGGCTGCGGTTGAGGACCTCGACCTACACGAGATCGGAAGGCTTGAGCTTCCGCCTAGCGCCGTGGCGGATGGTAAGCACCCACACGGTTTGCCGACCCTCATCGAGTTCATAGATGACACGATAGATATGCGGCTTCTTGCCGTAGAGCAGCTGCCGCAGCTTTCGCTTTAGCTTCCCCGCTTCCGGAGCTAGGGGGCAGCGATGAGGATACCAGCCGAGCGCATCCACAGCTTTTTCCAGACCGTTGTACCAGCGAGCCGCCGCGTTCGACTCCGCGGCGTCCTTTTCCACGTAAAGAACTTCAAGATCGCGAATCGCGCGCGCGGAGAACTCAACGAGGTATGCCATGCTTGCGGCGAAACTCCTCAAAGACCTCTTTAGCGGGGCGAGTACGTCCGTGGGCCACATCGTCCAATCCCTGCCGGATGTTTTCCTCTTCATTCGCGCTGGCTGCGATGTCGAGCAACCGCTGATAGGCTCCCACGTCTTGCACGATGGCCGCCGCCTTCCCGTTCACCGTAAGCACCACGGGGCGCTTGCTCTTCTTGAGCTGTTTCATGAAGTCTCCGGACTGGCGGCGGAAGGTGGTCAGCGATTGAATATCCTTGGTGAGATCAAGCATGATGGACCGCTCCTGTCTAAAAGCACCTTATTAGATGCTACAAATATACTCTAATCCCTCGAATTGCAATGCCCCTGCGACCTCCTCGTGAGGCATTGAATCATTGAGACATTGAGGCATTTTGAAAATCCAAGAGCCTTTGACCGTCAGTGATTCAATACCTCAATCGCTCAATGATTCAATTATCTCGCCCCTTCTTGTATTCTCAAATGGGATGCCGCAGAACTTTATTGAGCGTCTGAAGCAATCGCCCGTGCTCTGTGACGGAGCTATGGGGACGCTTCTCTATGCCAAGGGCATCTTCATCAACCGCTGCTATGACGAGCTGAACCTGTCGCAGCCGGAGTTAATCCGCGCCGTCCACCACGATTATCTGCAGGCCGGGGCCGAGATTATCGAAACCAATACTTTCGGCGCGAACAGCTTTCGCCTGGCGCGGCACAGCCTCGCCGACCGCGTGCACGACATCAACGTCGCAGGCGTTCAGGTGGCTCGCGAAGCGGCCAAGAGTTTCGACGTTTGGGTCGCCGGATCGATTGGCCCGTTGGGCATTCGCATTGAACCGCTGGGCAAGACTTCGTTTGAAGAAGCCCGCGCTGCGTTTCGCGAACAGGCCGCAGCCCTGGTCGAGGGCGGCGTCGATTTGCTGATGCTCGAAACCTTCGGTTACGTCGAAGAGTTGCACCAGGCGGTGCTGGCCTGCCGGGAGGTGAATGCGAAGATTCCCATCGTCGCCCAAGTCACGATTGACGAGGACGGCAACTGCCTCGATGGTTCCGACCCCGAGGCTTTCGGCGCCCGGCTGACGGAATGGAACGTCGACGTGCTCGGCATCAACTGCAGCGTGGGACCGGTCGCGATGCTGGACGCGATCGAGCGCGTGCGCGCGGTCACCTCCGTGCCCCTGGCCGCGCAGCCGAACGCGGGCATGCCGCGCTCGGTCGAAGGACGCAATATCTATCTCTGCTCGCCGGAATACATGGCGACCTATACCCCCAGATTCGTGGCGGCCGGAGTGCAGCTGATTGGCGGCTGCTGCGGCACCACGCCGGATCATATCCGCGCCATGAAATCGGCTCTACGTGTGGACCA
This sequence comes from uncultured Acidobacteriaceae bacterium, assembly GCA_963749275.1. Classification (GTDB taxonomy): domain Bacteria; phylum Acidobacteriota; class Terriglobia; order Terriglobales; family Acidobacteriaceae; genus Acidiflorens. Next base: position 16,228 of record CAVVNA010000031.1, read on the forward strand.
GGCGCGCGGCAAGACTGCGATTTCAGAGGCGATTCATTCCAGCGCCAAGCCTTCGGCTCCGGCGAACATTCCCATGGCGGAGCGCTCCCGGCTGGGCGCAAAGATTGCCGCCGGGGAATTTGTGACCATGGTCGAGATCGTGCCGCCCAAGGGAATCGACATCCGAAAAGAGATCGAGGGCGCGAGGTTCGTCAAATCGGTCGGGGTGGATGCGATCAACATCCCCGACAGCCCGCGGGCCTCGGCGCGCATGAGCAACCAGGCGCTGTCGCTGCTGATGCAGCAGGCGGTTGAGATTGAAGCCATCCTGCACTACACCTGTCGCGATAGAAACGTGCTGGGTATTCAGTCCGACCTGCTGGGCGCGGCGGCCACCGGAATTCGCAACCTGATCTGCATCACCGGGGACCCCCCGAAGATGGGGAACTATCCCGACGCCACAGCGGTGTTTGACGTGGATTCGATCGGACTGGTGAATATGGTCCACAACCTGAACCGGGGATTGGACCTGGGCGGGAACCCGATCGGCGCCGGGACCAGTTTCGTCATTGGGGTGGGTGCAAATCCGGGGCTGCCCAACCTGGATGAAGAGATCAAGCGCTTCGAATACAAGGTACAAGCGGGTGCGGAATACGTGGTCACCCAGCCGGTATTCGATATCAGCCTGCTGGAGAATTTCCTGAAGCGGATCGCGCACTGCCGAATCCCCGTCATTGCAGGAATCTGGCCGCTGGTAAGCGCCCGTAACGCCGAGTTCATGAAGAACGAACTGCGGGTTTCCGTGCCCGATGAAATCCTGAACCGTATGACCAGGGTGTCAAGTCCGGAAGCGGCTCGCGCCGAAGGCGTGGCCATAGCGCGCGAGATGCTGAGGGCCGTCCGCGACCGGGTTCAGGGGGCGCAGATCAGCGCTCCCCAGGGTCGATATGCCGCCGCGGTCGATGTTCTGGAGGCTCTCGGCTCGAAACGGTCGACGTCTGTTTAGTCATTCAACGCCGACTGTGTCGTTTTGAAACGCCACGTCTAAAAAAGATTGCACAAATCATAAAATTTCACTGGACATTTCGCCCCGGAAGCTGCATTACAATAGAGTGTAGGAGCAAAGGGATTGGTGAAGTTTGAAGAATGCCTCGAGCGTCTCGAGAAGATCGTTCAGGAACTGGAAAAAGGGGAGGTTCCTTTAGAGAAGTCTCTGACGCTGTTTGAGGAAGGCATGCAACTTTCCGCAACCTGCCGGAAACAGTTGGAGGAAGCGGAAGGCAAAGTGGAGATTCTGTTAAAACAGAACGGAAAGCTGCAAACTGAACCGTTCGAGCCCCCGGCCGAGAAAGCGTTGCGCAAGTAACGCTGTCGCGCTCGGAGTCGATAACGCCTGCGCAGCATTTAGCTGTCCCAGCCAAGGCCACCGCGAATCGCGGTGACGTCAGGGGGAAATTATGATACCACTCAGTGTAGTCCTTTATCAGAATGACCCCGGAACTGCACAGACTCTGGCGGTTAGTCTGTCCCAACACTTTGATTCTGTTTATTTGGCCCGCACCTACGAAGAGGTCCGTCCCGCGGTTGCCCGGCATCGCGCGACAGCGCTGGTGCTGGATCTGGAAACCTCGGGGCCGGACGAGGTCAAGCGTTTGCATCATGAGTTCCCGAGCCTTTGCATCGTCGGTACCCACAGGCTAGCGGACGACAAATTGTGGGCCGAGGCAATGAGTCTGGGCGCCTCCGATATATGTGAGCCGCGCAACGATGACGTGGTGCGCTCGTTGTTGGACCGGCGCACGCGCCATGCGGCCGCCTGACCCGATCAGGTCGCAGGTGTCAGGTCTCAGGAAAAACAACATCAACAAAGAGCTCCTGAAGACCTGACGCCTGATACCTGCGACCCGCCCTTCTGGGTTTCCTGACACCTAAGACCTGAGACCTGAGACCTGCCTTCGCCCGCTTGTTATACTGCGGTGCCATGCTGAAACAAGTTCTGGAGCAGGGACGCGAAGCCGCCGACGCTGCCCTTGATCGACTCTTGCCGTCGGCCACCCAGCATCCAACTTCCATCCATCAAGCCATGCGGCACAGCGTGTTTGCCGGCGGAAAGCGCCTGCGGCCAATCCTCTGCATGGAAGCGGGGCGCATGATCCGAGCGGCATTGTGTGGTGACGGGGCTCTGCCCCGTCTCGGCGGGGCAGAGCCCTGCCACTCCACGGCTGGATCGCTGCCCGCCGGCATCGAGCAGGTCGGCGCCGCGCTCGAAATGCTCCACACCTATTCCCTGATCCACGACGATCTGCCCGCGCTTGACAACGACGATCTGCGCCGCGGACGTCCCACATGCCACAAGGCCTTCGGCGAAGCCATCGCCATCCTCGCCGGAGACGGGCTGCAGACGCAGGCCTACGAAGTGCTCGCACAGATCGCCTGTCCAGCCGAGGCGCGCGTCGCGATCATCCGCGAAATTGCCCACGCCACCGGCACCATCGAAGGCATGATCGGCGGCCAGGTCGTTGACCTTGAAGCCGAGCACAAGAAGCCCGACCTCGCCACCCTCGAATACATCCACCGCTCCAAGACCGCGGCGCTCATCACCGCGAGCGTGGTCAGCGGAGGAATGTACGCCGGAGGAATGTACGCCGGAGCAACCGACAAGGATATCCGTCGCCTCCGGACCTACGGGCAGTCGATCGGTCTGGCGTTCCAGATCGTGGACGATGTGCTCGACCTGACCCAGACCTCCGAGCAACTAGGAAAAACCGCAGGCAAGGACGCAGCCGCGGAAAAGACAACATATCCGGCGCTGTTCGGAATCGAGGAATCGATCCGCAAGGCCGACGCCCTGGTCGATCAGGCGTGCACGCAGCTTAACGAATATGGCTCAGCCGCGTCAACTCTGAAGGATCTCGCCCGCTTTCTGGTCGAGCGCAAGAAATAGGCTGGGGCTCAGGCTGAGACGCTCCACACAGACCTGGAGCGAAGGGCAGTGGCACCGGACCAGGTGTTCGAGGAGCGACTTGAGCCTGTAAGAGCGCTCAATCGTTTCGTCAACCTCTTTGATTTTCCGGCGAGCTAATTTTCTCCAGCGGGAGCCAACCGGGGCCTTATCCCTGAGGCCGCTGAGGAAGAGTTTGACCTCGCCGAGAGTGAAACCCATCCCACTGGCGAAGCGGATCAGAAGCACGCGGTGCACGGCATCGTTGGGATATTGGCGTTGGCCGCCAACGCGGTACGGCGCTACGAGAATTCCACGTCTTTCATAGAAGCGAATGGCCGAGGCGTTCAGGCCGGTGCGGCTGGCGAGCTCTCCAATCCTCATCTCTTTCCTTTCGATGGCTCTTCAAAAATATGCCTTGACTTAAAGCTGACTTTAACTTCTACCATTTTGAAATGAGGCAGGACAAATCCTATTTGGAGGAGTCACCATGAACAACGCGAACGAGCAATCCACCGCAACCAGGAAACGCAGTCTACGGGGAGCGGCTCTGGCAGTGCTGATGGCCGGCAGCGTAGCAGGTCACATACAGGTGCAAGCCGTACCTCTAACAAGGAATGCGAAGAGCCAGACGATGGCGACGCAAAACCAATTCTATTGCAACCCCAAGGCGCTCAATCCGGCCGAGCGGGCGCACCACAAGCAATTGACCGATAAGCTGATCGCCGCCCGAACGGACATCGTGGAAACGGAAAAGGGCTATGAGTTCCAATTCAGCCCATCAACCGTCTCCCTTGCGGAGTTGGCCGATTGGGTGGCTGCGGAGGGCAAGTGCTGCCAATTTTTCGATTTTCACATCGACCTGGAGCGCCGGGGCAGCCTGCTGTGTTTGCGGTTGACCGGAGACGAAGGGATCAAGCCATTCATCCGCGCGGAGTTTCAGGTGCCGGCGAAGTAAGAAAAGAGACCTCGCGGTTTTGATCGGACCCTCGTGCCCGCAGATCGCAGGCTTGGTGACTAAGCAGGCGAGCGCCCGCCAGCTTCCCACCGAAACGTGTCCTGTGGAACTACCGGCCCTTGAATCTCCCTCCGGTCGGCGGTACAGTGTCTATGCTCTCGCGGTCTCCCGCCTCTCAATTCCTCACCGGCAATTTGCGCGCAATTGCTGCAGTGTCTGTGCAACTAAAGGCGGTCTTTGGACGAGTACCCCAATATGTGGTGTTTTATTACTTGACCCGTCCCCGTCTTCGCCGTTAGAGTGGGTCAAAAGTAGTGGTGACGTTCCTGACCTATGGGGACGGCATCACACGATGCGACCAGCGAGGAACCTTGTGAGTTAACAGCGGATGTTAGCCTCCCGGATCCTCGCCATTGGCAGCGCACTCCAGCCAGCGCAAACCGAGTCCGCGGACCTCAGTGTCCGCCCACGAAGGAGTCACTTTGCTCAAACTTAAGAAGCTGCAAATTCTGGGATTCAAGTCCTTCTGCGATCGCACCGAACTGAAATTCCATGGCGAAGGCATCGCCGCTATCATCGGGCCCAACGGCTGCGGAAAGTCGAACATCGCCGACGCGATTTCCTGGGTGCTGGGTGAGCAGTCGGCCAAGTCGCTGCGCGGTTCGCGCATGGAAGACGTGATTTTCTCCGGCACGCGCGACCGCAATCCCACCGGAATGGCGGAAGTGTCCCTGACTTTGATCGACCCGGAAATTTATGCTGGACCGGATACGAACGCGCCCACCGAGATCGAGATCCAGGACGAACTTCCTTCGGCGGGAATAAACCGCGAAGAAAACTGGGATGAAGCCGAGATCCGTGCCCAGGCCGCCGCAGAAACTGAACGGGCGGTCGAGGAAGCACAACCGGGCCAATTAAAGACCGAAGAGGTTGAAGGCGAGGTCGTGGTGGTAGCGCCGGCTGCCGAAGAACCAGCCAACGAATTGTCCTCTAACGAATTGCCGGATAACGACAGCGCAGTGGCAGTGACAGTGCTGGCCCCGCAGGTAGTTCTGAAAATCCGGCGGCGCAAATTCAATCAGCAGCAACACCACGCCGGAGAAATTTCGGTGACGCGCCGGTTATTCCGCAGCGGCGATAGCGAATACCTGCTCAATGGCAAACTGTGCCGGTTGCGTGACATCCAGGAACTGTTCATGGGAACGGGTCTAGGGCCGGAGTCGTATGCGCTCATCGAGCAGGGACGCATCGGTCAGATTCTGAGCAGCCGTCCGACGGACCGCCGCGCCATCATTGAAGAGGCGGCTGGCATAACGAAATTCAAGACGAGGAAGCGTCTCGCGGAGGCGCGTCTCGAAGACGCCAAGACGAATCTGAACCGCGTGAATGACATTTTCGAAGAGGTCACGCGGCAGATGAACTCGCTCAAGCGCCAGGCCAGCAAAGCCGAGCGCTATGCCAAGATGCGCGACGAGATGCGCGCCAAGCTGCGGGTGGTGCTCGCCAGCAAGTTCACCCAGATGGACCAGGAAAGCGTGACCCTCGATACCCAGATCCATCAATTGGGCGAGGAGATTCGCCTCCAGACCGAGAGCGTGCAGCAATCAGAAGCGGAGCAGTCCGAGCGCACGCAGCGCGGATACGCGATCGAAACCGAGACGCGGCAAAATCGCGAGCGCCTGAACCAGATCGCGATCGAAGGCGATCGCGGCAAGGCTCGCATCCGAACCAACGAAGAGCGCTGCGCGGAACTCATCGTGCGCACGGCATCCGCGGAAGCGGAACTGGCGCAGGCTCAGACTCGCCTGACGGCGCTCGAGGAAGAACGCGATGGTCACCAGCAGTTGCTCGACTCGGCAGCCGCCGATCTCGCGGCGGCGCAGCAGGACCTTGCGCTCAGCCAGCAGGAAACGGCGTGCGCAGCCACCGACCTCGCGATGCTCGAACAGGAGCAGGAATCGCATCGCGCGGCGATTCTAGAGGCCGTCGGAGAAGCCTCCAACCTCCGCAATCAGCTGACGCAGTCCCAGGAACGGCTGGCGGGCATAGCCCGCGAGGAGCAGCGTCTGCGGTCCGAGATTGCAACCGCCTCGTCGCAATCGGAAACCTTCGGCGGACAACGCGGCCAGATTGCTCTGGAATTCGAAAGTGTTTCGCAACGAGCCAGCGGCCTGGCCGCGGAGATCGCGAACCTGCGCGAGACCCTGGAGACGAAGCGCTCTGCCGAAAACGACACCAAAAAGCACCTCGACTCGATCCGCTCCGAATACGCCACGGCGCTGGGCAAGAAGGGCTCGCTCGAAGCGGTCATCGCCGAGCACGGTTATTCGACCGAGTCGGTGCGGCGGCTCTTTCAATCGGGCGCAATGCAGGGAGGAAACACTCCCGCCGGTGTGCTCGCCGATTTCCTCGAAGTCGAACCCCGCTATGAGCGCGTGGTGGAAGACTTCCTGCGCGACGAACTGAACTTCGTCGTGGTCAAGTCGTGGGACGCCGCCGACGAAGGCCTGCGCCTGCTGCGCTCCGACGTCAACGGGCGCGCGACATTCCTGGTGCATCCGGAGGACTCGCAAGCCAAGTTCTCATTTGTCGCGGATGAAAGCCAGCACTACGCTCCGCTCAATGACACGGTGCTCCCGCTCAAGAATTCGATTCGCGTGCTGAACGGATTCGGCAAGTCGCTCGAAGTGATTCTGCCGAAGCTGGGAAACGGCTACATCGTGCCTGATCCCGCAGTAGCGCGCGAGCTCGCGCTCTCCAGCCCCGACGCGTTCTTTCTTTCTCAGACCGGCGAATGCTTCCACAACGTGACCGTGACCGGGGGCAAGCAACGCAGCGAGGGACCGCTCTCGATGAAACGCGAGTTGCGCGACGTGCTGCGCCTGCTCGAAGAATTGGAGCGAGCTCTGCGCGAGAAGGAAATACTCGCGCTCACCTTGGGACGCGAAATCAAGGAGCACACTTCCCTGCTCGATCGCCTGGAAGACGAAAAGCGCGAAGCCGAGAAGCAGGCGATGACCTCCGGCCATTTGCTCAAGCAACTGGAAAGCGAAATGACGCGAGTGCGCGAACGGATTGCAATCAGCGAACACGAACTGCAGCGGCTCGCGGCCGAACGGCAGGAGCAGGAAAGCTTGATCGCATCGCGGCAAGCTGAGCTGGCCACGATCGAGGAAGCACGCGCCCAATTTGAAATGGAGCTCGCCGCCGGGCAAGAGCGCCTCGCCGCTCTGCGCAGCCAGCGAGACATTGCCGCTGAAACCACATCGCAGCGGGCCGCTCGTGTGGCCACGCTCGAAGAGCGCCACCGCTCGGCGACCACACTGCTTCAGCGCATCGAGACGCTTGTCGCCGAGATGGGGGAGCGGGCGAGCGCTTTGCAAATCCAAATGGAATCGGCGAGCGCCGAAATCGCGCAACGGCAAAACGAGAACGTGCAACTGGCCGAACAATTCGTGCAGTTCGAAGCCGAGCGCAATGTTGGAGAAGCGCGCGAAGGCTTGCTGCAGCTGGAGTCTGAGCAAGTGCGGGCGCGATTAACCGAAATTGAAGAGCTTCTTCGCAGCACGCGTCAACAACTCGATCTCGCGCGCGACCGCCGGGGTGAACTCTCGGCCACGGCTGCCAAGCTGCAATCCGACCTGCAACACCTCGCCGACACCTGCCTGAACGAACTTGGCATGGAACGTTCGGTTCTGATGGCCGACACGACGATTCCGATGCTTGCCGGCGATGAACTTGCGGCCGAAGATCAGGCCCACCGCGAGATGCGCGCCCGCCTCGACGCCATGGGCCCGGTCAACATGATGGCTCTCGAAGAGTATAAGGAAACGGCGGAGCGCCACGAGTTTCTCGCGACGCAAAGGAAAGACCTGATCGATGCCATCGAAAACACCGCGGCCACCATTCGCGAAATCGATCAAGTGTCGCGGCAGAAATTTGTAGAAGCTTTCAATCGAATTAACGAGAACTTCCAGGCCACATTCCGCAAGCTGTTCGGCGGCGGACACGGCTTCATGCGACTGACCGACCTAGAAAACAGCGCGGAGAGCGGCATTGATGTGGTGGCATCGCCTCCCGGCAAAAAACTGCAGAACGTGTTGCTGCTCTCCGGCGGCGAAAAGGCGCTCACCGCGCTGGCTCTGCTGGTCGGCATCTTCCAGTACACGCCCAGCCCGTTCTGCATTCTCGACGAGGTCGATGCTCCGCTCGACGAAGCCAACATCGCGCGCTTCACGGATCTGGTGCGCGAGCTGAGCGTGCAGACACAGTTCATCCTGATCACGCACAGCAAACGAACGATGAGCATTGCCCCGGTGCTCTACGGCGTGACCATGCAGGAACCCGGCGTGTCGAAGCTGGTGTCGGTCAGGTTCGGAGCGGCGTAAAGGCTCGTGTGGGGACGGGCGCCCTCGCCCGTCCAAGCCGAGCGCAGCTCGGCAATTGTTAGCGGCTACAACAACTCTGGGTTCGATCTATTCCCGAATACAATCGATGGATGGTGTCCTACATTCAGACACTACCAACCGATGCGCCTGTGTACAACTGATGTATAATGTATACATCATGCCTGAATCTTCGGTTCTCACTCTCCGCCTGGACGCCAAACTCAAGAACCAGCTCGACCGTTTGTCGAAATCGATGAACCGGAGCCGCTCGTTCGTCGCCGCCCAGGCGATCCAGGAATTTGTCTCCGTCAATGAATGGCAAATCGGGGAGATCAAAAAGGCTCTTGTCGAGGCGGACCGAGGTGACTTTGCCAGCGACAAGGAAATGCAGCAGACGATCAGGCGATTGACGCGACGTGCGCGTTAATTGGCTGCGAACGGCGCGCGCGAATCTGATCGCCGCGTCCGAGTACATAGCCCGGGACAATCCCGAGGCTTCTGCCAGGACCGCGGCCGCGATTACAAGGGCGGTCGAGAGTCTGAAGCGATTTCCCGCTGCTGGCCGACCCGGAAGAGTACCCGGAACCCGGGAGCTGGTCGTGTCCGGCACTCCATACATCGTTCCTTACCGCGTACGCGGCAACGTCGTGGAGGTGCTGCGTGTGCTTCACGCCTCCCGTGACTGGCCGAGCCATTTCCGCGCAAGACGGCGAGCCAACGGTCACGACCGTCTGAACTGAGGATCGCTTTTTTTCTGAGCACCAACAAAAAGCTCCAGTTCCCCGTTGACAACATTCGCTGCATTCTGCTTTTTGAGTTGAAAGCCCGCCTCCCTTTTTTCCAGAGCCTTCCTCAGTTTTTCCACATTGCGCTCCCTCGAAACCCAGCACTGGACAGGGCTTCTAGCTTACACTTGAACTGTCAACACTTTTCGGCGCGACGCCGTTCGGCGTAGCCCATTCATGTGTGATTGTAGTCGTTGACAAATTTCCCCTGACAGCTAGAATACGCAAAGTTTTTGACCGGTGAATTTAGAGATGAGCCCCGAAATTTTAGATTCCGTTCTGCTGCGAACGGACTACCCCGAATTGCAGTTGCACGCCAGCGGCAAGGTCCGCGACGTCTACTTCCTCGGCAGTGACCACCTGCTGTTCGTGGCCACCGACCGCATCTCAGCCTTCGACTACGTTCTGGCCACCGGCATTCCGCACAAGGGCCGCGTCCTGACGCAGATCTCGCTGTTCTGGTTCGACTTTCTCAAGGACATCGTCCCCAGCCATTTCGTTACTGCCGACGTGAACCGCTACCCGGTCGCGATTCGCAAGCACGCCGACGAACTCCGCGGCCGTTCCATGATGGTGATGCGCGCCGAGATGTTTCCGGTCGAGTGCGTGGCGCGCGGCTACCTTTCCGGCTCCGGGTGGAAAGAGTACAATGCAAAGGGTTCGGTCTGCGGCATCAAGCTTCCTTCCGGATTGAAGGAATCCGACCGACTGCCGGAGCCGCTGTTCACGCCGGCAACCAAGGCGACAACCGGGCACGACATCAACATTTCATTTGAAGAGATGTGCAAGCTGGTCGATCCAGACTTGAGCCGCCAGCTTCGCGACATCACGTTGCGTGTCTACAACAAAGCTGCGGATTATGCGCGGCAGCGCGGCATCATCATTGCCGACACCAAGTTTGAATTTGGACAGACCGCCAAGGGCATCACCCTGGCGGATGAAGTCCTCACACCGGATTCCTCGCGCTTCTGGCCGGCCGACACCTACCAACCGGGCAAGGCGCAGGATTCCTACGATAAGCAGTATGTACGGGACTACCTCGAAGAAATTCGCTGGAACAAACAACCGCCCGCGCCGGCCCTCCCCCCGGAAGTTGCGCGGCGGACAAGCGAAAAGTACCTCGAGGCATACCGTCAGTTAACGGGACGCGAGTTGGAGATTTAGGCTGCGTGCGCTGGTGTCATTGAACTGGTGTCATTGAATTCGACCATTGCATTCGGATCCTGTGAACCTCGAATCTTTGAAACGACGAATCTTTGAACCATGAATCTTTGAACCATGAGCATTGCAGACTGGATCATTCTCGGGTTTCTGGTGTTCTCCGTGACTGCGGCAGCCCTTGAAGGCTTCTTCTTTGAAGCCTTCAAGCTGGCTGGCTTGGTTGTGGGATACCTGCTGGCCGCCTGGCAGTATCATCGCCTGGCGGAGTGGTTCGCGCCTCATTTGAAATCGCTGTGGTTGGGCGAGATCGCCGGTTTCCTGATCATTTTTTTCGCGGTCCTGATCATTGCCGGCCTGGCCGGGCGGATAGCGCGCGGGGCAATGAGAAGAGCGGGACTGAGTTCGATTGACCGGGTAATGGGCGCGCTCCTCGGTTTGTTGCGGGGCGCCTTGGTGGTGGCGGTAGTGCTCACCGCCATGGCCTCTTTCGCGCCTGCTGCGAAGTGGCTAGATGGGTCGGAGTTGGCTCCGTATTTCCTGGTAGGCGGAAGGGCAGCGATCTGGCTCGCACCTTCGGAATTGCGCCACCGTTTCTACCAGGGCTTGGATTACATGCGGCAGGCACATTCGTTGAAGGACAGAATTCAGCCGCCATCGTCCGGGCCGTCTAAGTAGTTCTTGTCAGTAATTTGTTGGTGAAGTTTCTTGTGAAGGTGTGGAAACGAGGCGGTAGGTGAAAGATCAATTGGAAGCACTCATTCTTCAGATGTGCAGAAGCAATATCCTCTATTCGGAAGCAGTCCGTGAGTTTAAGAAGCGTTTTATCGTGACCGTGCTCGAAGAAAACCGAGGTAATCAGTGCAAGGCCGCGCGGCAATTAGGCATGCACCGGAACACGCTGAGCCGGACCATGCAGGACCTCAAGATTGATGTTCGTCCGTTGCGCGCCGGCGCCAAGCGTCCGCCACGGAGCGCGCGTCCCCTTGCGCTGGAAAGAAAACAGGTTCGGTGAAACAGGTCTTAGGTGTCAGGTCTTGGGTCTTAGGAGAACCCTGCAAGTCGCATTCGGTTTGTTGCAGAAAATAAGGACGGTCCCGATCGGGATCGTCCTTATTTTCTGCAACAGCTTTCCCCAGCCAAGCCTTTCCTGAGACCTGCCACCTGAGACCTGACTTTCAGTGTGCAACCGGCTTCTTGCGGACGGGCGGCTTCGCTGTCACCAGCAAGGCCCCGTCGTCCATCGTCATCACAAACGGCTTGGCCACGTAGGAGACCGGCGTTCCCTGGAACTGGAAGTCGGTATCCTCCTTCGGCATCTGCTTCGCCGGGATCGCTGCCGACATAGTCAAATCGATGTCCGCACGCTTGGCGTCGACATCGTCCGAACTGCCGGCCAGTTGCAGTTTGGTTGCGGTCTTGCTTGAGGAGTCGATACTGATAATGTGGGCCTGCATCTGCAACGGCTTCCCCTTCAGTACGCTCCACACCTTGAGGGCGTCTTCGGGCGTGCCGTCGGAAAGGACCATTTGCCACTCCGCGAAGTTCATCTCCTCAACTTTCTTGCTCTTGACCAAGGCCGCCGCCTGCTCGGCGGGAGTTGGCGGCACGTACTGTTTGATCGCGAAATTGGCCGGCGGCAGAGTTGTGGTGGCCGTCATCGCCAACAAATCGCTCCATCCCTCTTCGCTGCCGTGGTACTTGTTGTATCTGCTCTTGCCGAATTTGGCGATCTGATCCTTGCCCGCACCCTGCGCCAGATTGGAGGCGCGCGCGATGAAGAATAGTCCGTCCACGTCCTTTTCACCCGGTCCCGGCTCCAAGTAAGCGCGCCCCAGGTCATAGACGTCGAGCAGGTTAGCCGGATCCGCTTCTACCGCAGCCCGCAGATATTTCTGCGACTTGGTGTAATCGTTCCCCTTGGCTTGGAGGGTAGTCTGGAAAGCGCTGACCCCAACCGCGCCGTTGAAGATCGTCGCCGTTCCATCTTTCAGTTTCTGAAAATCCGCGTCCGACGTGCCTTCTGGCTTGGTCGCGGTGGGCAGACACTGCAAGCCCTTTTCGCCGAATTGGCCCGCCTCCGCAAAATTCTGTTGCGCGTTTTTGGTGTAGGCCAGCAGTGCCAATGCCCGGAGATTGCATGGGTTCACCACTAAAACCTTCTGCGCCGTGTCCAGCGTCTTGGTCTGATCGAGCTTTTGCTCGTCGGGCGTCTTCGCCTGACCGAGCATCTGTTGATAGGCGCCCATCAACAGTTCCAGCGCGTCTTCCTTCATCACGCTGTTGGGATACTGGGTCACAAACGCTTCCAAGCCGCTGACCTTGGCTGCGGCGTCGGTTTGCTGCGCCGCGCCCACGTAGGCGTTATACTCCGCCGGGTCTTTGATCTCTTTTTTCTGGGGCGGTTTCTGGGGCGCGGCTGCAGACGGCGCGGGTTGGGCGGGCGCAGGGGTCTGCGGCATAGGTTGGGCGGGCGCGGCAGCGGTTTGAGCGACGGCGGTAATCGCGGCTACCAGCAACATCGCGAGAACAATCTTCTTCATTCCGGTGGCTCCTTGACTCTTCGGGAAAACTGGAGTTGACATTTTGCCCGATTCGAACCAAGACTGGCGTCGGACCTGCACCATAAACCATTCTTCATTTGAACGCCACTGGCATTTCTGCCACTAACACCGGCGGGTCCCGAAACTGTGGGCCGCCTGTCGATATGCCGCGGCTTAACATTATTCCGGTGTGCGGATTATAAGGATGTAGTCCGCCTAAGGCAAGCGGCTTGCCCGCCAAGTGCCTCCTGCCAGATTAGATGCGGAAGAGCACAGACCAGTATGGATTGCGCTCCAGCGTGGCCCGGGAAGATTGTTCCCTGGCCATCAGGGACAGTTTTTGTCTGAGTGTCGAAACCTTTTGGACACTCTACCTTGAAATCCGCTTTTGTTATCACTTTCGTCCGGGCCACGCATCACAGACTTCCAATCGGCCGTTGGCGACAATGTTCCCTGATGTGTCGCAGCCGAGGTGCGCCACACCCTAATCAAGGCCACCTTGGCTGCTACACGGTGAAACCCGGCTGTACGGGGAGAGCTCCCTGACGCGTCCTTGCTGCGCGGGAAGGTGCAGGGGTCCCTTCGGCTTCGCTCAGGGCAGGCTCTTCGCTGCGCTCAGGATGACAACTTCGATAGATGGGTTGACAAACGATGGTTGAGAACTAACAGCCGCACAAGACGTGGGATGTCTCCGCGCTGGCGACGTGCCGACTTGCGCAGTGGATTCACCGCCTCATGGTCGCGGGCTGAAGTAAAAGTCCGGGTGCGGCGGCTGACGTCGACTAAAGAAAATGGCTGGCAGCGCAGTGCTGCCAGCCGTTGAAACCTCTCCATGTCTGGAGTTCTTACCGGTGTCCGCCACCGTGGCCTCCGCCACTGTGACCTCCGCCAGCGTGACCTCCGGCAGCGTGACCGCCGCCACCGTGGAAACCGCCGCCGCGGGATTCGCCGCCATGGAAGCCACCGCCTCCTCGGGCAAAGCCGCCGTGGGCATAGCCACCACGCCCGTAACCTCCGCGTCCGTAGGCGCCGTGACCATAGCCCCAGCCTCCCCGGCCGCCGTAGCCCCAGCCCCGCCCGTACCAGGGGCCGGCGCCGATAAACACTCCGCCACTAAACCACTGCGGACCGTAGTAGCCGTAGGGTGCGCAGGCATACGGAGCATATCCGTAGTAGCCGTACTGACACGCCGGCGGCCCGCCCACGTAGGCCGGCCCGACTCCGATGGCAACTCCTACCTGCGCCTGCGCGAAGGCAAGCGGCAACATCAGGACTGTCAGCAACGCTAAATATCTCAGGTAACGCATATGGACCTCCTTTTCCCAGGTCCGCCGTAACTTTGTCCGGATCCAGAAACTTTCTAGGGACTGTGGTCTTCGTGGTGGCCATTTGCTCTCCAACCATGGACCAGGTCTCTACCTACTTTGAACACAGAAGCTGCAGGAAAGTTGCAAGAAGAGGGGTGGCTGATTTCAACCATCCTGGTTAAATTCAACCACTTACGGGGACGGAGCGGGGAGGAGAGCTGGGAATTGTTTGTGTCATTATGCAGAACGGCTGGATTGAAAATTCGTGTCAGAACCTATGCACGATCTAGGGGCGCCTGGCGTCCGGAGGGCTTGCCGACGCTGAAGACAGGACAATTATCGCAGCGCTGAAGTGGGTGAGAACTCGGTCGTCCCTCCGGGACTTAGACCTGTTACCGTTTCCCGACCCGGCGCTGAAGCGCCGGGCTATTTTCAGTCGTCCCTCCGGGACTTGATTAATTTATTCCACTTTTCCCAGCGCTGAAGCGCTGGGCTAAGTTCGTTCGCCCCTCCGGGGCTGGATTCTTCGGATATTCAGAAGACTTCCGCTCTAACTGAGAGCTGACAGCTGAGAGCCGAGAACTGAGAACCCGGAACTGAGAAGTGAGAGCTAACTTCAATCCTTGAACAGATTGTCAAACGCCGCCCGCGCGTCATTCGGACGCTGACTGCCTTTGCTGGATGTTTCTTTTTCTACCATCACGCGGATGGAATAGAGCGAGCAGTCGTTGCGTTTGTCTTTGGGAGAGATTCTGGCGGGAATCGGCTGATTGCATTCGAAGCGGCTCGATGGATCAAAGTGTTCGCACTGTTTGCAGGCGTGCAGAGCGAAGCCGCACTTCGGGCACTGGCCGACCGGGTCCGTGAGATTCTGCAGCAGCGCGCCGCATTCGGCACAGCGCGAGACGGTCCGCGTTCCCGGCATATTGATCGGTCGCGGCCCGAAGGTATTCTCTTTTTTCGGGGCCGCTGGCTTCTCGAACTCCTTTTTCGGTCCCGCACCGGAATCCTGGTATCCGCGCTGCCGATACTTGCGGTCGGACAAAAAGCGCCTCCTGAAAACCGCATCATTGTCCGCCTTTGGCGCGTTTGGCACAAGAGTTTCTTTGCTGACCGGAAGACCTTGTTGGTGGAGAGCCGGGCGTCCCCGCCCGGCTGGACGGGCGATGCGCCCGTCCCTCCGGCGTTGGACTCATCCGCGGCGCGGCGAATTGTTTTTCACATATCAGGGTGCTACCATCCGTTACATAGAAAAATTGAGGAGGCAGTTATGGCGGATCATGAGGGCAGTGGCTTCCTGTGGTTTCTGGCGGGACTCGGTGTTGGAGCGTTAGTCGGCGTGTTGTACGCGCCGCACTCGGGCGATGAAACGCGCGACGTAATTCGCTCGAAGGCGCAGGAAGGCAGCGAGCGGGTGCGTCAGCAGGCTCGTCGGGCGCGCGAACAGGCGGGGGACTGGGTGGATCGCGGACGCGATGTGCTCAACCAGCAGAAAGAGCAGTTCCGCAACGCTTACGAGGCGGGACGCCAGGCCTATAACGAGACAACCGCAGCCGAGCCGACCAAGAATATCTAGCGGCAGCAGCGGCAGGAGCAGTCGTTAGCTATTATGCCTGAAGCGGCTATGCCTGAAGCTATGATGGAGCAGCTATGAATGACAACCTCCTGATAACTTTTATTGCGGTAACTGCTTTTGCGGTGTTGTTGCAGGCGGGAATATTGGTTGCCCTTTACCTCGCGGTCCGCAAGAGCACGGAGAAGATGGAGGCTCTCGCCACCGAAGTGAAGAGCAAGGCTCTGCCCACGATGGAGACGGTGCAGAGCCTGCTGGTGGAAATGCGGCCGAAGATCGACGTCATGACAACCAACTTCTCGGAGTCGAGCACCCTGGTGCGCAATCAACTGGGCCGCATCGATGCTGCGCTCACCGATGCGCTTGACCGCACCCGGCTGCAAGTCATCCGCGCCGATGAACTGCTGAACCGGACGATGGATAAAGTGGAGGAGACCAGCGAAATCGTGCACAAAACCGTGATCTCTCCATTGCGCCAGGTCAACGGACTGATGGCCGCGATCAGCACCGGAGTGGAAGTCTTTCTCGGCCAGAAAAGGCGCCATCCGAAAAACGGCGCGGGCGTACCGCAAGACGAGATGTTCATCTAATGGAGCCGCCGGGCGTCCCCGGACGGGCGAAACGCCCTCCTCGATCGCCCCTAAAGGGGCACCTGATTTCGATGCACTTGCGGTATCGCTAAAGCGATACCCTGATACGAGCCGTCTATTCTTCGCTTCAGTTCTATTGTTCGCCTCAGTTTATTCTTCGCCGGCACCGCGGACCCGCTCACTTCTTACATCGGGCACGAAGATCGAGTGGACGTTTTGTTCCGCGGCCAGCTTCTGAAAGCTCGCGATATCTGCATTCCGTACTTGTTCCCAGTCTGCCAGTAATTCATCGGTCCGCTTTTTCAGCTTGTCGAATTCCTGGTACTGGGATTCGGTGGGAGCAGAGTCGGCAAACCCCGCCACTGCCATGGCAAGAAACGCCAGCTTCGCGTCGATTCCCGGCGCGTAGGCAAGAGAATCTTCGCTGGCGCTGATTTTGAAATTGATTAGCGGATCGCGAACTGCAATCAGCTTGGCATCAAGCGCCCTCGCACCATCGAACAGGGCTTTCGTGGAATCGCCCGCTACCAGGCGCTTCTTAAGCCCGTCCAACTGCTCACGGACATCCTGTATTTGGTTCACCGCGTCGTAGACGCGATTCAACTGGTCGCGCACCGCCATCTCGAACTTGAACTGCTTCTCCAGATCGCTCGCGGAAGTGGTGACTCGGGGATCAATTTTCACTTCGAAGGGAGCGGTTGCGCTTTTGCCATTGGCGGTGAAGCGCACTTGATAGTTGCCCGGCAGCGCCAGTGGCCCTTTCGCGCCGTCATTGTATTCCCACAGAAAATAGCCGGGGACGCGGTTCGCCTCCTCGTAATGCAGATCCCACACGAAACGATTCAAACCGTCTTCCAACTTGATTTGCTTTTCCGGTTTCTTGTCGTCGGGGTCGAGCGGTTCATCGAGCGGCTCGGTTTTATTGCTGGAATACTTTCGGATCACGCTGCCCGCCGCGTCCAGGATTTCGATTTTCACTTCCTGCTTCAGTTCCGGCTTGGGTGCTTGCTTCAGATAGAAATAAATCACCGCGCCGTTGGGCGGATTTTTCCCGGCAAAGGCCAAGCGCGGCGAAGTATCTCCAGCATCGTCGGTGTGGGTGTGGACGCGATACGCCGTCGCGGGCTGGTAGAGATGCATGTCTTCGCCGGCAACTGAATCGGCGAACTGGCGTAGCGGCGAGACGTCATCAAGGATCCAAAACGAGCGCCCGTGCGTCGCCAATACCAGATCGTCGTTCTTAATCACCAGGTCGTGGACCGGCGTAATCGGCAGGTTGATTTGCAGCGAACGCCAGTGCGCGCCATCGTCGAACGAGACGAAGACGCCGCGCTCGGTGCCCGCGTAGAGCAAGCCTTTCTTCTTCGGGTCTTCTCGAACGGCGCGCACAAAAACTCCGTCCGGAATGCCGGTTGTGATCCGGGTCCAGGTCGCGCCGTAATCGCTGGTCTTGTAGATGTAGGGCGCGAGATCGTCATTCTGGTGGCGGTCAACCGCGACGTACGCGGTGCCGGCATCATGCGGAGACACTTCAATCAAACTGATTCGGCTCCATTCCGCAAGGTCAACGTTCTTGGGCGTTACGTTGGTCCAGTTTTTCCCTTCATCGCGGGTGATCTGGATCAGGCCGTCGTCCGTGCCTACCCAGATCAGGCCTTGCGCCAGGGGCGAGGGAGCAATCGAAAAAACGGTGTCGTAATATTCGGTGCCGGTATCGTCAACTGTGATCGGGCCGCCCGAAGGCTGCTGCTTCGATTTGTCATTGCGCGTCAGGTCGCCGCTGATCGCTTCCCAGTGCGTTCCGCCGTCGGTGGTTTTGAAGACGCGCTCGCCGCCGTAGTAAATCGTGTTCGGGTCGTGCGGGGATATCACGATGGGCGCCGTCCACTGAAAACGGTGGTCGAGTGGAGCTGCGCCGCTCCCATCGCTAAGTTCGGGCGAGACGGCGATGTTTTTGACCTGGTTGGTGCGGCGGTCGAAGCGCGTGATGTTGCCCTGATAGTCGCCGGCATACACAATGTTCGGGTCGGGTGGATAGGGTGCGATATATCCCGCTTCCCCGCCTCCGACCGCATACCAATTTTCGCGGCCAATCACGCCGTCATCGCTGCGGCTGGCAATTGCCACGGTGGAATTATCCTGCTGCGAGCCGTATACGTAGTAAGGCGTCTGCGTGTCGGTGATGACGTGGTAAAACTGCGCGGTCGGCTGGTTGTCCTCGCGGGTCCACGACTTGCCGCCATCGAGGCTGACGGTAACGCCGCCGTCGTCCGAGGCGATCATTCTTTTTGTATTCTTCGGATCGATCCATAGACCGTGATTATCGCCGTGGGGAACCTTCACTTTATTGAAGGTGCGCCCGCCGTCGGTGGACTTGAAGAACTCCACATCCAACACGTAGACCGTATTCGGATCCTGCGGATCGGCGATCACGTGCATGTAGTACCACGCCCGCTGAAATAATCCGTGGCTGCCGTTTACGAGATCCCAAGTGCCTCCGCCGTCGTCGGTGCGGTAAAGTCCACCACCTTCCTTGGCCTCGATAAGCGCGTAGACGCGCTCGGAGTTCGCCGCCATCGCCAGCCCGATGCGGCCGTAGGGCCCCTTCGGAAGGCCGTGCTCCTCCAAGCGTTTCCACGTGCCGCCGCCATCGGTCGAACGATACAGGCCGCTGCCCGGGCCACCGCTGGAGAGCGACCAGGGAGAGCGTCGAGTCTCCCAGAGCGAGGCAAATAAAATGTTGGCATTCTGCGGATCGAAAGCCACATCGATCGCTCCCGTGTTCTCGTTTTTGTAGAGAACCTTGTCCCAGGTCTTGCCGCCGTCAGTGGTTCGGAAAACGCCTCGTTCCGTGTTCGGACCAAAGGGGTGACCGAGCGCCGCGACGAAAACGATATCGGGATTGCGCGGGTTCACGATTACTTTGCCAATCGCGCGCGAATCCTTGAGGCCAACGTTCTTCCAGGATTTTCCCGCGTCCACCGACTTCCAGACGCCGTCGCCTTGCGAGATGTTGCCGCGAATGCAAGCTTCGCCCGTCCCCACATAAACGATGTTTGGATCGGACACGGCGACCGCGATGCTGCCGATTGAAGGAGCTCCATCCTTGTCAAAAACCGGGGCCCAGGTGTTGGCGCCGTCGGTGGATTTCCAGACGCCGCCGCCGGTCGCGCCGAAATAGTAGGTGGTCGGGTCGCCGGGAATTCCAGCCGCGGTCAGCGAGCGGCCGCCGCGAAAAGGGCCGATCGAACGGTACTTCATGCCCCTGAACAGCGGGTCGCCTTCGTTCTTTTCGTCCTTGTCGTCTTTCGCCGAAGGCGCGGACGCGGCGGGCGCGCTTTTTTGCGCGGTGTCCAACTTACGGTTGCGCTCCTTTTGCTGGGAGAAGGTTAGCGTGGCTGAAAACAGGGTGAGCAAGGCAAGCAAGGCAACGTGCACATGCACTTTTTGGATCGTGAACTGGATCATGAGTTCAATGGCCCCGGGAAAAGAATTGACTGTTGCTCATGTTAAAGCCAGAAGCGCTAAGGCACAAACGGGCGCCCCTTCGGAATTCCGTGCAACCGCTACGGCCCAGCTCTCAATTGCGCGTTACAGTGGTAGGGGAAAAAGGTTCCCGTACCGGCAGCCTGCACCTTCGGATCCCCATGATCGCTTTCCTCACTCTCGAACTTCGCATCGAAGCCGCACACTCCCTCAAAGACAAACGTCAGGTCACTCGCAGTCTCAAAGATCGTCTCCGTTCCTCTTTCAACGTTGCCGTCGCCGAACTTGACCCTAGCCTGCTCTGGAATCAGGCGACCATCGGCGTTGTCAGTGTCTCCCACTCGCGCGATTACCTGGACGGCCTCATGAAAAACGTCGAACGCCAGGCCACCCGCATCGCCAACAACGCTGGCGCTGAAGTCACCGATTCTTTCGTGGAATTCCTCTGATGGCGGGGCTCGCAGCCCGCGGGAAAAATCGAGCTTCCCTACGAAAAGGGGAGAGCGCAACCGCCGAGCTCTCCACCCCGCCAAGCCAACACCGGGCTTGTCGGGGGCCCCGGTGCGCTCGGCTTGGACCCTTCGACTTCCCCCTCGGCTTCGCTCGGGGCTTCGGCAAAACGGGCAGGCTCGCGGGGCGCCCGTCCCCACACTAGCCCTCGCCAGATGAACCCGCTCTCTCTCCCCTACGTCAGGTAACTGAAGAGATTATTTTGCGCGAGCTTGCTGATGGCGGCTAGCGCGGCTTGGTTATCGGTCTGGGCCTGGGAGAGATTGGTGGCGGCCGCAGCCATGTTCGCGCCGCCAAGCGTGTTCTGCTGCTGGCTAATTTGCAGTTGGGCGGCATTGAGGTAGGTGGTCTCGGACTGCGTCTGGTCGGTGGCGTTGCCATAGAGCACGGTTTGCGCCGAAAGATAGCTGGAAGCCGCGCTTACTGCGTTGACGGCGGTACCAATGCCACTATTGTCTTGTACGGCCTGGATAAGGTTGTTGATGGCAAGAAAAACGTCATTGCCGGTAGCGGAAAAGAGCTGCGATCCGGGCTGGTTGACGGCGAGCTCGTATCCATTGCCGATCGACACCTTATTGACATCGGTGTTGCCTTTATAGTCGACGCCGGAAGGCGCGGTATCGTCCACCACGTAGGGCGCCGTATTCGTAGCGGTGCCGGCGAATATGTAGTTGCCCTCGTACGTCGTGTTAGCCAAGGACACAAGCTGGCTCTGAATGCCTTGCAGCTGACTGGCAATTGCGGCTTGGTCGCTCGCGGAGAGCGTGCCGCCGCCGGCCTCGACGCCGAGACTGAGGGCTTGTTGCAGCGCGGTGGTGACCGAACTCAGCGTCGAACTGGCGGTCGAGAGCTGGCCCTGCACTGCGCTGATACTCTGCAGATAGCCGCTGTTGAAAGTAGCCTGATCGTTGTTCTCGACCAGCAGGGCAGCGGCGGTCGGATTGTCGGAGGGCTCGTTCACGCTTTTGCCGGTCGAAATCTGGAGCTCAGCCTGTTGCTCTTCCAGTTCTGTCTGGTTGAGCGCCGCCATTAGATCGGGCATGGGATTGGGATTGACGCGCATGGATGTTCACCTTGAGAAGCGTTAGTCGTTAGTCGTTAGTCGTTAGTCGTCGGTCGTTGGTCGTTATTGTTTGGTCTTTATTCCTCCGCCGCGTCCATGCCCAGATTTACGGCATCAAGGAGCAAGAGGTTTACGGTCGAAACGACGCGGGCAGCGGCCTGATAAGCGGAATGATACTGGATGAGATTGGATGCTTCTTCGTCGAGCGACACGCCGGAGACGCTTCCGAACTGGTCCTGCAACTGTTGCAGGATCAGGTTCGAGGAATCAGCGTCGGCCGAAGTATTGGAGGTAGTACTTCCGACTTGGCCTACCAGGGTGGAATAGGCATCGATCGGCGTCTGCCCGTTGGCCACGTCCTGATTGGCGACGGCGGAGAGGTTGGCCAGATTTCCATTGCTGCCGGTAGTGCCGTCGGAACTGGCGGCAAGCAGCGACGGGTCGGTCATACTGACGGTCAACGTAGCCGCTGCGCCCACGCCGGAAAAGATGGGGGCACCCTGGACGGGCGGGGTCTCCAGATCGAGGCCCTTTGCGTTGGCGGTGTTGAGGTTGGTGGCGAGACCGGTTGCCAGCTGATTGAGACTCGTTTCAATGCTCGGAATCTCCTGGTCGCGAATCTGGATCAAACCGGCCAGACTTCCACCCGTCAGCGAGTTGGTGATGTCGTCGGTCCCGGCCATGATGTGCTGCACCTGTACGCCATCGGCGCCGACGACTGGCTGGGTGGTCAGCGCCAAACTTTGCGATCCGGATACCAGCGTCGTCCCATTCGAAGTCGCCAGCGTGATGCCCTGATCGGTTGGAATGACCTGCACATCGATCAGCCCGGAAAGCTGCTGGATGAGGTTGTTCTGCGTGTCCACCAGGGTGTTGTCGCCCTGGTTCGCGTCCTGGAGAGCGCCGATCTGCTGGTCGACACTGGCAATCTGCGAGGTCAGGCTGTTCACCTGTGTGACCGTCTGCACGACGTTCTGGTCAACATTGGTGCGCTGGGTCTGAAGGTTCTGGGCGGCGTTGTTGAAGTCGGTGGCCAGAGTGTCGGCCGCGGTCAGCACGCCTTGCCGCAATGTCAGATCCGAGGGATCGGGGGAAAGCTGCTCCAGGCTGTTAAAAAAATTGCTGATGTCGGCGCCGATGCCGGAACTGTCGCTCGCGAACTGGGTCTGAATCTGTTGCAGCTGGGTCAACGAGGCGTTCAGTGAACTGTTCTGCTGCGTTGCCTGATTGATTTGGATTTGGAGCATGGGGTCGCGCAGGCTCTCAATTTTCTCGAGGACCACTCCGGTGCCAACGCTGAGCGAACCTATCTCCACCGGGTCGCTTGCGGTTACATCGGAGACCTCGCGGGTGTATCCGGGAGTATTCGCGTTGGCCACGTTATTGGAGGTGGTTTCCATCTCCTGCTGGCTGACCGAGAGCCCGCTCAGGGCAACCGAAAGAGATCCGAACAAACCCGACATGGTTATTCTCCAGCCCATTCTCCGGATGCGAGCCGGACTTCCGTCCTAAGCAAGCCGGGATCGGGCGTGTAGGTGGCCGCGCAACTGTCGACCACGCGATTCAGGACGGCCAAGCTGCGCTCGAAGGTGCCGCAACAGCGACCAGTGCACGCGCGTGAGATAACGGATCCGAGCTCCGAGCGTCTCCCACTCGGCTTGCAGCCGCGCGGAGTGCTGGGCTTCCGGCGAATTGCCGGATGCGCCAACCGGGGACGACGCCGAACGCCGGCCCGCCTCGCGACGCAGCTCGTCTTCGAGTCGGCTCCATTGGCGGCAGAGCTCGGCCTGGTGCGCCGCACCGCGCGCGATCGCTTCCGCGTCGTTTCGCACCAGCGCCAGGGTGCTGCCCTCGAGACTCTCGGCCAAGCTGCGCAAGAGCGCGAGCCGCTGCTCGATCAGCTTGCTAAGTTCGGGAAGCGATGTGCCGATATCATCCATAGCGCGGTAGCTCTTCGTTCGGAGTTCAGATCAGATGGTCAGATCAGGTTGTCAGCTTTATGCCCACCACGATCACGCCAAGTCATCCAGTGTGTGCTTCGGAGTATCGGGATCCGGCTCCTGTTTATTTTCTTCTTCGGCGGCCGGTTTCTCGGGTACCGGCGGACGCCTGCGCCGGGCCGCCGGGTCGCGCTCCTGGCCTCGCTTCTCCAGCACGCGCAGCAGCGCCGGATCGATCGCGTTAGTGATCAACGGATCCATAATTCACTCCGTGGCTCACTCCCGCTAACCCTGAGCTCCGGCGCCCAGGTCGCTCGCCATGGCGTCGGCAAGCTGGCCGGCAGAAACCGAATATTCGCCGTTGCCGATCGCCTGCTGCAGCGATTGAACTTTGGCCTGGCGAATTTCTGGCTGCGCCAGAACCTGCGCTTCGAGCGCCTGCACCCGTATGTGATCGAAGGAAAGGCGGGTTTGGTCCAGGCCCAAAGTGCTGCTGGACGAGTTGCTCGACGCACTGCTCCCCGTGGTCCCCGAAGCCCCAGTCTGGCCGCCGCGGCCCGTCTTGCCATTTTCCGGCGGCTCCACTCCACGCGATGTTAAATCGACTCTCATAGAATTTCTCCGATCGTGTCCTGCCTTTTCCATCCTGCCTTTTGTATCGGCAGATTCTTAAGAAGCCTTAATGTGGCGGCGGCTTTTCCGCAAACGCATCCCGGCTCAAATCTAAGATCGGCAGAGTTCGGAAAAACTTTAGCGCCTGAAATGAAACCCCCGTTCAGCCCCCACCCGATACCTTTGGTGGCTGCAAATGGCGCAAGACGAGCTGCGCGATGCCAATCCCACCCCGGGCGGCGATCGCCTGCGCCAGCGCCTGGCTTCCCATCTGGCGATAATCGCTTGCCCCCGGGGCCTTCGAATCCTCGGAGTCGCCGGCAAACGTTTTCTGCAAAGAGTCGAGCACAGGGGTGAGCAGCAGGGCTTCAAAATCCCGCGCCGCCTTTTCGTTTTTCAAGGCCGATTTCACGACCGCAGGGTCGGCTGCGGTCGTTGGCATGGAACTCGAAGCGAGTGTGATGTTCATGAGAATTGTCTCCAGTGGTCGTTGGTCGTTCACCGTTCGCTGTTCGTCGTTCGCTAATCGCCGGTGATGCGGGCGTTTTTGCGAATAGCGAACAGCGAAACTCAGATGACCTCTAAATCGGCATCGAGCGCTCCGGCCGCTTTGATGGCTTGCAAAATCGAAATCACGTCGCGCGCCGTCGCCCCCATGTTGTGCAATCCGCCGACCAACTCGTCGATGCTGGCGCCTTCGCCGATTTCGAGGCGTTTCGCGGGGCTGTCCTTGGCCTGCACTTCCGTGTTGGCCACGACCTCGGTTTTTCCCGCCGAGAGCGGCGCCGGCTGGGAAACGGAATACTCGGTCTGGATCTGCACCGAGAATCCGCCGTGCAGAATGGACACGGCTCCGAGACGCACGTCTTTCCCCATCACGATCGTTCCCGTACGTTCGCTGAGTACGACCCGGGCGCGCCGGTGCACGGGTACGGTCAAATTCTCTATGCGAGCGAGCACCGCCGTCAGGTTGGCCACGCCGGTTGCCGCCGGATCGACTTCTACGCGTCCGCCGTCGCGGGCGCTCGCGACCGCGTGTCCGAATTCGCGATTGATGGCATCGGAAATTTCGCCCGCCGTCGAAAAATCGGACTCGCGCAAGAGCAGCGAAACCGGAGCCAGGCGGTTGAAATCGAAGGTCAAGCTGCGTTCCACCCGGCCCCCCGCCGGAACTCTTCCGGTCGTGGGGTGGTTCATCTGTTTCGTCGCACCCGCGCCTCCAGCGGCAAACCCACCCACGGCGATCGGGCCCTGGGCGGCGGCATAGACTTGACCGTCGGCGCCATAGAGCGGAGTCAGCAGGAGTACGCCGCCTTCGAGGCTCTTGGCATCGCCGATCGAGGAGACGGTAACGTCCACTTGAGTGCCGGGCCGCGCGAAGGCCGGCAGGCTGGCGGTCACAAACACCGCCGCCACATTTTTGACGATCGCCGTCGCCGGCGGAATCTGCGCGCCCATGCGCTGCATAATGTTGGCCAGGGTCTGGGTGGTGAATACGGTCTGCTGGCTGTCTCCGGTTTGCGTGAGCCCAACGACCATGCCGTAGCCGATCAGGGGATTCTCCCGCACCCCTTCGACGCTCGTCAGATCGCGGATTTTGACCGCGACCGCTTCGCCGGCAAAGGCTTCGCTGGCAAAGATAACGACCGCTCCGGAAAGAGTAAGCAGCAGGAAACCGGCGGCCATAGCGGCTTTCATAGAACTCCTAAACATCGAACTCCTAAAAATCGAACTCCTGCGACTCGAACTCCTAAAAATCCAGCAGGTGCATGATGGTGCGTATCACCCGGTTCGGCTGCCGCACCCCGTCCGAGATCACGCCTTTGCCCTTGATCTCCAGTTTCAGATCGCCAACGCTGTCGGAGGCGACCGTATTGTTCGGCCCGATATCGCCGCGGCGCACAACGCCGCGCAAAAAGATGGTCTGCTTCTCGTTGTTCATGTTGATGGTGCGCTCGGCTTCGACCACCAGATTGCCGCTGGCGAGAACGGCAACCACGCGGCCCGACAGGTTGGTGGTGACGCTGGTCGCCGTAGAAGCCGCGCCTTGGCCGGCCAGGGCCTCGGACGAGTTCAGCCCGAGCAGGTTCTTGACCCCTCCGACATTGATCTTGCCGGGCAGCGAGCTAATGCCCGACCCGCTGTTCAAGGTACGCGCTGTATTCACGGAGTTGGCGTTCGACGAGGTCAATCCCTGGACCACGACGATCTCGATCGTGTCGCCGACCGCCATGGCCTTGTAATCGGCGCTTAGAGAAGCCATCTTCCCGGAATCAACCCAGATGCTGCCGACGGAGAGCGCGGGCGCGGCCGGTTGCGCCATCTGGATGCGGGCGAGGTATTTGGCCAGAGTGTCGTTTTTCGAATCCCGCTTCGACGCATGCAGCCAGCCCGCCGCCAGCACGAGCAGGACACAGAGTGTCGTTTTCACTTAGGCTCTCCTTCTCATGTGGGGACGGGGCTCGGCCCCGTCCAGGCGGGGCCCTTCGGCTCCGCTCAGGGCAGGCTCCGCCCCGCCTCCACACTTGCTTGCTCACTTATTACTGCGGCACAGCTTCGAGCAGGGCGGGACCGGAAATTCGCGCCCGGAAAACCTGCCCATCCTCGCCGCGCACGCGAATGACTTCGCCCTCGCGGCCACGCTCGAGACAAGTCACACTCGCGCTGATTCGCAAACGGGCGGAAAGGAAAACCGCTGTCGCCCGGTCGCCGGCGCGCACCGCAGGTTTTGCGAGTGCTTTCACTGGAGCCTCGGACGCCGGGTGCGACGGCGATTCCATCCGGCACGACCCGGCTCGGGCGCCCGCGTCGCGATTCTGGACATGAACATAGGCCAGGAAGGGCAGACACTGACCGGGCTCGCCGCATTCCAGGCGAAATTGGGTGCGGTCGGGACCCTCTTCCCAGCAGGCCGACGAGACCCGCAACTTTCGCCCGGCAACCGCCGGCAGAGCGACCGGCAGATCAAGATCCTCGATCCGCGGCAACTGTGGTTCCGAGAGTCCTCGTTGGCGGAGTTCAGCCATCACCGCCTGCCACACTTCCTGCCGCGTTACCGGAGTCGGCCCGGTGTCAGCCGGCGTGCGCGGCTCTTCAGCGGAAAGCCTGGCCGAGAGCGGCGAGCCCGCTGCTATCGCAAAGACAAGGACAAGGACAAAAACGAAGACGAATCGGAAACCGGCGAGAATCGGTCGGGCAATCACTCTGGTCCTCTGCTTTCTTAGGCTGCTTTCTCAGGCTGCCTTCTTAGGCTACTTTCCCAGCTGATTGACCAACTGGAACATTTCATCGGCGGCCTGCACCACTCGTGAACTGGCCTCGTAGGAACGCTGCGCCACGATCATGTTGATGAACTCATCGACCACGCTGACGTTCGACTGCTCCAAATACCCTTGCTCGATCTGTCCCAAACCAGTGCTGCTGCCCGGCGTGCCGATGACGGGATCGCCCGAAGCGGTGGTGGCCAGATACTGATTCTGGCCGACACTGTTTAATCCTCCCGGATTCGGAAACAGCGCCAATTGAATAGTGCCGACCTGCTGCGCCGCGGCTTGCCCGGCGAGGGTGACCGACACGGTGCCGTCGGACGCAATCGTGACTGAGGTGGCGCCAGCCGGTATGGCCACTGAGGGCTGGATCGGATTCCCGGCGGCGGTCACCACATTGCCTTGCGCGTCCTGGTGGAATTCGCCGCTGCGCGTGTAGGCGGTCTGACCCGTCGGTAGCAGCACCTGAAACAATCCCTGCCCTTC
This sequence comes from uncultured Acidobacteriaceae bacterium, assembly GCA_963749275.1. Taxonomy (GTDB): domain Bacteria; phylum Acidobacteriota; class Terriglobia; order Terriglobales; family Acidobacteriaceae; genus Acidiflorens. The sequence continues at coordinate 43,813 of CAVVNA010000031.1, forward strand.
GATGGCCAGATCGAGCGAATTGCCGGTCTGACTCAGGTCGCCTTGCATCTGGAGAATCTCCGACGCGGAAGAGCGCGTGCCGAGGCCTATTTGCAGACCCGTGGCCACGGTGGTCTGCTGCGAGGCAGCCGCGCCCGGCATCACCATGTTCTGGTAGATCAGATCCTGGAATTGCATGCGGCGGCTCTGGAAGCCAGCCGTGCTCGAGTTGGACAGGTTATTGGCTATGGTATCGAGATTGGTTTGTTGCGCCTGCATTCCAGTGGCGGCGGTGTAAAGTGCTCGGAACATGATTTTCTCCTAATCGCTGGTAGCTGTTCGCTGTTCGCTGTTCGCTGTTCGCTCTTCGCTGTTCGCTCTTCGCCTTTGACTTTTAGCTGATAGCTAATAGCTAGTAGCGAATTCCTCTAAACCTTTGCCAAGTCGGTGCTGGCAATATGGTTGAATTCGGTGTCAAACAACGACAGGGCTCGCTGCAGCATTTCGGCCTGCCGCTCGACTCCGATCAGCGTCACCACCGAACTGATGGAATTCACGTTCGAAGCTTCGAGCGAGCCTTGCTTGAGCTGCGACTGCTGCGCCGGCTTGGCGCTGCCTTCGGGGGCGGCGATCAAGGTTCCACCTTCGGAGGTGAGCTTGGTCCCGGCAGCGAACTCGACCAGTTGGAGGCTGCCCGCCACCGCGCCGTTCACCGAGAGCGTTCCATCCGAAGCGATGGAGACGGCTCCCGCGGGAATGCTGATCCCGCCCTTGTCTTTGAGCGCGGGGTCGCCGAGCACAAGATCGCCCGCTGCCGTCACCAGTTGTCCGGTGCTGGATACCTGGAAGCTTCCGTTGCGCGTGTAGCGTGTGCCGCGCGCGGTCCAAATGGCAAAAAAGCCGCTGCCCTCGATCCCCACATCGAGCGGGTTTCCGGTCGGTTGCAGGCTGCCCGCAGTCATATCCAGGTGCGTCCCTTCGAGCACCCCGAAATTGTTCGTCGCCAGATTCAGCACATTCGGAACCGTTGGGCGGGACACCGCCATCAGCGACTGAAATGTTGTCTGCTGACCTCGGAACCCGGCGGTGTTCAGATTGGCAAGATTGTGGCCCGCCACTTCGAGCGCCTGGCTCTGCGCCCGTAACCCCGCGCACGCTGCATAAAATCCGCTGTCCACGTTGGCTCCTTGTGGTGAGACAGGGAGCAAGCCAGTAGCCATGACGGAGATGGGAATGTTTTCACGAATGACTTTGTTCTGAACCGCTTAGGAGTGGCGTGCGGCGGAGAAACATTGGAAGCGTCTTGGAATCTGCGGACGGGGAAAACTCTGCCGGGCTCATTCTGGAAACCGGCAAGGTTTTCCCGACGAGGTGCAGCTGTCAGGTCGCAGGTCTTGGGTCTAGCAGGCTGCGGAAAAAGCATTTTCTGCGTCGCAGTCTGACCGCAGCGGCGCCGATGCTGAAGACAGGACGAATATCGCGGTGCTGAAGTGCGTGAGAGCTCGGTCGTCCTTACGGGACCTACACCTGTTACCGTTCCCCAACCCGGCGCTGAAGCGCCGGGCTATTTTCAGTCGTCCCTCCGGGACTTGATCAATTTTTTCTACTTTTCCCAGCGCTGAAGCGCTGGGCTAAGCTCAGACGCCCCTCCGGGGCTGGATCGTCGGACATTGGCCGACCACTCGGCCATCCTCTCAGTTTGCAATCGAGAACCTGAGACCTAAGACCTCAGACCTAAGACCTCAGACCTAAGACCTCAGACCTGCCTTGATCAGTTTTGCAGCTGCAGACGGATGCTCACCGGCGCGTCCTCAAAGAGGACGACCGTTTCCATGGAATTTCCCCCGGCCAGCGAGTGGAACCTGTATTCTCCGCCGCTGATGACGCTCGGTACGCTCAACATGCATCGCTCATCCGTGCCGGTGAGCTTGTTCTTGAAGTTGCCTGCGATCATGTTGCACATTTCTCCGAGCGCATCCACCGCCTGACCTGCGGGGTCGGCCGTGTCCCCCAACATTGCCTTGGCAATCTGGCCGGCGGTCTTCGCGCCGCAACACACCGTCACCACTCCGCACAGCGCCCCAGCCAGCCCGACGATGGCGGTAAATCCACCGGGCACCTTGAGCTCGGATGGCTCTGCCCGCGTCACCTGGCAGCCCAGCATGATCTCGAAGACTTCCTGCGTTGCCCGTTCGAGAAGAGGCAGCCAGTTCTCCTCGCGAGACGGTTTGGCAAATGCGGTGACAGGAGTCATGATCTTTCCGCAGCAAATGAGAGGGGTGAGGGATCAGCTCTCAAGTTGCAGACGCACGGCAATGGGTGCGCCCTCGAATAGCAGGACCGTTTCCAGACAAGTCCCATCGGCGAGGGAATGGAAGCTGTATTCTCCGCCGCTGATGACGGTGGGCACGCTCAACATGCATCGGTCACCGCTGCCGGAGAGCTTGTTCTTGAAGTTGCCCGCGATCATGTTGCAGATCTCTCCGAGCGCGTCCGCTGCCTGTTCCTGGGAGTCGGCGGTGTCCCCCAGCATGCGCTTGGCAATCTCGCCGGCGGTTTTCGCGTCGCAGCAGACCGTCAGAATTCCGCACAGCGCCCCGGCCAAACCGACCATGGCGGTGAATTCCTCGTTCGGCTTATGCTCGGATGGCGCTGCTACCTTCACTCGGCAGCCTACCATCATCTCGAAAACTTCCTCGACCGCAAGCTCGATAATGGGGAGCCAGTTCTCTTCGCGAGACCGCGTGACCAGCGAGGTATCTGTAGTCATTGTTTCTTCCCCAGCACGGGCAACACGTGCTCTTTCACCTGATCGGGAGTAAACGGTTTGCGGATGTATCCGCGAGCCCCGGCGGTAAGCGCCTGTACCACGTGCGTTTCGCTGCCTTCGGTGGTAATCATCACGATCGGAATCCCTTTGGCCTTTTCCAGCTTGGCGGCCTGGCGCACAAATTCCAGCCCGTCCATGACCGGCATGTTGATATCGCACAGGATGAGGTCGACCACGTTACTCTGCAACGCGACCAGCGCTTCCGCCCCGTTCGATGCTTCTACAACCTTTTCCAGTTCGATGCCCGCCTGACGCAGCGAACGCTCGACGATTTTGCGCATCACCGAGGAGTCATCCACAATGAGCGCGGTTATCTTATCCATAGTTTCACACTCTGGTTTCCACCACTCTGCGGTTTACACGGCCAGGCCACGAAATCGAGAGCCGCTATTTTGCCTGACGTGATGTCTATCGGCAGTTCCAGCCAGTGCTTTAAGGAAGCGATGACTCGCGATCCACCGCTGCGCGCACGATGGACCATGGGGTGGTCGGAACGAGACCGGCCCAGGCACCGCCTACCTTTATCTCCCGGGAATCCGTTATGCTTAGTGGAGACTTATGACCCTGCTCGACGCGCAGCCCTACGACACGGCGAAAGCACGGCGGAGGAGAATCCAGATCGCGGTCACGGTCGTGGTCGTGATCGTTCTGGCGGCGCTGGCCTGGATGTACCGCAACTGGCCCGAAGAGCACTCCGTGGACAAATTCTTCGCCGCCCTCCAGCAGCAGGATTACGAAACCGCCTACGGCATTTATTTCAACGACCCCGGCTGGCGCCAGCATCAACAGAAGTACTCGCAGTACACTTACGCCGACTTCTATCGCGACTGGGGACCGGGGGGCGAGTGGGGGCTCATCAAGTCCCACAGAATCTACGGATCGGCCAACACAAAAGGTTTGGGCAGCGGAGGAGGGGTCGTGGTCGAGGTCATCGTCAACGAGCGCTCCGAGCACGCTCGCATGTTCGTGCAGAAGTCAGATAAAACGCTGACCGTGTATCCGTACTAGCTCGTGTAGGGACGGGCGCCTCGCCCGTCCAAGCCGAGCGCAGCTCGGCAGCTGCCCGCGGCCACAGCCAGTTGGAGTTTTCCTCGCAGCCGCGCTAAGCCGCCATAGCCGCAACCTGCGCCAGCGTCTTCTGCAGCGATGCCTCATCGCCCACCGTCATGCAAGTCTTCGAGCGGTCGATCTGCCGCATCAGTCCCCACAGAACCTTACCCGGGCCGACTTCAATAAACAGGCTGACTCCTTTATCGATCAGCAAGCGCAGCGACGGCGCCCACCTCACCGTGCCGGTGACCTGGCGAATCAGGGCTTCGCGCGCAGCCTGCGCGGACGTGACCAGGGCCGCATCGACATTCGAGACCACCGCACACGATGGATTCTGAAAACTCAGCTGGCGCAAATCCTCCGCCAGACGATCCTGCGCCGGTTGCATCAGCGAACAATGAAAAGGTGCGCTGACCGGCAGGTGCACGGCCTTCTTCGCTCCGCGTGCGTGGGCGAGTTTGATGGCGCGCTCGACGGCGCCGGCGTGTCCCGAGATCACGATTTGCTCGGGCGAATTAATATTGGCCGCCTGGCAAACTTCTCCGTGCGCCGCGTCTTTCGTAATTTGGCTGACCTTGCCGAGCGACATACCAAGAATGGCCGCCATCGCGCCCACGCCCACGGGCACCGCTTCTTGCATATACTGGCCGCGATTTCGAACCGTCCGCACTGCATCGGCAAAGGTCAGCGTGCCGGCGGCCACGTGCGCCGAATACTCGCCCAGGCTGTGCCCGGCAACATAGTCCGCAACAAAATCCGGCTTCAGACCTTTTTCCTGCAGCACACGCCACGCCGCCACCGACGCCGTCAAGATGGCCGGCTGCGTGATTTCGGTCAGCTTCAGTTTTTCTTCCGGACCTTCGAAACAAAGCTGCGACAACTTGTATCCGAGCGCCTCGTCCGCTTCCTCAAAGGTGCGACGAGCAACCGGGTAATTTTCGGCCAACTCTTTGCCCATGCCAACGGCTTGCGAACCCTGGCCGGGAAAGAGAACAGCGATTCGAGAAGAACTGTTTGTCATATTAAGCAATGAGGTCAGAAGTTAGAGGTTAGATTGCAGAGGTAGAAGCCATCACACAAACGGCATCGGCGATCCTGGATTTCAACCTCTGCAATCTGACCTCTAACCTCTGCCCTCTGACCTTCTCTACGTCGGGATAGCCACGCTCAGTTCCGCCAGCTCACGCTCGATCGTTTCATTCACTTTGCCCTCGGCGAATTCCGCCGCCACGCGCACCGCATTCTTGATGGCATTGGTATTCGACGATCCGTGCGTGATGATGCACACGCCTTTTACGCCGAGGAGAGGCGCGCCGCCATACTCCGTGTGATCCAGCCGCTTTTTGAAATCGGAAAAGGCGTTGCGCGAAAGATACGCGCCCACCTGGCGCGTGATCGTCGACTTCAAGGTTTCTTTCAGCACGGTGCGCACCAGCCGCGCCACGCCCTCAGAAGTTTTCAACGCTACATTGCCGACAAATCCGTCGGCCACGATCACATCCACGTGGCCGTTGTATAAATCGCGGCCTTCCACATTGCCAATAAAGTTGATGGGAAGCCGCTTGAGCAGTTGAAAGGCCTCGCGCGTAAGCTCGTTGCCTTTGCTTTCTTCTTCTCCGATCGAAAGCAGCCCCACCCGCGGATGCTCCATGCCGAAAATCGACCGGCAATAAATATCGCCCATCACCGCGAACTGCGCCAGATTATTGGGCGTGCAATCCACATTCGCGCCCACGTCGAGGAGAACCGCCGCCGTATTCAGGACCGTAGGAAACGCGGCCGCCAGCGCCGGACGGTCCACGCCCGGCAGCGCACCCAGCACCACTTTGGCCGTGGCCATGGCCGCGCCGGTATTGCCCGCCGTCACGAAGCCCGCAGCGCGCCCCTCGCGCACCAGCCGCAGTCCGACGCGTATCGACGAATCGCGCTTGGCGCGGATCGCCTCCACTTTGTCGTCCATGGTGATGACTTCGCTGGCGTGAACCACATCAATCGGCAAGCGCCGGGCCCCGGGATAGCGCGCCAACTCGGCCCGCAACCGCGGTTCCGGTCCGATCAGCAGCACGCGGAGGCCGTGATGGCGCGCCGCCTGCAACGCGCCTTCAATCTCCGGCTTCGGCGCCTTGTCGGACCCCATCGCATCGAGTGCGATTACGCTAGGCATGAAAGAAAATTAGGACTTCTCTTCGACCTCTAGAACTTCGCGGCCCTTGTAGGTTCCGCACTTCGGGCATGCGCGGTGCGGCATCTTCTGTTCATGGCAGTTCGGACACTCCGACAGCGAGTGCTTCGAGAGCGAGTCATGCGCCCGCCGCGTAGCGGTGCGCCTTTGTGAATGTCTGCGTTTCGGATTCGGCATGATGTCCTTTTCAGTTGCCAGTTGCCAGCCGCCAGTTGCCAGTCAAACCCGCGCGCCGGACAACTGGCAACTGGGTACTGGCAACCGGCAACTGGTTCTCACAGCTTATCTCGTATTTCTTTCAGCGCCGACCACCGCGGGTCCTCGACCTCGTCCACGCACGAGCACTGAATTTCATTCAAGTTCTTGCCGCAGTGCGGACACAAGCCTTTGCAATCTTCGCGGCATAGCGACTTCAACGGCAGCGCCAGCAGCACCTGCTCGCGCAGCGTGTCTTCCAGCAGCAATCCTTCGCCCTCGTAGTACCCTATTTCGGCCTCGGCGTCCGTCACCGAAAGCTCTTCGTGCCCGGAGTCGGTTCCGAGCGGCCGGTACAGAAGATCGAAGCTGCGCTCGACCTCATGCACGACCGGATCGAGACAGCGCGCACAAGGCACTTCCAGGCTCGTCTCCAGCTTGCCCTTCACCCGGATGTCCTGCACCACCTTGTGTTTGCCGTGATGCTCCTCGACCAGATCCGCCCGGCCCTCGGTGCGCAGCGGCGACCGCTGCTGGACCTCCTCGCCCAGATCGATCACACCCGGGCTCAACTCCTCCCGGAAATCAACCGGGTGAATCTTCAGATCCGCAATTTCGATGAGCATTGGAACCTCCGCCGCCCCCACTCAAATTACCGCAAAGGCCCGCGGAGTGCGCACAGAGACGAAAGTCTCTCAGGGAGCAATGACTAAGAATAAAGGGCCAAAAACCGAGTGTCAAGGAAGGGAGCAGGCAGGTAGGACTACACTGCTGGGCTGAGACGCGAAGTTAGGGGGGTTGCCTTTCGCTGCATCTCGTTGCTCTGTCAATCTGCTCCGTCAATCGCGGCCATTGACTCCCCCGCCCGCCCGCGCTACGCTGAACTCAAATGGTTGGTAACCGCCCCGCCGGGGTGCGCAATCCGGTTTGCTCCGCTCCCACATCCAGCTATTTGCGTGCCAAAAACTCTGGCACGGGTGCGCCCGAATCCGGCACGGGGCGCCGCAACCCATGTTCCGGTAGCCCCCGTCCCAGTAACGCCAATCGAAGAGTGAGCCCTGTTCGGCTGCAGGAGGCAGCGCGATAAACCTGGATGAAGAAAAGCATTGCACTCACCCCTGACATCGAGACCCTGTTCGGCACGCGCGATGAAAATCTCCATGTGCTCGAAGACGGCCTGAACATCAATATCGATCTGCGCTCGGATCGCATTGAACTGGAAGGCGCGCCGCGCGACGTGGCCCGCGCTGAACAGTTATTCGCCGATTACGAGCATCTGCGGCGCACCGGCCACCAGTTCCTGAACGGCGACCTGGGCAGCATGTTGCGCGTGGTCGTCGGCGACCCAAATGTGACTCTGCGTGGCTTGGCCGAGGCCGGGCGCCAGCGTTCTTTTGGACGCCGCACCGTCCAGCCGAAAAGCCCCAATCAGCGCCGCTACCTCGAAGCCATTGAGCAGCATGACATGGTGTTCGGCGTCGGCCCTGCCGGCACGGGCAAGACCTACCTCGCCGTGGCCATGGCGATCTCGGCGCTGCTCAACAAGCAGGTCAACCGCATCATTCTGGCGCGGCCGGCGGTCGAGGCCGGCGAACGTCTCGGTTTTCTCCCCGGCACCTTGCAGGAGAAGATCGATCCCTATCTGCGGCCTTTGTATGACGCTCTCTTTGACATGCTGGAGCCCGAGCGCGTCGAACGCTATCTGGAAAAAAATATCATCGAGATCGCGCCCATCGCCTTCATGCGCGGGCGCACGCTGAACGATTCGTTCGTCATCCTGGACGAGGCGCAGAACACGACCTCGGAGCAGATGAAGATGTTTGTTACCCGCCTGGGATTTAATTCCAAGGCGGTGATCACCGGCGACGTCACGCAGATCGACTTGCCCAGCGCGCGCCGCAGCGGCCTGATCGAAGCCGTGGAAATTCTGCAAAGTGTAAACGGCCTCGCGTTCGTGCATTTCGACGAAAGCGACGTGGTGCGTCATCACCTGGTGCAGCGGATCATTCGCGCGTATGACGAACACAAAGCGCGGCTGGCGGAGCAGCAGTTGTCTCTGCTCGAACCAAAGTCCGAGCCGAAGTCTGGCGCGCCGCAGGCGGATATTGCCGAGGCTCCTCCACGGCCAGCGTCTTTACCGGGTCCGAGGGAAGAGCCGCACCTGCGCAATTAAGCGGATTCTAGGTTGTCATCCTGAGCGAAGCGAAGGACCTATGCATCTGGCCCGCGATGCATAGGTCCTTTCCCTTCGGCTGCGCTCAGGGTCAGGGCGACAGCATGGTGGGAACTTGGTCATCTTTCAAAAGCGCGTCGCGGATCTGACCGAGTTGGCGCTCCGCCGTTTCGTGGCGCGCGCCCGGCGCGCCGCGGGATTGAAGGGCGGGGTCAACGTGCTCGTGACTTCGAGCGTCGAGATGAAGTCTCTAAACCGGCGTTTCCGCGGAGAAGACAAGCCCACCGACGTGCTGTCGTTTCCTGCCGAGCCCGGCGCCCAAAAACAATTCGCGGGCGAAATCGCCATTTCAGCGGAGATGGCAGCGCACAATGCGCGGGCGCTCGGACACTCACCCGCCGAGGAAGTTAAGATTCTAGTGTTGCACGGCGTCCTGCACCTGCGCGGCTACGATCACGAGTGCGACAATGGAAGGATGGCGCGGCGCGAAAAGCAGTTGCGCGCGAAACTCCACCTTCCGCTCGGGCTGATCGAAAGGACAACGACTCCGCGCGCCGGGAGAAAGCATCACCAATGATCGGTGTCGGCATAGCTCTCGGGCTCCTCTTCGGCCTGCTGACGCTGGTCTCCTACGTCGACCGTCTCTACCAGGAGATTGGCAAATTCCTCTCGCGCGATTTCCAGGACAACATCGACGCCTTCGAGCAGATCGTCGAGCCGCGGCTCGGAGTGACGCGCGCGCGCGCCTCGCTCTCCATGGCGATTCTCACGCAACTGGTCACGGCTGCCATCGCCATGATCGTCGGCTTCACCGTCTTTCGCGACCGCGCCTGGAGCGTCTACGCAGTCCTCGAAGCCACGCTCAGCCTGGTGCTGATCATCATCTTTTTTAATCGCCTGCTGCCCTTCGTCTTTTTTTCCCGCACTCGCGGACGGTGGCTGGCGGACTGCGTGGCGCTTTTGCGCCTGCTGATCTACCTGGTTCTGCCGGTGACGCTGGTGCTCGGATTCTGTCAGTCCGTGGCCGCGCTCACCCGCGAGCACATCGACGCGCGACCGGAAACCTCCTCCGAAGCCGTCGACGCCTTGATTGAAGCGGGACAGGAAGAAGGCATCATCCAGGAAGGCGATCGCGACCTGATCCAGTCGGTAGTGGAGTTCAGCGGCAAGACGGTGCGCGAGGCGATGAAGCCGCGGCCGGAGATGGTCGCGGTCCCGTCCGACTACACCGTCGAGCAGGTGGTCGAGTTACTCCGGGGCAAGCATTTCTCGCGCATCCCGGTGTACGAAGGTTCGATTCACCATATCAAAGGCATTCTCCACACCCAGGATGTGATGCAAGTACCCGACTCGGAAGCGCACACGCGCACGGTCGCGACCCTGATGCGGACGGACGTTTACTTTGTCCCGGAAAGCAAGTTAGTAAGTGATCTGCTGCGCGAGATGCAGCGCAGTAACATCCGCATGGCGATAGTAGTGGACGAATACGGAGGCGTAGCCGGCCTCGTAACTATCGAAGACCTGGTAGAAGAGATAGTAGGAGAAATCGGCGATGAGCACGAAAAGGCGCAAGTCGTGCAGGAAAACGACCACTCCTACATAGTCCCCGGCAACATGGATGTCGACCGCCTCGATGAACTCTTCGGCATGCGTCCCGAAGGCCACGAATCCTCCACCATAGCCGGCCTGGTCAGCGAACTCGCCGGTCGCATTCCCAAGAAAGGCGAAGTCATCGAAGACGAAGGCCTGAAGTTCGAAGTCCTCGACTCAACCGATCGCCGGGTAGAGCGCGTGCGCATCACCACCGCCGAGCCGAAGCAGATGAAGTTGATTTAAAAAGAAGCGGGTGTGGGGTACCTAGCCGGCCTCCATAAGCAACCTTGTAACTCCATGCGCCATCTTGTATATCGGGTGACATGTTTGTACAATGTGTCATATATATTGGAGTGTGACACGTGAATACCGAAACCTTTGCCCGGGTCAACGAAAACGGACGCGTCGTCATTCCCGCTTCCTATCGGAAAGCGCTGGGGATCAAGGCTGGAGACGAAGTGATTTTACGCATGGAAGACGACGAACTGCGGATTACGACGATGAAGCGACGTCTGGAGCGCGCGCGGCGGCGCATTCGGCGGTACGTGAAACCGGGCGTGTCTCTGGCGGACGAGCTCATCGCGGAACGGCGCGAGGCGGCAAAACGTGAGTAAGATCGTATGAATAAGATCGTGCTGGACGCGTCGGCTATGCTCGCTGTGCTCAATCATGAGCCAGGTTCGGAGAAACTGACTCCGGAGATGCTGAGCAATGCTGCCGGGAGCACGGTCAATTTGGCCGAAGTCCAAACGAAGCTGGTAAGTCGCGGGGGCCAGCCCGATGAAGCCTGGGAGGATACGCTCAGCGCGGTCCATGAAGCGGTGCCGTTTACCGCCGAGCAAGCGAGGATTGCAGGCAATCTCGTGACTCAAACGCGCCTGCTCGGTCTGTCCCTGGGGGACCGTGCCTGTCTGGCGCTTGGAGCTGCGCTCCATGCTCCGGTCTACACAACGGATAAATCCTGGAAGAACCTCAAAATTGGCGTCCGAATTCATGTCATTCGGTAGGTTGAGATGTCTACTGGCGGCCCGTAGGTAGCGGCGAGCAGCTAGAACCTAGTAGCCTATCCTCATGTCCTTCCACTCCGGATTCGTCTGCATTCTCGGGCGGCCCAATGCGGGCAAGAGCACGCTGCTGAATGCGCTGGTGGGCGAAAAGCTGGCCATCATTTCTCCGAAGCCTCAAACCACGCGCAACCGCATTCTTGGCATCATCAATGTCAATATCCCCAAGCAGAAGGGCCGCGAGTCGGGGCAGATCGTGCTCATTGATACACCGGGAGTTGCCGCGCACGGAGCTCACCGTTCCGGCTCCTCGCTCGGACGCAAGATGATGTCCGAGGTGCGCGAGGCGCTCGAAGGCTGCGAACTTATTTTGATGATCGTTGACGCCAAGAAGAAGTGGGAAGCCGACGACGCCTTTGTCCTCGACCTGGCGAAAAAGGCGGGCACTCCGGTGTTTTTGCTGCTCAACAAAATTGATCTGCTGGCCGACAAGAGCAAGCTGCTGCCGCTGATCGCGCAGTTCCAAGCGCTGCACGATTTCAAGGAGATCGTCCCCATCTCCGCCCTTAAAAAGAAGGGGCTTGATGAATTGCTGTCCTGCGTGGTGAAGGCGCTGCCCAACGGGCCGCGCTATTTTCCCGAGGATCAGATTACCGATCAGCCGGTGCGCTTCATGGCGGCGGAGTTGATCCGCGAGCATGTTCTGATGCAGACGCATGAAGAGGTGCCGCACGCGGTCTCGGTGCTGATCGAACAGTTTGAAGAGAATCCGCGGCTGGTGCGGATTGCTGCTGTGATTTATTGCGAACGAGACGGCCAAAAGGCCATCCTGCTCGGCAAAGGCGGCCAAATGCTTAAGAAGATTGGAACCGCGGCTCGCCTCGATATCGAGAAGATGGTGGGCACGAAAGTCTTTCTCGAACTCTTCGTCAAGATCAAAGCAGGCTGGCGCGATTCGCGAAGCTTTGTGGAAGAGCTGGATTGGCGGCGTCAGCTACAGCAGATCGGAGGCCCGCCGGACCCGGAATCGTGAACTGGGCTCCCTGGGCTTCAGGTCGCCAGGCAGCCACCTGGTCTTGTCTTAAATAAGTTTAAGACACTACCCAGCCACCTTAACCCGTTGACCTAATACGCTAGACGTAATACGCTAACCGGTTGCCTGCGATCCAAATAAAGTTTGCATCTCAGCCCGCAAGTCCCTAGAATCGGTCGGCGCCTTTGCTGCATCCCAGTTTCTGCATTCAAGTTTCTGCATCCTAGTTAAATGGAAAGGCTAAGTGAAAGGCCGGAAACAACGCCCATAGCATTTTATGGCCGATTCTACCCCATCCTCGGAGTGCGCGCCGCAGCCGCCGCAATCTTGTAACCCCGATGCGAAGAAAGTTGATCTCAAGCTGAGCGTGACGCTTTCCGCCGACCGCGATGCGGTGGACCAGGTCGTCCGCAGCGTTATGAAGGTGGTGCGGGAAGTGAAGTGTGTCCCGGGAAGCGAAGACGACATCGAACTGGCGTTGACCGAAGCCCTGGCCAATGCCGTCGTGCACGGAGCGAAGAGCGATCCCTCCAAAGTGATCGAATGCGATGTGGCCTGCGACGAGCAGCGGGGCCTCATGATCATAGTGCGCGATCCCGGCTCCGGTTTTGATCCCGCCAAGCTTCCCGATCCCTGCCAAGGCGAGAACATCCATTCGGAGCACGGGCGCGGCATTTACCTGATCAATCAGTTGATGGACGAAGTCCAGTTTCACAAAAACGGGGCTGAGATTCACATGCTGAAAAGATAAGGTCTCAGGTCTTAGGTGTCAGGTCTCAGGAAAACCTTCAGTTTTGTTTGATGGATCGCCAGGTTTTCCTAGACCTGAGACCTGACACCTGTTCTACTGGCCAGCAGTTGCTTATCAGGGTTGCTTATGACGGTCAGCCATATTGAAACGGCGGGTGTGCATCGGCGCGAGGGGCTGAAAGCTTTTCTGGCGGCGCGCGAGTTCCTGTTCCGGCAGCGCGAAGACTACGAGACCGCTTACCGCGATTTCCGCTGGCCTCAACTCGATAAGTTCAACTGGGCGCTCGATTACTTCGATACCTTCGCGCGTGGCAATCATAAGCCGGCGCTTTGGATCGTGGACGAAAACGGTCCCGAGGTGAAGCTGAGCTTCGCCGAGATGTCACGGCGCTCCAACCAGGTTGCGAACTTCTTGCGCCAGCACGGAGTTCGCCGCGGCGACCGCGTTATCGTCCAGCTTCCCAACCTGGTCGCGATTTGGGAGATCATGCTCGCGGCTCTCAAGCTGGGCGCCATCGTTATCCCCGCGGCCACGCTGCTTACGGTCGCCGATTTGCGCGACCGCCTCGATCGCGGCAAGGCCCGGCACGTAATCACCCTCTCTGGCCTGACCGAAAAATTTGCCAGCCTGGGCGGCGATTACACTCGCATACTCGTCGGCGGCACGGAACCAGGCTGGATACGGTACGCGCAAGCCTACGAACAAAGCTCCGACTTCACTGCAGACGGCGAGACCAACGCGACCGATCCGTTCATGCTGTATTTCACTTCGGGCACGACCGCTCTGCCCAAGCTGGTGCTGCATACACACCAAAGCTATCCCGTCGGCCACCTCGCTACCATGTATTGGATTGGCATCCGGCCCGACGACATCCACTTGAACATCAGCACTCCGGGATGGGCGAAGCACGCCTGGAGCAGCTTCTTCGCGCCGTGGAACGCGGGCGCCACCATCTTCGTGCATAACTACGACCGCTTCAGCGCCAAGCGGACCCTCGAGGTAGTCGCCCGCTGCGGCGTCACCACGATGTGTGCGCCACCGACGGTTTGGCGGCTGTGCATCCTCGAGGATTTGAGGTCGTTCCCGGTCCAGCTTAAAGAGTTGGCCAGCGCCGGCGAACCGCTCAACCCGGAAGTGATCGAGCGGGTGCGAGCGGCTTGGAACATCACCATCCGCGACGGTTTTGGCCAGACTGAAAACGTCCTGCTCCTGGGCAATTTTCCCGGACAGACCGTCAAACCCGGCGCCGTGGGCAAGCCCTCGCCGGGGCACCGCGTGGTTCTGCTCGATGCCGAGGGTCACCAGTCCGATGACGGCGAGATCGCGGTCATCTCCGATCCCAAGCCCATCAGCCTGATGGTTGGCTATGTGGACGACGAAGAGCGCACCGCGCAATCTTTTGCCGGAGGTTACTACCGCACCGGCGACGTGGCGCACCGCGATGCCGATGGTTACTTTACCTACATCGGCCGCGCCGACGACGTCTTCAAGAGTTCCGATTATCGCCTGAGTCCGTTCGAACTGGAGAGTGCGCTGATCGAGTATGAGTGCGTCGCCGAAGCTGCGGTTGTGCCCAGTCCGGACGCCATCCGCTGGCATGTGCCCAAGGCATTTATCATGTTGAAGCCCGGCTTTGAGCCGTCGGCGGAAGTGGCACGCGGGATCTTTAAATTCATCCGGGCGCGTCTTGGTCCCTACAAGCGCGTCCGCCGGATCGAATTTTCCGAGCTGCCCAAGACCATTTCCGGCAAGATTCGGCGCGTGCAGTTGCGCGGCATCGAATTGCAATCGAGCCGGGACCGCCGTCCCGCGGAGTATTGGGAAGAGGATTTTCCCGATCTAAAGGACGCTACAAAATAAACTGCGCGCGCAGGGAAAGGGCGTTAGATATGAGGAAAGGCAAGGTCAGAGGTTTTTCCCGAGACCTAAAACCTGACACCTGAGACCTTTGTTTTACTCTTTCGCCGCAATTCCCAAGCTCTTCATCTTGCGATAGAGGTGGCTGCGTTCGAGGCCGAGCACTTCCGCCGTGCGGCTGACGTTGCCATGATTCTCGTCCAGCTTTTTTAGAATGTAGTCGCGTTCATAGGCCGCCCGAGCTTGGTGCAGCGTGGAACCCTCGCTGCCCGCTACACGCCGGCTGGCGTCGCGGTGCACCAGCGGCGGAAGATGCTTGCGTTCGAAGCGTGAGGTGGTGGGGTTCATGATCACGATGCGCTCGATCACATTGCGCAGCTCGCGAACGTTTCCCGGCCAGGCATAACGCATCAGGGCGTCGATGGCATCGTCGGTGATCTCTCTTGGACGCCGGCCGTAGGCCGAAGCAAATTCTTTCAGAAAGTGCCGTGCAAACAACGGGATGTCTTCCTTGCGTTCGCGCAGCGGCGGCACCACAAACGGAACCACGTTCAGACGATAAAAAAGATCTTCGCGGAAATTTCCCTTGGTGATTTCTTCATCCAGATCTTTGTTGGTGGAGGCAATCACACGCACGTCCACTGTGACGGGGTCGTCGCTTCCTACCGGGATGAAGCGCTGCTGTTCCAGGGTGCGCAAGACTTTGGACTGCGTCTTCAGACTCATGTCGCCGACTTCATCCAGAAACAAAGTTCCGCGATCGGCCTTCTGAAACTTGCCTTCCTTATCGGCGGTAGCTCCCGGAAACGACGATTTGCGGTGCCCGAACAGTTCGCTGTCGATCAGATCCTCGGGAATCGCGGCGCAGTTCACTTCGACAAACATTTCATCTTTGCGCAGGCTCTGCATGTGGATGGCATGAGCGACCAGCTCTTTGCCGGTGCCCGATTCGCCGTAGATCAGCACGCGTCCGTTGGTGGGCGCCATCAGGGCAATCTGCTGGCGCAGCGCCTTCATGGGAACGCTGTCGCCGACGATCACGCTCTTCGCTTGCAGTTGCTTGCGCAGGTCGAGATTCTCGTGCCGCAGCCGCCGCGCTTCGATCGCATTTTTAACCAGGATGAGCGTTTTCTCAAGCGATAGCGGCTTTTCCGCAAAATCGTAGGCGCCCAGCTTGGTGGCGCGCACGGCGGTCTCGATGGTGCCGTGGCCCGAGATCATGATGACCTCGGGCGGATCATCCATCTCGCGAATCTTCTCCAGCACCTCCAGGCCGTCGATCCCGGTTAGCCACACATCCAGCAGGATCAGGTCGAAGCTGCTTTTGCGCAGCGACTCGAGGCAGTCTTCGCCGCTCGGGCTGACACTGGTTTTGTAGCCTTCGTCCTCGAGGATGCCCTGCAAGGATTCGCGGATCGCGGATTCGTCATCGACGATGAGGATGTGTGCCATGGTTTAGCTTAACCGGTTGTCGTCGGTCGTTAGTCGTTAGTCGTTAGTCGTTCGTCGTTAGTCGTTGGCACGCTTTCCGCGTGATGCAGAGAACCGCGAGCGACTGACGACGAACGACCAACGACTCTCTCCTCATGCCGGAGCGCCAACCGTTTCCACCGCTACCGGCAACTCGATAACGAAGCGGCTGCCGACCGGCTTGTTTTCTTCGACGCGGATCGAACCACGATGGTCTTCCACGATTCTGCTGACAATGGCCAGCCCCAGTCCTGTGCCGCGTCGCTTGGTCGAAAAGTACGGCAGGAACAACCGTTCCTTCACATCGCGCGAAACGCCCTGTCCCGTGTCGGAGACGACCAGTTCAACGGCATCGCGGCTGGCCACCAGCGAGGTTGAGATGGTGATCTCTTTCAGGATCGCATCCTGCATTGCCTCCGCGGCGTTATCCACCAGGTTCGCGACCGCGCGCTTGATCGCTTCCGGGTCGGCCATCACGGCCGGCAGATCGTGCGCCAATTCCGTACGTACGCGAATGCCCTCCAATCGCCCATTGAACATGACGAGCGCACTTTCCACCAAGTTGTTCAAGCTGGCGGGTTGTGGGCGGGAGGCGGGAAAACGCGCCAGCACCGAGAATTCGTCCACCAGCGTGCGCACGGTTTCGACGGCATTCCCTATAGTTTCCGCGCACGTGCGGATCACCTCGAGTGAGGCGGCATCAGGCGCGGTGCCCCGCGTCAAATGGCGATGAATGCGCTCGGCGGAAAGCGCGATCGGGGTCAGAGGGTTCTTGATCTCATGGGCCACGCGCCGCGCCACCTCGCGCCAGGCTGCCTGTTTCTGCGCTCGCAACAGGTCGGAGAGGTCTTCGAACACCAGCACGTATCCCAACCCCTCGGCGGCGTGGCTCAGCGCGGAGACAGTTACGGCAACATTCAGCTGCGCTCGGGGCAGGGCAAGTTCCATGTTGGCTGCCGTGATGCCCATGCGATCGGCACGGCGGAGCAGCGGTTCCAAATCCTCGAGCACCTCGGCGGGCAGCACCTCCCGCAGCGGCAGGTTCACCAGCGACGCCGGGCTCACGTACTCGCTCCGCTCCAGGTAAAACATGCGGGAGAAAGCGGCGTTGGCCAGCGTCACCCGGCGCGCCGCGTCAATCGAAATTACTCCGGTCGGAATGCTCTCGAGGACGGTTTCGATGTACCGGCGTCGGCTTTCGAGCGCCTCGTTCGCGGCGCTAACATCGCGGTTGGAGGCTTCGATCTGGCGCCGGCTGGATTCGAGCTGCTCCGCCATGCTGTTGAAAGACTGCACCAGTTCGGCCAGTTCGTCGGTGGCGCGGATATCGACGCGGTAGTCCAGTTGCCCTTTGGAGATCGCCTCCGTACCGGCGGCCAGCGCCGCCACCGGACGGTTGACCAACTTGGAAAGCAGGAGCGCGAGCCAGGTCGAGGCGAACAACACCACGACCGTCAGCAGCAGCAGAAATCCGATGTAAGTCCGGCGAAACAGTTTTCTTTTGGCGGCCAGTTCGATGTAGCGCTGCTGGCTCTCCTGAATCTGCCTGGCGGTTTCGGCGAATTTTGGCGGAAGCGGCATGGCGACAAGCACAGCGCCGCCTTGGAACGGGGCTGCGGCGACAATGTAGTCCGTCTGGCGCCACTGGAAATGGGGGTGCTCTCCGCGCAGGGCGGACTGCACGGGGAAGAGATCCTTCATGGCGGTCCAGGGCGCCGGGGTGTTCACACTGGCTGCCGCGTTGCCGGTGCCATCCTTCAGAGCCAGAACAAATCCGCCCTGCAGCGCTGGGAGGTGTTCCCGAAGTTCCTCAGTGGCGGCAGAAAAATTCTTGCTGGCAAAGGCGGTTTGAAATTCGTCCGTCTGGGCGATGGATTGTGCTTCCGAGGACGCACGCTGGCCCGCGTAATCATAGAGGAGCGCCGACATGGCCGCGGTATCCGCGCGCACCTCCTCGACCGGTTGGGAAAACCATTTGTCGATGGAGCGATTCATCAGCCCGTAGGAGAACCAGAACATCGCGATCACGGGCAAAAACGACAGCAGCAGGCTGACGACCACCAGGCGCGTGCGAAACTTTGAACCGGCCACGCCCTGCCGCCGTTCGGCGTAAAGTTTCAGCAGGTTGCGTCCGAGAACGAGGGTCAGCGCCACGAAGGCAAAGAAAATCAGGCCGCTCAATCCGGCGAAAAAGAGAAGCTCCTGATTGCTGTCAGGGCTGATGAACTTCAGATTGAACGAGGCCTGCAACACCAGGATGGTGAGCAGCAGAAAAGCGCCGATCGCCAGCGCGATCACCGCCTTCCGGCGGCCGGAGGTCTTGGGTTCGTCGCGAATTGGATTCGGTGCGGCCAAGGCTAAGCGTCCCGGCAGGAGCACAGAGCCGGCGACGGAATCGCCTCCATTATAGAGCCGCAGCGGCGGGTCAGTGACGAATGCCCCGTCTGCAGAACCGAGCGAGTCGCCTCTGAGTAGCCCGTGATCCGACCGGAATCCGAACCCAGCCAGTCCGGGTCGTGAGCGCTATTGCTGTTTACGTTGGTTATCTTGCTATTTCCGCGTAACCGCATAGACTCTTGTCAGCAAGACGTAACCGGGATTATGCGAAGAAGCATCAAAGTTGTGCTCACTATAGTTTTTGGACTGTTTGCTTTTCCTGCCCTGATATTTGGTTTCTACCTCGTCACGTGCTCGATCCGCATCCATACGACAAACGTTTACTACGTCGAGTACCCGTATCTCGCAGCGGCATCTGTCTTCGTCCTGCTTGGGGCTGGCATTCTCCTATGTGTCTTTTTTGCCGCATGGCGGAGGAGTTTCTACGGACTGCTTTTTGCAGTTGCTGCGATCCTTGGTTTGGCCACCTTAACGTACATCCCCGACGGGATACCCCACGTGGACCGGAGCATGATCGAAGACTCCAACTATATGTCGAGCGTCAAGTCATTTCTTGAAGTGTGGCACGACAAGAATCGAAGGTTTCCTAAGAATGAAGCTGAGTTTTCTGAGGCTATGGAGAGTGGCCCAGCAGCTTGGCAGAATCGCGTGGCATCGCCACCTGTAATGAGCTTCTACTCCCAAGGCGGACACAGGCTGCCATACGAGATTGTCGTTGTGAACGACGCATCAGGGCCGCGCCTAGACAATGTGTCGGAGCGCCCCGGTCTTATCTACTATGCCGTTTCGAGTGACCAGCAACAATACTGGGTCACCATGACGGGTCTGGCTGATGAGACCTCGCGGACCGCAGCCTTAAAGAGGTGGGTTGATCGACTGGACATGGAAATCGTGATCCTGTCGTCCTCCGGGTGGAACGATCCATTGCGAAGTCGGTAATTCAGATGTGCAGATGAGTCGGCCTCTCTGACCGTGCACGACTGTCGAAAAATCCCCATATCACTCACAATGCCGGAATCGGCTCGTCACTGGATGGCTGATCGCGCAGCGAGCGTGTTCCGCAGCGCCAGGTAGGCAGGCTTGGACCGATAGTTCCGGTCAAATAGCAGCGCCGCGCCTTCGGTCTGCTTCGAGTGCGATCCTATCCAGGAATACTTGTCCGTGAAACCCCATGTCTGGATCGCCGTGCATCCTGAATCCGACAGACGATGAGACAGGCAAGCGGTGGCAATCTGGCGATAGATGTCGGCCTGGAGTTGCAGATCCTCGGCGCGAGCATTGCCTTCGGCATCGACTGGCAGGGCGACGTCCATCTCGGTGATGTGGACCTGCACTCCCAGAGCAGTGAAGCGCTTGATATTGGCGGAAATGGACGCGACATCGGCGTGCAGATGCGCGATGTGCATCTCGAATCCCACGCCATCGATGGGGACGCCGCGCTGCCGGAAATCGCGAACCATGGCGTAGATCGCGTCTGACTTGGGATTCATCGTCTCCGCCTCGGCCTCGTTGTAAAAGAGCAGAGCTTGCGGATCGGCTTCGTGCGCCCAGCGGAAACAACGCTCTATATAGGAGTAACTCTGCGTCGAGCTGCGAGCTTCGGGCTCCGAGCGCACTTGGGTATTCGAAGCTCTCGGCTCATTGTTCGCAACTATGCTCGCAGCTGCGTTTTCAGCCCAGCCGATTCCCGGCTGGTCTCGCCAGATCGTGCTGCGCAGTTCTCCCGGGTGCAACTCGTCGTAGGCCTCATTGACCACGTCCCACGCAAATATCTTGCCCCGGTAATGTCCGGCCACGATCTTAATGTGTTTCTCAAGAATGTCGGCGAGCTCGCCGGAAGTGTATTTTCCTTCCGTCAGCCATTTTGGATTCTGCCGGTGCCAGACGAGCACGTGACCGCGAACCTTCATGCCGTGCCGGGCCGCGAAATCCACCATCTGGTCGGCCTGAGAAAAATCATAAGACTCCCGCTCCGGATGCACCACCTCCCACTTGAGCGCGTCTTCCGGTTCCAACATATTGAACTCGCGGGCGAGCGTGGACGCGTAGGCCGGTTCGGAAAGTGCCGTCGGCCTCACCGCCGTGCCGATCAGCAATCCAGAAGCCTGTGCAGCCTCACGCAACGATTGCTCGTGGAAGCCGGCGCCAAATCCCATGCCAAGAGTCGCCGCCGCCAAAACAGAAACCAGCGCTCGCCATTTCATGTTGTCACTCCGGACTCACTTTGCCTCAGGCAGGAACTTCTGCAAAGGACATTGCTCACACCGCGGTTGTGACTTTAGGCAGTAAGTCTTGCCGACTCCGACGAACAGCCCGTGCATTTCATTGAACACCTGGACGCGCGCGGTGCGTTCGGCTGTGCTCATGCGCGAAGGTCGATGAGAGGAGCCCCGCGGGCCGGACGGATTTTTGCTCACCGCCGAGACGCCGAGGAGAAATTCTTGAGTTTTAGAAAAATCAGTAGGACGTCCAGTGAGACAACCAGGGCCACTCGGTTCCGAATTAGACCTTGGATTTTCTCGGCGTCCTCGGCGTCTCTGCGGGGAAAAGCTCTCCACAGCGGGCACCTCGCCCAGTGCCTGCTCGAACAGTTGTCGAATTTCGTCATAGCCGGCCGCGCCGGAGACAATCTGGTGCCGTTCCAGAATGCGCCTTGTGTAAGCGTCCACAACAAAGGCCGGATGATTACCGGCATACAACAGAATCGAGTCGGCGGTCTCCGGCCCGACACCATTGAGTGCGAGCAGTTCGTCGCGAAGTTCGGCCGTTGGCCGCGCGAACATCCGCGCCAACGATCCTCCATAACTCTGGTCGAGAAAGCTCACAAACGTTTTCAGGCGCTGCGCTTTTTGCCGGAAGTAACCCGAGGGGCGAATCAACTGCTCCAGTTTAGGCTGAGGCGTGCGGCGGATTCCGCGAATGGTCAGAAGGCGCGCTTTGCGAAGGTTGGCGAGCGCCTTCTCCACGTTCGCCCACGCCGTGTTCTGGGTTAGATACGCGCCAACAATTACCTCAAATCGCGACTGTGCCGGCCACCAGTGCTGGCGTCCCCAGGCGGAAGACAAGGTGTGGTAGTAAGCGCGGATCGCGTCGTGTTTGGTTTCGCTCATGGCGCGCGCAGGTTGGAGTGCCGTGCGTCACCATTCTAGCGGCGAGCCTGAAACCTTCACCACAGGGGCACACGGATGCACCGGGGAATCTTTTCCACTTAGGTAGCAGATGATGGGGGGCTGGCAGAAATGCAGGCCGCTGCATTTGGACATACTGAGCAGCGATAATTCTATTTAGCAGGTGCGCTGTTGTCCGGGCTGCACGCCTTCTTAATCTGCTCGGAGTTCCCGGTCTGTATTGCAGCGGTGCACCTGCGCCAGATGGTTGCCTCCGCTTCCAAATCTTGCGCTGATTTCCCCTTGACTTGGTCACGCACGTATTGAATAGCCCACGCAATCTCTATTTGCTTGTTGCGGAAATCCTTGTAAAAAGTGTCAATGCCATCCACAAACTGACCCATCGTGACGCCGTCAAAGTCATACGACGCACCGTTGTCGAAACAGAATTTCTGAACGAGTTGCTTTTCGTCAACATTTGGAAATTGCTTCTGGTACATAGGAATGCTGGCCAGGCATGTTCCCATGGAAACCGCGAAAGCCGAATCCATTGCTTGAGCCCAGCCTTGCACCCATCCGAGTTTGAAGGTTGGCGTCATTCCACCCCACCAATAACCGTCGAACTTGGGCTTTTCGGTTGCTGGTAATGAGTACGAGCACAACAACACGATGACGACCGCGAAGGAGCATTTCATTTGTCCGTGCCTCCCTTTCACGCAATTCTATTCTGGGGCTGCAAAAATGACTTAAAACCGGTATCTAACAAAAATCCAGCCTGTACCACGGCACGACGTGCAGGAACCTGTATGGTCAAGTTTGGCAACTAGGTCATCGGGCGCAGGTTGACCGGTTCCCTTGCACGTCGGGCACTCCTTCCAATCATTTATGTTCAATGCGCTACCCCAAACGCCTTTGCATGGTTTAGCCCGGTCCACAATTTTCACAGTTCGCCTGCATGGTTGATTTATCAGTTCGACGGAGAAGGTATAAGCGCCGCATTTTGTGCATACCGCTACGGGTTTACGTTGTTTCTTCTCTTCTGTCGTCAATGGGAACCCCTCACCGAACAACCACATTCTATCGCTGAGTGTGCTGAGTTTGTACGAGCGTCCACATTCTTGAGCATCTTGTGCGTTACGTGCGTAATGCGGAATCAGCAGATTATGGGCAACAAAGCACTTGCGAACTAAAGGGCGCGTACCGAAGTTACTTTTGCGGAATTCCCATTGGGTTGACAATTTGTGTCAGTGCGAAAGTATCCGCGCTGATCCCCCCGGAAATCAGCGGCTTCGCACTGACTCGGACTTGATGGGAATACAGGAGAGATATGTCTCAGCGGCTGGGTGACCTGCTCGTCAAAGAAAAGGTCATAACCCCAGAGCAGTTGGACCAGGCGACCAAGCTCCAGAAGGAGTCGCACAGCCGGCTCGCCTCGGCGCTGGTGAAGTTGGGTTTCCTCTCGGATGAGGATGTCACCAACTTTCTCTCGCGCCAGTACGGCGTGCCCGCCATTAATCTTTCTTATTTTGAAATCGACCCCGCCGTGGTCAAGCTGATTCCGTTCGAAACTGCGAAACGCTATCAGATTTTGCCGCTCAGCCGCGTCGGCGCTTCGCTCACCATCGCCATGGTGGATCCCACCAACGTCTTTGCCATGGACGATATCAAGTTCATGACCGGCTTTAACATCGAACCGGTCGTGGCCTCGGAAAGCTCCATCATCGAGGGCATCGATAAGGCCTACGGGACTTCCAAAGAAGAAGAGCTCGAGCAGGTCATGCAGTCGATGAACGACGCCGGCGAAGGCACCGATATTGAGGTGCAGAACGAGGAGCAGGAACTCGAACTCCGTGAACTGGAGAAAGCGGCCGACGAAGCTCCCATCGTCAAGCTGGTGAACCTGGTGCTCACCGATGCGGTGAAGCGTGGCGCCAGCGACATTCACATGGAGCCCTACGAAAAGGAATTCCGCGTCCGCTTCCGCATTGACGGAGTTCTGCAGTTGATCATGAATCCGCCGCTGAAACTGAAGGACGCCATCACTTCGCGGCTCAAGATCATGGCCAAGCTCGACATCAGCGAAAAGCGGCTGCCGCAGGACGGCCGCATCATGCTGAAGATGCAGATCGGCGGCAAGAAAAAGCAGCTCGATTTCCGCGTCTCCACTCTGCCCACGCTGTGGGGCGAGAAGATCGTGCTCCGGTTGCTGGACAAGGAAAACCTGCGCCTGGATATGACCAAGCTCGGCTTCGAGGCGGAGTCGCTGGTCAAATTCGAGAAGGCCATCCTGAAGCCGTACGGCATGGTGCTGGTCACGGGGCCGACCGGATCGGGCAAAACCAACACGCTCTACTCTTCCATTTCGCGGCTGAACCAGCCCGATACCAACATCATGACCGCCGAAGACCCGGTTGAGTTCCAACTGGGAGGCGTGAACCAGGTGCAGATGAAGGAGCAGATCGGCCTGAATTTTGCGGCGGCCCTGCGCGCCTTCCTGCGCCAGGACCCGAACATTATCCTGGTGGGCGAAATTCGCGACTTTGAAACCGCGGAAATCGCCATCAAGGCGGCACTTACCGGCCACCTCGTGTTGTCCACGCTGCACACCAATGGCGCGCCGGAAACCATCACGCGTCTCATGAACATGGGCATCGAGCCCTTTCTGGTGGCGACTTCGGTTCATCTGATCTGTGCCCAGCGCCTGATCCGGCGTATCTGCAAGGACTGTTCCGAGCCGGTCGAAATGCCGGTGCAGGCCCTGATCGATGAAGGCTACACGCCCGAGGAAGCCAAGACGGTGCAGATCATGAAGGGCAAAGGCTGCACCACCTGCAATAAGACCGGCTACAAGGGCCGCACCGGTTTGTACGAAGTGATGGAAGTGGACGACGAGATCCGGGAACTGGTTCTGGTCGGCGCGTCGGCGGTGGAACTGAAGAAGAAAGCGATTGAACGCGGCATGATCACCCTGCGTCGCAGCGGGCTGATCAAGGTCGCGGCAGGCTGGACCACACTCGAAGAAGTGGCTCGGGAAACGATCCACTAAGAACGTCGTTCGCTGATCGCTGTTCGCCGTTTCGCGAGCACGCTTAGCGTTGCGAAAGGCGAAAAGCGAACGACGAGCAGCAGAAAATTGCAACAGGAAACGGAAAAAACTATGGCACTCTCGTTAAGCGATCTGCTCCGCCGCATGCTGGAGATGAATGGCAGCGACCTCCACATCACCACCAACTCTCCGCCCCAAATCCGGGTGCACGGCCATCTGGTGCCGCTCGACCTGCCCCAGTTGACACCCTCCGAGACCAAGCAACTGGCCTACAGCGTGATGACCGATTCGCAGAAACACCGTTTCGAAGAAACCCTCGAACTGGATTTCTCCTTCGGACTGAAGGGCCTGGCTCGCTTCCGTGCCAACGTCTTCAACCAGCGCGGCGCTTCGGCTTGCGTCTTCCGTCTGATTCCGTTCGAGATCAAGTCGTTTCACCAGCTGGGCCTGCCTCCGGTGGTCAGCAAGATGTGCGACAAGCCGCGTGGGCTGGTGCTGGTGACCGGGCCGACCGGCTCGGGCAAGTCCACCACGCTGGCGGCCATGATCGACAAGATCAATACCGAGCGCCACGAACACATCCTCACCATCGAGGACCCGATCGAGTTCGTGCACATGAACAAGAACTGTATTGTCAACCAGCGCGAAGTGCACTCCGACACCAAGGGTTTTACCGACGCCCTGCGCGCCGCGCTGCGTGAAGACCCGGACGTGGTGCTGATCGGCGAAATGCGCGACCTCGAGACCATCGAGTCGGCGCTGCGTATCGCGGAAACCGGCCACCTCACCTTCGGTACGTTGCATACCAATTCCGCATCGTCCACCATCAACCGCATCATCGACGTGTTCCCGTCGCATCAGCAATCGCAGATCCGCGCCCAGCTTTCGCTGGTGCTCGAAGGCATCATGTGTCAAAGCCTGCTGCCGCGCTCGGACAACAAGGGCCGCGCCATGTGCATGGAGATCCTGGTGCCCAATGCGGCGGTGCGCAACCTGATCCGCGAAGACAAGATTCACCAGATCTACTCCGCCATGCAGTCGGGCCAAGAGAAGTTCGGCATGCAGACGTTCAACCAGGCGCTGGCCAGCGCGTATTTCCAGAAGCAGATCACACTGGAAATGGCGCTGATGCGCTCCAGCAGTCAGGACGAACTGCAGGAAATGATCGCGCGCGGCGCCGGCCTTATGAACCGGGGTGGCACTCCGGCTCCGATGGCCAAGGGTGCTGCGCCGGCCAAGCGCTGAAGTTAGGTGTTAGGTCTTAGGTCTTAGGTCTTAGGTCTTAGGTCTTAGGCCCTGGGCCTTAGGTCTCGGAAGTTAGATATTAGATGTTCGATGTCAGGCACTAAGGCGTCAGATACTGCAGTCTTAGGAGTCAGGTTTTCCTGAAACCTAAGACCTGAGACCTGACACCTGGTT
>CAVVNA010000032.1:0-27514 GCA_963749275.1 uncultured Acidobacteriaceae bacterium
GAGTAGCCCGTGATCCGACTGGAATCCGAACCACCCCTCCCTAGTCGTGAGCGCTATTGCCTGTTTACGGCAGTTAAGTCGAGTGACACAAACGCGCAGGCGCTCATGGCAACCGATCAAAGCAGTCCTGTGGGTTGCGCGAGACGATAGGGGGCATCCCCGGGCCTGTGGTAAGGCCACCCCGGCTGAGTGATCCCTCGTTAGCACCAAAGCGAGACGCTGCCCAGTCGCCTACGCGCATGAAATTTGCCGAAACGGCCTCCCCACCATTGTCGTAGTAGACCTCGTAAGTCACAGGAATGGGCTTGGAATTGAAGGATTCGATATACTTGGCGAAGTCTGGATGACCCCAAAACTCGGTTCCACAGGTTCCTGCTTTCCGGTCATACTCCAAGTCATAATGATCTGATTGAGCATACACGTCAGTTCTCTTGTGCCATCGCATCGGGACCGAGACGACGCGACGCATTACAAAAAATCAATGGGCGTCCGGTTCGGATTGAGGACCAATAGTGGAGTCACAACGAACATAACGACCGCAACTGACACGACAATGATCAGCTTGGGCCTAACAGTACTCGCGGGACTTGCAGCACCCGCAAATTGGATGGACGCAAAAACTGTGGCAACGAGTAGCAGGACTGCGGGAACGAACGCTTGGAGAGGATAACTTCCACCCCGGCTGATGTTGCGAGCGGCTGCATGCAAAGCTGGTGCCATATAAATCCACTGTGCGGAAGCAGACGCCAGGACGAGAAGGCTCGCCGCTCGCCTCACGTACAGACTGACGAATGCGCCAACGCCAAGACACACCGACCCGGCGAGAGAGATCAACTCTAAGGCTGAGATTGGCCGTCCCCATACCGCGAACGCGATTAGAACCAACACGGGTGTGACGGTCGCCAAAGCCGTGACCCAATAGATGAGGAATGAAATCATTGCATTCAGTGAATCAGCTCGGAGTCATAATACCAACTGTTGCAAAATCGCCATATCACTCACAATGCCAGAATCGGCTCGTGACTGGATGGCTCATCGCGCAGCGAGAGTATTCCGCAGCGCCAGGTAGGCGGGCTTGGACCGATAGTTCCGGTCAAATAGCAGGGCTGCGCCTTCGGTCTTCTTCGAGTGCGATCCTATCCAGGAGTACTTGTCCGTGAATCCCCATGTCTGGATCGCCGCGCACCCTGAATCCGACAGACGATGAGACACGCAAGCGGTGGCAATCTGGCGATAGATGTCGGCCTGGAGTTGCAGGTCCTCGGCGCGAGCATTGCCTTCGGCGTCGACGGGCAGGGCGACATCCATCTCGGTGATGTGGACCTGCACTCCCAGAGCAGTGAAGCGCTTGATATTGGCAGAAATGGACGCGACATCGGCGTGCAGGTGCGCAATGTGCATCTCGAATCCCACGCCATCTATGGGGACGCCGCGCTGCCGGAAATCGCGAACCATGGCATAGATCGCGTCCGACTTGGGATTCAGCGTCTCCGCCTCGGCCTCGTTGTAAAAGAGCAGGGCTTGCGGATCGGCTTCGTGCGCCCAGCGGAAACATTGCTCAATATAGGAGTAAGCCTGCTGCGAGCGGCGAGTTCCGAGCTCCGAGCGAACCGGATTGCTCGAAGCTCGAAGCTCGAAGCTCGGAGCTATCTTGATTCCGGGCTGGTCTCGCCAGATCGTGCTGCGCAGTTCTCCCGGGTGCAACTCGTCGAAGGCCTCGTTGACCACGTCCCAAGCAAATATCTTGCCCCGGTAATGTCCGACCACGGTCTTAATGTGTTTCTCAAGAATCTCGGCAAGCTGGCCGGAAGTGTATTTTCCTTCCGTCAGCCATTTTGGATTCTGCTGGTGCCAGACCAGCGTGTGACCGCGAACCTTCATGCCATGCCGGGCCGCGAAATCCACAATCTGGTCGGCTTGAGAAAAATCATAAGACTCCGGCTCAGGATGCACCACCTCCCACTTGAGCGCGTCTTCCGGTTCCAACATATTGAACTCGCGGGCGAGCGTCGACGCGTACGCCGGTTCGGAAAGTGCCGCTGGCCTCACCGCCGTGCCGATGAGCAATCCAGAGGCCTGTGCGGCCTCACGCAACGACTGCTCTTGATTGCCAGCGCCCAATCCCAAACCAAAGTATGCAGCCGCCAAAGCAAAAATAAGCGCTTGCCCTTTCATGTTGTCACTCCCCGCCGTTCACTTTGCCTCAGGAAGGAACTTCTGCAAAGGACATTGCTCACACTGCGGTTGTGACTTTAGGCAGTAAGTCTTGCCGACTCCGACGAACAGCCCGTGCATTTCATTGAACACCTGGACCCGCGCGGTGCGTTCGGCTGTACTCATGCGCGAAGGCCGATGAGAGGAGCCCCGCGGGCCGGACGGATACTTGCTCACCGCCGAGACGCCGAGATCGCCGAGGAAAAATTCTTGAGTTTTAGAAAAATCAGTAGGACGTCCAGTGAGACAACCAGGGCCACTCGGTTCTGAATTAGACCTTGGATTTTCTCGGCGCCCTCGGCGTCTCTGCGGTGAAAAGCTCTCCACAGCGGGCACCTCGCCCAATGCCTGCTCGAACAGTTGTCGAATTTCGTCATAGCTGGTCGCGTCGGAGACAATCTGGTGCCGTTCCAGAATGCGCCTGGTGTAAGCGTCCACAACAAAGGCCGGGTGATTGCCGGCATACAACAGAATCGAGTCCGCGGTCTCCGGCCCGACACCATTGAGCGCGAGCAGTTCGTCGCGAAGTTCGGTCGTTGGCCGCGCGAACATCCGCGCTAACGATCCTCCATAACGCTGGTCGAGAAAGGTCACAAACGTTTTCAGGCGCTGTGCTTTCTGCCGGAAGTAACCCGAGGGGCGAATCAACTGCTCAAGTTTAGGCTGACGCGTGCGGCGGATTCCGCGGATGGTCAGAAGCCGCGCTTTGCGAAGGTTGGCGAGCGCCTTCTCCACGTTCGCCCACGCCGTGTTCTGGGTTAGATACGCGCCAACAATTACCTCAAACCGCGACTGTGCCGGCCACCAGTGCTGACGTCCCCAGGCGGAAGACAACGTGTGGTAGTAAGCACGGATCGCGTCGTGTTTGATTTCGCTCATAGCGCGCGCAGGTTGGAGTACGGGCGTCC
This sequence comes from uncultured Acidobacteriaceae bacterium, assembly GCA_963749275.1. GTDB lineage: Bacteria > Acidobacteriota > Terriglobia > Terriglobales > Acidobacteriaceae > Acidiflorens. The sequence goes on from CAVVNA010000032.1 coordinate 3,123, forward strand.
TTATTCTAGCCGCGAGGGTAGTTACCCCAGCACCAAAGAACATGGTCTGCCGCGTGGTGGTCCTCCTCATAGGGCGAGATTCTGGCACAAATTCGGTCAATAGCGGGCACAAACGGCACGTACCGCGAAGTACAGGTACCGAAGTTACTTTTGCGGAATTCCCATTGGGTTGACAATTTGTGTCAGTGCGAAAGTATCGGCGCTGATCCCCCCGGAAATCAGCGGCTTCGCACTGACTCGGACTTGGTGGGAATACAGGAGAGATATGTCTCAGCGGCTGGGTGACCTGCTCGTCAAAGAAAAGGTCATAACCCCAGAGCAGTTGGACCAGGCGACCAAGCTCCAGAAGGAGTCGCACAGCCGGCTCGCCTCGGCGCTGGTGAAGTTGGGTTTCCTCTCGGATGAGGATGTCACCAACTTTCTCTCGCGCCAGTACGGCGTGCCCGCCATTAATCTTTCTTATTTTGAAATCGACCCCGCCGTGGTCAAGCTGATTCCCTTCGAAACCGCGAAACGCTATCAGATTTTGCCGCTCAGCCGCGTCGGCGCTTCGCTCACCATCGCCATGGTGGATCCCACCAACGTCTTTGCCATGGACGATATCAAGTTCATGACCGGCTTTAACATCGAACCGGTCGTGGCCTCGGAAAGCTCGATCATCGAGGGCATCGATAAGGCCTACGGGACTTCCAAAGAAGAAGAGCTCGAGCAGGTCATGCAGTCGATGAACGACGCCGGCGAAGGCACCGATATTGAGGTGCAGAACGAGGAGCAGGAACTCGAACTCCGGGAACTGGAGAAAGCGGCCGACGAAGCTCCCATCGTCAAGCTGGTGAACCTGGTGCTCACCGATGCCGTGAAGCGCGGCGCCAGCGACATTCACATGGAGCCCTACGAAAAGGAATTCCGCGTCCGCTTCCGCATTGACGGAGTTCTGCAGTTGATCATGAATCCGCCGCTGAAACTGAAGGACGCCATCACTTCGCGGCTCAAGATCATGGCCAAGCTCGACATCAGCGAAAAGCGGCTGCCGCAGGACGGCCGCATCATGCTGAAGATGCAGATCGGCGGCAAGAAAAAGCAGCTCGATTTCCGCGTCTCCACTCTGCCCACGCTGTGGGGCGAGAAGATCGTGCTTCGGCTGCTGGACAAGGAAAACCTGCGCCTGGATATGACCAAGCTCGGTTTCGAGCAGGAGTCGCTGGTCAAGTTCGAGAAGGCCATCCTGAAGCCCTACGGCATGGTGCTGGTCACGGGGCCGACCGGATCGGGCAAAACCAACACGCTCTACTCTTCCATTTCGCGGCTGAACCAGCCCGATACCAATATCATGACCGCCGAAGACCCGGTTGAGTTCCAACTGGGAGGCGTGAACCAGGTGCAGATGAAGGAGCAGATCGGCCTGAATTTTGCGGCGGCCCTGCGCGCCTTCCTGCGCCAGGACCCCAACATTATCCTGGTGGGCGAAATTCGCGACTTTGAAACCGCGGAAATCGCCATCAAGGCGGCACTTACCGGGCACCTCGTGTTGTCCACGCTGCACACCAATGGCGCGCCGGAAACCATCACGCGTCTCATGAACATGGGCATCGAGCCCTTCCTGGTGGCGACTTCGGTTCATCTGATCTGTGCCCAGCGCCTGATCCGGCGTATCTGCAAGGACTGTGCCGAGCCGGTCGAAATGCCGGTGCAGGCCCTGATCGATGAAGGCTACACGCCCGAAGAGGCCAAGACGGTGCAGATCATGAAGGGCAAAGGCTGCACCACCTGCAACAAGACCGGCTACAAGGGCCGCACCGGTTTGTACGAAGTGATGGAAGTGGACGACGAGATCCGGGAACTGGTTCTGGTCGGCGCGTCGGCGGTGGAACTGAAGAAGAAAGCGATTGAACGCGGCATGATCACCCTGCGTCGCAGCGGGCTGATCAAGGTCGCGGCAGGCTGGACCACACTCGAAGAAGTGGCTCGGGAAACGATCCACTAAGAACGTCGTTCGCTGATCGCTGTTCGCCGTTTCGCGAGCACGCTTAGCGTTGCGAAAGGCGAAAAGCGAACGACGAGCAGCAGAAAATTGCAACAGGAAACGGAAAAAACTATGGCACTCTCGTTAAGCGATCTGCTCCGCCGCATGCTGGAGATGAATGGCAGCGACCTCCACATCACCACCAACTCTCCGCCCCAAATCCGGGTGCACGGCCATCTGGTGCCGCTCGACCTGCCCCAGTTGACACCCTCCGAGACCAAGCAACTGGCCTACAGCGTGATGACCGATTCGCAGAAACACCGTTTCGAAGAAACCCTCGAACTGGATTTCTCCTTCGGACTGAAGGGCCTGGCTCGCTTCCGTGCCAACGTCTTCAACCAGCGCGGCGCTTCGGCTTGCGTCTTCCGTCTGATTCCGTTCGAGATCAAGTCGTTTCACCAGCTGGGCCTGCCTCCGGTGGTCAGCAAGATGTGCGACAAGCCGCGTGGGCTGGTGCTGGTGACCGGGCCGACCGGCTCGGGCAAGTCCACCACGCTGGCGGCCATGATCGACAAGATCAATACCGAGCGCCACGAACACATCCTCACCATCGAGGACCCGATCGAGTTCGTGCACATGAACAAGAACTGTATTGTCAACCAGCGCGAAGTGCACTCCGACACCAAGGGTTTTACCGACGCCCTGCGCGCCGCGCTGCGTGAAGACCCGGACGTGGTGCTGATCGGCGAAATGCGCGACCTCGAGACCATCGAGTCGGCGCTGCGTATCGCGGAAACCGGCCACCTCACCTTCGGTACGTTGCATACCAATTCCGCATCGTCCACCATCAACCGCATCATCGACGTGTTCCCGTCGCATCAGCAATCGCAGATCCGCGCCCAGCTTTCGCTGGTGCTCGAAGGCATCATGTGTCAAAGCCTGCTGCCGCGCTCGGACAACAAGGGCCGCGCCATGTGCATGGAGATCCTGGTGCCCAATGCGGCGGTGCGCAACCTGATCCGCGAAGACAAGATTCACCAGATCTACTCCGCCATGCAGTCGGGCCAAGAGAAGTTCGGCATGCAGACGTTCAACCAGGCGCTGGCCAGCGCGTATTTCCAGAAGCAGATCACACTGGAAATGGCGCTGATGCGCTCCAGCAGTCAGGACGAACTGCAGGAAATGATCGCGCGCGGCGCCGGCCTTATGAACCGGGGCGGCACTCCGGCTCCGATGGCCAAGGGTGCTGCGCCGGCCAAGCGCTGAAGTTAGGTGTTAGGTCTTAGGTCTTAGGTCTTAGGTCTTAGGTCTTAGGCCCTGGGCCTTAGGTCTCGGAAGTTAGATATTAGATGTTCGATGTCAGGCACTAAGGCGTCAGATACTGCAGTCTTAGGAGTCAGGTTTTCCTGAAACCTAAGACCTGAGACCTGACACCTGGTTCATAAGGAGAAGCAACCATGCCGGTTTTTACATTTTCGGGAAAGAGCGCTTCGGGCGAGAAAGTTCAGGGAGAGCGCATAGCCTCCACCAAGGACGGACTGGCCTCACAGCTCCGGAAGGAACGCATCACGCCCGGCCGCATCCGGGAGAAGGGCAAGGAACTCTCCCTGCCCACTTTTGGTAGTGGCAAGGTCAAGGTCAAGGACGTGGCGGTGTTCTTCCGCCAGTTCTCCGTCATGATTGACGCCGGCCTGCCGCTGGTGCAGTGTCTGGAGATTCTGGGCGCCAACCAGGAAAACCCCAGCTTTCAGAAAACGCTGCTCAGTGTCCGGACCACCGTCGAAGGTGGCGCCACGCTGGCCAATGCCATGCGCCAGCATCCGGTCGTCTTCGACGACCTGACGACCAACATGATCGAGGCCGGCGAGACCGGCGGCATTCTCGACCTCATCCTGCAGCGCCTGGCGATCTACGTGGAAAAGGCGGTCAAGCTGCGCTCGGCTGTCAAGTCGGCGTTGATCTATCCGGTGGCCGTCGTCTCCCTCGCCGGGCTGATCGTGGGCGCGCTGCTCAAGTGGGTGGTGCCGATCTTCGCCAACCTCTTTGTCGGATTGGGAGTTGCGCTGCCGCTGGCGACCCGCATTGTCATCGGCCTCAGCAGCTTCGTGGGTCATTTCTGGTGGTTCTTTATCGTGGGTGGCGTGGGCGTCGTCTTCGGTATCAAGCAGATTCGCAAGCACCCGCGTGGCCGCTATTACTTCGATGCCATGCTGCTCAAGTTGCCCATCCTCGGCATGCTGCTGCGCAAGATCGCGGTCGCCCGTTTTACCCGAACCCTGGGCACGCTCATTACTTCCGGCGTTCCTATACTCGAGGGCTTGGCCATTACCGCCCGCACCTCGGGCAACGCCGTGCTCGAAGAAGCGCTGATGAAGGTGCGCAAGGCGATCGAAGAAGGCCGTACCATCGTCGATCCACTGCGCGAATGCGGCGTCTTCCCCAATATGGTGACTCAGATGATCGGCGTGGGCGAAGCCACCGGCGCCATGGACTCCATGCTGCAGAAGATCGCGGACTTCTACGAAGACGAAGTCGACGCCGCCACCAAAGACATGCTGGCCATGCTGGAGCCGATCATCATTGGTTGTCTCGGCATCAGCATCGGCGGCATAGTGATTTCTCTGTATATGCCGTTGTTCGCGATGATCTCAAAACTGGCGGGATAGAAAAACCGTCGTTCGCTATTCGCTGTCCGCTTTCCGCGGCTCGCCTGGCGAACGACGAATAGCGAACAGCGACCGACGAAATTCATGCCCTACATCTCCGATGAGCGAAACTGGCTGACCTGGCTGGTGAAGGTTCGCATCCTGATTCTGATGGTCCTGCTGGCCATCGAACTCGCGGTGATGCGCCTCACGCCCAGCCCTCTGCCCATAATGCCCTTTCTCACCGGGATGGTGCTGTGGTTCGTGCTCTCGCTGTTTTTCCTTTTTCTGGTTTCAGTGTGGAGGGAACACCGCCTGCAGGCCATTCTGCAGGTGCTCGCCGATCTGGCCATGGTCACGCTGGTTGTCCATCTAACCGGCGGCATCGACAGCTCGCTTAATTTCCTCTACCCCCTGGTCATCGTGGTCGCATGCATGCTGCTGCCGCGAGGCTGGGGATATCTGAGCGCGGCTCTGGCTTTCATCCTGTTCGGAACCATCCTCGAACTCGATTACTACCTGGTCATTCCCTCGTATGCGAACTCGCATCCCAAGCTGGAGGCGCTGCAGGTAGTCATCTTCGTCAACCTGTTTGCCTACTTTGCCATCGCCTACCTGGCGGGATTGCTGATGAGCAAGCTCCGCCAGGTGGATGTGCAACTGAAGGATGCCAGCGGCGCGCTCGAAAATCTGCAGGCGCTGCATGAAAATATCGTGCAGTCCATGAGCGGCGGTGTGATCACGACCGGGCTCGACGGGCGCATCACGCTCATCAATCGAGCGGCCCAGCAACTGCTCGAGATCTCCGAAGCCGAGTTGTGCGGACGCTGCGTGGGCGATCTGTTTCAGGATCCGTTGCCCCACTTCGGCGTGGCCCGGGGCGATGCCGAAGTCCGCTACATTACCGTCAACGGCTTCCGCAAGACTTTTCGGGTGCTGGTTTCTGCGCTCAACGTGAGCGCGCGCGGTGATCTGGGCTTTGTCTATTCGTTTGACGACCTCACCGAGATCCGGCGACTGGAGCGCGAGGTGCGCATGCAGGATCGGCTGGCGGCGGTGGGCCGCCTGGCCGCCGCCATCGCTCACGAAATCCGCAATCCCCTGACCTCCATTGCCGGCTCGGTCAGCATGTTGTCGGATGCGCCCGCCTTGAATCCCGAGGAGCGCCACCTGTTGCAGATTGTGACCCGCGAGTCCGATCGCCTCAACAATATCGTCACCGATTTTCTGGCGTACTCACGGGGCAAGCAGTATCGTTTCGAGCGCGTGAATCTGGTTCCGTTGTTGGAGGACACGCTTACGTTGCTCGAACACCGGCTCACCTCCGAGAACGCCGGCATCAAAGTGGAGCGCAACTTCCAGAAGTCCGAAGCCTGGGTGCTGGCCGATGGCGACAAGCTTAAACAGGTGTTCTGGAACTTCTCGGAAAACGCGGTGCGCGCAATGAAAACGACCGGCAAAGGTGGAACGCTGACGGTGGCTCTGGCCGAGCGCGGCCCCGACTGGGAGATGAGCTTTGCCGACACCGGTCCGGGCATCAACCCGCAGCAGACAGAAAAAATCTTCGAGCCCTTCCAGTCGAACTTTGAAGGCGGAACCGGGCTGGGCCTGGCGATCGTGTACCAGATCGTGCAGGCGCACGAGGGCAAGGTGTGGGCGCGTTCGGAGGTCGGCAAGGGCACCAGCTTCGTGGTGCGATTGCGCCGACTGGAGCGGGGCGCCGGTGGCGGAACTTCCTCCGCATTGGAATCCGCGGGAGCTGCCCTGGCGGCCGCGGCGGCGGGAGCAGGAGCAGAAGGAGGTTCGCGTGGGTAACATTCTCGTCTGCGACGACGAGCGCTCGATCTGCGAACTGCTCGATATTGCCCTGCGCCGCGATGGCCACAAGGTGGAAACCGTCACCGGTGGCGATGCGGCCAAGCGCAAGATCGACAGCGCGCTCTTCGACGTGATTGTGACCGACATCAAGATGCCGGGCGTGGATGGGGTCGAAGTGCTGCGCCACGCGCACCAGATTTCGCCCGAATCCGCGGTCATTTTGATGACTGCGGTCGATGACTACGAAGCTGCGGTGCAGGCGGTCAAGGCGGGGGGCGCGACCGATTACATCCGCAAGAGTCCGGGACTGGTGGACGAGGTTAAACTGGCCATCGCCCGCTCGCTCACGAAAGTTTCGCTCACCCGTCAGAACTTTGCCCTGCGCCGCGACGCGGCCGCGCGCAATTCGCTCGACAACATCATCGGCGCAAGTCCGGCGCTCGAAAAGCTGAAGCAGACCATCCGCACGGTTGCTACCACCAGCAGCACGATTCTGGTCTACGGCGAAAGCGGAACCGGCAAGGAACTGGTTGCCCGCGCCGTGCATACCTGCTCGCCTCGAGCCGGCGAAGCTTTTGTCTCGGTCAACTGCGGCGCGTTCCCGGAGACGCTGCTCGAAAGCGAACTCTTCGGTTACGTCAAGGGCGCCTTCACCGGAGCGAACCAGAACCGGCGCGGACTGTTCGAAGTGGCCGACCAGGGCACGATCTTTCTCGACGAGATCGGCGAGATGACCATGCCCATGCAGGTCAAACTGCTGCGCGTGCTGCAGGAGCGCACGGTGCGTCCGGTCGGCGGCACTACCGAGATTCCGGTTGACGTCCGCGTCATCGCCGCCACCAACCGCGATCTCGACCGGCAGGTCACCGAGGGCACGTTTCGCGAAGATCTCTACTACCGCCTGAACGTCATCCCCATTCGCGTGCCGGGCTTGCGCGAGCGCCGCGAGGACGTTCCGCTGCTGGCCAATCACTTTCTGAAAAAATATGCGCCGGGAGCGGGGAAGAGCATTCACGGCGTCCGAGCGGCGTCGCTCGAAGCTCTGACCGGTTACGACTGGCCGGGCAACGTGCGGCAACTTGAGAACACGATCGAACGGGCGGTGGCGCTCGAAGCCACGAGCGAGTTGCACGTCGAGTTGCCGGCGGAGCGTCCGAAGGCTCGCGCCGTGGCGGCTGGCGCGGAAGGCGCAAGCGTAATCAATACGACCGTGAGCGTGCCCGCGGGCTCGGTTCTGCCTGAGGGCGTGAACATGGAAAACTACGTTGCGCAGATCGAGCGCTCGCTGCTGCAATCCGCGCTGGGACAAACCAACGGCGTGCAGATCCGGGCCGCCGACGTGCTCGGCATCTCCTACCGGTCGTTTCGTCACTTGATGAAGAAGTACGAGTTGTAGAGCAGCGGTCGGCTGTCAGCTCTCGGCTATCAGTTCTCAGATATCCCTTTGAGCCGCTTCTTCGGCGGGCGATTTTTTTCTTGGGGGTGGTCAGCGCGTGCCCAGTATGATTACCGTCTCCGTTGCGAAGTCACCCCGCTGAAAGCCGATGCGAACCTTCCCGGATTTGTCCGAGAGCTCAGCGGCCAGCTCCATCGGGGTCCGTGTTGCTTTGCCATCCACTGACCTGATCAGGTCGCCTGGCTTCATGGATGCCATTTCCGCGACGCCTCCGGGCACGATCTCCAGAACTTTCGCTCCGTCAAATTCCTGGGGCACAACCAAGACGCCGAGCGCGGGGATCGACATGCCGCGACCCGGCACACTCACGGCTGCAGGCTGACGGACAGCAACGGACGAGGGTTGACTGCCGGAAGGAACACGTGTGGACTTAGGCGAGGGCTCGCTATAAGCTCCACGGCCAAAGCGAAAAACGACTCCGCCACCGACGCGGTAGCTGTTTTGGCTGGAAACGCCGTCAACGTGCAGGTGATTGGTGTATATGAAATCGGCCGGCCCCAAGCGGATTCCAACGTGACGAAGGACCCAATAATCGATGCCACCGCCCCCGGCAAACGCCACAGAGGTATCGGACTGGGAAGTAGGGAAGGATGCTTCAGGAAGATCCATACGGTCTTGCCCAACCAGGCCGTGGACAAAGCCGGTGAACTTTCTGGAGCGATTCCCAACATTAAAGCGCACCCCGCCCATGTAGGAAAAATTGCTGCAGTTCAACAAATTAAAGCAATCGCTAAGCTGGTGGCCGCTGAAGTCTCCCTCAACCGCAAGATGATGAAGCAAGCTGACAGAGACGGACAAGTCCCAGCCGTTTAGAGCCAGGGTCTCCGCGTTAGAAAAGGACGTAATCGCGTTGGCCGGCATGTGAAAGCTGAGGTAGGAGTAGCCGCCGAACACATCCATGGCCGGAATGTTCTGAGCGGAAGCGATGCCGAGAAGAAAGAGAGTTGCCAGAGCGAAGTGGACAAGTTTCTTCATGTTCCTTAACGTGCCTCCAGGGAATGCAAAAAATGCCCACAATCGACCGAATACAGATTGCACTGGCCGCTCGGGTCTGACGGGGCCAGCCTCGCCAGAAACGCCCTCCTGTCGGGGCTTGTCTTCTGTCAACACTGGCACGAGATTACGGTGATTGGTGATTATAATTGCCGCGTGGAAAAAAGGAAAATGGGGTCAAACGCGGGGGGTAATGGTGCAGTCTGAATCCTCTCGCCTTACTATCGCAATGGAGGCATGGAAACCTGGTTCGCTGAAAGCCATGCCGCCGCAGTCAAACATAATGTAATCACGATTGAGAAAGCGATGGGTATGATAAAGAGGTATCTCCAGCTCACAACCGTGATGGCGGCAAAGCAAAGGGCGAACGCCCACGCAGTGCCGCGCATGGGCGCCAAAGTCGCTGCCGGAAGGCCACCTAGCTGCCATGCCAATATCGCCGCGAATAGATAAAACACGCCGACAGAGAATCCGGCCGCCACAAAGAGGTCCCAATACGTGCGGTTGAACCCCTGCACGTCAAAGTGAATTGACCGCATTGAGCCAAGAAGGGCATCAACTCCCCATTTGGGATCAGACTGGCGAAAGCCGAGTGTATGTCCTACCGCGAAAAGCAGCAGAAGAACAGCAGCGATTCGATAAAACATAGATGCTTTCATTCTTGCCTCCAGAGATCACGGCAGCGGGCACCGCTATCCTGCCGCGTAGGCTCAAACTGTACCACTACCCAAACGCACCACGCGCTCGTCGAATCTGCACGGGAGGAAGTCGCCAAATTCCCCTCTACCGCCACCGGAAACTGGCCCGCCAGGTCAGCGCAACGGCGAACCGAATCATTCATAATACCTATCTTGCACTCTGCCTCTATGGGGTTGCGATTGCACGTCGATAACCCTTCGTTTCCTCTAAAGTCATTTTCCGGTTCAGCCGATTGAGGTTGAAGGGCGGCAATTGAGTCCCTGTGCGGGGTAATGGCGACGCGCCATCGGGAGAAGATTTATGTCAACAGCGGCAGTTTCCAGCTCATCGATTTTCCTGGAGCTCCAAAGCTTTTATCAGAACCGTCAGGCCGATGTTAAGCAGCTCGGCAGCGCTCTGCAAAGCGGGGATCTGAACGGCGCCCAGCAAGCCTACAACGCCCTGGCCGCGCTCGGGCAAAGCGGACCCTTTGCCAGTTCCGAGCCTTTTTCCAAGTCCAGCCGCGCACAGGCTTTCGAGGCCGTGGGGCAGGCGCTGCAATCCGGCGATTTGGCCGGAGCGCAAGCGGCATTCGCTACGCTAACCGGCAAAAACAGTTCGGCAGGCACATCGCAGGCCGCTTCGTCCGCGGTCGTAAACCTGAGCGGGGCGCAGCCTCTTAGCGGGCAGCCCATTAGCGCCGCCAGTGCGCCTTCGATCTACCAGCAACTGCAATCCTACGGGCAGGAGCGGAAAGCCGATCTCACCCAACTCGGAACGGACCTTGAAGCCGGCAACCTGAACGCAGCGCAGCAGGACTTCAACACCTTGACCGCACTCGGCCAGAGCGGCCCCAATAAGAATGGGCAAACCTTTCAGCAAGCCGGTCGTGCCCAGGATTTCCAGGCCATCGGTCAAGCGCTCGAAAGCGGCGATCTGGCCGGAGCTCAGTCGGCCTTCGCAACGCTTGAGGGAACTTTCGGCGCGCAAAGCCAGCAGGCTCAGTCGGCCATCTCAGCCTACAGCTCCAATTCCGGTGGTGCGGAGATCGTCATCAACCTGGGAAGCCCATCCGGCACGAGCGCTTCGAGTGGGTCGAGCGGGTCAAGCGCGCCGGAAGTTGTCGTGAACGTCGGCCTGGGAGGCAGTTCTCCGTCTGGTGCATCCAGCGGTCCCGAGGTCGTCATCAACGTGGGAGGGGCGTCCAGCACGTCGGGCACGAGCGCTTCGAGTGGGTCGAGCGGGTCAAGCGCGCCGGAAGTTGTCGTGAACGTCGGCCTGGGAGGCAGTTCTTCGTCCGGTGCGTCCGGCAGTCCCGAGGTGGTCATCAACCTGGGAGTCGCGTCCAACACCAGCGCTTCCAGTGGAACAACCACGCCGGAAATCGACGTCAATCTCGGCCAGGAAAGCGGTTCTTCGTCGGCTTCTCCCGAAGAGGTCACGATCAATCTGGACAGCGGCAGTTCAGGAATTGTCGTAGATCACAACGCAACTCAGGGACAGAACGGCAGCGCCGCCGAGCAACTCACCATCAACCTCAACCAGCAGAGCAATTACGAGCTCATTCTGAACTTGCTCAACTCCAGCGCGGCGAGCTCGACTCAGAGCTCCAGCAATGCGCTAAGTGTGAGCGCATAGTTCTGCGGGCATAGCTCTGCGGAGATAGTTCTGTCGCCGTGGAGTCAGGTCGCACGCCGGGCGCGAGGCCGCAGGCTGAAGCCGCAGACTGAAGCTGCAGACTTAAGCTGCAGCCCATGGGGGGCGTTAGGGAATTGTCTCCGCCCGAAACGCCCCTGCAATCTTGCCGCTCGGCCGAGCTCCATCTCGGCCGACGCCAAAGCCTCGCCGCGCGCCTCTTTTCGCCAGCCCCAACGTTAGAACGTAATGCGCACTCCGAACTCTATTTGCCGCGGAGCCCCGGTGGCGTAGGTGCCCGAACCAGGCAGAACCCGGTCCAGCCGCGCCGTGCAGAAGGTGGTTGAGTTACCGCAGTATCCCCCCGAACTCGCGTTGTTCAGCGAACTGCCCGGCGCGCCATTCATCACGCCGCTTAACTGGTAGCCCGCGCCTCCGAAGTTGGCCCAGTTGAAAACGTTGAAAACGGAAACGTTCGGCTCCAGCTTCACCCGCTCCCCAACCTGCAACGGCCGGCTCAAATGCAAATCCATCGTCTTCAGCCAGGTCGCTTCTGCGGCATGCGAGGGCAGCCCTTGAATCAGAGGCGCATAGGCTCCCAGCGCAATCAGTTGCGTTGTGCTGAACAGATCGGCAGTCGCCAGCGCCTGACCCGCCGGAGTCAACTTCCCTGCGTATGTTTGGTTGTAACGAGTGATTACCTGGCTCAAACTGCCGTTCGAGTATTTTCCCGTGCTGCCAATAATCGTGTTCGGCAAAAGATCGCCCACGGTGCCGTCGCCGGTAAGGTCGCTGCGGAAAATTTCCCCTGCCACTCCGCCTCCGTCCTGCTGCGGAACATACGCGCTTAGTGGAAGCGGCGACGCCAGATGCGTGATCATCGAAAGCCGCAGACCGTACTGCAAATCCCACGTGGGAGTGAGGTTAAACTGGTGCGTGCGGTCCAGCCCCGAGTCTCCCCAATGTCCCAGATGCGGCCGGTTGTAGTCTTCCGCCACGTTCATCAGCGAATAGTCTCCTCCGCTGCCGTTCGGCTCTGCCAGGTTGGTGCGATAGCGGGAGAGCGTGTAGGAAATCGCCATCTCCAACCGCCGCACGCGGCGTATCGGGTTGTCTCCGCTGACCCCGTGGTACGCGAGCTGTATAGCCGTATACCGCGACCGCCCGCTCGGAAAGTACATGATGTTCGATCCCACCGCCGGATTGATGCCGCCGAATGAGGCCTGCTGCTTGCCTAAGACCGAGCAGGGAAACGGTCCGCAGAAGGCATTCGACGAATCCAAACCCTGGCGCGCGAAATCGGTGATGCTCGCTCCCGGCACGGCGGCCAGATAGCAACTCACGGCAGCCTGGGAACTGCTGCCGGCGAACGCCGCCGTCGGGCATGACGCCGCCGCCGGATTAGCTGCCGCCGTCGCATTGATCGCATTCAGCTCCGCCTGATAGGTGTTGAGTAAGGGGTTTAGACTGTGCCCGTCCGTCATGTAGCCTGCGTCGCCCACGTGATTGGTGTCAATCCCCAGCGGAAACTGGGTGCCCATCTCGCGCACATAGTTGACGGAGAACATGCCGCGTTCCCCGATCTGATGCTGAATTCCACCGCTGATGTGGATGACCCGGGGCGTCCTGAAACCGGGCGCCAGCATGCCCCCAAAATCCGCTACGCTGTTGGCCAGCGAGTACACGTTCGGCCCGCCCGTCACCGTCGACTGCGCCGCCATAAACTGCTTCTGCAGATCCTGGATTGCTTTAGAAACGGCGCCGATCGGCTGCCCGCAAATCTGTGTGGCAATATCGAGTCCATCGACCGCGCTTACAACGCCATTGCTCTCACTTATGACGCCATTGTTTATGCCCGATGGCGCATTCGGAAACAGCACCGATCCCGCCGGACACAGGGTCAGGCTGCGGTTATATTGTCCGTTCGACAAGCGGTTGATGCGATCCTGATAGGTATTCTGCAGCAGAAAATTGTCATAGAACAACCCGCCGCTCGCCCGCACCACCGTCCGGCCACTGTGTCCCGGGTCCCACGCCACGCCGAGTTGCGGAGCAAAATTCGCGATCGGCTGGGTCACGCTCTGGCCGAGGAACTGGTGCAAGCCCGGCGTGACCGGAAACGCAATCAAACCGAATTGATCGAGAATCAAACCAGTCGTGCACGGCGGAGTCTGTACGATTTTTGTGTTGATCGCCGAACATGGGACCGCCGGCAAGTCGCTGTCCGTGCGCCCGGTGTCGCGCACATAATTCACGCCAAAGCTGATGTTCAGGTTCGGAAACAGGTTGAAGGTGTCGCCCACGTACCCCTCGAAGCGCGTGTCGAAGTGACCGCCCGTCGGCCGGTTGAATGCCGAGTTCTCACTGAAATTTCCGAGGCCATTGAAAATCGTGACCGTGCCCACCGGATAGTTCAGCGGATTATCCGCAGCTCCGCGCGGATCGCCCGGGATAATCGGCACCAAGCTCGGGTCGCTGTTGATGGCATTGATCACGTCCAGTCCGTTCGAACTGGTCACCGACGGCCCGTAATTCCCCGGCGCGTAAAAATCTCCCTGCGCGATGCGGTGAATCGCTCCCCCGAACCGTATCGTGTGCACGTTATAAATCGTGCTGCTGTCGTAGCGCCCGAACAGGTCGCGTTGAATCGTCTGCCGCGGACCCGCCACGCTCGGCCCCAGGGCATACGATCCAATCTGCATGTGGAAAGGCGCCGGCGCCGAGTCGATCAGGTCGGGAGCGATCGCGTTCACCATCTTCTGATAGCCGAAGCGGGCGCTGTTCACGAACCGTCCCCGGTTCCAATCCAGCCCAGAAACCGCCGCCGGAACGTTCAACTGATTGCGAAAATACGACTGGCTGTCGGGCGGCCCGATCTGGTTCGCGTTGTCGTAGCTGAGCCGCACAAAAAACTTCATGTTGTCGCTGAGGTTATAATCCAGCCGCGCCGTCAGCATGTTCTCGCGAAAATACCCGTTCCGCAGGCTGATCTGGTTAGGAGCTGGGAATCCGAACACGGTCGGCAAAACACCATCCTGCTTGGTGCGTTCCCCGCCGATGAATAGAAACGCCTTGTCCTTGATCACCGCGCCGCCGCCGCCAAATCCATACTGCTGGCGGCTATAGTCGCTGCCAGAGGGAAATCCCGCCAAGCCGAGTATCTTGTCTTGCAGATCTCCAAACAGATTGCCGTGCCATTCATCTCCACCCGAGCGCGTTGAAACCCGCACCGCGCCGGCGGCGTTCAGCGACTGAAACACCTCGGGCGTGACCCGCGAAACGATCACATCCCGCACCGCCTCCGCCGGCAGGTTCATCGTGGCCGCGCCCTTGGTCTCATCCATCACCTCGACTTCATCCATGTCGTAGCGCGTGGTTCGTCCCAGCTGGCTGTTGATCGAAAGCGATTGGAGGGCGCTCTTGCCCGGATCGAGAATCCTTCCATCCACCGGCTGCACGCCCGGCTCGATCTGGCCCGCATGCAGATAGTTCCGCCCGTCAATCGGGAGCCTGTAGCTGGCATCGCCATCGAACTTGCTCTCCAGCCGCACCGGCCCGGGATTGATCCATTCCAGCTTGAAATCCGCCGTGACCGCAGCCCCCAACACCACATTCACAGTGCTCTCGGCCGGCGCCAGGTCCCGGCCTTCCACCCGCACCACATAGGGGCCCGGCGGCAACACCTCGGAAACATACTTCCCGTCATTGCCAGTGCGCGTCACTCCCCTGGTCTCGGTGGCCTGCGAGCGGTAGAAAACCCGCGCCCCTTCCACGAGGTTGCCGGCGTCATCGCGCACCGTACCTTGAATAGTGGCAGCGGTCGGATTTTCTTCGGTTATTTCCTGCGCCCACAAGGAAACCGTGAGCGCGGCAGTGAGCGAAACGACGAGCAATAGGCTAATGGGCAGATAACGACCACGATGAAAGCCAGAGCAATCGAACAAAATGCCACTCTCCTAGGGCAGAGCTTCTGATTTGTCATCCTGACCTTGAGCGCAGCGAAGGGAAGGACCTGTTCTTTGCGGCGAACAGCAGATCCTTCGCTTCGCTCAGGATGACAAATCACATGCAATGATTTTCGACTGAAATCGAATAGAACAGTCTACTAGATGCAGACACTTCCACGTGGCGATGTGTGCGTTTTCCTGGAGGACGGAAGCGACCTTGAGAGTTGAGGTGGGAAACCGCGACTGGCAACCTGAAACTGCAGATCGGCGAAGCCCGCCAGATCGTCGAAGTGCAAGCGGAAACGGTGCAACGGTGCAAGTGAGCGCCGAACAGGGCACGCTGCAAGGTGTCAGCCAATGATGATCCGGGCAATGATGGCCCGGATCAGTGATGTGATCTGGCGGTAGTGATGATGTACGCAATTTGGTAGGCGGAGCGTTTTCAATCTTCCATTATCCATACATATAGCACTGCTACACTCGTAAGTCTTTGAAAAATAGGGGACTGTAGTTTGGTTCAACAAATGCGAATTGTTGTTGTTTGCTGTGTATTCCCAGTCCCATCTTTCGTCAGGGTTTCCGCCTCGCGGGCCCCTAGGCAGTACGAGTTTTTCCGTGGAGGTTTCCTTTATGAAAAGAGTTGAGAGCACAAAAGAAGGAAAGGGTGGTCAGATGAGAAAGGCATATTTCATCGCTATGGTCTCGTTGGTGCTGCTGTTTACCGTGGCCGCATTTGCCCAAGGTGGCGCCCGTGGTGAAATCACGGGAACGGTCACCGATCCGAGTGGTGCCGTGATTGCCAAGGCTGAAGTCACCATCACTAACGAGGACACGGGCGTCACAGAACGGACGATCACCACTGGCTCTCAGGGCACCTTCACCGCCACGCTGCTGCCGATAGGCACCTATCGGGTCGAGGTTACCGCTGCGGGCTTTAGTAAGACGAGCGCCCCTGGCATTGCCGTCAGAGTGTCGGAAACCAGCTCTGTAGCCGTTCGAATGAGAGTTGGTACAACTGCTACCGAGGTCATCGTCACGGGCGCCACCGCTCCCGTGGAAGTAACCAACGCGACAACTGGCGAAGCGCTTAGCGGCAATGTAATCCGGGAGATGCCGCTGGCCACGCGTAACTTTCTCAGCCTGCTGGCGCTTTCGGCCGGCACTAACAGCGAGTTCGCCGATAACACCGCTCTGGGCCGGGGTGTGACGACGATCATCGTCGATGGCCAGCGCCCGGTGAACAACAACTATGAACTGGAGGGGATCAACGCCAACGACGTTAGCTTGCCGATCTTTAATGAGGTTAACCTGCCCAACCCCGATGTCGTCGAGGAGTTTAAAACCCAAACTTCGCTCTACGACGCTTCGCAGGGTCGCAACGGTGGCGGCAACATGCAGGTTAACTTAAGGTCGGGAACCGACAAATACCACGGCGATGTCTTTGAGTTCTTTCGCAATCCCATTCTGGATGCCAACGACTATTTCCTAAAGGAATCCCAGTTATCGTCGGGACTGTCGAACACCGCCCCGGTTCTGCGTCAGAACGCTTTCGGAGCCTCCATCGGCGGCCCTGTGCCCTTCATCAAGAACTTCTTCTTCTTCGGCAACTACTCGGGAGTGCGGGAAGCCTCCGCAATTGCTCAGGGTACGACTATCTTTACCGAAATTCCTGTGCTGCCAGCGGTCCGCTCGGCCGCCAACCTTACCTCCGCGTTTTTTCCCGGTGGATTGCCAGCGGGGTATACGGGGCTCGATCCAGTCGCCTTGAAGTGGCTGAACCTTTCACCAAGCGACTGTCCGGGATTCAATGACGGGGTAAACTGCATCCCCTCGTTACCCGGCACACCGGGTCTTAATGCTCTCGGTCAAACGAACTTGGCCACGTTGAGTCTTTCCTCACTCGGCGTCTTCCACGATAATCAGTTCACGGTCACAACCGATAAGAAGTTTGGCTCGAAGGACACACTCACGGTGCGCTGGTTTCTCGACGATACCACCACGGTTTTACCCTTCGGAGAAGCAGCCAGTCTTCCCTTCGCCGAAAACGAACCGCTTAGCGGCCGTTTCCTCAAGGTCGGGTTGACACACGTCTTCTCCTCGACCACGATAAATGACTTTCGCTTCGGCTATTCTCGATACAATTTCGCTAATCAACCGTCGGAGCCGGTTACGCTGGCCGATATCGGCTCGACCCGTCCCAACTCGGCTCAATACCCGGGCGCATGGCAACCCAATATCACGGGTGGCGGGTTCTCCCTCGGTGTTGGAGCCAACGATAATCGTGGTACTCGCGACAACACCTTTATCTGGGGCGACGATTTCTCAAAGACCCTGGGCAGACACACCCTGCGCGTTGGCGGCGAGTTCGACCACTGGCAACTCAACCGCTTCAACCACTATGAGAAGCGGGGGATCGTGACATATGCGGCCAACGCGGTTACATTCCCGGGATTAAACGGTTTTCAGAATTTCCTGCTGGGCAATATCAATGGCACTGCTGGCGAAGGCGGCTTGGACACCTTTTACTTCCGCGCCACGGATGCAGCAGCCTACTTTCAGGACGACTGGAAGGTCACTCGCCGTCTGACTCTCAACCTGGGTGTGCGTTGGGAAGGCATCGATACGGCGCATGTCAATGGCAACTACCTTACCGACCTGGGGGGCATCGGCGATTGCAGCAGTACCGGCTGTACTTCAGACGGATACCCGGCTCCGCCCTTGCAGTATATCCATCCATCCGGCGCTCCCGGCGGCTTTGGTACACCGGGCGTAAGCGATTGCACGGAACTCCATTGCTTCGCCGACAAGAACTTCGCCCCTCGCATCGGTTTTGCCTGGGATGTATTCGGCGATAGTAAGACGGCACTTCGGGGTGGTTATGGCATCTATTACCAACGCGTCTCCAACCAGTCGCAATTGCAGTCGGCTGGCGGACCCCCATTCAACAACGCGTTCTCGTCCGTTGCTTGCGTCCAGGGAACGCCCGGCTGTGCGCCGCCGTCGGCCCCGTTCCCATTGCTTCTGCCTAACTCGGATTTCCCGCTGCCATTAACACCAGGACCGAACGGCCCTACGTTGGGACCAGCAGTTTTTGGCATCCCTTCAGGGTTCAACAAATTGAGCGGGTTTAACCCCGCCAGTTCCACGCCCTTCGACCCCGGCGGCGAGCCGATATTTGACGCCACCAATGGCAATGCGGGCGGGATCAACGCACCCAACAGCAGCTCGTTCTTCTTCTTCCCCGTGCGCAACTTTGTTCCGCCCTATGCCCAGCAGTGGAACCTGACCTTGCAGCGCGAAGTGGCTCGCGGCTGGATGGTTGAGCTGGGATATATCGGCTCCGCCGGCAATCGCCTGCTTGGTCCAGGTCGCGGCGTGAATGCCGGCCAGACCTGCACGCTCATCTCTCCCTGCGTCATCCCCGCGTCAGCGCTATCGTCGAGTTTCACCCCGCCTCCTGCTGGAACGCCGGACGTGGTCATGAATCCTAACGGAAGCGTCTCCATCACTGGAAGTACAGCGGCAAATCTCAATGCGCGCGTGTTCACGCAATTCCTTGGCATCCAGAGCCCCTTCGCCTTCTTGCAGGAAAACAACTCTCACTCCACTTACCATTCGCTCCAAGCCACTTTGATCCATCAGTTCGCCAAGGGCCTCTACTTCCAGGCGGCATACACCTGGTCGAAATCCCTCGACAATGCGTCTGGCTCAGAGCAGGGCGATGAGTTGAACGGAAATGAACAAATGGGCAACCTGCTGAACGTGAGCGGAAACCGCGGGCTCTCGGACTTTGATCGCCCCCAGCGGCTGATCTTCAGCTATTCCTACGAGTTGCCCTTCGGCAGCGCGCATGGACTCGGCATGCTGGCGCACGGTTGGACGCTCCAGGGCGCTACGACCTTCCAGTCCGGCACCCCGTTCGCGATCTACGACTCCTCCGCCCTCTCGATTTCCGACCCGACGGGTTTCCAGGGCCTCAACTATGCCACTCTCGTTCCAGGCACGCCGCGCTCGGCGGTGTTAACCCAGGGGAGCACGGATGCCAAAATTGCCAATTTTGCGAACTTGAACGATTTCGTTCTTGGTGGCCTATGCGTGAACGACCAAAACGTCACCCAGTCATACTCGACCTCCGATCCCCGCTGCGCCGTGGCGAACGGCGGGACCGGCCTGGCGGCAATTGGCAATGTTCCGCGCAATATCTTCCGCGGGTTCTTCCAGCAGGAGTGGGATTTCAGCGTTCACAAGAGTACGAAAATCACGGAAAAGACTAACTTCGTATTCGGGGCTGATCTCTTCAACCTCTTCAACCACCCCTCCTTCGCGAGCCCCCAGTCCGGCCCGAACAGCCCGTATGGCGCGTATACGGGTGGCTCGAACGGCAACTACGGCGCGATCAACATAGCGACCGGATCCGCTTCAGTTCTTGACGTGGTGAACCGGCCGCGAATCGTTCAGTTTGTCGCCAAGATCAACTTTTAACCATATAGCAGCATTCCCACAAGGGGAGCCGAAAAAGGCTCCCCTTTTTCTTGTGTGCCGAGCATGATCGACAGCTTGGGGGTGAACGGTTGAACGTCGGGTTAGAACGTCCCCTTACGCGTGTAGTACCCGGCCCGATAGTGCGGCTGATAGGGACCGCCCGCGGGCGGATTCGCCAGGTCCACCCGCAGTTGGCGGAATTCCGAATTCGAATAGCGCTGCGACGGATAATACGCCAGCAGATACTGCGTCCGCAGTTCGTCGCTGATCTGGCGGAAGGCGTCGTCCAGTTGCGGCAGCGAGGTGGCGTAATAATACTTGCCGCCCGTGTCCGATGAGATCTGAATCAGCGCGTGCTCGCCGCCCTCTTCCCGTCCCGCGTCCGCTTCGATGGGCACGATGATGATGCTATAAATAATCGCTTCCGCCTCCTGGGCCGCGCGCAGCGCTTCTTTGTAGTTCACCTGGCTCATCGTGTCTCCGCCGTCGGTGATCGCCACCATCACTTTTCTTCCCTGCCGCCGGCTCAGCGCCTGCGACCCCAGAAAAATCGCGTCGTAAAGCGCCGTCGCCGAGCCGTTGCGCACCCGGTCGATTCCGGCGTCGATCTTCTTCAAATCGGATGTGAACGGCACCATTAGGCTCACTTCCTCGCTGAACTTGTACAAGGCCAGTCCGTCCTGCGGCCGTACAATCGCGTGTACAAACTTGCGCGCCGAGATCAGCTCGAGCGGCAGATCTTTCCTTGTACTCAGGCTCGTATCCACCGCCAGCACAATCGAGAGCGGCAGCGCCGATTCCCGGCTGAAGATCGCGATCTTCTGCTCTTTGCCATCTTCTTTCAGTACAAAATTTTCTTTCAGCAGGTTGGCCACCGGAGCCCCGCGCGCGTCGGTCACCGTCACGAATACGTTGACCAGCTTCACGTCAACCTTGAACGTGGTTTCCGGCTCCTCCGCCAGCAACTCGGCGCTGATGCAAAGGAACAAGATGCAAAGGTACAAGACGCAAACGATCAAGCGAGCCACGTGCTGCGAGCCACGTGCTACGAGCCACGAGCTAACCCTCACACCGTTTGCTCGAAGCTCGTAGCTCGCAGCTCGCAGCTTGTTTTGGATTCGCTTCATTTGAGAGTCAGTCATTTGGATGCAAGCTGCAATACCTGTGTCTCAGGGCCGTCGAATTTCTTCGGGAAACGCCTCACCGTCGGCCCACACCGCTCCATCTTCAAAGTATTCTTTCTTCCAGATCGGCACCGTCTTCTTGAGCGTGTCAATGATCCACCGGCAGGCCTCAAAGGCGGCGTCCCGATGCGCCGCGGCCACCACGATCAGCACACTGGTCTCGCCAATCTCCAGCCGCCCCAGCCGGTGGATGATCGACGCGGCTCGCACCCCAAAACGCGCCCGCGCCTCCGCCGCCAGAGATTCCATCTGTTTCAGGGCCATCGCTTCATAGGCTTCATAGTCCAGATAGAGCGTGCGCCGCCCACGCGTGTTGTCCCGTACCACGCCGTCGAAAATCACCGCCGCGCCATCCGCTGGGCGCTTCAAGCGCGCGACCACAGACTCCGTATCGATCCGCTCGCGGACGATCTGGACTTCGCCAGACACTTCGCCGTCTTCCGCCGACCCGCCGCTTACCGGCGGCAACAGCCCCACTTCATCGCCCTCTCGCAGCACCCGGTCCGCACACGAATACTCCCGATTCACCGAAATCGCCAGCGATGGCGACATCGCTTCAAAGCGCGAAGTCTCTCGCGCATAATGGAAGAGTACCTCCCGCACCCGCGCCCCTTCGGGCAGATCGACCGTCTCGCCCGATCGTCCTAACACGTCCTTCAATACTCCAAAAAAAAGCACGCCGATCTTCATCAGACTTTCCCGTAGAGACGGCACTGGGCACTGGCCGCCGACTAACTGGGTACTGGGTACGGCAACCGGTAACTGCGGCCGCGCCACTAGTGTAGCGCGCAGCAGCCGAAAGGACCTGTCCCTCCGTACAGTCCTCCGCTCGCTCTTCAATTACTTCCGTAATCGTGCATCAGGCCACTTTCCCGTTTAATCTTATTGCGAACATTCCAACACCCAGAGGAGGCTGCTATCGCTACCGCCGCCCAAACCGAAGCCGGCCGCAGTGCGTCGGCTCGGTCTTTCCTCCACAGCCTTAATATTTTGATTAAGTACACCCGGCTCTACGGAGTGACCCACAAGCGCACCGAGGGCCAGTTCGAGACCGCCTGGAGCGAACTCCAGCAGGCGCTGCCCAAAAGCGGCGATACTGGTTTTCTACTCGGCGTCGCCGACAACAAACTTCTTCTCGATGGTATCCCGCTCGAAGCCGGACAGGCCGAACGCAGTTTCGCACAGTTGCTGAACACCGCGGGACTCTCCAGCATCATGTTTTCGAACAAGGTCACGCTCGAGGACTTTACCCGGCTGGTCCGGGCTTTTGCCATGGGCGCCTCCAAAGCGCAGGACTTCGCCAAGCAGCTCAAGGAAACGCTCGGCGATAACAAGGATTCCTCGATCCGCATCAACGAAGTCAAGTTCGTGGCCGCCGATCCTGTAACCGGTGAGTATTCCATGGCGGCACAACTCGCTGTCCAAGCCCTCGGTCCCGAGGCCAAGCAGTGGCTCAATGACCCTCAGAAACTTTTGCAGTTGATTGCCGCCGCCCAGGGAGCGAGCGCCGGCGCCGGTGCGCCCGGCAGCCCGCCCCTTGGCAGCGTCCCAAACATCCCTATTCCCGGCTTCACGGGCGCTGGTGGATCGGGTTCGGGCGGAGCATGGACTGGCGGCGTCGTTCCCTTGCAGGAAGAGGAAGTCATCCAGACGATTCGCCTGCTCACTCATTTCGGCCAGGCGATGCAGGATCCGAACGGTTCTCAGGATAATCTCAAGGTCGAGCTAGGCAAGGTGCCCGAAGGTGCCAAGCTGAATCTTGCTCAGTTGCTGGAAGGCCTGGCGGCGCAGGCTTCTCAGAACGTAGGAAACGAAAGCAATGACACGCCCCTTCTGATGAAGGCGGCCGAAAGCATGGCCATCAAATTCGCTCTCGACCGCTATCAGCGGGGGGACATCAAGGTCAATGCCGTCCACGACATGATGGACCACATGAGCCGCCAGATGGACACGCTTCGCCAGATTCTGCGCGTCCAGGAAGATAAGATGTCCAAGGCCGGCATTCTGATTGAGTCCCATGCCGACATTCTCGACCGGATGTTCTGGGCCGAGATTCCGGAAGCCGGCAAGAAAAGCGTTTTGCTCTCCGACGAAGCCGCGTGCGTACCGCCCCGCAACATTCGCCAGTTCGTCGAAATCCTTTTTGAACGCGACGACAATAAGGTCGCCGCTAATATTCTTTCCAATTACTGCAGTGGCATCGACGCCAAGGATGCCGAGCCTCGGCGCAGAACCGCCAGCGGACTGGCTCAACTCGCCGACCTCTATGCCACCGCGCCGGATGAAATCATGCCCAATGCCCTCGCCCTGATCGGCGAGAAACTGGGCAAGGAAACCGATCCCGAGATCCAGAGCCTGCTGAGCGCCGCCTTCGCGCGCTTCGGGCAGGAGGCCTGCGCCCGCAAAAAGTACAAAGCCGTCGCCGAACTCTGCCACTCGTTCGAGGATATAGCCCGGCAACGCCCCGCCCTGGTGCAGGATCTCCGCTCCCGCGTCGGCATCGAAAATCGCCTGCCTGAGATGATCGAAGAAGCCATCAACGCCGATCAGGCGCCCGAGGATTTAATCAACGTCCTGCAGCAGCTTCCCAGAAGTTCCATCGAACACCTTGCCGACCGCTTCTTCCGCGCCCAGAAACGCGTCGAATGCGATCGCATTATCGAACTCGCCGACGAACTCGGACAACCTGGCATCGACGATCTGCGCGACATTCTGCGCACCGGCCAGCCCCGCCAGGCTGCCTCAACCGTCGGCCTTTTGAGCCGTCTCTCGGTGGCCACTCTGCTGGAGTTGCTGCCCACCCGTATGAGCGAGTTCAACCGCTTCTATCAGGACGTCATCGTTCGCCAGATCGCCTACGGCGCCGCGCCCGACCGCGGACGCACCCTGCTCGAACTGCTCGAGCTGCTCGACGCCCACATCTTGCCCGAGGCGATTGACGAGATCGGCATGAGCCAGGACAAGAGCGCCAGTTCCAGCCTGATCGCGCTGGCCGCCGCCGGCGAAGCTCAGAATCGTCCCCCGTTCGTACAACTGAAGGCCATCGAGTCACTCGGCCGTTTGCGCGAGAGCGAGGCCGTCCCGGTTCTGCGCGCCATCGTTGACGACAAGAAATTTTTCGGTTATAACCAGCACCGCGAATTGAGAATCGCAGCCATTCAGGCGCTCTCGAAGATCGATCCCCGCCACGGCACCCAGGCTCTTGTCGAAAGCGGCCTCGAATCCGGCGAACTCGCCATCGCTCCGCTTGATTCCGGTCCGGGATGTCCCTGGGTCCGCCAGCGCCGCTACGAACGCATTGTCCTGCCGCGCGCTCTCTCCGCCACTCTTTCGAGTTCCTGGGGAAAGTCGAACATCGTCATGCGTGAGATGAGTCTCGGCGGGGGGATGGGGACGCGCAATGACAATCTCCGCGTCGGCTCCGAAGCCCACGTCGAAATTTCTCTGGGCGTGAAAAGAATCCGCGGCGAGGTTCTCCTCCGCCGTGCCCGCGTCAATGAAATCGGTTTCGAGTTCGTCAGCATGGATCTCGACAGCCGCTACCGCCTCCGCCGCATCCTGGTCGAAGCGTTGCAAAAAGTCCCTGAGAAT